>NZ_JBFOCQ010000027.1:0-332178 GCF_040907805.1 Aeromonas sp. s3
GACATTGAAAATCAAAAATTGTTTTTGATGCTCGATGCTGTGAGTGCCCACACAGATTGCTTGATTCAAATTGTTAAAGAGCGACGCAGCTTTTGCTGCTGCGGGAGTGGCATTCTACTCAACCGCTTTCTCGAGTCAAGCCTTATTTTCAAAGGCTTTTCGAGGCCACCGACCTAGCTGTTTGCGTTGCCGCGTGCCGTGTCGATGGAGGCGCATTATAGGGAGTGAATTCGTTCTGGCAACCCCTCCCCTGCAATAAAATTGCAAAAAAGCGCACTTTTTTAGTTATTCATATCCAAGCACAGCTTTTATACAAACTTATCCACAGATAACGAGTAAAACAGGGGATCCGAGTCTTTTTCTCCCCCTCTTTTCTGACCTCCCACCCGAACCAGCGCTCGCTTTGGCTTCCTATATAGGCATAACGTCAGCCAACCCTGCTTCTTTTACCCAAAGCGAGATCAGCTCGGCAGCCGGCCAGTCACGGCAACCGGAGGCATTCTGGCCAGCCCAGAGCGGCGAGCACCCTGCATCCCCCCGCTGTTCGGCCGCACTGCGCAGCGGTGCCAGGGCGCCACTGGCATGAGGAAACGCAGGCACATCTTCGGACAGCGGCCCCAATTCTCGCATCAGCCGATTGACAATTCCCCTTGCCGGACGACCACTGTACAAGTTGGTCAGGGCCGTGTTCTGGCCCTGAGTCGACTGAATAGCCGCGCGATGCAGGGCAGAGGTTGTCGCCTCATGACAGCAAAGGAAGGCAGTTCCCATCTGGACAGCGCTGGCCCCCAGCGCCAGTGCGGCGCGAATGCCGACACCATCGACAATGCCGCCGGCGGCGATGACCGGCAGCCTCACCGCCTCGACTATCTGTGGCAACAGGGTAAAGGTGCCCTGCTGCAGGCTGAGATCGTCCTCGAGGAAATGGCCGCGATGGCCGCCGGCCTCCAGCCCCTGGGCGATGATGGCATCGGCGCCATGGTCGGCGAGCCAGCGGGCTTCTGCGACCGTGGTGGCGCTGGCAAACACCTTGGCCCCGCAGGCCTTCACCCGGGCCAGCAACTCGGGCTCGGGCAGCCCGAAGTGGAAACTGACCACGGCCGGTTTGAACTCGGCCACCATGGCGACATGTTCGGCATTGAACGGGGCCCGGCTAGGGGCGGCTGTGCCGGCAGTGTCGCGCACGCTGTATTCGTCATAGTAGGGCGCCAGCCGCTGCAACCAGCGGGCCTGGGCGGCGGGATCCGGCGCCTCCTGCCGGTGACAGAAGAAGTTGATGTTGAATGGCCCCCCGCTCGCCGCCAGCCGGCTCAGCTCTTCGCGCAAGGTGGCGAGGCTCAGCATGGCCGCGGGCAATGAGCCCAGAGCGCCGGCCCGGGTCACGGCCAGGGCCAGCACGCTGTCCTGCACACCGGCCATGGGGGCCTGAATGATGGGGTAGCGCAGCCCCAGTTCGGCAAACAGCGTCATGATGTCGTCTCTTGCCGCTCGGGAGTGACGCCGCCGACCTGGCTGCGCGCCAGCGCGATGGCCCCATCGATGGCCGCACGGGCCTGCGGACTGTTCTGCCAGCAGGTCGAGCCCAGCATGCTGGCCACCAGTTGCACGATATGGCTAGTGTCGGCCGCGGCCAATTGCGCCAGAGTGTGGTAGCCAAGCTGTTCAAGCCGCCCGATGACGGTGGGCCCCACCCCTTTCACGCCGAGCAGCAGCGCCCGTTCTTCACCCGAAAATCCTTGCTTGCTCTTCATTGATAAGACTCCTTTCCCATACCCTCATTGCACATCAGGCCCGCGAGGGGCCTGATGAAGACAAGTGGTCAACGTACGCTGCGCAGCAGGAAGTCCGGCTGGCCGCAGGAGCGCAACTCGCGCTTTTGCATCTCGTCGGAGCAGGTGACGGCATCGGTCCCCTCCTTGTTGAGGCAGATATAGACCTCCCGCAGGAAGCGGCCACCGTCGGCGCAGGCCACCGTGATGTTGTCCGGCGCCAGCCAGTCGTTGACACTGGCCAGATCCGCCTTGAGCTGGAAGCGGCTCTTGCGCAGCGGCTCGGCGGGAGACTGATAGGCGGCCGGGATCTTCACTTTCTGGCGCAGGTCGCTGGCCAGCTGATGAAAATCGTGCTGGCTCAGGCCGGAACAGGTGCCGTGCTTCTCCCATTCATGGCGATAGAGAAAGCGGCTGGGATAGAGCCCGGCAAACTCCTGCTCCATCGCCGGATCCAGCCGCTCGCGGGTACAACTGCTCGGATAGCCGCGCTGATACTGGGGCCAGAGCCCGTGCAGCACGAATCCCAGCTGGCGGGAACATTGGTCCCGGTCGGCCGGCTTGATGGCGCAGTGCTCCGGTGACCAGGAGAGCGCCATGGCGTAATAATCAAACTCGCCGGCCTCCCCTTTGGCCTGAACGGCAGAGGAGAACCAGGGGGCCAGCAGCATGCCGAGCAGCACAACAATCTTCTTCATCTTGGATATCCAGGGTTATGCAAATAGTGTCGAGCGGGCAGTTTCGCCCTCGGGAACGGCCATGCTCCCATATTTTGCCCAAAGGGAACACCCTGCCGGGGCGCCAGCCAATGTCGGGGTCAGACCAGTAAAGGGTTTCCCCTCCCGGCACCGAGGCGTAAGCTGACTCTCCGGCGGGCCCGCACGTCCGGCCTGTTTCCCGTCCGCTTTCCTCTTCAACAGGATGTAACATGATCCGCAAGAATCCCTCCGGCCATCTGCCGGTCATCGACGAGTCAGCCTATATCGACAAGACAGCCATCATCTGTGGCAAGGTGATCATCAAGGAGAACGTGTTTGTCGGCCCCTATGCGGTGATCCGCGCCGACGAGGTGGATGCCAGCGGCGACATGGAGCCCATCGTCATCGGCGCCAACTCCAACATTCAGGACGGGGTCGTCATCCACTCCAAGTCCGGCGCTGCGGTCACCATCGGCGAGTACACCTCCATCGCCCACCGCAGCATAGTCCACGGCCCGTGCGAAGTGGGTAACCGGGTGTTCATTGGCTTCAACAGCGTGCTGTTCAACTGCCACATAGGTGACGGCGCCGTGGTGCGCCACAACTCGGTGGTGGACGGCTGCGATCTGCCGCCGGAGTTCTACGTTCCCTCCACCACCCGCATCAACCAGCAGAGCGATCTGGACCACATCCCGCGGGTGTCGGTGGATGCCGCCGAGTTCTCCGAGGACGTGGCCCACACCAACATCGATCTGGTCAAGGGGTACAAGGCGCTCTCCAACGAGTTCTGAGTCCCGCGGTTGCCAGGATCCACAACGGGCGCCCAGGCGCCCGTTGTCATGACTGTAAAGAGGGTGAAAAGGGAGCGTAAAAGCCGTTGAGATAGCGGCTCGCCTGGCGTTTGATGGGCCATCTTCCCTGGATGGAGTCATCCCATGTCACGTTACACCCTCGCACTTACCCTGCTGCTTGCCAGCCTGTCGGCCCAGGCCTGCGAGCTGCCAGCCCCGCCAGCCGGTCGTCCCGACGCGCGCCCGCCGGCGTTGCCCGCTCCCCTCTATCACGCCAGCAAGCTGGGCCAGGATCCCCAGGCCACCGCCCAGGCGCTGTTCAAGAACATTCCGCCGGCCGAAGCCGACAAACGCTATGAGGTGGTGGTAAGCGTGCGCGAGCTACCGCCCCAGCCCATCCGGCTCCAACCCGCCGCCGCCCCGCTCAAGGGGCAGTAAGGCCCACCGCTGGACCGGTCATGAAAAGGGCGCCGCAGCGCCCTTGTCATTGTTGGTGCAGGCCAGTGCTTATGAGCACTTCTTCAGGCTGATATGCCAGTTGGCGCCGGATTGCACCTGATGTTGGGCGGCGAAGCTGTCCATGTTCAGTGCCACCGATACCTGCAGCAGGCTGTTGAGGTAGACCAGCGGCTGGCCTTCCGGCACATCGCCAAAGCTGCTGACATAGGGGGCCTTGCCCTCGTATTTCAGTGCATCCCCTTCGCTGATCTTGATGCAGGCGTTGTCGCCCTTGTTGATCCCCGCCTTGGTCAGCAGGCTGTCGTCGATGTTGGTCCAGACGTTGCCGTACTGCACGTCCAGGATCGGAATGGTGCCCTTGAGGGTGCCATCCTGCTCGGCCACCGCAGGCTGATAGGGGATCTTCACCACCTCGGCCGGCAGCTTGGGTCCTACCTGCTCATAGCTGATGGCTCCGGAGGCGAGGCGGGCGCCGGTGTAGGCGTAGACGTCGCGGCCGTGGAAGGTGTAGGACTTCTCGGAGCCCTTGAGGCGGTTGGTCTTCTCGTCGATCTGGCGCACGGTATCGATGCCGAAGTGCTCCGCCACCAGAGTCAGGGTGCCGTTGTCCGGGCTGACGATGTAGTGGCCGCTCTTGGTCTTGAGCACCACCGACTTGCGATCGGTACCGACCCCCGGATCCACCACGCTGACGAACACTGTCCCCTTGGGCCAGTACTGCAGGGTCTGATAGAGGCGGTAGGAGGCTTCCCAGATGTTGTAGGCCGGGATCTCGTGGGTCAGGTCATAGAGCGGCAGGGTGCGATCCACTCCGAAGGCGACCCCCTTCATGGCCGAGACGGCACCATCCTTGAGACCAAAGTCGGTCTGGATCACCAGCGCCTCGTTGGCGGTGGCAAGGCCGCTGGCCAGCAACAGGGCGAGCGCAAGCGCACGGGGGGCGGTACGAATATCCATATCTGAACTCCTGAAGGTAACGACAAAATAACCATCTAGACATCCAGAATGCCATCACAACCACATATTGCAAGCCGTATTCCCCGGATGGGGGGTGCCGAAAGCCCTCGCCAGCCGGTCGCGGCGGGTGTATGGATAAGGCAGAGTCGCGACCGCTACAAGGAGACCCCATGACCCGCAACCAGACCGCCATCCTGCTCAGCCTGGGGGAGCACAGCAGCCAGCTGCTGCTGACCCGGGCCGACGGTACCTCCTTCACCCGCACCTTGGGCTTCGGCCTCGAAGCCATGACGCCGGGCCCGTTTCGCCGGGATCCGCCGAGCGCGCTGGAACTGGAGCAGGCCATCATGGTGGTGGAGGACGTGCTGATGCCGCTGGCCGCCGAGGTGCCGCCCCATGAGGTGGTGACCCTGCAGGCGCCGCTGCCGCTGGCCGAAGTGCTCGGCAGCCGTGAACTGAGCCGGGAGAGCCTGGAGCAGCTGTTTGGCCAGTTTGCCGCCATGGTGGAGGGTGACCCGCTGGCCGCCGCCAACTTGCCCAAGACCCGGCGCTTTGCAGCAGCCCTGTTGATCCTGCGCGAATGGATGCACCATCTGTCAGCCGAGCGGGTGGTGCTGGCCGACTGAGTCACACCAGCCTGCCCAAGACCCGGCACTTTGCCGCCGCCCTCTTGATCCTGCGCGAATGGATGCACCATCTGTCAGCCGAGCGAGTAGTGCTGGCCGACTGAGTTACGCTAGCCGGCAGCCGGCTCGAAGCGGGTGCGCCAGGCCGCCCAGGCCAGCCCCAGGCTGATCAGCACGCTGCCGACGGTGAGCAGATCCACCGCCGCCTGCACGCCGGCCCCGTCGCTGACCCAGCCCAGTAGCACCGGCACCCAGTTCGCCACATAGGCGATCACGTAGAAGAGCGACACCAGCCGGGCGTGGCTGGCGGCCGGTGCGATGCGGTTGACCAGGGTCGCACTGCCGACGAACACCGCCCCCTGGGCGTAACCGGCCACCAGCAAACCGACCACCGCCAGCCACCACGACTGGGCATGCACGGCGCCGGCAAATAGCAGCATGCAGAGCGCCAGCGCCAGGGCGCCGCTTTGCAGGGTGTGACGGGCATCGAGCCGACGGGCCCAGAGCTGGCAAAGGCCGGAGAGCACCATGTAGGCCGCGATGAGATAGCCGAACAGGCCCAGATCCCGCAGCCCCAGCAACTGGCTCGCCACCTTGGGGCCGATGGCCAGCAGGCTGGCCGCCACCGCCCAGGCGGTAAACAGCGCCAGTGCACAGATGAAGAAAGCCGCCCCGGTGGCCTTGAGCCCCTCCCCCAGCGATCCCCTGCCCTGCTGGGCTGCCGCAGCAGGCGCCCCTTGCGCGCTGGCGGGCCAGCTCAATGCCACCCCCGCCATGGCACAGGCCGCCAACCCCATGATGAGCAGGAAGGGCAGCCGGGTCGGATAGCACTCCAGCTGCAGCGCCAACCCGCTGAACACCGGGCCGAGCGCCAGCCCGGCGGTGAAGGAGAGGGTCGCGCTGAGGGCGGCCCGCTTGCCGCCATCGCGCGGGCCGAAGCGCAGCAGAGCCACGTTGGCGGCGCCGGTCAGGGCGCCGGTGCCGATCCCGGCCAGCACCCGCGCCAGCAAGAGCGACCAGAAGGAGTCCGCGAGAGCAAACAGCAGGGCGCCCCCCAGTACCGCCAGCAGGGCCGGCAGGATCATGGCGCGCAGGTCGCTCACCCTGCCCGCCAGATTGCCCACCCCGAACAGGGAGATCAGCACCCCGCCCGCATAGCCGCCATAGATGAGGGTGAGGCTGACATCGCTCAGGGCCAGCGCCTGCTGATAATGGGGATAGAGGGGAGTGGGCACGCTGCTGTTGAGCAGCGCCGACATCAGCGCCAGCGGCAGAAACAGCAGGATGGCGCGATGGGAGGTAGCCGCCGCAGAAGGGGCAGCGGCGCAAAGAGATGATGACATGCAAGGCTCCGATGAGGGCGGGCAAGGCCGCTGACGAGAGGCGCCATGATAGCGCCCGTCGTGGCCCCTCGACAGCGACACAAATGCATCAGCCTGCTTCAATAATGCATGTCAGTGGCATCTATCTGCATGTCGACAAGGGCACTCTCGCCTTGTGCTCCCGCCGGCACTGGCTTCTAATGGGCACGCCCCGCCGGGGCACTTTGAGTGGGAGGCTCGATGATCAACTGGGACGACGCGCGGTTTTTTCTGGCACTGGCACGGCAGGGTACCCTGCGTGGCGCTGCCGGTGTACTGGGGGTCGATCAGGCCACCGTGGGGCGCCGCATCACGGCGCTGGAGCAGAACCTCGGCTCCAAACTCTTTATCCGCACCCCCAAGCTCTATGATCTCAGCCCCCTCGGCGAGGCCATGCTGGCGGATGCCAGCGCCATGGAGCAGGCCATCAAGGCCATCGAACGCAAGGCGAGCGCCGGCGATCAGAGCCTGTGCGGCGAGGTGCGCATCGCCACCACCGATACCCTGGCCCAAGCCTTCGTGTTGCCCGCCCTCACCCTGCTGCGCGAGCGCCACCCCGGCATCCGGCTCAGCCTGCAGACCGCGGTCAGCGTCAGCGACATCGCCTACCGGGAGGCCGATCTCGCCATCCGCGGGCTGCGCCCGGACAACGACGAGCTGGTGATCAAGCGCCTCACCACCATAGAGATGGGGCTCTATGCCTCTCGCGACTATCTGGCCCGCCACGGCACGCCCAAGAGCGGCCACGCCCTCAGCCAGCACGCCCTGCTGCTGTTTGCCAGGGAGCTGGTCTCCCGCCACTGGCACAGCCTGTGCGGGGAGCCGCTGCACGAGCCCAACGTGGTGCTGCAGTGCAACGCCCAGCTGCTGTTGCTGGCGGCGGCTCGCCAGGGGCTCGGCATCGCCCTGCTCTCCACCTTTCTGGCGGACAAGGAGCCGGAACTGGTGCGCGTGCTGCCCACCCTGTGCGATCCGGTCGACATCTGGCTGGTGCTCCACCCCGACCTGCAAAAAGCCAGCCGGGTGCGCGCCGTGGTGGACGCACTGGAAGAGGTGTTTCACTGCCGCTGAGCCGGCTGCGCCTTCTGCCCGCGGCCCCGCATCTGTTACCATGCCGGCCATCAAGACTGTTTCCAGCGCGGCGTGGCCGCGCCCATCCCGACGGGTACCCTTATGTCCATTGCCTCCTTCGCCGATCTGGCGCTCTCCCCCCGCCTGCAGCAGACCCTGACCGAGCTTGGCTACATCGCGCCGACCCCGGTGCAGGCCAGCGCCATCCCGCTCATTCTGGCGGGGCGCGATCTGATGGCGGGTGCCCAGACCGGCACCGGCAAGACCGCCGCCTTCGTGCTGCCGCTGCTGGAGCAGTTGCTGCAACACCCGACGAGCGATGCCCCCCGCCCCATCCGCGCCCTGGTGCTGGTGCCGACCCGCGAGCTGGCGGTGCAGGTGCATGAGAGCGTCACGCGCTACGCCAAGGGTACCGACCTCACCAGCACGCTGGTCTACGGCGGGGTGAGCATAGCCGCACAGGTGGAGGCGTTGAAAGCCGGGGTGGATATCCTGATCGCTACCCCGGGCCGGCTGCTCGACCACCTGCGGCAAGGGGCCTTAAGTCTGGCGGCGCTGCGCCATCTGGTGTTTGACGAGGCGGACCGCATGCTCGACATGGGCTTTATGGACGAGATCAAGGCGCTGCTGAAGCAAATCCCGGCGGATCGTCAGACCCTGCTCTTTTCGGCCACCTGCGATGACAACCTGTTTGCCTTGAGCAAAGTGCTGCTGCGCGACCCGGCGCTGATTGAAGTGGCCCCACGCAACACCACGGCGGCCGAGGTGGAGCAGCGGGTCTATACGGTGGATGGCGATCGCAAGCTGGCGCTGGTCGAACACATGCTCAAGGTGAAGGGCTGGGCGCCGGCGCTGATCTTCAGCCGCACCCGCCAGGGGGCCGACAAGCTGGCCCAGCAGCTCGGCAAGGCGGGTATCAATGCGCTGGCCTTCCACGGTGACCTGTCACAAGGGGCGCGGGAGAAGGTGCTGCTGGAGTTTCGCGCCGGCACCCTGCAGGCACTGGTGGCCACCGATGTGGCGGCCCGCGGCCTCGATATCACGGATCTCAACTACGTGATCAATATGGAATTCCCGTTTGTGGCGGAGGATTACGTGCACCGCATCGGCCGCACCGGTCGCGCCGGCAACAAGGGGCTCGCCATCACACTGTTCAGCCCGGAAGATGCGCCGCTGCTGGAGAAGGTGGAGGCCGTGCTGGACACCCGTTTGCCCCAGCAGTGGTTCCCGGGCTTTGAGCCGGATCTCACCCGCTTCGACCCCGAGCCGCGCCGCAGCAGCAAGGCGGCCCAAAAGCAGCGCGCCCGAAAGCAGGCGCTCGCTGGCAACAAGAGCAAGGCCCGCCGCTGATCCGGTGAGGGAGCCCAGGCTCCCTCCGCACGGCCACATGGCCTACTCATTTACACCGTTTTTGGCCCTGTGAGCGGGTCCATGACGGGCATACAGTGCCTCATCACCCCAGCATGGACACCAGATGTGGCACACACTCTCCACCCCCTCGACGACGAAGCGGCCTTTGCCGCCAGCTTCGCCCTGATGCAGCAGCTGCGCCCCCACCTCAGCTGCCCGGAGCGCTATGTGGCGCAGCTCACCAGGCAGACGCAACAAGGCTATCGCCTGCTGGCCGCGCGGGACGCCGAACGCATCGTCGGCCTGGCCGGCTATCGCCTGCAGGAGAACCTCATCTACGGGCGCTTTGTCTATATCGACGATCTCGTCGTCAGTCCCGACCTGCAGCGCAGCGGCCTGGGGGCGCAGCTTCTGGACGCCGTGCGCGCCGAAGCCCTGCGGCTGGGGTGCGATCACCTGGTGCTCGATACCGGCCTGCACAATGCGCTGGCCCAGCGCTTCTACTTTCGCTGCGGGTTGCTCTCCCGCGGGATGCACTTTTGCGAGGATCTGCGCCCATGAACCAGGTACTGCTGATCAATGCCAGCGCCCAGGGAGCTGCCTCTCACGCCAACCGGTTGGCGCTGGATCTGGTGGCCTGTCTGCGGCAAGCGCACCCGGCCCTCGCGCTGGTCGAACGCCCTGTTGGCACTGACCCCCTGCCGGCCCTGAGCCAGGCCTATGTGCAGGCGCTGACCACGGTCACCCCCTTTGACGCCCCCGAGCTGGCCCTCTCCGAGACGCTGATCCGGGAGCTGGAGCAGAGCGATGCCCTGCTCATCGCCACCCCGCTGCACAACTTCACCCTGCCGGCCGCCCTCAAGCTGTGGATTGACTATGTGCTGCGCATCCATCGCACCTTCCAGTCGAGTGCCGAGGGCAAGCTGGGGCTGCTGGCCGACCGTCCCGTCTACGTCCTGGTGGGATCGGGCGGCTTTCATCAGGGCCCGCGAGCCGGGCAACCCGATTTCCTGACCCCCTACCTGCGCCACGCGCTCAACACCCTGGGGCTGTTCAACATCCATTTCTTCTATCTGCAGGGGCTGGTGTTCGGTGACGAGGCAGTGTGCCAGACCATAGACACCAACCGCGCGCTGCTGGCGCAGCAGCCCCTGTTTAGCCGGCTTGCCGATCCACACCACCTTGGAGTACTGCCATGACTCAGCCACGACTTCCCTTTTCCACCCTGTCAGCCGAGGCCTATCAAGGGCTGCGCGCCACCAGCGACGCCCTGGCCGCAGGCCCCCTCGGCGCCCCCTTGCTGGAGCTGGTCTATCTGCGCATCTCGCAGATCAACGGCTGCGCCTTCTGCCTAGGGATGCACGCCAAGGTGCTGCGCGAGTGCGAGGTGTCGCAGCAAAAACTCGATTGTCTGGCGGGATGGCGGGTCAGCGACCTGTTCAGCGAACGCGAGCGCGCCGCCCTGGCCTGGGCCGAGACGCTCACTTATGTCCATGAGGCAGGCGCACCGGACGAGCTCTACGCACCGCTCAAGTCCCACTTTTCCGATCGCGAGATCTCGGACCTGACTCTGGCGGCCGCCCTGATAAATGCCTTCAACCGGCTGGCCGTTGGCATGCTGCTGTAACCCGCAGACGGCGCTTAGCCTGTATTCGCGACCCAATAAAAAACGCCCAAGCGGGCGTTTTTTATTGGCTGGCCGGCGGCTACCCGTGGCTGGCAAGCACAGGTGGCAAGGCCCGCAGGATGCGCTGCTCGGCCAGGGTGGAGAGCACAAACATCACCAGATAACCAAGGCCCAGCGCCACGATAATGGCCACCACGTTGGTGGTGAAGCGGGCTACCAGGTAGTAGGCCGCCACCAGCGCCACTATGCCCACCGCGCGGATCAGCAGGCTCTGGGTAAAGTGGCCGTGGGCCTTGATGTAGGCGAGCTGGTAGCCGTTGAGCATCATGAAGATGAAGAAGAGGGAGAAGTGCAGCAGCACCGGCACGGCCCCCAGATAGTCGGCAGGGAACAGCAGTGACACCAGCGGCTTGCCCGCCAGCAGCATCACCAAGAAAAAGACCAGGCTGACGATGGCACTGAGGCGGAAGATCCAGCGCCGGATCAGGCGGATCTGGCGGTGATCACCGCTGCGCAGATTGACTGCCAGCTCCGGCAGCACGAAGCGATAGATGGGGAAGACGAATAGCAGCGTCATGTAGGTGAAGATGGGGCGCACCACCACCTGAAAATCCCCCAGCTCGTCGAGGCTGAAGTGGCGGATGGTGAGCAGTACCGTGATGTAGATCATCAGGATGCTGGCCCCCGCCTCGAGGGACGCGGTAAAGCTCTTCTTCACATAGCTGCGCATCTCGGGGCCAAGCTCGACCCTGGCCAGCGGCCGGGTGGCGATGGCCCTACGCCGGTGCAGATACATGTAGCCGGCGATGGCGAGCGAGGAGAAGGTCAGCCCGTAGAAGAGCGAAGCAAGCGCATCAAGGCCAAGTGCGAAATAACAGGCCATAAACAGCAGACCATTGGCCAGCGGCTCCAGCCAGGTGACCCGGTTGGAGATCCCGTACATCCGGTACATGGCCACCAGATTGGTGAAGTAGACCTTGAGCCCCAGCCCGAAGATGACCCCCACCAGTTGCAGATATTCAGCCCGGATATGGAGCCCGTGCTTGATGTAGGGGATCACCAGCCCCCAGGTGAGCAGCACCATGCCGATGAGGAAGTAGCGGAAGATATTGATGATGTCCCGATCGTTCCTGGTCTGGGAGTAGCTCACCACCATGGAGGAGCGAAAGCCGGTCATCAGGATCAAGGAGAGGGAGATCAAATCCACCACGCTGTTGAACAGCGCCAAGTCCCCCTTGGCCACCCACTGCGCCAGCCACACCTTGAAGGCGAAGCCGATGATGATGCTGGCAAGGGACGCCCACATGCCGGTGATGAAAGCCTGCTTGAGGCGGCCAAGTGAATCGGGTTGTTCGTCTTGAATTGCGTGCATCACGAAAGGCCCGCTAACTGCATGAAGAGAGGCCCATCTTATGAAAGGGGGCCGCCCTTGAACAGCCCGAAACAGGGGGACAAGGACGTTCCCCTGCCAGAAACGCCCGGCCGGGCGCCTTCTTTAATGCATCCAGCGCATCATCCGGCTGCCACCGGGCGGCTTATGACTGGGGTGCAGCCTTGATCAGCGCCTCGTAGTGATCAATCAGCTCCGGCCCGTGCAGCGGTGAGTCGTGACCGCCCACCACCGTCTTGATCGGCAGCTTCATCGCTTTCAGCCGCTCAAGGGTCTGTGGATAGGCCTTCACATCGGCAAAGCTCAGGTTGCCCAGCTTCTCCTTGAGGATGCAGTTGCCATAGAGCACCTGCTCATCGGGGAAGTAGACAAAGATACCGTCCGGCGTGTGGGCCGGGCCCGCGTAGAAGGCGCGCAGCTTGCCCTCTTGCAGCGTGAAGTCGCCCTCGTGCACCACGTTCGGCAGCACCAGCGGCAGATCCGGGTACTCCGGCAACCCCTTGCGGGTAAAGGCGACAATCTCGGCCCAGTCGCTCTTCATCAGATCCCGGGTCTGGCGCGTCGCCACCACCTTGGCCCCGATGGACTTCCAGTAGGCGTTACCGCCTGCCCGGTCGGTGTGGTAGTTGGTGTTGATCACCTCCAGCACCGGCTGGCGGCTGACCCGTTTGATCAGCTTGTGCAGCTCGCGGGCGGTATCCGGCGTCCAGGTCGCCCCCACCACAGTCACCCCCTTGGCCCCGAAATAGACCATGGAGTTCTCTTTGACGTAGTAGTTGTCCTCCACCATATAGACAGGGCCGCTCACCTGCGTCAGCGACATCCCTGCCGCCCGCACGCTGCCACCCCAGAAACTCGCCATCAGCACCAGGGCCCCGGCCAGCCCGCACTTTATCCAACCTTTCATCATCTTGCTCCCTCGAACCAACCGCCCCCTTGCCACCCCTGTGACAAGCCGGGCCCATTTATCAGTGGGCAGAAAATACGGGGGATTTGTGAAGGGAAAATGGGCTTGTGTGAAGAGAAGGTGAAGTCTGGGGGAAATCGGCAGCAAACCACGACAAGCATGGGGATTTGCAGTGGGGGGAGGGAAATGGTCCGACTATGCCGTCGGCTCCTTGATGTGGGGACGATTAGCGCAGCGTAATCGTCCGTTTGCCGCGCTCGTCCGAATACTCTTAGCTATTGGTACATAACCTTATTTCTGCGAAGTTCAGCACACACCATGACTTCATACGAGACTCACCAAGCAGTAAACTAAGTCCACTTTGATGATGCAGCCCTGTTTACCTTAAGTGGAGTATTAATATGTTCAACGGAGTTCGGGTTTTCGATACTGTTTTAGATGGAAAGAACACAAGAGATATGGTCTCAAGAAACTCAGCTGATTTTTGGAGACCTTTCTGTAAATCTGCAGGATGGAACTTTAATTATGAACGAATCCATTCATTAGATGATCTTAAATACTTTTTTTCAAAGAAAATCAAAGAAGACATCATTATATTTTCAGGGCATGGTAATGAAAATGGATTCTATTTTTCAAATGGAGATTGCCTTGATGGAAAATCAAATAGTTTTATTCCAGTAAAAAACCATGGGAAAGTAATAATATTCTCCTCATGCCTCATTGGGAAAAGCGAGTGTACCTCACAATCCTTAAAATCATTTTTCTCCGCAGAAGCTCTCTTTTCATATCGAAATCTTATGTTAGATAGATTTTGCTTCCTAAATGAATCTATATTGCTCACCTCGATAGAACATAAGCTCAACAGGGGGAAAAGTAGCTTTACAGGAAATGATTTCATTGAGTTTCAAATACAGACTAACTTTATGAAAAACATGAATGAAAAACATGTAAAACTGCATCCAATGGTTATGTTTTAAACCTTCACACCATCTATTAATAAGTTTTTTAAAATGATAAAAAAACCCACCTGTAATACAGGTGGGTTTTTACACCGTTCATCATCGGTCACGTCAGAATATTTAACTCACAACAATCAAGCCAGCGGCGGCGTGCGTGGCGGCACCATCCGCTTGCTGCCAGTGGACTCGAAGGCCGAGGCGAAGCGCAGCAGTTTGTTGTCGTCATAGGCGCGACCGGCGAAGGTCAGCCCTACCGGCATACCGATATCGGCCATCACCCCCATGGGGACGGTGACGGTCGGCACGCCGAGGTGGCGAATGGCGAGGTTGCCGTTGGCAACCCAGATGCCGTTGCTCCAGGCGATATCGGCGGAGGCCGGGTTCACATCCGCATCAGCCGGGGCGACATCGGCGACGGTGGGGAACAGCACGGCGTCGAGCTTGAGCCCGTCCATCCAGTCTTCCAGATCCAGCTTGCGGGTCTTTTCCAGACCGCGCAGGCCGTCCGGCACCGAGGCAATCTCGTCGAAACGCTTGAGGCCGCGCTTGGCCATGTTGACGTACTCGTCCATGCCCGCCGCCAGGTCCCCCTCGCGGTTTGGCAGGGTGCCCGGATCGTGGGGGAAGATCTTCGGCCCATCGACATCGGCCAATTTATTCAGCTTGGGATCGCCGTTGGCGCGCAGGAAGTCGTCGAACGCCCAGCCGGAGAGCTCCCACAGCTCGTCGTTGAGAAACTCCGGGCTCACGATGCCGCGATTGAACACGGTCGGCGCGCCGGGTCGGTCCCCTTCGCAGTTGGAGACCAGCGGGAAGTCCACTTCGATGACCTCGGCGCCAGCGGCTTCCAGCGCCTGACGGGCCTGCTCCCACAGGGCAATCACGGCCTCACGGGTATGGATGCGCTGACCGGTCGGGCCGCCGATACCGGGGTTTTCGCTGGTGCCGGCCAGTTCATCCTTGTTGATAAACATGCGCGGCACGCCGAGGCGCTTGCCCTTGAGGGCATCGGCCTTGGCAGCCAGCTCCAGATAGGAAGCCGGACGCACTTCGGAGGCCTTGGGCAGTTGCACCCAGGGCTGCATGCGCCAGAGATCGCCACGGGTATCGGCATCGTCAGCCACTACCACATCCAGCACTTCCAAGAGATCAGCCATGGTGCGGGCATAAGGCACCACCACATCCATGGTCGGAGTCAGCGGCCAGTTGCCGCGCACCGAGATGACACCACGGGACGGAGTGTAGGCACACAGACCGTTGTTGGAAGCGGGGCCACGGCCGCTCGACCAGGTCTCTTCGGCCAGGCCAAAAGCGGAGAAGCTGGCGGCGGTGGCGGTACCGGCACCGTTGGAGGAGCCGGAGGCAAAGGGCGCGGTCAGGTAGTCGGCATTGTAGGGGCTCTCGGCACGGCCATAGACGCCGCGCTGCATGCCACCATTGGCCATCGGCGGCATATTGGTTTTGCCAAGGCAGATGGCACCGGCGGCGCGCAGCCGCTCAACGGTAAAGGCATCGCGCTGGGCCACCAGATCCTTGAAGGCCGGGCTGCCGGAGGCGGCGGTCAGCCCCTTGACCAGATAGCTGTCTTTGGCGGTGTAGGGGATGCCGTCGAGCGGCCCCAGAGTTTCGCCACGGGCGCGGCGAGCATCGGAAGCCTCGGCCTCTTTCAGTGCATCGGGGTTGGGGACTACCAAAGCGTTGAGCTTGGTGTTGGTCTCGGGGCCGTTGTAGGCCTCGATCCGGGCCAGATAGGCCTTGACCAGTTCGACCGCTGTGGTGCGGCCTGCTTCGAGCGCACCGCGCAGCTCGGCAATGGAAACCTCGGTCACTTCGATCATTTTGATCTCCTGTAAAGGGTGACTGTTTGTCATGATGATCGCCGCATCAGCGCCGGCGACCATCACGTCATCAAGAGAGAAAACCCCACGGCGTGGGGTTTTGAATACTCACCGGAACCGGTTTACGACCCGTCGCGAGAGGCCGTCAGCAAGGTGAAGAGCAGCGCAGGAACCGGAGCGTATAAACATACATGAACCCTCGGTTTCACATAAGCGAGCAGCACATGAGCCTTGATCACGGCCTCGCAGCAGGATCGTCATCCGGTTCTTATTTGCCGGACGGGATCTGTTGTGTAATGCAGTGGATATTGCCACCGCCCAGCAGGATCTCGCGAGCCGGTACGCCGACGACCTTATGCTCCGGGAAGATCTCTTCCAGAATGCGCTGGGCTTCGCCATCGGTGGCGGCATCCAGCAGCGGGTAGACGATGCGATCGTTGGTGATGAGGAAGTTCACGTAGGAGCCGGCCAAACGACCTTCTGCCTCGCGCGGCACACCGGTACCGCTCTCGACGCCGGCAGACTCTTCCTGGGTGCAGTAGAGCGGGCCCGGCTGGGGCAGCTTCCACACTTTCAGCTTGCGACCCTTGGCATCGACCGCCGCTTCCAGCACCTTGAGGGCGGCCACGGAGCGGGCGTACTGGGGATCGTTCTGGTCATCAGTCCAGTGCAGGGCCACTTCGCCCGGACGCACGAAGCAGCACATGTTGTCGATGTGGCCGTCGGTCTCGTCCATGTAGACGCCTTCGTCCAACCAGATAAAGCTCTTCACGCCCAGATAGTCGCGCAGGTGAGCTTCGATCTGCGCTTTGCTCAGGTGCGGATTGCGGTTTTCGTTGAGCAGGCACTCGGCGGTGGTCAGGCAGGTGCCTTCGCCGTCGACGTGGATGGAGCCCCCTTCCAGAATGAGCGGCGCGTCGTAGCGATCCATGCCGTGCTGTGCCAGCATCTGGGCCGCCACTTGCTCGTCTTGATCCCACGGGTAGTAGAGACCACCCTTGTGGCCGCCCCAGGCGTTGAAGCCCCAATCCACCCCACGGCACTCGCCGGCCGCGTTGGTGACGATGGTGGGGCCGCTGTCGCGGGCCCAGCAGTCATCGCTGTTCATTTCGACCAAGGTGACATGGGCGGGCATGATGGCGCGAGCCTGCTCCATAAACTGGGCCGGCACCCCCATAAAGACCGGGGTGGCTTGCCCAATGGCATCCGCCACCTTGGCGAAGGTGGCTTGCGCGAAGCGACCGGCCTCACGCCAGTTGTCCGGGCGAAACGGCCAGATCATCCAGACGGCCTGCTGGTGTGCCCACTCGGCGGGCATGGTGAAGCCGTCGGCGGCCGGCGTGGTGTTCATGGTCTTGATGCTCATCGCAAGGCTCCTTGCATGGATTGAGACCCCGCAGGCGTGAAAACGCGGCGCGGGGATCCTGGAAAAATAACAGTGGTCGCAGTGTAAGAAGTTGCGCTCACATCCATCAAATGAATAGGATGGATTGTCCCATAAGCCTGGCAAATAATCTTGATGAAACTGCACCAGCTCGACCTCAATCTGCTGCTCGCCTTTGATGCCCTGATGGCGCAGGGCAGCGTCACCCGCGCCGCCGAAACCCTCTTTATCAGCCAGCCCGCCATGAGCCATGCGCTCAATCGCCTGCGCACCTTCTTTGGCGATCCGCTCTTGGTGCGCACCCCGCAGGGGATGCTGCCAACCCCGCGCGCCCAGCGGCTGCATCTTGGCGTGCAGCAGGCGCTGCGGCTGCTGGAGCAGCAGCTCAGCGACGAGGAGGTGTTCGAACCAAGCCAGTCGAAGCGCCGCTTCGTGCTCTGCACCACGGATTACGTGGAGTGTGTGCTGATCCCGCCGCTTATCCAGCGCCTCAAACGGCTGGCGCCCGGGGTCACCATCGAGATCCGCATCCTGCGCGACACCCTGCCGGAGGCGGAGCTGGCGAGCGGCGAGATAGACCTGGTGCTGGGCTTTGACGAATACATGCAGGTGCCGGGGTATCTCGGCAAGGAGACCTGGCTCACCGAGCCGCTGGCCGGACTGGTGCGCGCCGACCTGCCGATGGCCGCCCCGGCGCTCGCAGAGAGTGGGTATGACTCGGCGCTGCCGGTCGAGCGCATCAGCTTGGCGCAGCTGATTGAAATGCCCCACGTGTTCCACTCGCCCCTTGGCACCTCGGAGGCGAGCCTGGATCGCTATCTGAAGACGCTGGGGTTCAGTCGCACCATCTCGGTCAACAGCCAGAGCTATATGTCCGCCGCCGCCATCGTCAGCCAGAGCGATCACCTGCTGGTGCTGCCCAGCATGGTGGCCGAGCTGCTCGCCAGCCACTGGCCGCTGAAAAGCCTGCCGCTGCCCGAAGATGTGCCGGATTATCACCTCAACTGCGTCTGGCACCCGGTGCATGCGCAGCAACCGGCGTTGATCTGGTTGAAGGCGCTGATGAAGGAGTTGGTGAATCCGGCGTGAGCCTGCTGGGTGTGACCTCCCCCTCATCCCCAACCCTTCTCCCGCAAGGGGAGAAGGGAGCTAGACCTAGACGCTCTGGTGTGGCTCAAGCATCTGATGAAGGAGCTGGTGAAGCCGGAATAACCCGGCTGGGTGTGCCCTTCACCTCATCCCCAACCCTTCTCCCGCAAGGGGAGAAGGGAGCTGGTTCCGTGCCAATGGCGACATTGCTGACAACCTGCCTGCCTCCTTGCCGGGGCGAAGCATATCCATCCCACAACGATCGACTCATCAGTTCATCAGTTCATCAGTTCATCAGTTCATCAGTTCATCAGTTCATCAGTTCATCAGTTCATCAGTTCATCAGTTCATCAGTTCATCAGTTCATTGTCACAAAACTCCACTCAAGCCCGAGATGATCGACAAGATGACCACTGTCACTCGATCTGTCCCCTCTCCCTCTGGGAGAGGGTCAGGGTGAGGGGACGCCACCCACTCAGTCACCAGACAGGAGAATGGCTATATCTATTAGGGTCAAATAGCTCTGGATAGGCACCATGAGAACCCATCCGTTTGCCAAGCGCATGAGGCGAGAAGCCACCCTTGCCGAACAGAAGCTGTGGCTGCAATTGCGCGACCGCCGTCTGGTCGGGGTGAAATTCCGTCGCCAGATGCCCATCGGGCCCTACATTGTCGATTTCATCTCTCTTGAGCAGAGGCTGATCATCGAGGTCGATGGAGCGCAGCACAACGAACCGGCAGGGCGGCAATATGATGGCGCAAGAACGGCCTACCTCAATCAGCAGGGCTTTCGGGTGATCAGGGTGTGGAATAACGATGTGTTGAGTCGGATGGAGGCCGTACTGGAACTTCTTTTGCTCTCATTGCGCTGAGCAGAGCTCTCCCCCTCATCCCCAACCCTTCTCCCATTCTTTTGTAAATAAGCGGGAGAAGGGCGCAATCAACCCGGCTGCGTGTGACATCCCCATAAACAACCATGGCTCCCGCGGGAGCCATGGTTGTTTATAGGAGAGGCATTACGCCCGCAGGGCCGTCATCAGCTGGGTGACCACGCCACCCAACAGGACGGGGTCGGGGCGGCACTGGGCGAAGGTGACCAGGCCCTGGATGTTGATGAGCAAAAAGGCAGTCAGGGTCGGGATGTCGCGCCCGGCCGCCAACTCGCCGCGCTCGAGGGCCAGGCTCAGCACCGCCGCCAGATCCGCATCCAGCTCGCCATAGATGGCCTTGAGCTTCAGATGCAGCTCTTCGTCCTGCTCCGCCAGCTCCATCAGGGTGCGGGTCACCAGACAGGTGCCGCAGAGGGCGTCGTTCACCACCTGCTCGAGGTAGGCCTGCACCCCCGCCAGCGGGCTCGCGGCGGCGAAGAAGCTGCGCCGCAGGGCGCTCTTCTCCTGCACATAGTGGTCGACCGCCGCCAGCAGCAGGCCGCGCTTGTTGCCAAACGCCGCGTAGAGGCTGCCCGGATGCAACCCGGTCGCCGCCACCAGCTCCTGCATGGTGGTCTTGGCGTAACCCTTGGCCCGAAATGCCTCCATGGCATTTCGCAAGACGTCGTCCCGGTTGAACTCGGCGCTGCGCATGGTTTCTCCGTTGAAAAAGCGGATTCACCGGCCTTGGGCCGGTGGGGGGAAATAAGAGGGCGGCAAGTTTACCCCAGCGGGACGGCAACACCAACCCATGTTGAATGCTCGTTCAAAAAAGACTTGCACACAAAACAAAAAACGTCTTGAATGCACGTTCAAGAATCACTCCCTCAGGACAGACGATCATGAATACCCTGTTTCAGCCCTATCGCCTCAACGACACCCTCACCCTCGCCAACCGTTTCATGATGGCTCCCCTCACCCGCTGCATGGCAGGCCCGGGCCTGGTGCCGACCGAGCAGATGGCCGCCTATTATGCGCGCCGCGCCGACATCGGCCTCATCATCTCCGAAGCCACCATCATCCGGCCGGACGGTCAGGGCTACCCCAATACTCCTGGGCTCTACAGCGCCGAGCAGATCGCCGGCTGGAAGAAAGTGACCGGCGCCGTACATGCCAAGGGCGGCAAGATCTTCGCCCAGCTGTGGCACGTGGGTCGTCTCTCCCACCCCTTCTTCCACCACGCCGAAGTGCTGGCCCCCTCTGCCGTCGCCCATGAGGGCACGGTGCCGCGCATGCGCGAGCTGGTCTATCAGGTGCCACGTGCCCTGACCGAGCGCGAAATCGCCCAACTGGTCGAGGATTACGCCCAGGCCGCCGCCAACGCCATCGAGGCGGGCTTTGACGGGGTGGAGATCCACGGTGCCAACGGCTACCTCATCGATCAGTTCCTGCACCACGCCAGCAACCTGCGCACCGACAACTACGGTGGCAGCCCGGAGAACATGAGCCGCTTCGCGCTGGAGGTGGTGGATGCCATCAATGCCCGCATCGGCGGGGATCGGGTGGGCCTGCGCCTCTCCCCCGGCGCCTATGTGCACCTCGAAGGGGATGCCCGGGATCGCGCCGTGTTCGACCACCTGCTGGCCGAGCTGAACCAGCGCAACCTGGCCTATGTGCACCTCGGCATCTTCGATGACAGCCTCACCTTCGACTACCTGGACGGCCGTGCCTCCGACTACCTGCGCGCCCGCTACGACGGCCATCTGGTGGGGGTGGGCAACTACAGCGCCGAGACCGCAGCCGAGGCCATCGAGGCCGATCGCTTCGACCTGGTCGCCATCGGTCGCCCGCTCATCGCCAACCCGGACTACCTCGCCAAGGTGAAACAGGGCGACGCCCTGGTGCCCTATGCCGACACCATGCTGGCCGAGCTGGTCTAACGCTCGCCGGCACCTTGCCTGACCAAGGATGGGATCCGCGCTCTCGCGCGGGTTTCCAATGTTTGGGCCCCTCTCGGGCCCTTTTTTGTGCCCGCTCGTCATGCCCACCAGTTCCGTGATCCCTCGCTGGCCTAATAAAAAGTTGCTAGTAACAACTAGTTGGCTATATTGGTTGTTGATGACAACCAAATAGGAAGCCCTGATATGGATCCCCGCCCCCTGCGCGCCCTGTCGCGCGATCTGGTTCGCGAACTCGGCATGCTCTCCCAACAGTGCGGCGAACTGGCGCTCAGCCCGCTCGAAGCCCATCTGCTGATCGAGCTGGAGAGCGGCCCCGCCACCAATCAGCAACTGGCGGAGCGGCTGCGCATCGACAAGTCCAACGCCAGCCGCCCGCTGGCCCGCCTGGCCGAGCGCGAGCTCATCAGCTGGCATCCCCATCCGTCCGATGGTCGCAGCAAGGAGGCGCGCCTCACCATCGCCGGTCAGGCCCAGCTGCTGGATCTGCATCAGGAGATGGACAGCGCCATGGAGGAGACCCTGGCCCAGCTCACCCTCGCCGAGCGCGAGCAGCTGTGGGAAGGCCTGCGCCTCTATCGCAGCGCCCTCTCCCGTGCCCGTCGCCAGCAGGGCTATCGCATTCGCCCCATCACCCCGGCCGATAACCCTGCCATCGCTGCCGTGGTGCGCGCCGTCTCCGCCGAATACGGCCTCACCGCCGACAAGGGCTACGGCGTAGCGGATCCCAATCTCGACTTTCTCCATGAAACCTACCTGGGTGAGCGCAGCCGCTACTGGGTGATCGAGGGACCCGATGGCTCCATTCTGGGCGGGGGCGGCATAGCGCCGCTGGCGGGGGAAGAGGGGCAAGTCTGCGAGCTGCAGAAGATGTACTTCATGCCCTCCCTGCGCGGGCTGGGACTGGGGCGACGGCTGGTACTGCAGGCGCTGGACGAGGCGCGCGTGCTCGGCTATCAGCGCTGCTACCTGGAGACCACCGCCGTGCTGCGTGAGGCCACCGCGCTCTACGAATCCCTAGGCTTCGAACACCTGCCGGGCCCGCTTGGCTGCACCGGCCACGATGCCTGCGAGATCTGCATGGTGCTGGCGCTCATGCCAACAGAGTAAATGTGAGTTCCTATCCCCCCTCATCCCAACCCTTCTCCCTCAAGGGGAGAAGGGTGTCAGCAATAACTAATGGTGGATGGGCCCTCTATCTCACCTAAACCCGTTGGGTGTAGTGATCAAAAGCGATGACCTTTTGATATCCCTCTGATTCGTACAGCGATTTTGCTGGGTGATTGGAGATGGATGTTGCCAGTTTTACGGTTAATGCGTCTGTCTCTTTGGCAAAGCTGGCTACTCGTTTTAACAGAGCTCTTGCCACCCCCTGCTGGCGAGCTGACTCGGCGACAAAGAGATCGTTGAGATACCACATCCGCTTCATGGCAACGGATGAAAAGGCAGGATAGAGCTGAGCAAATCCCATGGCTTCCCCCATCTCATTGCGAGCAAGAAAGATCACTGAATCTGCGTTGGTGAGGCGCTCAGCAATAAACCCGGCTGCGGCACCATGATCCGGTTCCTGCCCATAAAATTGACGGTAGGCATCAAATAGATAGCTAGTTTCTTCAAGATCGGCCGGGGTAGCCTGGAAAATGTACATGCAATGTCCTTATTGCTGTTCATGCTGGAATCTTCGTGGCGAAGAGGGGCCGTATATTGGCACCATATGGTAAACAACTGACTATTGGGGTCAGGAAGGAAAATAAAACCAGGCCGTTTTGATAAGGCCGGCCTCCACCTCGAACACCGCCATGCTTTCGATGGGCTCGGGGGAGAGGCCATAGATCAACTCGTGATCGAACACCTTGTTGCCAATGACGGTGCGCGCCAGCAGCTCGGCCCGCAGGGCCGGGTTGTTGAAACGATGTTCGGCATAGAAGGTTCTGAGCGCCTCCTTGCCCACTGTGCTCGGGCTCTCCGTCGGCATCCGGTACCCCTTGAACGCCTCGGAGAAGCAGGCCAGAAAGGCCTCGAGATCGTGGGCGTTGTAAGCGTTAAATTGTGCCTCGACGGGCAGTTCGACCGACATGCATCACTCCCTGAATCATGTGTGAGCCTCCTTTATAGGGGGCATTGCTCCCCTTGTCGACGGGTGACGGCGGCGCTCCCCCCATCCGCACCCTGTTCGCCATGCAAAAAGAGACCCCGCCGAAGCGGGGTCTCTTTTTATCCTGTCTGCCTGTCGGCAAGCGCTTGTCAGTGCTCGCGGGTCTGGCGGAACTGGACGTCGGCGTGACGCTCCTGGGCCAGGCGCAGGTTGACCATGGTCGGCGCGATATAGGTGAGGTTGTCACCGCCATCCAGGGCCAGGTTGACCTCGTTCTTGCGCTTGAACTCCTCGAACTTCTTGACGTCTGTCCCTTCCACCCAGCGGGCGGTGGCGACGTTGACCGCCTCGTAGATGGCCTCGACGTTGTACTCGCTCTTCAGGCGCGACACTACCACGTCGAACTGCAGCACACCGACCGCACCGACGATGAGATCGTTGCTGATGAGCGGACGGAACACCTGCACCGCCCCCTCTTCGGAGAGCTGCACCAGCCCCTTGAGCAGCTGCTTCTGCTTGAGCGGATCGCGCAAGCGGATGCGGCGGAACAGTTCCGGTGCGAAGTTCGGGATGCCGGTGAACTTGAGATCTTCACCCTGGGTGAAGGTGTCGCCGATCTGGATGGTGCCGTGGTTGTGCAGACCGATGATGTCACCTGCGAAGGCGTCTTCCGCCTGCTCACGGTCACCGGCCATGAAGGTCACGGCATCGGAGATGTTCACGTCCTTGCCGATGCGCACGTGGCGCATCTTCATGCCCTTGGAGTAGGTGCCGGAGACGATGCGCATAAAGGCGATACGGTCGCGGTGTTTCGGATCCATGTTCGCCTGGATCTTGAACACGAAGCCGGAGAACTTCTCCTCGGTCGCCACCACTTCGCGGCTCTCGGCCTTGCGCGGCATGGGGGCCGGCGCCCAGTCGGTCAGGCCGTCCAGCATGTGGTCGACACCGAAGTTGCCGAGTGCGGTACCGAAGAAGACCGGGGTCATCTCGCCGGCGATGAAGGCGTCGTGATCGAACTCGGGGGAGGCGCCCTGCACCAGCTCCAGTTCACCGCGCAGCTGGGCCGCCAGATCGTCGCCGATGGCCGCGTCCAGCTCGGGGTTGTTCAGCCCCTTCACCACCCGCTTCTCCTGGATGGTGTGGCCCTGACCGCTCTGATACAGATAGGTCTCGTCCTTGTAGAGGTGGTAGACACCCTTGAAGGATTTGCCGCAACCGATGGGCCAGGTGATGGGGGCGCACATGATGTTGAGCTCACGCTCCACCTCGTCCATGACCTCCATGGGATCGCGCACTTCGCGGTCCAGCTTGTTCATGAAGGTGAGGATGGGGGTGTCGCGCAGCCGGGTCACTTCCATCAGCTTGCGGGTCCGGTCTTCAACACCCTTGGCGGCGTCGATGACCATCAGGCAACAGTCGACCGCCGTCAGGGTACGGTAGGTATCTTCGGAGAAGTCCTCGTGACCCGGGGTGTCGAGCAGGTTGACCAAGCAGTCGGCATAGGGGAACTGCATCACCGAGGTGGTGATGGAGATACCACGCTGCTTCTCCATCTCCATCCAGTCGGATTTGGCGTGCAGACCCGAGCCGCGGCCCTTGACGGTACCGGCGCGCTGAATGGCCTGTCCGAACAGCAGGACTTTTTCGGTGATGGTGGTTTTACCCGCATCCGGGTGCGAGATGATCGCAAAAGTGCGTCTCTTGGAGACTTCACTCAGAAATTCAGCTGACATAATTCAACGTTCTTCTATTGGGCGGCGGCCTTGGCCACCGTGGGAATAATTCCGGGATGCCGCATTGACTCACGGTCCGGCATGGATACGCAACGGGCCACTCGGGCGGGCATCAGACCCGCCGGTGGAGAGAGGAAGAGGGTTGCGTTACATGGGTCTTCTCACCTGAGCCAAAGCAAAATTGCGCGACATTATACCCGCGCGAGTGAAAAATACCCAGCCCGGCTTTGCAGGGTGGTGCACCCTATTCGGCCCGCATCACCTGGTTGCGGCCGGCCTGCTTGGCCCGGTACATGGCCTCGTCGGCCCGCTGCACCAGCCCCCCCAGGCTCTCGTCGAGAGGGCCTTGCTGGGCACAACCGATGCTGACGTTGACAAAGCGCCCCTCCGGCATCCCCTCGATACGCAGCTGGGAGACGCGATGACGGATCCGCTCCGCTACCTCCATCGCCTCGTCCAGACAGGTATCGGGCAGCAGCACCAGAAACTCTTCGCCGCCGTTGCGCCCCACTCTGTCCAGCGAACGCAGCTGGGCGGCGATGCACTTGGCCACGGCGGCCAGCACCAGATCCCCCACGTGGTGGCCCAGCTGGTCATTGACCAGCTTGAAGTGATCGATGTCCAGCAGCAGCACCGAGAAGGGCTTGCCCTGCTCCCGCGCCTGTCTGAACCAGTTCTGGCCCTTGTTCTGGATCTGGCGGCGGTTGTGCAGCCCGGTCAGATCGTCGGTCATGGCGAGCCGGCGCATCTGGCGGGAGCGATTGAACTGGTGCAGCGCCAGCATGCCCATCACCAGCAACAGCAGGGCCACCACCACGTACTGCCAGTGGCGCCGCTCCTGCAGCTGCTTGAGCTTGGCCTCCTGCAGCAGCTGCTTGGTCTTGAGGGCCTGATTCTCCAGCTCCTTGCGGGCCAGGTCGAACTCGAAGCGCATCTGCAACGAGCGCTGCTCCCTGAGCACCCGTTCCAGCGAGTGCTTGGTCTCGACAAACAGCTTGAGGTTGCTGAGGGCGGCGCTGATCTGCCCCTGCTGCTCCAGGATCCGCGCCCGCACCTCGTAAACCCGCGCCAGGAACCGCTGGTTCTTCTCCTTGACGAAGATGGGTTCGGCGTGGGCCAGATAGTAGAGCGCCTTGGTCGGGTTGCCCTGCGCCGCCTCCGCCATCCCCATCACCAGTTGCCAGTGACCCAGAGTCACGCTGTCGGAGGTCTCGCGCCCCTGCAAAATGGCGTCAGCCTGGCGCAACTTGCTCACCGCCTCGGTCACCTTGCCCTGATTGAGCAGTATGGTGGCGATCTCGATCCGGACCCAGGCCAGCAGCCCCTCTTTCTGCTGAGAACGATAGAACTGCTCGGCCATCTTCATCAGCGGCAGCGCCCGGTCATACTCCCCCATCTCGGAGTAGAGCAGCCCCTGCTGGGAGCGGATCCTCACCAGCGGCTCCTGGGCGCGCAGGGCACTGTAGTCATGGGCCAGCTCTTCGAAATACCCCTCGGCCCGCTCATAGAGCCCCATCCGCCGATAGGCGTTGGCGATCTGGGCCAGCACCTCCCGCGCCTTGCCATCCAACCCCAGCGACTCGAAGCGCTTGTGCGCCTCGATGAGCTCCATCAGCCCCTCCGCCAGCTCCCCCTGATAGGCGTACATGTCGCCGCGCAAGCTGAGGATGTCCGCCTCCTGCACCCGATCGCCGAGCCGGCGGGCCAGCACCAGCGCCTGCTGGTAGCCCTCCTTGGCCTGCTCCATGTTGCCGAGCATCTGCTGATGAAAGGCGCGGCAGGCCAGCAGACCTGTCTCGGTGATCCTGTCCTTGCGGGCCCGGGCACCGGCCAGTTCCTGGTCGGCAAAGTTCACCACGGCACGGTACTCGTCGTCCCACTCGGAAGGCATGGCCCAGCACTGCAGCCGCACGATGCGCCCCTGCACGTCGGGGGGATAGGCCTCCTTGCTCGCCACCAGGGCGGCGATGCGCAGCCGGAACATGCGATCGGGCTGGAACCCCTCCTCCAGCAGCTGCAACTCGCGGGAGAGCTGGGGCTCGGTCAGCGGCGCCCGGGCCGCCCAGGCGAGGGGCGTACACAATCCCGTCAACAGGATCAGGGTCATGATGCGTTTCATGCCGGTTCGGTTTCCCCTCAGGTGGTGCTAGTACACGAATATGCTCACTCCCCCCATCATATCTCGCCTTGCAGCAACACACAGCAACCATGGAAAAAGAGAGGAGATAGGCCAGATCCGGCAGGCTCTCACGCTGACCGAACGCGCCCCTTTACAGATGGAAAATCAGCATCGACTATAGGCGCCATCCAACACAGGGAAGCGCAGGTTGATGACATATCAGGAGCTGCAGGCGGCCTACGACAAGCTGCTGCAGGAGAACGAACGGCTCAGGCGGGTCGCCGACGATGCGCGGGAGAAGCTGGATGGAGTATATGACAGCGAAACCAACCATCAGCGGTTAATTATCCTCCTACATAACATGACAAAATGGCACGTCGAATGTAGACCAGGGTACACTTGCCCCTTAAGTTTTTGGGCACATAGGAAAGCGGCCAATTAGGTATGGAGACACTCCAGCGACTTTGATTCAACCTTTCCAAAGGCTATCCCCTGTATAACCCCCTTTTTTATCGTAAATTATCTCGGTGTCGAGTTAGAGTTTTCATTCGCAGAATGAGCTCAATCACTTCTTGACTAAAATAAATTCAAATAACATATCGAAAATCCATTTTTTCAATGACTGATACAAATTTCCGCTTCGCTACCACTGTTTCCTGCCGCAAAGCGGGAAAATATCATACAAAGATGAAGCAACTAGGGTTCTATCTTCCAAGAATACAAGTCTATGGAAAAATAAAACCCGAATAACATGGCTGTATTTATGATAAAAAGGACTGGCTTGCTGAAAACTAGTTTCGAGGTAACACGAACATTGATTGAAAAAGAGACAGACTGGTTTAAATAGCTATCTATCTAAAAATCAATCAACATAATTATAGCGATGTAGTGAGAGGAATCATGACGCACGTGATCTCGGCAAATAATGAAGCTGAATGCCCACAACTTACCAATCAGAAAGTACTATGTACAACGGTAACTTAGGATTAGAAATAGGTGGTTTTATGGCTATTTCAGAAAAAGCACCAATGTAACGCTATCACGAAATTCCTTTAGAGAGTTTAAGATTGCCAATACATCTTAATTGTTGTAACTTAAATTAGTTGTTTCCCTCAGGAATCAACGTCAGAATCAACCACTAATTAAAGTTACTTTGCGAAAAAATAAAATGAAAAATCAAATTAAATCAATTAAAGACTTGGTGGAAATGCATGAGGCTGGAGCTGTTCGTGATAGTGAATTTATCACACGCCTGTTTACTCTTACCGGTGAAATGCGAACAAGGTATTCAAAAGATAATGCAACATTGGCGAATCCGTCACGCATGGGGGTCGCAAGAAAGTCACAACGTTCTATTTCATTAATATAAAGCATATATCATTTCGCCAACACTCTTGAATTAAGAGAAACTGAACCCCTTGGCGCATGCTATAAAAATAAAAGACAGAGGAGGAGCTATGCCTTCTTCTGTCTATCACATGTCAGTTAGTGTAAAGACCCCAGGCTAATTTATTTAGCTTTCTTTTGTCAGGTGAAATAATTGCCTAGAGGTTTTGATATTATTTCATTGGACATATAAAAACAATGTCACCCCCATCATTCACCTCATTACCAAATATATTTTTAACACCCCAAATTTTTCATATCACATATGAAAAACACACTGTGGTAAATTGCGATAACTATCTAAGAAGATAAAGGAATAACATCTAGTTGCGCTGCCAGCGGCGCAACAGGCGACCGCGCAGGCCGCAGTCGAGTAGCCAGCTGTTGTCAAACACCCGCAGCAGCGCCGGTTTGGCGTGGCGGGACATGGCCACCGCGTGGAAGCGGGTCTGCTGCTTGCGCTGGCGGTTCATCCGATCCAGCAGGCTGTGGGGCAGGCTCTGGGCGATAAAGTCGGAGACCACCAGCACGTCCGCTTTGGCAAAGGCGGGGTCATCCAGCTTGATCAGGGCCTTCTCGAGGCAGGGCACCAGATCGGTACCGCCGTGAAAACTCATGGAGAGGAAGCGCTCCGCCTTGTCGAGCCCGGTGTCGGCGGTGATCTCCAGAGTCGCCACCTCGGTGGAGAAGAGCATCAGGTAGCAGCCCCGCTTCTCGTCCATCGCCACCTTGAGCAGCGCCAGAAACAGCGCCTTGGCGCACTCCTCCGGGTAGCCCCCCATGGAGCCAGAAGTGTCGATGCAGACGATGAAGGGCCCCCGCTGCTGCAGCTGCCGCCCGCCAAGCTCAGGGGTGCGCAGCATGATGCGCTGGCGCGGCAGGGTGCCGCGCGACTGGTAGCTGAGCAGGCGCCGCTCCAGATAGCGGCGGTAGAACTCCAGCTCCAGCTCCGGCAGCGCCAGCATCACCGCCTCGCTCGGCAAGAGGCGCATCAGATCGCTGGCGGGGTGGATGCCCACCAGATCGTCCGGCACGTCGTCGGTCTGCACCTCCTCCAGCTCGTGCACCTGCACCGGCGGCACCGGCGAGTCGTTGGCCCGGTTGTCCTGCTCGCTGCGTCCCAGCAGGTTGGCGATCTCCGCCAGCAGTGGCTCGCGCTGCAGCATGCGGGCGTACTGCTTGACCAGCACCAGGCTGCGCTTGTGCCAGCTCCCCTGCGCCAAATCCCAGAGCCCGCCGGCGGAGATCTGGTTGGGATCGAGCGCATCGGCCAGGGTACGGCTCGCCAGCAGCTGATCTTCGATCTCCTGGCGCTGCTTCTCCCGCTCCGCCTCGGCGATCTGCTGCTGCAGCTGCAGCAGGCTGCCCACCAGGCTGGTGCGCCACTTCTCGATCAGCAGCTGGCGCTGGCTGTCGGTGGGGTGAGCCATCAGCTGGCGCACCAGGCTGCGCGCCTCGCCGGCGAAGGGACTGTACTGCTCAAGTCCGTCCAGCAGCGCCGGCAGGCGCCCCATCAGCTCGGCCAACGGCAACCCCTTGTGGGCCTGATAGAGGCGATACTCCTGCTCCAGCGCCACCGGCACCGGCTTGTGGCGCATCTCCTCCCCCAGCTGATCGCTCCAGCGGCGGATGCGCTTTTGCAGCAATTTGCCCTGCAGCGGGGAGCGTTTGATGAACTCGGAGATCTTGGGGGTGGAGGCCAGCAAGAGCGCCATCTCGCCCGCCAGCTCCCCCTCGCCCATGAGCAGCCCCAAATCCATCATGCCGATCTCAAGCATGGCGGCCTCCGATGGTCTGGCTCACGGCCGCCCCCTTCGCGCTCGCCATGGCTCAGGCGTCCAGCTGCGGCAGCCGGTCGTGCCACTGGCTGATGTCGGTGCGCAGCTGATCCAGATCCCGGTTCAGCACGAAGAAGCTGTCCTCCACCTGCTGCAACCAGTGACGACCGATGAAGAGGTGCTGCTGATGGCGCTCGAACAGATTGCGCTGGCGCTTGAGCTCCTGCGCCAGCACGCCGGCTTCTGCCAGCAGCTCGGTCAGGGCCGCCTGCCAGGGGGTGATCACCACCTCGGGAATGGGGGTGCGCTCCACCAGCACCAGCGGGATCTGCTGGCGTTGCAGATCCAGCACGTGCAGCCGCAGCTCGTCGTCCAGCACCAGCTCGTAGTGACCCTCCTTGGGGTTGCCAAGCGGCCAGCCCACCAGCGACTCGCCGGTGGGGTGCCAGTGGGAGAGCAGGGTGCGGTCGAACACCAGCGTCTCCACCAGCCGCTCCGGATCGTCGCCATCCAGCGCCGCCGGGGTGAGCAGATGGAAGTGCACCAGCTTGCCGAACGGGCGGGCGTTGGCCAGCGGGATCTGGATGCCGCGAGCGCGGCGCCCGAACCACTGCTGGCGCTTTCTGGCCTTGCAGCACAGGCGCTGGGCCACGCTCTGTTTGAGCTGCTTGAACTTGTCCCGCAGCCCCATCAGCTGACGAGTCATGGTCAGCTGCTGATAGCCGTAGAGGCGGGAGAATTCGGTCATCATCTCCAGCAGGGCGGTACGCGAGGCCTCGTCATGCCAGAGGCAATCCTTGAACAGCAGCAGATCGAGCGGGGCCACCTCGTCGCGGCCGTTGAAAAACGCGCTCGCCTTGATGAGCCGCACTGCCTTCTTCCAGCGCCGATCCGACACGTAACAGCTGTGGGCCAGCTGGCTGTCGAGCTGCTGGCGCAACTGATAGATGAGCTCGAAGCAGTCGTCCGGCAGCCGGACCCGGTCGATCTGCTCCTGCCACTCCAGATACTCGTCGCCGTGGATCTGCACCGAGGGCGGCAGATTCTGGTGGGACTGGCCGTCACTGGCCAGCATGGCCTGGAAGTTGGCCTTCTCCTGCACCCGGTCCATCCAGATCCGCACCAGCATACGGTCGTAAAGCGCCTCCAGCCCGCTGTCGGGGGCCGGCAGCTCGTTGGAGGCGGTCACCAGCAGTCGCATCGGGATGGGGTGCTGGCTGTCGCCGTTGCGAAACTGCCGCTCGTTGATGGCGGTGAGCAACGTGTTGAGGATGGCGGGGCCCGCCTTCCAGATCTCGTCGAGAAACACAACCTCGGCCTCCGGCAGGTAGCCGGCGGTGAGGCGCAGGTACTTGCCATCCTCCTTCAGCGCCTGGATAGAGAGGGGTCCGAACACCTCCTCCGGCGTGCTGAAACGGGTCATCAGGTACTCGAAGTGGCGCGCCTCATGAAACGCCAGCTTGAGGCGCCGCGCAATCAGGCTCTTGGCGATGCCGGGCGGGCCCAGCAGAAACACGCTCTCGCCGGACAGGGCCGCCAGCAGACCGAGCCGCAGGGCATCCTGGCGCTCGTAAAGCCCCTCGCCGAGGGCCGACAGCAGGCGTGGCAGCCGTTCGTGAATGGGGGCGAGACGAAGATTCTGTGATGCTAAAGGTGGCATAGGCGCACTTCCGATACTGGGGTTGTCTGGAACCGGCACACCCGCGACGCGATCGAAGGTTCCCTGTCCTGCTTGTTGTATTGTCGGGAGGCCACCTCTGGCTAGCACCGGTCGGTTGCCGGGCACCGGAGCGCCTCTCCTGGCTAAAACATACCGCAAAAGATGCAGCAAAACGCGTTCGAGTGTACCCTGCGCAGAGCTTTTTTCATCAATGCAGATCAAGACTGAGTCATCGCCCATGCAAGATCCAGTGCAGCAGACCACGGCGCGGGAACCCGTCCCCGAGCAACCCGACCAGGCATCCGCTCGCCTGCGGCAACACCTGCTGGCCAGGATGGGCATCCCTAGCTGGCAACTGCGCCGGCCGGCCCTGCTGGCGGGCCATCAGGCTGCGCCCGCGCCGGCCAATGAGACCCAAGCAAATCAGCAGGAGGCGGCCCCCGCCCCGGCCGTGCCGAGCGAGCCGCCGAGCGGCAAGCTCTGGATCCTGGCGAGCCGGCTGCCCGCCCCCGGTCTGCTGGCGGATCTCTGCCAGCTCCTCGGCATCGGCAGCGACGAGGTCAGCCTGCTGAGCAGCCTGCCCGCCGGCCACACCCCGCCCCTGCTCTGGCTGGAGGCGGCCGATCCCGCCTGGCCAGAGGCCCTGATCTGCCCGCTCACCCCCAGCCCGGCCCAGAAACGGGCCCTGTGGCAGCAGCTCAAGGGGCGCCTCGGCTGACCAGCCGTGCTCCCCGCTTCCCTCTTCGTTCAGCCGCCCCGACCCGGAGCCACCATGGTGCAATTTCGTCCCCTGCTCGAGACCGACTTCGAGCTCATCTACCCCATAGAACAGGCTGCCCACAAGGAGCCCTGGAGCCAGGCCAACCTGCTCTCCTGCTTCGGGCCACGCTATCTCAACGGCCTGCTGCTGGTCGACGGCCAGCCGGCCGGCTTCTACATCTCGGATCTGGTGGCAGGCGACAGCTCGCTGATGAACATCTGCGTGCACCCCGACTTTCAGGGCAAGGGGCTGGGGCGGGCGCTGCTCAGGGAGTACCTCACCCGCAGCAAGGCCAACAAGGCCGAGGCCTGGTTCCTCGAGGTGCGGGCCGGCAACAGCACCGCCATCAGCCTCTACGAGAGCGAGGGGTTTGCCGAGTACTGCCGGCGCGCCGACTACTACGGCACCGGTCAGGATCGGGAAGATGCCGTGCTGATGTCCCGCCTGTTCGACTTCGGCTAAGCCGCCACGCTACATCTGCAGCACTAGAGCAGCGGCGCGTTGTCGAGGGCCGGATCCTGCAGGCTTTGGGTGGTGTGCAGCACTGCCTCGAAGCCGGCGGCGGAGAGCGGCATGAAGAAGCCGCGCTGCCAGGTCACCCCGGGCATCCAGATCTGCTGGATATCCACCACTATCTTGATGGGCTTGAGCGGCTCGCCCGGCTGCTGCACATAGATGCCGGGCGGGGTCGCCACCTGCGGGAAGCGGCGCAGTATCTGCTCGCTGCCATCCCCGGCATTCGGGTTGAGACGCACCTTGACCAGCCGGGCCAGCACAGGCGCCATCTCCTCTGTCTGCCACAGGGTGGTATCCAGCAGTTTGCAGCGCCGGCATTTGGCGCGTTCGATCACGTAGAGCAGCGGATAGCCCTTCTGCAGGGCCAGCTGCTGCGCCTGGGCGTAGCCTTCGGCGCCGCTCAGCCAGGGGTTGTCCTCCTCGCCACCCGTACCTCCCAGCGTAAACCAGAGGCCGCCGGCCCCCGCCAGCAACAGCAATACCCCGGTCACCACCCCCTTGATACCGACACTCATTATGCTCCCTCCCTGAATGGCTCCACACGTCAGCCACCATCATGCCTCAAGCGCCCCCTAATTGACGACTTTGTGATCCAAGACAAATGGCGAACACTTGTAAGCTGTAATCTTAGAGTTTAAACTCCAGCGCGATTTTTCAGTGCCCCTTAGGGCGTACAACTGTTACTTGAGGATGTCTGACTGATGCCGAAACACCACCTGGTTCGACTGATGCGGGAACGTATCGCCCGGCTTGGCAACAAGGCCGCCCTGCGCGTACAACAGGATGGCCAGTGGCGTGCCATCGGCTGGCGTACCCTGGGGCAGGCCATGGACTACTGCGCCCAGGCGCTGATCCGCGCCGGCCACCAGCCTACCGAGATGGTCGGCATCTATGCCCGCAACATGCCGGAGTGGACCCAGGCCGATCTCGGCATCCTGGCCGCCCGCGGCGTCAGCGTCCCCATCTATCCCACCAGCACGCTCGATCAGCTGCGCTACATCGTCAAAGATGCCGGCATCAAGGTAATGTTCGTCGGTGAACAGCCCCAGTTCGACCAGGCGCTGCAACTCATTGAAAGCGGCGAGATCCAGCAGCTCATCGCCCTCGACGGCAGCGTCAACCTGCACGGCTGCCCGCAGGCGAGCCACTTCCAGGAGTTCCTCTCTTCCGGCAATCACCAGCCCAGCGAACAGGGGCTGCGCGAGCGTGAGAGCCAGTACCGGATGGACGACCTGCTGACCCTGATCTACACCTCGGGCACCACGGGCGAGCCCAAGGGGGTGATGCTCGATTTCGCCAACATCGCCGCCTGCTTCGAGATGCACAACAGCCGCCTCGATCTGAACGAGCAGGACGTGTCGCTCTGCATGCTGCCGCTCAGCCATGTGTTCGAGCGCGCCTGGACCTACTACGTGCTCTATTGCGGCGCCGAGAACGTCTACATCCGCGATCCGCAGAAGGTAATGGATGTCATCGGCGAGGTGCAGCCGACCGTGATGTGCGCCGTACCGCGCCTCTACGAGAAGGCCTACGCCATGATCCAGGCTCGCGTCGCCCAGGCGCCGCGCCTGCGCCAGGCCCTGTTCGGCTGGGCCACCCGGGTCGGCAAGCAGATGGTCGCCACCCGCCAGGCGGGTAAAGCCGCCTCTCCCCTGCTCTACGGCCAGCTCTGGCTCGCCGAGCGGCTGGTGTTTCGCAAGCTGCGCGCCCGTTTCGGCGGCCGCACCCGCTTCCTGCCGGTGGCCGGCGCCCGCCTCGCCGACGAGGTGAACTTCTTCTTCCAGGCCATGGGGCTCAACCTCAAGTACGGTTACGGCATGACCGAGACCACCGCCACCGTCTGCTGCTACGAAGACAGCCAGTTCAAGCTGGGCTCCATCGGCACGGCGCTCAGCGGCATCGAAGTGAAGCTGGGTGAGAACAACGAGCTGCTGGTGCGCTCCCCCACCGTGATGCGCGGCTACTACAACAAGCCCGAGGCCACCGCCGAGGTGATGACCGAGGATGGCTTCCTGCGCACCGGCGATGCCGGCGAGCTCGACGGCGAAGGCAACATCTACTTCACCGAGCGCCTCAAGGAGCTGATGAAGACCTCCAACGGCAAGTACGTGGCACCGCAACTGGTGGAGGGGACCCTCGGCAAGGATCGCTTCATCGAACAGATTGCCATCGTCGCCGATGCCCGCCACTTCGTCTCCGCGCTGATCGTGCCCTGCTTCGAGTCGCTGGAGGAGTACGCCCGCTCCATCAACCTGCAGTACCAGTGCAAGACCGAACTGCTGCGCCACTCCAAGGTGGTGGAGTTCTTCGAGGCGCGCATTCAGGATCTGCAAAAGGAGCTGGCCAAGTTCGAGCAGGTGAAGAAGTTCACTCTGTTGCCGAGCGCCTTCTCCATGGAGCTGGGGGAGCTGACCCCCACCATGAAGCTGCGCCGCAAGATCATCGAGTCCAAGTACCAGAGCGAGATCGAGGCCATGTATAACCATGTCTGAGTACAACCACGTCTGAGACCGCTCGGGTTGAGGGAAATAAAAAAGCCGCTTCAAGAGCGGCTTTTTGCTGTGACTTTATGTAAATATATATACATAAACTCAGAAAAGCATTATAGATAGACCAGCGTGGCGTTGTTAGCAAAATAATGTGAATTATCATCAACCAAATACACAGTACCTTTATATTCAGTATTGGTCACTTCAACACCTTTTTCTGAATAATACATTTCTGCAGCCTCAACTATATAGTTGAGATTACATTTCAACATAATTTCAAATATCCTTAATGACACTTCTTCATCAAAACGCCAAACACCGTTTTGGGAAACAAAGACTGGCGATGATACTCTTCGCACTTTACTGAACTCATCCGATGCTGAGCTAGTAACTTTTATCTCAAAGCAATCACCAATAGCCTTCCTTAAATAATAATCATCAAGGGAAGCATTCCTTGCAATTTCATTTACAGTTCCACGTATCAATCTGTAGTATTCTGCTTCATTAAAACCGAGGTCTTTAAAAAATAGATAAGACAAAAGAATAAGAATTCTATTTCTTATAGTGAAGTTAACAAAGTGATCTTTTGTATTATTTATCTCACTCACATCAGAGTGTGCAACATAATCCCTAAGCTTTTTAATTTTTATAAAATTCTGTTCATTCAAACCACACCATTTAATGAAATTATCAGATAGTTCGTCAACCATCTTCATATACCTAACTTTAAATGATGGTTGATTCATTACGATTTTTATATTGCTTTGCTCCTTATAAAACTCATCCTGTAATTCAGATGGCAATAGACTTTTTAAATTATATAGTTCATCATTAAGTTTGCTAATCAATTTTGACTTTTTATTTCTAATTCCATATTCCCCCTCTAAATAAGAGTCTAACAGAGATACGATACCTAAGATGTTATACTCCCAATAACCTTCATACATCAGCATTCCACGGAATCGTGACCATATAGAGTTATTGAAATCCATTACAAATAGATTCTTGAAGGCTAGCTCCCATTGCTCATTACTTAAGGATTTTAAATCCAATAAGCATGATTCATTCTTCAATAATTTATTATGTACAGAAAAGGGAATGTAAATTTCTGCACAAGAGTCGTTACCAACTAAATTGGCATTTAGCCTCCTAATATTTAAAGGATGCATTAGCAGTATGGAGAAAAAACCTAGTAACTGCATCAGATAACTCTTGGCATCTTCAATTAATATGGGGGTGTTATCAAAGGATAGTTTTATAAAATGACAATCAACAGCTAAGTAGGCACGAGTAGATTCAGAATCTCTTTTTAAGCTTGAAGTCCAATCATCAGACACAGTAATGTGCTCTAGTGATACGAGAAAATTTGATCTAGGCCTAGTAATAATAAATTGTTTTTCATCTATTTCATTTCCCCATGATGAATTGTCCATAGCGACAGACAAACCATCTATGTAGACTTCTAATGCAGCAATTTCACTGGATGGATTTATTTCTTGAGTTGATAAAAATTCAGCAAAAACCGAACCGAAATCAACTTCACATTGACATAAGAAAACAGAGTTACCATTGATTTCACACTCAAGTACATCTATCTTTTTGCCTTGCTTTAAAAGATCACGAAGAGTCCACCAATCATCATGCACATTAAATATAATTTGTTTCCCACCGCCATAACTAAGCGTTCCATGATACTTTTTCTCTTTAATTATTATTACCGCACTAACTGTCACTTCATCCAAACAAGAAATCAACATAGTTAAATATCCAACCCACAAAAAAGGCCGCTTCATGCGGCCTTGGTTTCAATTTAATTTACCATTACTAGAACCAAAATAGTCGGCCAGGAAGTCGTCGAACGACAGGCTGTCGCTGCGCTCCCGCTCCCGCTGCTTGGCCAGCGACTCACGTGCCTCGCCGGCAAAGTAGGCTTCGTCCCAGTACTGCAGCTCGCCGGCCAGCATCTCTTCCCGGTAGCGGCTCGCCAGCTCGTCGGCGAAGGCGCCGTTGTCCTTGCCGCTCTCCAGCAGCTGCTTGAGCAGGCGGGCGGAGTAGGTGAGCTCAGGGTTGAGCAGCTTCTCGCAGTGCATCGCCAGGGTCTCGCGGTAGCGGTTGCGGCCGCAGCAGCGATCCAGCAGCGCGGCGACCTCGGCCAGCTCGTCAAACAGCTTGAGGCCGAACTCCTTGAGGCCGATGGGGTTGCCCTGCTCGTCCTCCAGCTCGAGGCCGGGACGGCGCCCCTCCAGCACAACCTTGGTCTGGTTGCGGCGATTGCGGGCGATCTCTTCGTCACCCAGCACCGGGGACGGGCGCAGCAGGCACCAGACCAGGAACAGGTCGAAGAAGCGGATCTGATCCACCTCGATGCCATACGGGGTGAAGGGGTTGACGTCCACGGTGCGCAACTCGATGTATTCGATGCCACGCTGCTCCAGCGCATCGGACGGCTTCTCGCCGCTGCGCGGGGTGCGCTTGGGCCGGATCGGGGCGTACAGCTCGTTCTCCAGCTGCAGCACGTTGTCGTTGAGCTGGCGGTACTCGCCGTTCACCTTGACACCGATCCTGGCGAAGTCGGGATCATGGGTGTTGATGGCGCGGCGCAGGCTGCTCACATAGGCCGGCAGGTTGTCGTGGCTTATCTTGAGCCCCGCCTGGGCGCTGTTGGTGTAACCCAGATCCGACAGCCGCAGGGCGGTGGCGTAGGGCAGGTAGAGGGTGCCCTTGCCGGTCTTCTGGAACGGCAGGTTGCTCTTGCGCCCCTTGAGGAAGGATTCGCAGATGGCCGGCGAGGCGCCGAACAGGTAGGGCACCAGCCAGCCGAAGCGGTAGACGTTGCGGATAAGCCCCATGTACTTGTCGGAGATGAAGCGCTGGCTGCAGCACCCCTCGCACACTAGCTCCTGCCACTCGCACCAGAAGCTGTCCGGCATGGAGAAGTTGAAGTGCACCCCGGCGATCACCTGCATCAGGCTGCCGTAGCGGTTCTTCAGCCCCTGCCGGTAGAGAGTCTTCATCCGGCCGATGTTGGAGCTGCCGTACTGGGCCAGCCGGATGTTCTCCTCGTCGCCGACGAAGCAGGGCATGGAGAGCGGCCAGATCCGCTCATCACCCAGGTGATGAATGGTGTGACGGTGGATGTCGCCAAGCTGTTCCAGCAGGCTGTCGATGGAGTCGGTGGCCGGCGTGATGAACTCCAGCAGGCTCTCCGAGTAGTCGGTGGTGATGTTGGCATGGGTCAGTGCCGAGCCCAGACTTCTGGGGTGATCGGTCTGGGCCAGGGTCCCCTGTGGGGTGATGCGCAGACATTCACGTTCGATCCCGCGCCGGATCCCCTTGAGGGCGGTCAGCCGTTCCGGCGAACCCAGGGCGGTCAACAACTCGGTGAGTGACAAGCTTGTCGTAGTCATATTCACGGCTCATGTGTGGCCGCCCCACAGGGGGGCGGCACTATTTTTATGTAGCGCCCTCAGGGCAGCTGCAGCGGATAGATGGGAAGATGAAGCTCCTGCAGGGGTTTTTCAAGCTTTTGCTTGTCCCCCACCACCACAATCACCATCTCGGCCGGGTCAAGCCAGCGTGCCGCACTGGCCTTGAGCGTCTCGGCCGACACCGTCTTGATCAGGTTGTTCTGGGCCTGCACATAGTCCGGTTTCAGGTCATACATGATCATCTGCAGCAGGAAGCCCGCCTTCTGGCCGAGCGTCTCGTAAGAGAGCGCATCCTGCTGGGAGACGGCGCTGCGCATATAGGCGAGCTCGACCGGAGTCGGGCCACTCTTGCGGTAGTTGTCCATCTCCTTGAGGAACTGGCGGATGGCATCCACGGTCGCATCGGCCCGCACGTTGGCGCCGGTGGCGAAGGTACCCACCTCCCGGTTGGCGGAGAAGCCCGAGCTGGCCCCATAGGTATAGCCCTTGTCTTCCCGCAGGTTGAGGTTGATGCGGCTGTTGAAGTTGCCGCCCAGGTTGAAGTTCATCAGCCCGGCGGTGAAGTAGTCACCCGTGGTATCGAACGGCATGGCGCGGCGGCCGATGCGGATCACCGACTGGGGCGCACCCGGCTTGTCCACCAGATAGATGCCCGGCTTGGCCTGCTCGCCTTCGGGCTTGAGACTGCCAAGAGAGGGTGCAGCCCCCTTCCACTGGGTCAGGAAGCCGAGTTGCTCCTCCACCTGGGACTGGGTCACGTCACCCACTACCACCACCTTGGCGTTGGTCGGGTTGTAGTAGTTCTGGTAGAAGCGCTTCACGTCCGCCAGGGTCAGCTTCTCCACGTCGGCCAGCACGCCGTCACCCGGCTGACCGAGGCGGTTCTGCTTGCCGTAGATCAGCTCGCGGAAGGCCTGGCCGGCCAGCCACTCCGGCTGCTGCTCGCTCTGTTTCATCCCTTGCAACATCTGCGCCTTGACCCGCTCGAAGTCGGCCTCGCGCATGCCGGGCCGCTCATACACCTCGCGCACCAGCGCCAGGGTCTGCGGCAGCTTGTCGGCCAGGCTGCTGATGGTGACCAGGTTGTTGTACTGGGCGCTGGAGACGCTGACGCTGGAACCGAGCTTTTGCAGCTCGTCGCTGAGCTGGGCCTCGGTCAGACGCACCGAGCCCTGCCCCATCATGCTGGCGGTGAGGCTGGCCAGCCCCAACTCACCCTTGCCTTCGGCCCGCATGCCGCCCGGCAGGGCAACCATGATGGAAACCGCAGGGATTTCATCGCTCTGGGTGCCGATGATCTCGATCCCCTTGTCGAGCTTGCCGTGCCAGATGGCCGGCACCTTGACGCTCACCGCATCGGCCGCCTTGGGCTGCACGCTGCGATCGAAGTCGTCTTTCACCGGCCGCTCGGCCAGCACCTTGTCATGCTTGGCGTAATCCGGCAGCTCGCGCTTGGCCGGAGTGAAGTTGGGCTTGGCGGCCTGCCAGTCGTGCTTGCCCTTGGGCACCACGCTCAGCACCACCGCCGGCTTGTTCAGGATGAACTTGTCGTAGGCGGCCTTGACCTGCTCCGGCGTCACCTTGCCGATGGCGTCCAGGCTCTTGAACACATAGTTGGGATCCTGGGCGAACACCTGGCCCATGGCGAGCTGGCTCACCTTGCCGGAGACGCTGTCCAGACCCCAGATGGCCGAGGCACGATAGCTGTTGATCGCCTTCTCCAGATCCTCCGGCTTGAGGCCGCGACCGGCGAACTCGCCGATCACCTTGTCCACCTCGCTCTTGAGGGTCTTCAGGCTGCCATCCACCGCCGGGTTGGGATAGGCGTAGACGGTGAGGGTGCAGGCCAGCTCCTCGCAGTAGTGGGAGGCCCCCGCATCGATCGCCTTGCCACTCTTGACCAGCGACTGGTAGAGCATGGAGCTGGCGGAGCCGCCCAGCACGTCGGCGAACATGTCGAGGGCCGGCTCCTGCGCATCGCCAAGCGACACGGTCGGGTAGCTGATGTAGAGCAGCGGCAGGTGCACCTTGTCCTCGAGCGTCACGTAACGGGTCTCCGGCAGGGTCACCGGCTCGGGGGTCGGCTCGGCCACCTCGGGTCCACGCGGGATCGGGCCGAAGTACTTCTCAATCCAGGCCAGCGCCTGCTTGGTGTCGAAGTCGCCGCCCAGGGTCAGGGTGGCGTTGTTGGGGCCGTACCAGCGCAGGAAGAACTGCTTGAGGTCGTTGACGTCGACCCGGTCGAGATCCTCCACATAGCCGATAGGCTGCCAGGAGTAGGGATGGGTGCGCGGGTAGAGCGCCTCGCCCACCTTCTCGCTCACCAGGCCGTAAGGCTGGTTGTCGATGCGCTGGGCCCGCTCGTTCTTGACGGTGGCACGCTGGATCTCGAACTTCTTCTGGCTCACCGCATCGAGCAAGAAGCCCATGCGGTCGGCCTCCAGCCACAGCACCTTCTCCAGCTGGTTGGCCGGCACTGTCTCGTAGTAGTTGGTGCGGTCCTTGTTGGTGGTGCCGTTCATGTCGCCACCGGCCTCGTTGATGATCCGCATGTGCTCCTGATCCCCCACGTGCTTGGAGCCCTGGAACATCATGTGCTCGAAGAAGTGGGCGAATCCGGACTTGCCCACCTGCTCGCGGGCCGAGCCCACGTGATAGGTGACGTCCAGGTGCACCAGGGGATCGGATCGGTCGGGCGCCAGAATGACGGTCAGGCCGTTGTCCAGCTTGTACATCTGATAGGGAATGCCGAGCTTGCCCTCTTCCTTGACCTGTTCCGACACCAAGGTGGGTGCCGCCAGCACGGGCAGAGAGAGGCCCAGAAGCATGCTTAATGGAATGAGTTTGTTCACGGTTACCTCGTGAGTGAAGCTAGAAGATCTGCCTGGCCAGCAGAAAGACCAGGGCATAACGCAATAATTTGCCGAGCCCGATGAGAATGAGAGAGCGCCAGAAGGAGAGGCGCAGCCAGCCGGCCAGCAGACAGAGACCATCGCCGACCACAGGCGTCCAGGCCAGCAGCAGACACCAGTGGCCATGTTGTTTGAGCCAGCCGAGGGCTTTTTGTTCCCCACGGCCTTGAAAATCTTCCGGTTTTTTCTTGAAGGTGGCGAGCCAGCCGAGCCACCAGGTGGTCATGGAGCCGAGGGTATTGCCCAGCGTCGCCCACAGCAGCAGGCTGGCCATGCTCCACTCCCCCTTGGTCGCCATGGCCCCCAGCAGCACTTCCGAGCTGCCGGGCAGCAGGGTGGCGGAGGTGAAGGCGCTCAGAAACAGCCAGCCAAGCCCCAGCTCGGTGATGCCATTCATCCGGCCAGCTCATCCGCGGCGGGCATGCGCAGCAGCAGCTTGCCGCGCACGTGGCCCTGCTCGATGGCCTGATGGGCCAGGGCCCCTTCCGCCAGCGGGAATTCGCCGGAGACGGTGATCTGCACCTCCCCCTGACGCAGCAGGATCAGCATCTGGCTCAACTGCTGGCGGTCAGGATGTACCAGCATGCCAAGCACCTCGATGGCGCTGCCGGCCGCGGCATCCTTGATCTGCTGGGCGGTGATGGTGGGTACCGTCACCAGCCGGCCGCCCGGCTTGACGCAGGCCAGCGCCGCCTGGCCACTCTCGCCCCCCACCAGATCCAGCACCAGATCGACCGGACCGTCGGCCACCACCTGGGCGGCCCAGTCCGCATCGTGGTAATCCACCATCTTGCTGGCCCCCAGCGCGTGCAGGAAGCTGTGGTTGTCACCGCTCGCCATCGCCACCACCTCGGCGCCATAGGCGCTGGCAAACTGCACCGCCAGATGGCCGACGCCGCCGGCACCGGCCAGGATCAGCACCCGTTGCCCCGCCTTGAGGGCGCCGTGCTCGAACAACCCCTGCCAGGCGGTGAGGCCGGCCAGCGGCAGCGCCGCCCCCTGTCTGAGGCCAATATCCTCCAGCCTGACCAGCTCCTCCTCGCGGGCCACCACGGACTCGCCGTAGCCGCCGGCGGTGAGGGGAAAGCCCACCATGCCGCATACCCTGTCCCCCTCGGCCAGCGAACTGACACCAGGGCCGACCTTCTCGACCACGCCGGCCACGTCATAGCCCGGCGTCCAGGGCAGCTTCTCCTTGTTTTGCGCCGCCGCCCAGCCGAGGCCGGCCCGAGTCTTGGCATCGATGGGGTTGACCCCCGCAAAGCAGATGCGCACCCGCACTTCGCCCTCGGCAGGTACCTTGTCCTGGGAAGGGTTGAGCCTGAGTACCGAGGGGGCGCCGAATGCGGTAATCTGTAGCTGCGTCATTGCACAATCCATCCTGTTGATTGATCAAGGGTCAACAGAATAACAGCGAGGACACCATGGCTCGAATGTTTCTTATTCCTCTGTTGCTGGCCCTGGGGTGGTGGGCGTTTCTGCTCTACTTCCGCATCCCGCTCAAGCAGGGGGCCAAGGGGTTTTACTGGATCATCGGCATCGGTGGCGGACTGGCCGCCTTCCTCAGCCTGATGATGGTGCTGACCCACTAGCACAGCGCCCACGCGCAATAAAAAGGCCACCCCGAGGTGGCCTGATGATCAACTTCCTTGCGAACTGAGATGGTAGTGGCGGTTGCTGCCCTGTCCCAGCACGCCCTGGGCCAGCAGATGCTGGAACACCCGATCCACCTCCTCCAGCGACAGCGACAGCGCCTGGGCGACGCTACGCTTGCTGCACTTGAGCTCGCCGCTCTCCAGCGCGCTGCGCACCTGCTCCACCACCTCAGGCTCGGGCTCCGGCCGGCCGGGCAACTGCTGTGCCATGGCAGCGGCCTCCGCCTGCTGCAGCACGATCTGTTCCCGCTCGCGGTCCCGCTGCCACAGCCAGCTGCGGCGAAAGCGGTTCTCCTCGCCGATCAGACTGACGAAGAAGGCGCCGAACACGTCGAGCAGCACCGAGAGGAAGCAGACCAGCAGAAACTGCACCTGGCTGATGCTCATGCCCACCCCGTCCGCCAGGCTGCTCATCAGCCCCAGCATGGAGGATTGTTCGTTGACGGGCTTGGCGTCGCGCTCCTGGCGCAGCTCGTCCTGGCGCAGCCTGAGCTTGGTGTTGGCCTGCTGCAGGCCGCTGACGCCGCTGGAGATGCGCGCCATCTCGATATACTTGCGGGCCGCCTCCTCGTTGAGCTGGATCTGCCGCTCTATGCTGGCGATCTGCTCGTCGAAGCGGGCGATCTCCCGCTCATGGCGCGCCTGCTGGTTGAGGATGGTGTTGGTGGCGCTGTTGATGCCGCCTATGCTGCCGCCGATGGAGATGGCGGCCAGCACGCTGTAGAACAGCAGCGACCAGAAGGCCCCGCCCAGATCGCGACGCGCCTTGCACTCGCCGTATTCATACCAGACGTAGAACTTGCCCAGTTCGAAGATGATGGCCAGGCCACCGAACAGCCACTTCATCAGGGGATTCTCGTCGATGGAGAGAAACAGCAGCAGAGAGAAGACGATGGAGGCCAGAATGGCCAAGCCGGTAAAACTGTACACCGTGGTCAGTGCGAACCACCCCTTGGGGTAGCGCAGCACGGCAGAAGCCTGTGTGGTCATGAGAAAGCGGGCGCGATATGCAGGAAAAGTTGGCTGCCGATTATAGTCAGCAGACTCCTCGAGAGAAGGACAATCACCATAATTGCACCAGATCCTTGGTCAGTTGCCCAGAGTGCGACCAAAACGGACAAATCGACCGCAAAAAGTCGATACACTCACTGCCGACTCTCGTAGCATGGGAGATTGAGCCTGATTCTGCCCGGATTCAGCAAGACTGGCATACACTGACCCGCAACAACCAACCACCGAGGCCACAATGAACCGAACGACTAGCTTGTTACTGCCCCTGCTTCTGGTTGCCGGCGCCGCGCTGGCAGCACCGCAGTATGAGGAGGAAGGTGGTACGGCATTTTCCGTCGATGCACTAACCTTCAACCTGGACTGGGATGACAAGCAATTTGGCTGGTCATCGACCAACTGCTTCGAGCCGGGAGTGAACGATGGCACCCAGACGCCATGCCGGGAAAGCAGGGTCAGCTTCGACGATGAAGAGCACCGCAATGATCCCCCCGGCAGCAACCAGATGCCCGCCACCCAGGGCACCGGCCAGTAACCAAGGAGAACTTTCGTCATGACTCATTCAACCATGTTCAACAAAGGCGCCCTGCTGCTCTCCCTGTTGCTGGCCAACGGGGTTGCCTTTGCCGCCCCGCCCCACTCCAAGGATGGCGATGGCATCCGGCTTTCCACCGACAACATCAAGCTGAACGTCGACTGGGATGACAAGGAGTACGACTGGTGGCAAAACAACTGCCTGGATCTCGGCATCGGTGACAGCCGCATCAAGCTCAACTGCGACAAGATCGACGGCAAGTACCGGGATCACTACAACCGCAGCATCCATAGCGGCAACAACCCGGGGCAGGGACATGACAAGTTCAAAGAGAAGGACAAGGGCCACGGCAACAAGAAGCACTGATCTGACTGCCGGCGTGCATGAACAAGGGGCCCATGGCCCCTTGTTCGCTTTTCCTACCAGTAATTCTCCGCACTGATGTTGCCGGGGGCCCGCCGCAGGTTCTTGGCCAACCCCAATGACAACAGGGTCTGCTGGGTCTCCTTCACCATGGCCGGGTTGCCGCAGATCAGCACCTGGCTCAGCGCGGGAGCAAATTCCAGCCCCACTCGCGCCTGCAGGCGACCATCGGCGATGGCCGCCGGGATCCGCCCCTCCATCGCCTCGGGCCAGCTTTCACGGCTGACGAAGGGGACGTAGCGAAAACGCTCGCCATGACGCTCGGCAAAGCTCGCTATCAGATCCCGATAGCTCAGCTCCTCCCCCTTGCGGACCCCGTGTACCAGCACCAGATTCTCGAAACGGGCAAAGGCTTCCCCGTCCGCCAGCATGGAGAGGAAGGGGCCGATGGCGGTCCCGGTGGAGAGCAGCCAGAGATCGCGCCCGGCCGGCACCTCGTCCAGGGTGAGAAAACCGGTCGCCAGGGATTGCACCAGCAGGCTGTCGCCCGCCCGCAGGGAACCCAGGGTCGGAGTCAGCTCCCCATCGGGGATCTCGACGAAATAGAACTCGTGGTAGGGAGTCGAAGGCGGATTGACGAAGGAGTAGGCCCGCTGGACGCGGCGTTCGCCCTGCTCGAGGGCCAGTTTGGTGAATTGCCCCGCCTTGTAGGGGGCCAGCTCGGCCGCCACACGCAGGGAGAACAGGGTGGGTGTCCACTCGATGCGTTCAAGGACGCGACCTTCGACCCAGGCCATAGGGATCTCCTCCAGAGGAACAGGTCTTTACTCTACCCCCGGGCCTGAAAATAAAAAACCCGCGCAAGTGCGCGGGTTTTTTCTGCAAAAGCGAATCGCAATTACAGGGCAACAACCTGGATCTGTACGGTTGCTTTAACATCAGCGTGCAGCTGAACAGCAACTTCGTAGTCACCGGTGTTACGCAGAACGTTGCCCATGCGGACTTCGCTCTTGGCAACGGCTACGCCGGCAGCAGTGATGGCTTCAGCCACGTCACGGGTACCGATGGAACCGAACAGCTTGCCTTCGTCGCCAGACTTGGAAGCGATAACCACGGTAGCCAGTTCGGCCAGCTTGGCAGCACGCTCTTCAGCAGCAGCTTTGTTGGCAGCCAGTTTGGCTTCCAGCTCAGCGCGACGAGCACCGAAAGCTTCGATGTTGGCCTTGGTGGCCATAACAGCTTTGCCTTGCGGGATCAGGAAGTTACGGGCGTAACCAGCTTTCACGGAAACTTGGTCACCCAGACCGCCCAGTTTGGCGATTTTGTCGAGCAGGATAACTTGCATTACCTTTCCTCTATAAATTTCGTTGAGTTAGGCTTAAGTGCCGGACCGATTCTTACTTGTTGTGCAGATCGGTGTACGGCAGCAGAGCCAGGTAACGAGCACGCTTGATGGCGCGTGCCAGCTGACGCTGATACTTGGCGCGGGTACCGGTGATACGGCTCGGTACGATCTTGCCAGATTCAGTGATGTAGTTTTTCAGAGTAACGATATCTTTGTAGTCGATCTCGGTAACGTTCTCGGCGGTGAAGCGGCAGAACTTACGACGACGGAAATAACGTGCCATGGCCTTTATCCTCTAGTCAGTGATCCAGAATTACTCTTCGGAAGCAGCTTCAGTAGCTTCTTCGCGGCGCTCGTCGTCACGACGGGTGAAGCGCTCTTCCTTGGCCTTGGCCATCGGAGAAACTTCAGTCACGGCGTGCTTGGTGCGCATGATCATGTTGCGGATAACGGCATCGTTGAAGCGGAAGTTGGTTTCCAGCTCATCGATAACGGCTTGCTCTGCTTCTACGTTCATCAGAACGTAGTGGGCTTTGTGCAGTTTGTCGATCGGGTAAGCCAGCTGACGACGGCCCCAATCTTCCAGGCGATGAATGGTACCACCGGAGGTGGTGATGGCGCCGGTGTAACGCTCGATCATGCCAGGTACTTGCTCGCTCTGGTCCGGATGAACCATGAAGACGATTTCGTAATGACGCATTTTAGCTCCTTACGGATTAATTCAGCCTCCGCCCAGGTGCAGCCAGACCTCGGAGGCAAGGAACATAATGGTGTTTAGACGCTGCTTTTCTAGGGCGGCGTATTGTACGAAATCCCATCCCTCACTGCAACCAGCCACCGCCGATGTTTTTATCTATGGAAACAATACAAAACATCAATTGATAATAATTATCATTTAGATCTATTCTATCTCCATGCACTTATGGAGGCTGATACCATGCAACCCGCGCTGACCACGGCCATCCCGGCCCGCAAATTCAAACTGACCCTGCTCGGGCCGGCCTTTATCGCCGCCATCGGCTACATAGATCCGGGCAACTTCGCCACCAACATTCAGGCCGGCTCCACCTTTGGCTACCAGCTGCTATGGGTCGTGGTGTGGGCCAACTTGATGGCCATGCTGGTGCAGACTCTCTCGGCCAAGCTCGGCATCGTCACCGGCAAGAACCTGGCGGAACACATTCGCGACCGACTGCCCAAGCCGGCGGTCTGGGCCTACTGGGTGCAGGCGGAGATCATCGCCATGGCCACCGATCTGGCCGAATTCATCGGGGCCGCGGTCGGCTTCAAGCTGCTGCTCGGGGTCACCCTGCTGGAAGGGGCCGGCATCACCGCCGTGGTCACCTGGGGGATCCTGATGCTGCAGTCCCGCGGCCAGAAACCGCTGGAGTTCGTGGTGGGCGGCCTGCTGCTGTTCGTGGCGGCGGCCTACATCGTCGAGCTGGTGTTCTCTCGCCCCCACCTGCCGAGCCTGCTGGAAGGGGCCCTCTTCCCCGGCCTGCCCAACAGCGACGCCGTCTATCTGGCGGCCGGGGTGCTCGGTGCCACCGTGATGCCGCACGTTATCTACCTGCATTCGGCACTGACCCAGCACACCCAGGATCAGGGCTCGGTCCCCCAGCGGCTGCACACCACCCGGGTCGACGTGGCCATCGCCATGACCATCGCCGGCTTCGTCAACCTGGCCATGATGGCCATGGCCGCGGCCGCCTTCCACAGCTCCGGCAACCAGCAGGTGGCCGAACTGGAGTCCGCCTACCAGACCCTGACCCCGCTGCTGGGCCAGGCAGCTGCCACCCTGTTCGGCCTCTCGCTGGTTGCCTCCGGTATCAGCTCCACCGTGGTGGGCACGCTGGCCGGGCAAGTGGTGATGCAGGGCTTCGTGCGCTTCACCATCCCGCTCTGGCTGCGCCGTGCCATCACCATGGCCCCCGCCTTCGTGGTGATCGCCATGGGGCTCAACACCACCGAGATTCTGGTGTTGAGCCAGGTGGTGCTGAGCTTCGGCATCGCGCTGGCGCTCATCCCGCTGCTGATGCTGACCGGCGATCGCGCCCTGATGGGGCAATATCGCAACCACCCGGTGACTCAGGCGCTCGGCCGCCTCATCGTCGCCCTGGTGATCGGGCTCAACGCCTACCTGCTGGTCGCCATGATCTAGCACTCATCATCCTGCCTCCGGACCGGCTCATTAACCGAGGTTAATGAGCCGGTCTGCGCTTTGACGTATGCTGGCGGCTCTCTTCCTCTTCGATCTGCGGGAGCCATCCATGTCACATACCCGAGCCAGCTTCGTACTGGGCCACCATCAGGAGCAGGCCAGCGTCATCTGCTGCCAGAGCGGCGACACCAGCCTGCTGGTCACCGACCTCACCCCCTTTCATCCCCAGAGCCACCTCTGGCCCGATCAGCCGGGTGACGTGGGCACAGTGCGCTGGGAGGGTGGCGAAGCGGCCGTCGGCCCCTGCCGCATGGGGGCCATCAGTCCGGATGGGGAGCTGTTCGTCGACCAGGCGATCCCGGTCAAGCGGGGCGCGGAAGGGTGGCGTTTCGTGGTGGTGCACCCGCTGGCTGGCCACTGTGCGCTACCGGTGGGCAGTCAGGTGACGCTGCAAGTGGATGCCGAGGCCCGTCACGCCCTGAGCCTGGGCCACAGCGGCTGCCACCTGGCGGCACTGGCGCTCAACCGGGCGCTGATGCCTTACTGGCGCAAGGAGGTGAGCGAGCGGGACGCGCTGGAGCAGCCGGATTTCGATCGTCTCGCCATCCAGACCTCGCGGGTCGAGCCCAATGGCTCGCGCGAGCAGTACCGGATCGGCAAGAGCCTGCGCAAGAAGGGGGTCAACAGTGAGGCCCTGCTGGCGGATCTGGCGCAGATTGAAGCGCATATCAATCGCCAGCTGGCCGACTGGCTGGCAACCGGAGGCGAGATCCGCCGCAGCCGGGCCGGCGAGTCGATCATCGACTCCCGTTACTGGCACTGCCCGCTGGAAGGGCGGGAAGTGACCATTCCCTGCGGCGGCACCCATGTGGCCACGCTGGCCGAGCTGGGACGGATCGAGACCAGCCTCACCGCCGATGCAGAAGGGTTTGTCATGATGACCCGGGTCTACCCCTGAGGGCGTCCGAACTCGGCGACCAGCGCGTCGATCAGGGCGCGCACCCGGCGCGGCTGATGCCGCCCGGAAGGGTAGACGATCTGCAGCCGTGATGCCGGGGCTGCGAACTCGGGCAGGATCTCCACCAGGCGGCCACGGCTCAGATCCTCCCCCACATCCCAGCGGGACTTGAGGCAGATCCCCTCCCCCTGCAGACACCACTGGCGCACCAGATAACCGTTGTTACTGATGCGCCGCCCCTGCACCATCACCCGCTTCACCACGCCCTCGACCTGAAAAGACCACCAGCGCTCCGGATGTTCTCCGAAACGCATCAGCAGGCAGTCATGATCGGCAAGCTCTTCCGGATGGCGGGGCTCCCCCTTGCGCGCCAAGTAGGCGGGTGAGGCACAGACGATCCGGCGGTTCTCCCCCAGCGAGAGGGTGCGCAGTGTGCTGTCGGCCAGCTCTCCGTAGCGCAGGGCCAGATCGATCCCCTGCCCCACCAGATCCAGATAGCCGTCGGTCAGGTTGAGATCCAGCGTGATCCCTGGGTGTTGCGCCATGAAGCGATCGAGCAGCGGCACCAGCCGGCTGATCCCCAGATCATGAGGGGCGCTGATGCGCAGCAACCCGTTCATTTCATCCCCACCATCGCGCAGACGGCGCTTGAGCCCCTCGGCCTGGGCCAGCAGATGGCGCCCCTCCTCCAGCAACAGGCGCCCCTCTTCGGTAAGGCTGATGGAGCGAGTGGTTCTGCTGAGCAGGGTCGTGCCGTAGTAGCGCTCCAGGGAGGCCAGCCGCTCCGAGACGGTTGCCGGGGAGAAGCCCAGCTCACGCCCCGCGGCGGCCAGCCCCCCTTTTTCCACTATGACCAGGAACAGATTGAGGTTCTCGAGCATGATTGTATTGATAATCCGAATTATGTTTTAGATTTTGCGGCAATTATCAAAATACACCGTCACATCTATCTTCTCCAGCAGACACAGGCGCGGATCCCCCGCCGTCTCAGAGAGGAACATTGCCATGGCATTTCATCAACACACCCTGTCCCTTGTCATCGGTGGCCACACAGGTATCGGCCGCGCCGTCGCCGATGCCCTGCGCCAGCGCCCCGGTCAGGTCATCGTCGCCAGCCGCAAGAGCGGCCTGGATATCACGGACCAGACCTCGATCGATAACCTCTTGACCGATCTGGGCCAGCTGGATCACCTGGTCATCACCGCCGGTTCCCAGGCGCCTGGTGGGTCGCTGCTCGAGCTGGATCTCTCGGCGGCCAAGGCGGCCTTCGACACCAAGTTCTGGGGCACTCTGGCGGTCATTCGTAGCCTGGCCCCGTATATGGCTCCCGGCGGCACCATCACCCTCACCACAGGGTTCCTGGCCCGCAAAACGGTGCCCGGCACCCTGGTCAAGACCACCATGAATGCCGCGCTCGAGGCCGCCGCCAGGCTGCTCGCCCGTGAGCTGGCCCCCATCAGGGTCAATGTGGTCAGCCCGGGGCTGACCGATACCGAGGCCTACGCCGCCATGGCGCCCGAGGCGCGAGAGGCCATGCTGGGCCGGGCAGCCGCCAGCCTGCCGGCCGGTCGGTACGGCCGCGCCGAAGATCTTGCCGCCGGCTATCTGCTGGCCATCGACAACCCCTTCATGACCGGCGCCACCATAGATATCGATGGCGGCGCCCTGATCAACTGAGGAGATGAGCATGAAAGAGCCCAACACGCTCCCGGCCCGGATCTGGATCCTGACCCTGAGTGCCTTTGCCATCGGCACCGCGGAGTTCCTGATCGCCGGCATCCTGCCCCAGGTGGCTGAATCGCTGGGGGTCACCACGGGCCAGGCGGGCAACCTCATCACCGCCTATGCCCTGGCCATCGTCTTTGGCGGCCCGCTGCTCACCCTCTGGCTGGCCCGCTTCGAGAAACGTCGCGTCCTGCTGGCACTGATGGTGCTGTTTGTGGTCGCCAACCTGATCGCGACCTTCAGCACCGACTACGTCACCCTGATCGTGAGCCGCATCCTGGCCGGCCTGACCCAGGGCCCCTTCTATGGCATAGGTGCCGTGGTCGCCACCCGCATGGTGAGCGACAAGATGGCGGGCCGCGCCGTCGGCCAGATGTTTGCGGGCCTGACCCTGGCCAACGTGCTGGGCGTGCCGGCGGGTGCCTGGATAGGCAACGCCTTCGACTGGCATACCACCTTCCTGGTGGTCGCCGGGCTGGGTCTGCTCTCCATGCTGGCCATCGCCCTCGTCATCGAGCGCCAACCCAGGGAGAGCGCCACCTCCATCAGCCAGCAGCTCGCCGCCTTCCGCAGTTGGAACCTGCTGGCCAGCCTGCTCTTTACCGTACTGGGCTGGGCCGGCTTCATGACCCTCTATGGCTACATAGCGCCGCTGGCAGAAGAGGTGGCTGGCTTCGAACGTTCCGCCATCACAGGCGTGCTGGTGGTCGTCGGGCTGGGCCTGGTGCTGGGCAACAACATCGGCGGGCACAGCGCCGACCGCAATCTGCGGCGCTCCCTGCTGGTGTGGCCACTGCTGACCATTCTGGCCCTGCTGCTGGTCGGCGTGCTGGAGCACTACCCATGGCCTTTCCTGATCGCCACCTTCCTGTTTGGTGTGGCCACCTTCGCCAATCTGCCCGCCATGCAGATGCGGGTGATGAAATATGGCCGGCAGGCCCCGGAGCTGGCGGCCACCGCCAACATCTCGGCATTCAACATCGCCAACGCCTTGGGCGGAGTGATCGGTGGTGCCGTCGTCGACAGTCAGCTGGGACCGGCTGCCCTCCCCTTCTTCGCGGCGCTGGTACCGGCCCTGGGGCTGCTGTTCATCCTGACCCAGGAGCGAAGAGGGCGGCCAAGGGCCCTGGCCTGCTAGGCGACGACCCCTTCACCCGCATTCCGAGCCGACAGGAGGCCATATGACCATACATGCCATCGACCACGTCACGCTTCGCACGGATCAGCTGGAGCAGACCATAGCGTTTTATCGCGATGCCATTGGCCTGCAGGAAGGAGGGCGGCCCCCCTTTCCTTTTCCGGGTTGCTGGCTCTACGCAGGAGGGCGCCCCCTGCTGCACATCGTCGCCAACAACACCCAGGGCGAGGGACTGACCGACTATCTGGGGAGACGGGAGACGGAGCAAGGCAGCGGCTGCATCGATCACATCTCGCTGAGTGCCTCGGATCCTGTAGAGACGCAGGCTCGCCTGCTGCGACTGGAGGTGCCCTTCGTCAGCCGGGTCATCCCGGAGCGCAACGAGCTGCAGCTCTTTCTGAGGGATAACAACGGGGTGCCGGTCGAGTTGCTCTTCACCCAGACGGACATCGACCAGCACGACAACCCGCCGACCGGGGGAGATAGGGATGAGTAACAGACGACATTTCATCAAAAGCGCGATTGCCATGGGCACCCTGGCAGTGGCGGGGCGGGCCTTGGCCAGTCCTCGCTCTCCCTCAGGCCTGGGCGCGGGCCCCCAGCTCAGGCTCGGCATCACGGATCTCTCATTCCACCGCATGACCGGGGCCCTGGTGACCGCCGTTCTGGAGCAGCGGGGCTACCGGGTCACCCGCAGCCACGCCCCCCATGAAGCCAATTTTGAACGGCTCGCCAGCGGCGAGATCGATCTGCTGGCCTCCGCCTGGCTGCCTGCCAGCCACGGCATCTACAAAGCCGAGATCGAGAAGCGGGTGGCCGTGCGTGAGCTGGGGCTGCACTACCAGCCCTATGCCCTGTGGGGCGTCCCTGAGTATGTTCCCGTCGATCAGGTGGCCGAGGTCGCCGACCTGCTGCGCCCCGAGGTGAGACGGCGCATGACCCCGCAGCTCCAGGGGATCGGGCCGGGGGCTGGCATCAGCCGCTTCTCGCGGGAGATCATGCAGGCGTACGGGCTCGAGCAGGCGGGTTACCGCTTCCTGAACGGGACACAGGAGCAGTGTCTGGCCGCCTTTGAGCAGGCCGTGGCCGAGCAACGCTGGGCCATAGTGCCCCTGTGGCGCCCCCAGTTCCTGCATGCCATCCATCCCATCCGTGAGTTGAAAGAACCCGGGGGGCTGCTGGGCGGGGTCGACAGGGCCGTGCAGCTGATACGGGAGGATCGCCTGGACAGACTGGACGACGCCACCCTCACAGCGCTGGACAAGCTGCGCTTTGGCAACGAGCTGATAGAGCGCCTCGACTATCGGGTCAGCCGGCTCGGCGAGCCCCTCGACCGGGTCGCCCGGGAAGCCATTGCCGCCTTGCAGCAACCAGCCTGATGTCGCCGCCGCCGGCATCCAGGTCGGGGGCGGCCGTCAGCACCGAGGGGCACGCCTCTAGCCGAGGCGGATCAGCAGGATCCCGCCCAGGATAATCAGGGCGGCCAGCAGCCTGACCCGCCCCAGCGTCTCCCCCAGCCAGCCCCAGGAGAGCAGTACCGCAAACAGCACGCTGCTCTCGCGCAGGGCCGCCACCAGGCCGATGGGCGCCCTGGTCATGGCCCAGATGACGATACCGTAGGCCAACAGCGACAGGGCGCCACCGATGGCGCCGCTGCGCCACGCCGCAGGCCCCAGCTCGCGCCAGGCGGTGCGGCTCTGCCAGCGCATCAGCAGCGGCATCATCAGCGCGGTGAGGGTGAACAGCCAGAGGGTGTAACGCACCGGCTCGCCGGCCGAGCGAGCCCCCGCCCCATCGGACAGGGTATAGGAGGCAGTAAACAGCGCCGTGACAAGCACCGCCTGCAGCGCGGCCGGTGCCAGCCGCAGGCCGCCGCGCCACGCCATCAGCAGCACGCCGCTCACCAGCACTACGGCTCCCGTCACCGCCACCATTCCCGGTACTTCACCCAGCAGCAGGGCACCGAACAGCAGGGTCACCAGCGGGGCACTGCCCCGGGCCAGCGGATAGATCTGGCCGAACTCACCCAGCCGGTAGGCCCGACCGAGAAACAGGCAGTAGCCGCAGTGCAGCAGGGTGGAGAGTGCCAGCCAGGGATATTCGGCAGCCACCGGCCAGCCCACCAAGGGGAGAAAGGGGGCGGCAAACAGACCGGAGCAGAGGGAGACCAGCAGGACGCTGACGCGCCCCTCGGCCTGGTGCTTGGCCAGCGCATTCCAGAGCGCATGCAGCAGGGCTGCCAGCAGGATGGCGGCAAAGATGGTTGGGGTCACGACAGGGTTCCGATAGCAACAGGCCGCCTAGCATACCCGGTTTGCCCGGCCATGACAGAGAGCGGCCTCATAAGATGCCTGTTTTTCTCATCCGGCAGCCTGCTGCCGGCCTGGCCTCAGCGCAACCGGCGCTGCCAGTGAATGGCCAGCAGGATGAAGCTCACCCCGACCCAGAGGTTCCACGCCGGGATCTCGCCAAACAGCCAGACCCCCAGCAACACCACGAACATCAGGCCCGAGTACTCGGTCGCCGCGATGCGGTTGGCCTCCACCTGACGATAGGAATAGAAGCAGCTGGCGTGATAGAGCAGCTGCATGACGCCGCTGCCGCCGATCAGCACCAGCAGCCGCCAGTCCACCGGCTGCCACTGACCCACCGCCAGACCCGCGGTCAGCGGCATGGCCAGCAGGTTGGCCCAGAACAGGGTCGCCACCACCGAGATCCCGGCCGGCAACTTGCGTCCCGTGATGTTGAACAGCGCCAGGGTGAAGGCGGTCACCAGGGCGCCCAGCCCGGCCAGATGGAAATCCCCCGGCCGCAGCACGAACACCACCCCGAGCAGCCCCATGCCGCTCAGCAGCCAGACTCTGGGGTGGATCTTCTCCTTGAGCAGCCAGGCCGCCAGCGGCAGCGTCAGCAGCGGGGAGACATAGAAGATGGCGTTGGCCGTGGCCAGCGGCAGCTGGGTCAGAGCCAGCATCATGCCACCGCCGCCGAGCAGGCAGAGGTGGCCGCGCAGCAGGTGCCACTTCCAGGCACCCATCCCCCAGTCCGAGCGCGGCACCCGCAGCATGAAGGGCAGCAGCACCAGCAGGGTCAGCAGCTGGCGCAGGAACATGTATTGGAAGGGGCTGAAACCGGGGCCGATCAGCTTGACCAGCACGTCGGAGAAGGCCTGGGCCAGATTGCCCAGCACCAGGGTGATGATGGCGAAGGTTTGCAGGTCCAGTGCGAACCGCTTGCGCAACAACTCCATCAGCGACAACCGCTCGTGTGACGAACGCAAATAAAATGGCTCAACGGCTCAATCGCTGAATCTTGTTCTGTATTAATGGGGTAAAAGACCATTTTTAAAACCTATCCATCAACTGTTGCCGATTAATCACTCAGAGGGTACCCACTAACATGGCGCCAGGCACCCGTTTTCTTTACTACCTCAAGACATAATAATTTCATTGTTATGCCTAAAAGGCATTAAGAGGAGCTCATGCCGATATGGGGAATGTCATCTTCCAGATAGGGTTCACCCACGGCGGTGAAGCCGTGACGACCGTAGAAACCTTGCAGGTGTGCCTGGGCCCCGAGATAGATGCTGACCCCGGGCCACAGCCGCGCACACTCCTGCAACGCCTGCTGCATCAGCCGATGACCCAGACCATCGCCTCTCGCCTCGGGGGCAGTCACCACCCGACCGATCACCACCTGCTGCGCCTTGGCCACGCCGGGCGCCATCAGCCTGGCGTAGGCCACCAGAGCCCCATCCTGCCAGCCGAGCAGGTGCAGCACGTCGGGGCGCTTGTCAACGCCGTCCAGATCGAGAAAGACGCAGGTCTGCTCCACCACGAAGACCCGGGATCTCAGGGTGAGCAGTTCATAGAGTTCGTTGACGTCGAGTTGTTCGAAAGATTTGAGAGACCAGTTCATGGGGGTTCCTTGCTCATGATGAGAAGGGCAGCATAGCCAGCCGCACGCAGGCCGGCATTAACCTTTGTTAAGATCCTTCAGCCGTTTGCGAATGCGGCTCAGGCTGATGGGGGTGATGCCGAGATAGGCGGCGATCTGGTGATCGGGCACCCTGGCCTCCAGCGCGGGAAAACTGCGCAGAAAGTGCTGATAGCGGGCCTGCGGGCTCTCGGTCAGCAGCAGCAGCTCCTTCTCCTCCTTGATGCGCAGCTGCACCGCCAGCAGATGCTGATACCAGGCGGGCCAGCAGGAGAGCGTGCGCAGATCGGCCAGATTGAACAGCAAGAGCCGACAGGGCTCCAGCGCCTCCACGCTGTAGCGGGCCGGCTCGCCACTGAGCAAGTGGTGGAAGTCGAGGAACTCATCCCCCTCCCAGTAGAACTCCTTGATGTACTCGCGGCCGTCTGCCAGCACCACCTTGGCCCGCAGCAGCCCCTGCTCCACCATCACCAGCAGATCGGGTCGATCGCCGGCATGCCAGAGGCAGGCACGGGGGCTCAGGGTCAGCGGCCGGGCAAAAGAGAGGAGGCGCGTGGCCTCCTGCTCATCCGTGACCCGATCCCGGCAAAATGGGGGTCTGTCCATTCAGCTCGCCTCAGGCACGACGCTGGCGCACGGCTTCGAACAGACAGACGCCAGTCGCCACCGAGACGTTGAGGCTGGATACCGCCCCCGCCATCGGGATGCTCACCAGCTCGTCGCAGTGCTCGCGGGTGAGGCGACGCATACCCTTGCCCTCTGCGCCCATCACCAGCGCCATGGGGCCGGTCAGCTTGGCCTGATAGAGGTCGTGATCCGCCTCACCGGCGGTGCCGACCAGCCAGACGCCACGCTCCTGCAGCTCGCGCAGGCTGCGAGCCAGGTTGGTGACCTGAATGAGCGGCACCACTTCGGCGGCGCCACAGGCGACCTTGCGCACGATAGGGGTCAGCCCGGTGGCCTTGTCGCGCGGCACGATCACCGCATGCACCCCGGCCGCATCGGCGCTGCGCAGGCAGGCACCCAGGTTGTGCGGATCGGTCACCCCGTCCAGCACCAGTAGGAAGGGCTGAGTCTGTTGCTCGGCCAGCTTGTCCAGCAGGCTGGCCAGATCGTGCTCGGCCAACTTGGGCGCCTCCTTCAGCCGGGCCATGATGCCCTGGTGATTGTTGCCCTCCGCCTTGTCGTCGAGCGTCTTGCGGTTCACGCTCTGCACCTTGAGGCCGAGCGCATCCAGCTCCGCCAGCAGGGGCTGCAGCCGCTCATCGTCGCGGCCCTTGAGGGCCCACACTTCGATGAAACGCTCCGGCTCGCGCTCAAGAAGGGCGGCCACGGCGTGGATGCCGTAAATCAGTTCACTGCTCATGTTCAAGATCCGTGGTGTCGGGTCGCACCCAGTGCGCCCCAAAGAAAAATGGCCCTACCGGCAGCCTGACCACCATGATGCTGGCGTCGTCACCGGTCGCTAAATGATGGCGCATCATACCAGAGACTCCGGTCCCTAGGGAGTTCAGCCAAACGCCTTCGCCTGTGCCAAGCATCCCAATCCCTGTGGGATTGCTACTATGCGGGGGTTCGCCCGCCCTATGGGCTGCGGCGAGTGACTTCTTGCTGGCCCAAGAAGTCACCAAGAAGGCCTTCCCCCGCCAATCCGACCGCAGCGCGGTTTCCCTCGGGTCAAGCACAAGGTAGGACGGACCGCCGCAGATGGGGCATCCATGCCCAACTGCGGCTGCGCCATCATCCCTGATGGCGATCCTGACCTTGCGCCCTCCCCTCGGCGGATCACAGGGGGAGCCAATACCCTGCCCCTCTGATGCACTTGCTGATACCTGAAACTCACCGTATTGGCGCACTACGCACAAAGCCCCCTCATGCCAATTAATTTGTTGATCCTGCTCAGGAAATCATTACTCCCCTCTTTCCTCCCCGGCGGCACTCGCTACCATAGCCGTTTGGCAACCGTCTCGTCGGAGTCACCCATGAACCAGGCCAGCGAAACCACGCAGGTAAACAGCAGCAGACTGGAGGCTGAAATTCAGGGGCTGTTGCCTTGCCTGATGGAATGGATAAGCGAGTGGCGCGATCACTGAACATGATGACGGCCTTATATTCATTTCTGAGCGGTTCATGCCGCTGTGGCTTGGCCGCGCCGTCCATGAGCAACCCATGCACTGTTTTTTTACACAGTCGTAATGATGGCGCAAAAAAGGAAGTCAAGCGAATACGCTAGGCACTAGAAGCAAGAGGGTAATGTGATGATTTAATGATAATTTTTACTTGGCGGCGATAAAGATGTTACGGAGTTATATGGAATGCTCTGCTAACGGATTAGTACCGCCTTCCATCTAATCACTGTTAGAGCTATCAGGAGCATCAATGAAAGCCATCATCAGCAAGTGTGAAAGAGAAGATTTCAACTACCTATCGGAGGTTCTTGATAGCTACCTTTCTTTCACCGATGACAAAAGAAGAAAGGAATTGCTCGCCGTGAGCGACAGCCACGTTCAATCGCGAGCACAACTAATTGAATTGATGGATAAGCAAATCAAATACTACGGATCATCTGATATTGCTTATCTAAAAAGAGCTATTTTTGGAGATGATGGTGGTGTAGATGCGAAGGAAATCGTGGAAGATGTTTGCTCAAAGTTAAAAGTAAGTATTAAGCTTGGCGGATCAACTGAGTCTAGGTTAGAGCGTATGGTTAATGCCGTCGTTGAGAAAGAGCTACTTAGTAAAACTCCAGAAGAACTTGCCGCTGCCTTCAAAAGCATGGGGGTTGGTGACGTTGATAGAGACCTCATCCTTGAGCACCTTAAGAACAATGGCAAAGTGGCTGTACTCCCGATTCTTGTACAAGTTCTCGGTCCAAAAATTACTTTGGGAATCATTGAGACAATCATTGTTAGCCTGATCGCTCAGATCATCGGGCGTGAGGCTGCCAAACAACTTGTCAAGGAACTAATGAAGAGAAACCCTTGGATCAATGCTCTTGGCCCTGTTCTCTGGGCTCTATCAGGTGCATGGCTTGCGTTTGACTTGCAAGGACCTGCATACAGAAAAACTGTCCCAATCTGCCTGTATCTCGGCATTGTTGCTTTACGTGACGGGGAAGAAGATTCCAAGGGATAGCTCTAACAATTCATTCAAGCGTTAGGTATATTAGGAGAAAGCAATGAGTTTTTGGGAAAGTATTCTGGCCAGTATCGCGAAGAAGTTTGATTCGATATTAAATCGTCCGTTTGAGAACAAATTTACCTGGTCTCTATTCGCGCTCGGCAGCATGCTAGTTACTGGATCTTCTTTATATGGCTTTGTAACGAAGGGCAAAGCCGAGCTAAAAAGCCAAGACTACAATTTTGTCCTTGAGTTTGTATCTGGACCAGAAATAATCCCTACATTAATAGGGACCATTCTTGTAGGCTTCTCTATTGCTATTTTTTGGAAAACAAAGATTTCTAGCAAGCCCGAAAATGATAAGTCTGATTTCGACAAGATCGTCGAGTCGGGAATTGAGAAACATCCAGACTATATTATTGAGAAAGCATTCAAAAAAGAATTTAAATACCTAACTAAGGTTTCAACTATCAAGTTTATTCTTACGATGAATGACTCTTACAGTAAATTTCTTGATTACAAGAAAGCTCTCTCTCATTTGATCATTGAAAATGGACGGTTTTTATTTAAACACCCCAAAAGGCTTAACCTTATTAGTGGCTTAGCCGTAACAATATATTTTCTCTTTGCATTCATAACTTTAGGTTCAATTCAGCTAGTGATATTAGCTATTAAAGCTGAAAACTTGCTTGGAGTATCTGTTTTTTCTATTTTGGTCTTCTCTATGGCGGCCATCACAGTTACAAGTTTAAATACTTACGGTGAAACGGCAGCTGCTAGACGGCTAGTGCAAAATGCCTAACAAAGCGTTGCTACGGACAATTTGCTCGCTAGTGCTCCCCAATTTCCGCAGAACACGGCGTTAAGGGAGCACATGAAAAAGTTTCTGAAAAATGGGACACTCACCTGTCTGAGCGCCTCGTAGCGGCCAATAGAGTGGCATCGCACAGGGAGTATGCCCCTCACCACAGGCACGGAGCTTGGCCGAGCTCCGCCGAAGGGCTGAGCCCCTCCCCTTTTCTATGACCATAAAAAATCCGAACCCCGGTAACAGGGTTCGGATTTTTTTTCGTCGCTAGGACTATCAGGCGCTGGCGAAGATAACCCGGGGCCATCAGCCCCTTACGGCCTCAGCCCGGGTCGCTGGACCCAGGCCATGGCCGAAGGGCTTACCCCTTGGCCTTGTCGCGCGCTTTTTTGCTCGGTCGTCTGTTGCTGGGTTTGGCACGGCCGCCCTTGGCGGATTTGCCGTGGTCCTTGCCCTCTTTCTCTTTGCGTTTGTCGTGGCGCTCGGCGCTCTTGGCCTTCTCCTTCTTGATCTCGGCCATCTTGCGCACCGCCTGCTTGGCGTTCTTGCCGGTGATCTTGAGGGGCTCTTCCACCATCACGAAGTCGATCTTGCGATCGTCCAGGTTCACGCCCATCACCTTGACCCGCACCTTGTCACCCAGACGGTAGCGGCGGCGGAAGTTCTCGCCGATCAGCTGCTGGTGCAGCGGGTCGAACTGGTAGTAGTCGTTGGTGAGGGTGCTGACGTGCACCAGACCGTCGATGTGGATCTCGGCCAGACGCACAAAGAAGCCAAAGCCGGTGACGCTGGCGATGACGCCGTCAAACTCGTCACCCACGTGGTCCAGCATGTACTCGCACTTGAGCCAGTCGGCCACGTCGCGGGTGGCGTCATCGGCGCGGCGCTCGGTCATGGAGCAGTGCTCGCCCATGGGATCCACTTCTTCCAGCTGGTAGTGGTAGCCACCGCTCGGGGTCCACTTGTGACGCAGGTTGCCCTGCTGCTCCTTGGCGGTCTGATACTTGATCGCCCGGTGCAGGATGAGGTCGGGGTAACGACGGATCGGCGAGGTGAAGTGAGCGTAGGATTTCAGCGCCAGACCGAAGTGGCCGATGTTGTCGGCCTGATAGATGGCCTGACGCATGGAGCGCAGCAACATGGTGGAGAGCAGCTCTGCATCCGGGCGCCCTTCGAACTTGGCGGCCAGGTCGGCAAAGTCTTTCGGCTCGGGCTCGAGGCCCCCCTTGAGCTCCAGGCCCAGCTCGGCCAGGAAGTCACGGAAGCCGGTCAGGCGCTCTTCGCCCGGACGGTCGTGCACCCGGAACAGGGCAGCGGCCTCGTTCTTCTCGATGTAACGGGCAGCGGCCACGTTCGCCTGGATCATGCACTCTTCGATGATCTTGTGGGCGTCGTTGCGCACCAGCGGCACGATGCGGTCGATCTTGCGCTGGGCGTTGAAGATGAAGCGGGTCTCTTCGCTCTCGAACTCCACCGCACCGCGCTGATGGCGGGCATGCTTGAGCGCCTTGTAGAGGTTGTTGAGCTCCTCGATGTGGCCCACCAGCGGCTCGTACTGCTGGCGCAGCTTGGGATCGCCATCCAGGATCGCCGCCACCTTGGTGTAGGTCATGCGGGCGTGGGAGTTCATCACCGCTTCGTAGAACTTGTAGCCGGACATGCGGCCGGCGGCGGAGATGGTCATCTCGCACACCATGCAGAGTCGGTCAACCTGTGGGTTGAGTGAGCAGAGGCCGTTGGAGAGCACCTCTGGCAGCATGGGCACCACGAATTCGGGGAAGTAGACGGAGTTGCCGCGCTGGTAGGCCTCGGTGTCGAGGGCGGTGCCCGGCTTCACATAGGCTGAGACGTCGGCAATGGCGACCCACAGGCGCCAGCCGCCACCGCGCTTGGCTTCACAGAAGACGGCGTCATCGAAGTCGCGGGCATCTTCCCCGTCGATGGTGACCAGCGGCAGGGCACGCAGGTCGATGCGACCCTCTTTGGCCTTCTCCGGCACCTGTTCGCCGAGACCAGCAACCTCTTTGGTCACCTCCTCGGGCCAGGTGTGCGGGATGCCGTGGGTACGCAGGGCAATCTCGATCTCCATGCCGGGTGCCATGTTCTCACCCAGCACTTCCAGCACGGTGCCGACCGCATTGAAGCGGGCGGTGGCGCGCTGGTTGATGCGCACAACCACCACCTGGCTCTGGCGAGCCCCCTTGTTCTCCCCTTCCGGGATGATGATGTCCTGGCCGATGCGGCTGTCGTCGGGTACCACGAAACCGACGCCGTTCTCGACGAAATAGCGACCGACGATGTCCGCCTCGCGGGCCTTGAGCAAACGCACCAGACGCGCCTCCTGGCGACCCTTGCGGTCGATCTCGGTGGGCTGCACCAGGGCGTAGTCGCCGTGCATCAGGCGCTGCATCTCGCGGTTGTTCAGGAACAGATCCGGGCCACCACCCTCGGGACGCAGGAAACCGAAGCCATCCTTGTGGCCGAGCACATAGCCTTTGACCAGATTCAGGCGATCCGGCAGGGCGTAACACTGGTTGCGGGTGAAGACCAGTTGACCGTCGCGCTCCATGGCGCGCAGACGACGACGCAAGGCTTCCAGCGGCTCTTCTTCGGTCAGCTTGAGGACCTTGGCCAACTCTTCACGGGACATGGGCTTTTCATGGCCCTTGATGAGGTCGAGGATCAGCTCGCGACTGGCGATCGGATTCTCGTATTTTTCGGCCTCGCGTTCGAGGAAAGGATCTTTTTGAGACATAAGCAGGCCTTAGGGTAGGTGGTAACGGCGACATTATATCGGAGGGGGGGGCGAATGGCATCCATCGACTGCCTTTTGGCCAATCTCTCTGTCATACTATGCACAGTTTGCAGTCATGATGAGACATGGAACTCATGAGCAAGGATTCGTTCGCCCAGTCCGCCGCCTATCTCAAGCAGGCGGTTCCCCTGATGATCAAGTATCAAATCCCCACCACGCCGGATAATTACACCCTTTGGTATAACTATGTGGCGGCCAGCATGCCCGAGCTCAATCAGGCCATCGATCAGGCCATCAAGCTGCAGGGCACCTGCTCTCTCACCACCTGCGAACGTCTCTATCACCAGCACCTCGCCGCCCAGGATGAGCAGCAGATGGAGGCGATGAAGCTCAACCTGGCCGCCATGGCCAACGAGCTCGGCCACACCATGCAGGATGCCATCTCGGATACCGGCATGTTCCAGGAGATGCTCGACAAGAGTTTCGACCGGCTGAGCCTCATCGATGACGAGGGGCTGAGCCTGGAAGACACCATGGGGATCCTGCGGGATCTGGTGCGCGAATCGCGGGACGTGCGCATGTCGACCATGCACTTTCGCAACCAGCTCAGCAGCGCCGAGAAGGAGATCAAGGAGCTGCGCGAGGCGCTCAACGAGACCCGCAAGCTGGCCAACGAGGATGCCCTCACCAGCCTGCTCAACCGGCGCGCCTTCGATCTGGAGATAGACAGCCTGCTGCGCAGCAAGCAGCCCTTCTCGCTGATCCTCGCCGATATCGACCGCTTCAAGAGTTTCAACGACGAATATGGCCACCTGCTGGGAGACCAGGTGCTGCGCGCCTTCAGCAAGCGACTGCGGGAAACCTGCAAGGAGGGCGTCACCGCCTACCGCCTCGGCGGCGAGGAGTTTGCCCTGCTGCTCCCCATGCGCAACCTGGCGCTGAGCCGCCAGATGGCGGAGAGCCTGCGCCGGGCCATCGAGAAAATGTCGATCCTGGATCGCAAGTCGGGCCGGCGCATCGACCACATCACCGCCTCGTTTGGCGTTGGCGAGTACAATGGTCAGGAGACGGGCGACAGCCTGGTCGAGCGCACCGACAAGCTGCTCTACAAGGCCAAGGAGCTGGGCCGCAACCGGGTGATGCCGCTGCCATCCTGAACTCGCCAAACGCAAAAAGGCCGGTCACTGACCGGCCTTTTTCATGTTTGCCATCCCGGGTTCAGAGGCTTTTCAGCTTCTCTTCCGGCAGGGCCAGCTCGTCATTGCGGTTGACGCCGATACCGCGCTCCAGCACGTGGCGGGCGATGGCATGGGCCTCTTCCAGCGAGTGCATGCTGTAGGTACCGCACTGATATTCGTTCAGCTCGGGGATCTTGCCCTGCTCCTGCACGGTCAGCACGTCGCTCATGGCGGCCTGCCAGGCGGCGCCAACCCGTGCCTCGTCCGGTGCACCGATCAGGCTCATGTAGAAGCCGGTGCGGCAGCCCATGGGAGAGATGTCGATGATCTCCACCCCGTTGCCGTTCAGGTGGTCACGCATGAAACCGGCAAACAGGTGCTCGAGGGTGTGGATGCCGCGCTCGGAGAGGATCTCCTGGTTCGGCACGCAGAAGCGCAGGTCGAACACGGTAATGGTGTCCTTGTTCGGGGTCTGCATGGTCTTGGCCACACGTACCGCCGGCGCAGCCATGCGGGTGTGGTCAACGGTAAAACTGTCCAATAACGGCATTTCTGACTCCTGATTTGGTTACCAGAACCAGCCCCCGCTGGAGAGCTGATCCTTGCATTGTCGATACTGGGCGCCGTAGCGCTGGGCGCGAGCCTCCACCTTGCGGGATGTCTTCATCAGCCATCCCTTGCTGCGGTAGCTGCCACGCCGATAGCCACCCCACCCTTCGTGATAGTTGAGATACTGGCCATACGCATCCCACTTGGAGGTGCCGTTCAGCCGCTGGGCCTTGTGAGTGTACCAGCCCATGAAGTCGATGGCGTCGGCAAAGTCATCGCGATCGCTCCAGCTGTTGCCGGTCTCCCGCTGATAATCGGCCCAGGTTTCATCTTTGACCTGGGCATAGCCGTAGGCGGAGCTGGCCCGCCCGGTCGGGATGAAGAGGAAATACTGCATCGGCGGCTGGGCATCGTGCACGAAGGAGGACTCCTGATACATCATGGCCATCACCACCTGCACAGGCGTTCCCCACTTCTCGTTCATCTTGAGCGCCGCCTCGTGCCAGTCCGGCTTCTCGCGAAAGATCTGGCACAGGTTTTCCGGCTGGGCCGGCGGCCGGGTACTGCAGGCGGTCAGACCGGCCAGCAGGCCGGCCACCGCAACGAGGCGCATCCAGGGCATCAGCGGGCTCGAGTCTCCATTCGTTGGCTCATCACAAGGCTCGGCCATCCGTCAGATGGCGTCTTCGTTCTCTTCGCCGGTACGGATGCGGATGACCCGCTCCACCTCGCAGACGAAGATTTTGCCGTCACCAATCTTGCCGGTACGGGCGGTGTTCTGGATCGCTTCCAGGCAGGCATCGAGATCCTCGTCCTGCACTACCAGCTCCACCTTCACCTTGGGCAGGAAGTCGACCATGTACTCGGCGCCGCGATAGAGCTCGGTGTGGCCCTTCTGGCGGCCGAAGCCCTTGACCTCGGATACCGTCATGCCGTTGATGCCGATTTCGGCCAGGGCCTCGCGCACATCGTCCAGCTTGAACGGTTTGATGATGGCTTCAATCTTCTTCATGGTGACTCCTTACCAGTTCTGTTTGCCAAACCCGGACGTGATGGGGTAACGGCGATCCTTACCAAAGTTGCGGGCCGTGATGCGGGGCCCGACCGCCGCCTGACGGCGCTTGTATTCGTTGAGATCCACGAGGCGGATCACCTTGCGCACCACCGCCTCCTCGAAGCCTTCCGCCACCATGTCAGCCACGGAGGCATCTTCTTCCACATAGCGCTTGAGGATGGCATCCAGGATGTCATAGGGGGGCAGGCTGTCCTGATCCACCTGGTCCGGTGCCAATTCTGCCGAAGGAGGACGGTCGATAACCCGCAGCGGGATCACATAATCGACGGAATTGCGGTATTCGCACAGCTTGAAGACCAGCGTCTTGGGAACGTCCTTGAGCACGTCGAAACCGCCGGCCATGTCGCCGTACAGGGTGGCATAGCCCACCGCCATCTCGCTCTTGTTGCCGGTGGTCAGCACGATGCGACGACGCTTGTTGGAGAGCGCCATCAACAGCACACCACGGCAGCGAGCCTGCAGGTTCTCTTCGGTGGTGTCGCGGGCGGTCCCTTCAAACAGCGGCGCCAGCTGGGCCATAAAGCCTTCGAACATTGGCTCGATGGAAATGATGTTGAACTCCACCCCCATCCGTTCGGCCTGCTCCTTGGCATCTTCCACGCTCATCTGGGCGGTGTAGCGGAATGGCATCATCACCGCCTGCACCTTGTCGGCGCCGATGGCATCGGCCGCGATGGCCAAGGTCAGCGCCGAGTCGATGCCGCCGGAGAGGCCCAGCACGGCGCCGTGGAAGCCATTCTTGGTGACGTAGTCGCGCACCGCCAGTACCAGTGCCTGATAGGTCTCGGCCAAGGGTTCCAGTGGTGCGGCGGGTTCCCGCTCCTTCACCGGCTGACCATCGGCAAAGCGCACCAGCGCCAGCTCTTCGGCAAAGGGGGCCAGCTTGTGAGTCAGCTCGCCCTGGCTGTTGAACACCTTGGAGCAGCCGTCGAAGATCAGCTCGTCCTGACCGCATACCTGGTTGAGGTAGATGAGCGGCAGACCAGTCTGATCGCAGCGCTCGGCCATCAGCTCGCGGCGGATCCAGGGTTTTTCCTGATCGTAGGGCGAGGCATTGATGGTGAGCAGCAGCTCAGCGCCAGCGGCCTTGGCGGCCAGCGCCGGCCCCGGCTGCCAGAGGTCTTCGCAGATGAGCAAGCCCAGCTGATGACCACGGAAGGGGACCACGCAGGTCTCGGTTGCCGCGGTGAAGTAGCGCTTCTCGTCGAAGACCCCGTAGTTGGGCAGATCCTGCTTGAAGTAGCGTGCAACCAGTTGCCCCTGCTCATAGAGGGAAGCGGCGTTGTAGAGCGCTTCCCCTTCACGCCAGGGGTGACCCACCAGAATGGCGCAAGCCCCCTGCCATGCCGCGATGCGGGTCAGCGCGGCCTCCACCCGGACCATCAGGTCGGCGCGCAGCAGCAGATCTTCCGGCGGGTAGCCGGTCAGGGCCAGTTCGGAGCAGACCAGCAGATCGGCGCCTTGCCGGTCAGCTTCGGCGGCTGCCGCCAGCACCTTGTCACAGTTATCTTCGATGGCGCCTACCGTCAGATTCAACTGGGCAAGCATCAGAGAGAGGGCTTTTGCCATGGCGATGCATCTTGAATTCGAAAATGATGGGGAATGATAAAGAAAAGGCGCTGGCTGTGCCAGCGCCCAAGACTCAGGGGGTACAAGTCAGGTTCGCTGCATTGCTGACTCCGTTGTCCACCAGCAGGCCACAGGGCCCGGTGATCACCTGACCGCTGGCGGGCGGTGTCATGGCGATGCTCAACGACGCCGGCTTCAGCAGATAGGTGGTGTTGCCCTGGGCACTGTAGGAGAAACTCACCACCAGGCTGCTGTTTTGCGCCGCCGTGCAGACATAGGTGGCCGGCTGGTTGTTGGCCTGGGGCTTGTCGATGCGGCAGGTGGCCCCCGTGGTGGTGGTGGTCACGCTCAACCCGTTGAAGGTGTTCTTGTTGCATGAAACAGGATCCGTATTGTTACCGTTACCTTTTTCCAGACATTCGATCCGTCCCGATACCGTGATGGTCGGCACCGTCTGGGAACTGGTATCGATCTCCACCGGCATGCTGGCGCTCTTGGCTTCACTCTGATCCACTGGCGAGATGAGCGAGGCGGTGATCCCCGAGTTGCCTTGATAGGCGGTCACCTTGATCGACGCGCTCTGCAACACGTTGGAGGCATCCTTGGTGCTCTTCTTGGCCGACAGGTAGCCGCGACTGTAGCTGCCGAAGTAGTAGTTGTTGAGATCGACCACCGTCTTGACCGTCTCGTTGGTCACCCCTACATAGTCGGAGACACTGCCGGTCAGCTGGCCACTCAAGGGCACCAGACTCCACTCGGCCAGCATGGTCAGGTTGATATCCTGGAATGGCACCCTGGCCAGCAGATCCTGCGAGGTCAGGTCGAGTGCGGCCAGATAGGTGGGCGAGAGCACATCCACATAGATGCCGCGCGCGATCAGCTGGGCCGTGCCCGTGCTCATGGTGACCTTGGTCGTGGTGTCTCCCCCCGCCGCCGCGTTGGCAGGCAACCAGTCGGCAAACTCGGTGATGGTCGGTGGCGTGGCTGTGGGGTTCGCTGTCCAGTTGAGGGTGTTCTTCTGCCAGGTGATATAGGTGATGACCACGTACTTGATGTAATTCTGGTAGCTGGTCTGATTGGCCGTCTTGGCGAGGAAGTCGGCGCTGGCCACCACCACCTTGATCAGGTTCCACTCGGGCAGAGGGCGATAATAGCCATCGAGCCGGACAAAGCGGCAGGCATCCACATAGTCGCCACTGTTGACCGAGGTGAGCGAGCTGTTATAGCGCTGCCTGTTGGTGTGCAGCGGGGAGTAGAACTGATCAAAGCTGCTGCCACTGCCATCGAAGTGGTTCTTGCAGCAACTGGTGCAGAGGGTGGGTTGATCCTTGACGCTGCTGTTGAGGATGCCGGTCTGCTTGGTGACCTGGGAGCCCACGCTCCAGTAGAGCAGATTGCTGTCGGTCAGGATCGCCTGGCCCGGCAGGTAGGCATTGACGCTCGAGCCGTAACTGCAAGAGCAGGAGACCGAGGCCAGATCCTGCAGCACCTGCTGGGTGTTGCCACCGTTGTCGGGCTTGTAGGTGACCGTCTCGAACTGCACCAGCTTGCCGACGGTGCCATCCTTGGAGGTCACCGTCGGCAGCGGTTTGCTGGTCTCCTGCTTGCGCCCTTCCTGATCGATCTGGATGGAGATGACGTCCGGCGCCACCCCCGGGGTATAGACCACCTGGGGAGGTTCGCGACTGGTATCGAGCCCGCCATTCAACTGGTTCTGGGCCAGTGACTCTGCCGGTGACACTGCACCGGCCAATAACAGCGAGATCGGATTCCCGTCATTGTCGCTCCAGCTGACGGTCACGTTGACCACCTTGCGACCCGGGTAGGACTGCAGGTATCCCGCCGGGGCCGTCGTCTGCCAGGTCGCACCATTCCAGTACTGGTTGTTGACGGTCCAGCTCAGGGTATAGGTCCCGCCGCCGTCGGCGGGGGTGACGGTACTGGTGCCCGCCGCAATGCTGTTATAGGCCGTGAGCGGAGAGACGGCACTCACCACGCCGTTGAAGGTGCGAAAATCATCGAGTTTCGACTCGGCCAGCCGCATCGCCACCTCATAGCGCCGCCCGTCCTGGGAAGCCCCGAGGATCCCGCGCGACATGGCCACCAGCCCGGCCACCCCCACCCCGAGCAGAACCAGGGTGATCAAGATCTCCAACAGCCCGAATCCCTTGTGCGGTTTCATGTTCGCTCCTACCAGTCCCGCCAGCTACCGGGCACTAGGTTAATGATCTGAAATGCGGCTCCATTCTCGATATTGCTCAGCACCGCCTGGTCGTACTTGGCGTCGAAGGTCCCGTTGGCGGTCTTGCCCAGTTGGTAGTTGGCAACCACAGCGCCATTGACGATGGCCCCCCCCTTCAGGCTGATATCGTTGGTAGCCGTGGCGGGTGTAGAGGAGTAGGCGAACACCAGCCCATAGAGGGTGGCGTTGCCGTTGACCATCAGATCCCCGTTGCGCACGATAAGTACCACAGGTGCGGCAACCGAACCGATCGAACCGCCCGGCTTGCAGTCCCCATCGACGATGATGAGTCCACGGGAGGCGGTCGACAACGAATCGCAATTGGTCAGCATCTGCACTGCCCGCGACTCCAGATTGGCCCATCCTGTTGCATCGTCATTCTCGTTGAACAGATACCAGACCAGGTCGCTTGGGAAGGCGGTATCGTTGTCCTTGATGTCCGACTGTTTGTCCCCCTTCTGGCTGATGTAGGCACTGCACCCTCCACTGTAATCCCCTTGATGGCAGGTCTGACCGGAGCCATTGGTCAGATCCACATTACCGTTGGTCCAGATGGAGAGCGGCACGCCAGGCCCGCCCCCGTTGGGATTGGCCACCACGGTAAAGTTGCCGGAAACGGCCATGCCGCCAGCAACCGTCAGAGGAGCAGCCGGGGTGCCCGCCAATACGCTGACCTTGATGGTCTTTATCTCCACATCGGCATTGGCAGTACTGTCAACCAGGGTAGCCTGGGCACGCACCCTGACCGGCGTCACACTCACCCCGCCCACGGTCACGGCTGTGTCGTCCAGCGCAAACAGGGTATAGGTACCGGCCGACACATTGACCGACACGCCACTGCTGGCGCTACGCCAACTTGCGTCCTGTGCCAAGCGGCCGACCCCGTCGGATAAACCCAGTTCGGCCAGGGCCAGTGCCTGTCGATACTGCACTTCGTTGAGGCTGACACGGCGATCAGAGACCATCAGCTTGCCCACCAGCAGCGAGATGCTCAGCAACATCACAGTAAGCAGCAAGGTAACGGTGAAGGTGGTAAAACCAAGATGACGTTGCATGACATCAATACCCGTCGTTGCGCAGCTTGATATCACGCTGCAGGGTGAGTTTGAGCGCGGTGTTGGCCTTGAACTGGCCCGATATGTTCAGCCGCACCGTCCGTGCACCTGACGAGACGCTGCCACTCAACAGCGAGAAGGTGAGATCCGTAATTTCGATGGTATTGTCGGTACTCAGCAGGCTGCCGGTGCTGCAACTGGTGCCAAGCTGCACCCCTTTGTCGGCACTGTCGTAGCTGTAGATATAGGTTTCATCAGCCCCAAGAGCGCCGTTGTTATCATCATCGTATTTCAACCGGATGCAGCGATAAATCTTGGAGCCAGTGACCGTCTCATTCATCAGATCGCTGCTGGTATCGAAATAGAAAGGAGATCTGGCTCCCGATGCCGCGCCGAGAAAGGCTGTCGCCCCCTGATCATAACCGGTGCGCTGCACGTCACGGGCGATCATGTCGGTGACGCTCTGCAGCTCCTGATTGAGGCGGCTCACCTGCATGGAGGTTTGATTGACCCTGAGGATGGTGGCGAACAAGGATGTCACCGCGGCGACCAGCAGCAGGCCTGCCACCATGGCAACCATCAGCTCCACCACGTTGAATCCCCTTGGTGCTCTCAACATGCAGGCACCCCACTGACATTGCTGACACCGCAGGTACGCACACGTCCGACATTGTTGGTCTTGACCTGCATGGAGTAGGTACCGGATGAGATGGCAATATTCCCCGCCGTCAGGGAGGACCTTCTGGGAGAGATACTCAGGGGTCTGATGTTGCTGGCCGATTCACTGTAGCTGGCGACCAGGCTGATACCGGGATATTCACTGGCATCGCCCCCCTTGCGCCCCTCAATACTGGAGCAGTGATCGCTGCAACTGTTGCAACTGCCATCGATAAAAATGCGGTAACACCAATTGCTGGTGCCGCTGTTGAAGATGATGAATTGCAGGGTGCGGTTACGCTTGATCGCCTCGGACTTCAGCAACATCACATCCGTGTACACCGCCTGGGTGGCGGCCTTGACCATCTGCTCCTGGCGCAGGGATTGATAACTGGGAATCGCAACGGTCAGCAGCAGAGCGACCAGAGACAGGGCGACCATCAGCTCTATCAGGGTAAAACCGGCGGATCTGCCCTTTCTGCCTTCCATCGTTCAAGACTCCTTTCTTTTTGCACATGCCAGTAGAGCACACCGTCAGTACTATCCTATAGTATCAACCTGTTTCACGAAGCATGCCGCCCCATGAAAGCCAAACAGTCCGGAATCACGCTGCTGGAACTGCTCGTTGCAGTAGCCATCGTCGCCATCATTGCATCCATCGCCTACCCCAGTTTCAGCGACGGTTTGCGCAAATCCCGTCGAGCCGAGGCGTTCAAGGGCCTGCTCAGCATGCAGTTGAAACAGGAAGAGTTCAGAGTCTCCAACACCAGCTACGGCACGACCCCGTCCCAGGTGGGCAACCCCACCAGCAGCTACTACGACTTCACCATCTCCGGGGCTACCGCAACCACCTATACCCTGATCGCCACCAGCAAGGGAGCGCAGGTGGGTGACAAGAGCGGCAGCACCGCCTGCGATACCCTCACCCTCAACAAGGCTGACATCAAGACTCCTGCCGCCTGCTGGTAACGCATTACCAGCACTCGGCGGCCGTCATGCTGGCCATCGACACCCCCTGCTGTCCCCCCTGATCCAGGGTCAGCAAGCCGCAGGGGTCGCCGTTCATCACTCCGGTCGGGATCGCCGTCAGGGTATAGCGGGCGCCGCTGGCATTGAGCGCCAGATTGTAATAGGCAGCCCCGCCATCCCTGGGCAAGGTGGCCAGTCCGGCTGAGGCCAGGTTGCCACCATCATAGTTGCCATCGGCGGTAAACTGCCGCTCCATGTATTGCGCCGCCTCGAGCAGCGCCGCCTTGGCCTCGGCCCGCTTGGCCGACGCCATGTAGCTGTTGTAGCTGGGGTAGGCAATCAGGGTCAGAATCGCCATCACGGCTACCGCAATCATCAGCTCCAGCAGGGAAAATCCACGCGCCATCTCCACCTCTACTCCAGTTGCAACCAGGACTGGCGACCCCCAAGGTCACCCGCCCCCTCTTCCAGCGTGACCGAGATATTGCCGCTGGAACCGCTGATGTACTTGCGCTCCATGTCGGCATCCTCCACCACGCTCGGCGTCGTGGTGAGCTCGTCAAACTGCTTGCCGCTGACCGGCACCTTGATGTCGTTGCCGCTGCCGTCCTTGATCCCCACATAGTCGTCATCGTTGACGGCCCCATCGCCATTGACGTCGAACACCGAGTAGCTCAGACGCGCCCCCGAGACAGGATCCAGCTCCATCAGCCAGGAGCGTCCACCAAAGTCACAAGCATCCGCCGAGGGGATCAGGGTATTGAAGATCAGCCGTTTGTTGCGGTAGAGCATCTCCGAAACGGCTCTCTCCCCTACCCCCTTGCTCAACGCAGGGGACTTCAGTACCAGATACCACCCTTTCTGACTGGTGTAGTTGACCGCCGTGTTGGAGACCACCCTCACGTTGAACTTGATGGTGGTGCCATTGGCGGAGTATTCGTGAGTGATGCTCTGCTGCTGCAACTGGCTGGCGAGCACGGTCGCCCCCGCATCCCAAATGCCGTAGACGGCCTCCAGCCTGGGGGTTGCCGGCAACAGCTTGTCGTCATTGGTGAAATAGCTGCCGGTTCCCATCAGCACCATGATGCCCCCCTTGGGATGGCGGATGGCCAGCGGGCGCATGGTGATGGGCTGGCGAGTGCTGGCAGAACAGGTCCCGTTGCACGCTTGAAACAGCGGTTTTGGCTTGTTGCCGGTCTTGAAGGCGCTCCCCCACTGGGCGCTGTTGTTGTCGGTCAGGTCGAATTTCCACAGATTGCCCTGCAGATCGCCGGCATAGACATAGTCCGCCACCCGATCGCCGTCCTCGTCTACCGGCAGGAGGGATGAGAGGCCATTGGGTTCGCTGGCCGAGCCCACCTGGGTATCGATTTCCTTGATCACGGCGCCGGTCGCCAGATCCAGCACAAACAGCCGGGCGGTCTGGCTGGTGCTGTTGTAGCCGTTGGCCACCAGCGCCACCCATTTGTTGCCGGACTTCACCCGGACCAGGGTCGGCGCAGCCAGCGCTACCCCCATCTCGGCGTTGGTAAACTCCCACAACATCTTGTCGGCGGTGAAGTTGTCGGGGGCCGTTACGTCGATGGCAAAGACCGCCTTGCCTCCGGCGCCGGTCGACCCCAGCAGCACGGTTTTCCAGCTGCTGCCAAGATAGGCATCCCCCACTTTGGGCGTACCGTCCACATAGTAGCGGTGGCTGTAATCCGGCTTGGTCAGCAGGCTCAGATCCCCCAGCAGGCTGGCCGGGATGTAGCCCAGCGTCTCCACCCCATTGGCGACCCGAAAACCGTGTAGCATGCCGTCGTTGGCCCCCACGTAGAGCATGGGTGTGCGGCGACTGATGGCCGTCGAGCCGAGGAAACTCTGGTAGCCCTCCCGCTCGGCCTGGGTCAGGCCGGTGGCGCTGCCATAGCCGTAATCCCGGTTGCCGACATAGACGGGATCCGAGTTGATGATGTCCCCCAGCAGGTCGCTGCGGCTGCGAAACAGGCCGCCATTGTTCTGCTCACGGCTGCGATCGCCGCGCAAGTAGGCGACCCGGTTTTCCCCCTGGTTATCACCGGCGAGGTTGAACAGGGCGCGATTGGTGGCGTTAAGATCGGCCCAGGTGAAGGGAATGCCGACCCCGTTCTGGCGAGTGAAGAGGCTGCGGGCGGTATGGGCAGGGATCTGGGTTGCGGCATCCCAGGCCATGTTGCCCAGCGAGCCGTCGCTGTTGAGCGGAATGGAGATGAGCTGCCCGGACCAGTCACCACTGTTGTAGCGGGCCTGATAGATGTGGGTATTGCTGTCCAGCCGGGTGGCGTTTGCGGTCACCGAACTGGCGGAGCTGTTGCGTGCCGCAATCTGGGCCAGGGTACTGCTCAGGGCCGCGGCAAAGACGTCGGGGTCACCCGCGCTGAAGAAGCTGCCCTTGCTGTTGAGCGCCGCGTGCCACAGGTCATCTATCTTGTACTCCGGAATGTAGGTCGCGTTCTTGTACTCCTTGTCATCCGGATCATGGGGATTGGGCCAGCTGTTCGGGATGCCGTTGGCCGGATTGAGCGACCCATTGACCCCGAGCCCCACGGTAAAGTTGACCAGATGCTGCCAGTTGGCGGGATCTACCGTGCTGGTCGGCACCTTGTCGGCCAGATCGGCACGCAGGTCTGTTTTCCAGTACTTGTAGGCCACGTCGGCCAGGGTATTGCTGTAGCCATCCTTGTCCAGATCCCCCACCGAGGGGGTATCCCCGTTCCAGTAGCCATCGGTCATCAGGATGTTGTAGCTCTGCCGGCAGGTGAGGTGGGGCAAGGTGCTGCCGGCGCTGGCCGCCCAGGGGCCATTGTTGTCGGTGCGGGAGAAATACTCCCCCACATCCTTCAGGCTGGTGCGCAGCGGCGTGCCGGCGGCCGGAATGTCACGGCTGTAGAGGTCGCTGAAAAAGGCGCTGCGATCGGTGCCGGAGAAGGGCGCCACCCCGCGGATCACGCTGCCGCTGGCATTGATGGTGGCAAACCCCACCCGCAGGGCCTGTCCCTGACTGGCGAAGGCACGACCGACCCCGGCCCGGGCAGCCAGGATCCGGGAGCGATAGTAGGTGTACCAGTTGGCGAAGTTCTGAATCTCCTCCTCATAGGTACAGACAGGAGCACTCTTGCAGTCGCTGCGATTGGGACGCCCGCCATAGGTGCTGCCCGACTTTATCTCGACCCGGGTATAACTGCTCGCCCTCTTTACGTCACCGCTGCCCTTGTAGGCGAAATAGACGGCGGGCCAGAAGGTCTCGTCATCGTTGTAGTCGCTGGAGGAGAACCCGGTGTAGTAGCGCAACGACTTCGAGCGGTTGTTCTTGGTCAGGTCGCGACAGCCGGCGGCGATGTTGAAGGGGTTGTGCGGCGCGCAGCTGATGCTGGCATTCGCCATCAGGGTACCGTCCGCCTTGGCCCAGGGGCGGTAGCTCAGCAAGGGGTTGTAGTAGAGCTTGTTGTTGCTCGAGCGGGTGTAGGCGTTGCGATCGTTGTTGCTGGTGAAGGTCACGGTCCGGTTGTCATAGTCCTCGCTGCCATAGACGTTGTCGGCACGGGGATAGACGTAGCGAGCGCTGTTTTCGATCAAATCCTCCGGCATCAGCTCGAAGTGCATCGAGCCGGAGTCATCCAGACTGAACATGATGTTGGGTTCGGCCCGGGTGCCGAGATAGAGGGGAACCTGGGCGATGTCGAGCGCCGCCTGCACCTGGGTGCAGAGCAACAGGGCGCAAAATCCGTAGCCAGATGCACGCATGGTTCCCTCCTAGCGGCTGTAGGTCGATTGCAACAGCACCCGGCTCTCGTCCGAGAGGCCGAATCCCCGAGCCGTGATGCGATAAAGACGGCGCTCGCTGATGGGCTCGTCCACCGCCAGACTCTCGTTGCTGCTCTGGGTGTAGGGCAGCCGCTCGATGAAGTACTCTGGGGCCCGTCCCGCCAGCCCGCTATTGGCATAGGTACGCCAGGCCGTGGAGGGAGAAGCGGGATCCACCGCCACGCTGACGAACTCATAGAGGCCGGCGCTGTTGTCGTAGGGGCCTGAGTTGCCTGCCTCCAGATAGCGCTCGGCAGCGCGCAGTGCCGCCTCCGCCGCCTGCAGCGCCTGTTGCGACTCCTTCTGGTTGCCTGCCATCTTCTCCTGCAGCAGGGCGCTCTGCATGCTGGCCATCGCCAGCAGGCTCACTACCGCGAGAAAAATCAGGCTGATCACCAGTGCCATTCCCCCTTGTCGCCCCATCATGCCTCCCTCCTCATGGCAGCCGGTTGCGCAAGGCGACCGTGGTTTCGGCCACCCAGTACCAGTGGCTGTCGGTTGCCTGGAAGGTCGCGCCGGCGAAGCTGATGGCCTGCGGATCCGACACCACATTGCCCTGGTTGCTGCGCATCAACAGCTGAACGCCGATCCCCAGCACATTGTCCCAGTTCGGGTTGCTGGCGGCACTCACGTAACGATCCGCCGCCCGATCCCGGTTCTGATCCTCACCGAAGGTCAGCTGGATGTCGGTGACCCCGTCCACCAGCGGCATGCCCGCCCCCAGCCCGCTCTTGCGATAGAGGGCATAGGGCGCGCCGGCCGAGGGACGGGCGATGTAATAGACCCGGGTTTCCATTCGGCTCAATACCGAACCGGCGCCGAAGCGCTCTTCGACCGGGCTGCTGGCCCCGCCCCAGGAGCTGACGGCATTGCCCGGGGTGTATTTGTTGTCGTTGGAGTGGCCGATGTTGACCTCGCTGCCCCCCCCCACCACCTGGGTCTGGGTGATCTGGAAGATCCGCGCCTTCTGGCAGTCGGAGACCATGACGATGTCCCCCTCGCACAGGTCGCTGTAGCCCTGTTTGCCAGTGCCGCAGTAGTTGGCCTTGCTGGAGAGTTGCTGCACGAACAGCTGGGCCGCACTGTTGTTGCGGGTCACCGGCACACCGCTGCCGGTAGGCCCCTGCACCAGCAGCACGTCGGTTCCCGGCTTGGGTTTGGGCTCTGCCGAGGTAAACAGGGCCGACAACGGCGCAGGCAGCGTCGCCGTGACATTGTCATAGCCGCGCAGATAGACGGTGAAGTTGTAGGGCAGTGCCGTCGCCCCGTTGAGGGTATTGGTGATGTTGACCCCCTGCTTGCTGAGGCAGCCCTGGTAACCCACCATCCGCAGCTCTTGTTGCAGCAGGTTGACGGCAAACCGGCTGTCCTCCTGCACCCGGGCGATGGCCTCACCGGTCAGGTAGGTTTTGTGGTTGCCAAGCAGCACCTGAATGATGATCCCGACCGTTAGCAGCGACAGCAGCAGGGCGATCATCACCTCCACCAGACCGACACCGGCCTGGCGCAGCAAGGTGCGCCGCCCGTTCACAGATCCGTCCTCAGGGTCATGCTGCGCAGCGCAGGCTCGGTGGCCAGCCGGCTGGCATCCCACTGGATGGTGATGGTCGCCTGTCCGGCACTCACGGCAATGGCCCCGTCACCGCCGGGCAGGCCGCCGAGCGCCTGTTTCCAGTACTGCACATCCTGTATCGCCATCGAACTGCCGGAGACCGCCTCCCCCAGGCCGACGTTGTACTGGCCGAGCAGAGCCGCGCTGCGGTTGGCCCGCATCATGTCGGTGATCATGTAGGCAAACTGGGTCGCCTCGGTCCGGGTCAGGGCCGACTGATTGCTCTTGAGTGCCTGCAACTGCAGGGTCGCCATGCCGAGGATGCCGATCGACAGCACCAGCACGGCGATCATGATTTCAAGCAGCGAGACGCCTTGCTGGTGTTTCATATGCAGCTGGTCTCCGTGATTGAAGGGCGGCCGGCCGGGGTGATCGTGATGTCGCGCGATGCCTCCTGCGCGCAGTCGGGCGGCTGCAGGGAAAACACCAGCGCCGCCTGGGCGCGACCATCGAGAAAACCATTGCCACTGAAACGTACCAGCGACGTATTGCTGACCAGGGTGCCGGCCCCCATGTCGGGAAAGAGTCGCAGCAACTCGCCGTTGTCCAGGGTGCCGTTGCCGTTGCTGTCGACCCAGATCTGCCAACCTGATTCCCAGTGGTTCTGGGTCAGATTGCTGGTGGAGGCGGAGAGGGTGACCGCCGTATTGCGGCGAATGGCTTCGGAGCGGGCAAGGTTGATGGCGGCCACGAAGTTGTTGGCCTGGCTGGTCAACGTCATGTTGCGCATTATCGCGCTGAAGGAGGGGACTCCCAGCGTCAGCAGGATAGAGACGAGCGCAATGGTGACCATCAGCTCGATGAGGCTAAAACCTGAACGCAAAAACATCCTGTTTCGCTCTGATTTTGTCGGGGGGCCGGCTGCACATCCATCTGCCATCAAGCCGGTGATAAGTTCATCAGCAGTCTAGGCCGCGAACCTTCGCTTGCAATTCAATCTACTCAAATCTTGGACATACATCATCAAATTTCGCTGCGATCTCACGGCAAAGCGGCCAACAAGAGCCATAAGAATCACCCATGAAAAAGCCACCTCGCTGGAGGTGGCTCAATCAGAGACGGTGTAGTCCCGCAGGGGACGCATCGCTCACAGGATGCGCAGTTCCGGCGGCACTTCAAACACCACGTTCTCTTCACGACCGGGGTGTTCGGCCACCACCTTGCCGCCCAGCTCGCGCAGACGGGTGATGACGGACTGCACCAGCACCTCGGGGGCGGAGGCACCGGCGGTGACACCGATCGCCTTGACTCCCGCCAGCCAACCGGCCTCGATCATGGAAGCGTCGTCGATGAGGTAGGCCTTGGCGCCCACCTTCTCGGCCAGCTCCCGCAGGCGGTTGGAGTTGGAGGAGTTGCGCGATCCCACCACCAGCATGGCGTCCACCAGCCCGGCCATCTCCCGCACCGCATCCTGGCGGTTCTGGGTGGCGTAGCAGATGTCATCCTTGCGCGGCCCCTGGATCTTGGGGAAGTGCGCCCGCAACGCATCGATCACGTCCGAGGTCTCGTCCACGCTGAGGGTGGTCTGGGTGACGAAGCAGAGATCGTCCGGGTTCTTCACCTTGAGCCTGGCCACGTCTGCCGGCGTCTCCACCAGATACATGCCGCCCTCGCGATTCTCGTACTGCCCCATGGTGCCGATCACCTCGGGATGACCGGCATGACCGATGAGCACGGCTTCGGAGCCCTTGCGACTGGCGCGATGGACCTCCATGTGCACCTTGGTCACCAGCGGACAGGTGGCATCGAACACCTTGAGCGCGCGGGACTTGGCCATCTCGCGCACCGCCTTGGAGACGCCGTGGGCGGAGAAGATGACGATGCTGTCGTCCGGCACCTCATCCAGCTCCTCGACGAAGACGGCGCCCGCCTCCTTGAGCTTGTTCACCACGTAGCGGTTGTGCACCACTTCATGGCGGACATAGATGGGAGCACCAAACTTCTCCAGCGCGCTCTCGACGATGCTGATGGCGCGGTCGACACCGGCACAGAAGCCGCGGGGATTTGCGAGCAGGATATCCATCAGTGCACCTTCTCCTCGTCATCAACCCCCAGGATCTCCACCTCGAAGGTGACGGTGTGGCCGGCCAGGGGGTGGTTGAAATCGACCGTCACCGACATACCTGCCACCGCCCGGACGATACCCGGCAGCTCGCTGCCGTTGGGCTGGTCGAACAGTATGATGGTGCCGACTTTCGGCTCCACATCGGCACCGAACTTGGCGCGGTCGAGATGGTAGATGTTGTCGGGGTTGGAGAGGCCAAAGGCCTCTTCCGGCGCCAGGGTGAAGCTCTTGCTCTCCCCTTCGCGCAGCCCCAGCAGGCACTGCTCGAAGCTTGGCGTCAGGCTGCCGTCTCCCATCCGCAGACGGGCCGGCTTGCCATGCAGCGCCGTGCTGTCGGCCACCGAGCCGTCTTCCAGCTTGATGGCAAAATGGAACAGTACGCTGCTGTCCGCAGCAATCAGCTGGCTCATGAGTTCGCGTCCTGTTTTTTCTCGCCACGCAAGCCGTCCAGCACGATCATGGCGGCACCGATGAAGATGAAGCTGTCGGCCAGGTTGAACGCCGGCCAATGGGCGCGTTGCCAGTAGAAGTCGAGGAAGTCGACCACATGGCCCAGCACCAGCCGGTCAAACACGTTGCCGAGCGCCCCGCCGATGATCAGGCTGTAGGCGATGCCGCTCCAGCGCTGGGTGACCGACTGCTTGCGCAGCCAGTGGATCAGCAGGCCGCAGATGGCGAACGCCAGTACGGCGAAGAACCAGCGCTGCCAGCCCCCCTGATCCGCCAGGAAGCTGAAAGCCGCCCCCTTGTTGTAGACGTGGACCAGGTTGAAGAAGGGGGTGATCTCCACCCCCGGGTAGCCAAATGGCAGCAGCTTGACCACGGCGAGCTTGCTCGCCTGGTCCAGTACAAAGGCCAGCACTGCCAGCCACAGCCAACGCAGGCCGCTTTTATGGTGAGTCATGTTCATCAGGCAAATTGACGAGTTTCGCCGTCACCCTCGACGTTGGTGACGCAGCGGCCACAGATCTCTTCGTGACCCGCGATGGTGCCCACGTCTTCCACATGGTGCCAGCAGCGGTCGCACTTGGCGGCGGCAGACTGGGCCACGCTCAGCCACAGGTCATCACGCTCGGTTGCCACGGCCTCAGCCGGTGCGGCATCGACGCTGACCACCTTGGCCTTGGAGGTGAGCAGCACGAAGCGCAGCTCATCGGCCAGGGCGTTCAGACGCACCGCCAGCTCAGGCTTGGCGAACAGGGTCAGTTCGGCCTGCAGAGAACCGCCGATGCGCTTCTCGCCACGGGCCACTTCCAGCGCCTTGTTCACTTCACCGCGCACGGTGAGGATCTCGGCCCAGAACTCGTCGTTCAGCACTTCGCCCGCTTCCAGCCCGAACAGGCCGTCGTACCACTCCTCGGTGAACACGAACTCGCCGCGCTCGCCCGGCAGCAGGGCCCAGATCTCGTCGGCAGTGAAGCTCATGATGGGCGCCATCCAGCGCACCATGGCCTCGGCGATGTGATAGAGGGCGGTCTGGCAGGAGCGACGGGCCAGGCTGTCGGCCTTGGCGGTGTACTGACGATCCTTGATGACGTCCAGATAGAAGGAGCCCATCTCGATGGAGCAGAACTGCATCAGCTTCTGGGTCACGCCGTGGAAGTTGTACTCGTCGAACGCCGCCACGATCTCGGCCTGTACCGCCTTGGCACGGCCCACGGCCCAGCGATCCACCACCACCATGTCGGCCGGTGCCACCATGTCGGTCGCCGGATTGAAGCCGTTCAGGTTGGCCAGCAGGAAGCGGGCGGTGTTGCGGATACGGCGATAGGCATCGGCGGAGCGCTTGAGGATCTCGTCGGAGACGGTCATCTCGCCGGTGTAGTCGGTGCTGGCGACCCACAGACGCAGGATGTCGGCACCCAGCTTGTTCATCACGTCCTGCGGGCTCACCACGTTGCCGATGGACTTGGACATCTTGCGGCCCTGACCGTCCACGGTGAAGCCGTGAGTCAGCACCTGGTTGTAGGGGGCCTTGTCCTTCATGGCGACGCCGATCATCAGGGAGGACATGAACCAGCCACGGTGCTGGTCAGAGCCTTCCAGATACATGTCGGCCGGCTTGCCGTTGAACTCGGGACGGGCGTCGACCACGGAGGCGTGGGTAGAACCGGAGTCAAACCAGACGTCCAGGGTATCGGGCACCTTCTCGTAGTTGTCGGCATCCGCGCCCAGCAGCTCGGCCTTGTCCAGATCCCACCAGGCCTGGATGCCGGACTGTTCGACCCGCTTGGCCACCTCTTCCATCAGGCGCACGGAATCCGGGTGCAGTGCCTGGGTATCCTTGTGGACGAACAGGGAGATGGGCACGCCCCAGGTACGCTGACGGGAAATACACCAGTCAGGACGGTTCTCGACCATCGCCTGGATGCGGTTTTTACCCCAGGCCGGGACCCAGCCGCTCTGGCCGTGCTGGGCAATGCCCTCTTTCTCGATGCGCTCGATCTCTTCCAGCGCACGCTTGCGCAGACCCTTCTGCTCCATGCTGATGAACCACTGCGGGGTGGCACGGAAGATGATCGGGGTCTTGTGACGCCAGCAGTGTGGATAGGAGTGGTTGAACACCTTGTGGTGCAGCAGGGCGCCACGCTCGGTCAGCACCTCGACAACGGCCGCATTGGCCTTGAACACGTGCTGGCCGGCAAACAGTTCGGTATCCGGCAGATAGACGCCGTTGCTGCCAACCGGGTTGGCCACTTCCAGACCGTACTTCTGACCGACCACGAAGTCTTCCTGACCGTGGCCAGGGGCGGTGTGGACGGCGCCGGTACCGGCGTCCAGGGTGACGTGATCACCCAGTACCACAGGCACGTCGAAGCTGTAGAAGGGGTGGTTGAAGCGCAGCAGCTCGAGCGCCGCGCCCTTGGCGTAGCCCAGGTTGTGGAAGTGCTCGATGCCGGCGCGATCCATCACGTCCTTCACCAGCTCGGCGGCCAGGATCAGACGCTCGGGATTGTCACCCTCGACCTGCACCAGCGCATAGTCGAGATCGGCGTGCATGGCGATGGCGCGGTTGGCCGGCAGGGTCCACGGGGTGGTGGTCCAGATCACGGCAGAGAGGGGCCCCTTGCCGGTGTGGCCTTCGGCGCAGTCAAACTTGGCGGCAACGGCAGCCTCGTCGACGGCCTTGAAGCGCACGTCGATGGAGGGGGAGTTCTTGTCGTAGTACTCCACCTCGGCTTCAGCCAGGGCGGAGCCGCAATCGGTACACCAGTGCACCGGCTTGGAGCCTTTGTGCAGGTGGCCGTTTTCAACGATCTTGGCCATGGAGCGGATGATGTTGGCTTCGGTGCCAAAATCCATGGTCAGGTAGGGGTGTTCCCAGTCACCCAGCACGCCCAGACGGATGAAGTCGGTCTTCTGCGCTTCGATCTGGGTCTTGGCGTATTTGCGGCACTCGGCACGGAACTCGGCGGCGGAAACCTTCTCGCCCGGCTTGCCGACCATGCCTTCCACTTTCAGCTCAATGGGCAGACCGTGGCAGTCCCAGCCCGGCACGTAGGGGGAGTCGAAGCCGGAGAGGCCCTTGGACTTGATGATGATGTCTTTGAGGATCTTGTTGACCGAGTGACCGATGTGAATGCTGCCGTTCGCATAGGGGGGGCCATCGTGCAGAATGAACGAAGGCTTGCCCGCTTTGGCGCGGCGAATGGCGCCGTAAAGATCCTGATCGTACCAACGTTTCAGCATGTTGGGTTCGCGCTTGGCCAGATCGCCACGCATCGGAAACTCGGTTTCCGGAAGATTCAGGGTGTGTTTATAGTCGCTCATCAGTCCTGGGTTCCCTTCTTTTCTAAAAGAGTGCTGGGTAAATGAAATTGTGGCAGCCCGAACCAGGCTCGGGCCGCCAGGGCATCTCGTTCGATCTGCTCTTTCAAGGCGGTGAAAGAGGCAAACTTCTGCTCTTCGCGCAGCTTGTGGCGAAGCAGCACCTTGACCTGTTGACCATAAAGGTCGCCAGAAAAATCAAATAGATGTACTTCCAATCTGGCTTGTGTACCGCTCAAGGTCGGCCGTACACCCACATTGGCGACACCGGGGAAGGTCTTGCCGGAACATATCACTTCCACCGCGAACACGCCACCGACCGGGATCACCTGACGCTTGAGGGCCAGATTGGCGGTGGGAAAACCTATGGTGCGGCCCAGCTTTTCACCGTGGGCCACTCGACCGCTGATGGTGTAGGGACGGCCGAGCATCAGCTCCACCTCCGCCATCCGGCCAGCCGCGAGGGCCTCGCGCACCAGCGTGCTACTCACCCGCTGACGGGACAACTGGAAGCTCTGGGTGCTGATCACCTCGAAGCCGAAGCGCCGGCCGGCCTCCTCCAGCAGGTGGAAGTCCCCTTCCCGCCCCTTGCCGAAGCGAAAATCGTCGCCGACCACCAGATAGTGCACGCCGAGTTTCTCCACCAGCAACAGCTCGATGAAGGTGGTGGCGGACTGCTCGGCAAAGCGGTGGTTGAAGAGCACGCAGAGCATGCGATCGATCTGCATCCCCTTGAGCGCCTCGTACTTCTCCCGCAGGCGGCTGAGGCGGGCCGGCGCCGCGGCCCCGGCAAACAGCTCCAGCGGCTGGGGTTCGAACAGCATGACGCAGGCCGGCAGGCCGAGCTGGGCGGCCTTTTCCTGCAAGCGAGCCAGCACGGCATGATGACCCTGATGGACCCCATCAAAGTTGCCAATGGTCAATACACACCCCCGGTGACGGGGCTTGATATTGTGAATACCGCGGATAAGCTCCATCAGTGCCTTGTGCTTTGCTGCTATGAAAATCGCCGGATTATATATCAGGCGGCACGCCGGGTCAGCCCTGTTGCTGACCCGATTTCAGCCGCTCCGCCCCGACAACAGGTTCAGGTGGGGCTATCTCGCCGCAGGGGCTGACTCAGTCGTCCCGCCCCGCTCTCAGATCTCTTGGCCGGATCCCAAGCGCCAGCAGGACACCGGCATAGATGGCGCCCCCCACGACCAGCAGCATGGCCAGCTGCATGGACGCCTTGCTCATGTGCCAGGCGCCCCACCGGGCCAGATCCGGCGAGAGGTACAAGAGCACGCCCCCCATCAGCAGGCTGGCGGTCAGCAGCTTGAGACAGAATACCCCGGTGTGACGGGACGGGCGGTAGACGCTCTGCTGATGGAGCCCCCTGAACAGCAAAGCCGCGTTCAGCGTGCCCGAGCAGGCGGTCGAGAGGGCCAGCCCCACGTAGCCGAGCGGATAGATGAAGAGCAGGTTGCAGACCATGTTGGCCGCCATCGAGATCATCCCGATCCGCACCGGCGTGCGGGTATCCTGGCGGGCGTAGTAGCCCGGTGCCAGCACCTTGATCAGCATCAGCGACAGCAAACCCGTGGTGGAGGCCAGCAAACTGGCACTCGACATGCTCACCTCGTGCAGACCGAACTCGCCGCGCATGAACAGCACCCGCAGGATGGGCTCGCGCAGCACGGCGATGCCCACCATGGCCGGCAGGCCGAGCAGCATCACCATCCGCACCCCCCAGTCCATGGTGCGGGAGAAGTCGGCCGGGTCGGCATCCACGTGCTTCTTGGCCAACGCCGGCAGAATGACGGTGCTGATGGCGACGCCGAACATGCCGAGCGGGAACTCCAGCAGCCGATCCGAGTAATAGAGGTAGCTGATGGCACCGGTCGCCAGGAAGGAGGCGAGCATGGTGTTGACCAGCAGGTTGATCTGGCTGACCGAGACCCCGAACAGGGCCGGGATCATCAGGGTGCGGATCTTCACCACACCCGGGTGATGCCAACCCCACTTGGGCCACACCAGCATGTTGAGCTGGCGCAGGAAAGGGAACTGGAACAGGAACTGCACCAGACCGCCGAGGAAAACACCGATGGCCAGCGCCAGCTCGGGATTGTCGAGCCAGGGAGAAATCCACCAGGCGGCGGCAATCATGGTGATGTTGAGGAAGATGGGGGTAAAGGAGGAGACCCCGAAGCGGCCGAAGGTGTTGAGAATGGCCCCCGCCATAGCGGTGAAGGTGATGAACCAGAGGTAGGGGAAGGTGATCTTGAGCATCAGGCTCGCCATCTCGAACTTCTCGGCCGCCGGCCCGCCGTGCAGCCAGTCCCAGAACCAGCCCCAGCCAAACAGGGCGGTCAGCACGCCTGACCCCAGCACCCCAAGCAGGGTGACCACGGTCACTATCCCGCCGAGAGTCCCCGCTACCGCAGCCAGCAACTCGCGCACTTCGCTCTCGTCGCCCTTTTTCTTGTACTCCGTCATCACGGGAACAAAGGCCTGGTTGAAGGCACCTTCGGCGAACAGGCGGCGCAGAAAGTTGGGAATGCGGTTGGCAAAGAAGAAGACGTCTGCGGCCACCCCGGCGCCAAGCAGATTGGCGATGACCACATCGCGAACCAAGCCCATCACGCGGGACGCCAACGTCATTCCGGACACTATCATGCCGGATTTGATCAATTTCTTACTCAAGACGAGGCCTCTGGAACTGTCGGAATGAAAAGAATGCTGATAGAATCGGCCGACAGTTTAACCGTCTCCCACCTGACACACCACCGGGGGGCGGTGTTTATTTGCACAAATCATTTGACAATATGTGGTTGAGAAGGCATATTTCCGGGCCTTTTCAATACACTCGCTAAGACAGTTTTAGGAGTTTTACCTTGGCTAACATCAAATCTGCTAAGAAGCGCGCTCTTCAGTCAGAGAAACGTCGTCAGCACAACGCCAGCCGTCGTTCCATGACCCGTACCTACCTGAAGAAAGTCATCGCTGCCATCGCCTCCGGCGACAAGGCTGCTGCGACTGCCGCTTTCGCTGTTGCTCAGCCGATCATGGATCGTATGGCGACCAAAGGCCTGATCCACAAGAACAAAGCTGCTCGTCACAAGAGCCGCCTGTCTGCCCAGATCAAAGCTATGGCTTAATCAGCGTCTGCTGATAAAGCTGAAAAAACCGGCCTTTGTGCCGGTTTTTTATTTCTGTTCGCTGCAGTACAACTTGTGCAGCAACCCTATCATCTCGCGCACCTCGTAGCTGCGCAGCGAATAGTAGACCGTCTGGGCCTCCTTGCGCGTCTCCACCAGTTCATCCCGCCGCAGCACGGCCAAGTGTTGTGACAACGCCGACTGACTCAGACCAAGCCGCTCGTTGAGCTCCCCCACCGACAGCTCCCGCTCCAGCAGCTGACACAGGATAAACAGCCGCCGTTCATTGGCCAGCGCCTTGAGCAGTGCCACCGCCCGGCTCGCATTGGCCTCCATCTCTTCCAGTTGCATCTCATTCCCTCTCGTTCGAGGCAAGAATCATACTCTGTGGCCCGTCAATTTAAAATGACAGGGTTGCCGGTTGAATCATGGCAAAGTCCTCCTGGCCGGCAAACAGGAAGGAGAAATCACTCTCGCACACCCGTTTTACCGCCGGGTGCTGGATCATCCGCTCGGCGAAGATGACGTAGTACTCCTCCATCAGATCCTGAGTCTCGCCCAGCAGCATCACCCCCTCCCCTTCCAGGATCTCCTCCCGATAGATGGTGGGGGCCATGAAGATGCCCTGGTTGAAGAAGCCAAACGCCTTCATCAGGGCCGCATCGTCAAACTCGCCGAGAATGCTGGGGGAGACCCCCTGCTGCTCGAACCACTGGGTCAGCTGGCGACCCATGGCGGTACGCCGACCGGGGATCAGCAGCTTGCGCTCCTCCAGACAGGCGGGAAACGGCAGCAATGGCAGCGGCGCCTTGCAGAAGAAGCTGACCCCGCAACCACCAAGCCGCTTGGAGAGCAGGCCGGCGTGCTGACTGGAGTCCACCGGGCAGTCGGAGAGGATCATGTCGAGCTTGTGTTCGCTCAGCTGCTCCAGCAACAACTCGTGGGTCGATTCGAAGCAGCGCAGGTGGATGGAGCCATCATTGGGGATGACGGAGAGCAGCACCCGGCTGGCGAGGCGTTTGGAGAGAGCGTCGGCGATGCCGACGTCGAACAGGATCTGGCTCTCCTTGCGGTAGTTGACGATATCCAGCATCTCGTAGGAGAGGCTGAACATCTTGTCGGCATAACGGAACACCAGCTGGCCCAGCTCGGTCGCCTCCAGGGAGCGACCCTTTCTTATCAGCAATTTGCCACCGAGGCGCTGCTCCAGCAGCTTGATCTGGCCGGTGACGGTCTGCGGGGTCAAAAAGAGGGCTTCCGCCGCTTGCGTGACGGAGCCCTTCTTCTGGGTCATCCAAAAATAATAGAGATGGTTGTAGTTAAGGTGTGACATCCGATGGGGTTCCCGCCTGGCGCGGGCTCCGGTAGCAGCTGAGTTCAGCCGCCAGAATGTCATACATGTCGCTGATCGAGTCAACCTTGTTCGCGCCGAACTGCTCCTGCAGGTGGGCCTTGAGGCTGACCGGATCCGGCATCCGCTCCCCGCAGTAGCGCTTGTTGGACTGCTTGACCCGCTCGCCGGCTCGGCTGCTCAACGCCCGCTCGGCAAAGGTCTCGCCAAACTGCGCCTTGGCCTGCTTGTCCCCCAGCAGCAGGGCGCTGTCGACCACGCCGCTGAGGTAAGCCGAGCAGCTGGCCGAGGCTGCATCCTGCTGGCAATCCTGCAGACTGCCGGCCCAGGCCGCCTGGCTCAGCGCCAGCATGGCCAACCATCCTACTCTTTTCATAACCCCTCCGTGCTTTGATCGGCCTCCCGGTTCGGGAGCGCCATGCGCAGGGCGAGATAACCGACGATCGCCGCCAGGGTGGATCCCACCAGGATCCCGAGGCGAGAGTAGCTGCCGTAATCCAATCCGCCGTGCTCGAAGGCCAGCGAGGCGATGAACATCGACATGGTAAAGCCGATGCCGCACAGAATGCTGACCGCAAAGATCTGTCTGAAATTGACCCCGGGTGGCAGTTGGGCAATGCCCAGCTTGACCGACAGCCAGCTGATGGTGAACACCCCGAGCGGCTTGCCGATGAACAGCCCCAGCATGATGCCCATGGGCACCGGGCTCAGCAGGGAGGAGAGACCTATCCCCTCCAGCGACACCCCGGCGTTGGCAAAGGCGAACAGCGGCAGGATCAGGTAGGCGCTCCAGGGGTGCAGGGCATGCTCCAGATGCTTGAGCGGCGAGGCATAACGCTTGCCGTTGAGCGGGATCATAAAGCCCACCACCACGCCGGCCAGAGTCGCATGGACGCCCGACTTCAGCACCGCCACCCAGAGCACCAGCCCGACCAGCATGTAAAGGCTGATCCGATCCTCGCCGCGGCGATTCATCCACAGCAGGGTCAGGGTCGCCAGGATGCCGATCGCCAGCGCCGTCAGCGACAACTGCTGGGTGTAAAACAGCGCGATGATGATGATGACCCCCAGGTCATCCATGATGGCCAGCGCCAGCAGGAACACCTTGAGGCTGACCGGCACCCGCTTGCCGAGCAGCGCCATCACCCCAAGGGCGAAGGCGATGTCGGTGGCGGCGGGAATGGCCCAGCCGGCACGCGCCACTTCGTCCGAGTAATTAAAGAAGGCATAGATCAGGGCCGGCGCCAGCATGCCACCCACCGCCGCGATGGCCGGGAAGGTGGCCTGCACCCGGGAAGAGAGGGCCCCTTCCAGCATCTCGCGCTTCACCTCGAGACCGACCAGCAGGAAGAAGACAGCCATGAAGCCGTCGTTGATCCAGAGCAGCAGCGGCTTGTTGATGTCAAGGGCGGCAATGCGCACCTGCACCTGGGTATCGAGGAAAGCCTGATAACTGCCGGCCAGGCCGCTGTTGGCCAGGATCATGGCCAGCATGGCTGCCATGATCAGAATTATTCCGGAGGCGGCCTCCAGCTTGAGGAACTTCTTGATTACGTCGCTCATGGTTAAAATATCCACAGTCTTACTTTGATTTGAGTCTATATCCGATAACAATCCGTGAAAAATCGTTTCTTACTGCGAAATACAACGAAAAAACCGAAGGCAAAAATCAAACATGCCTGCTATAAGCAGGTTTTCTCTCGGGCGGATATCACTCGAAACTCCCCCATAAGAATGAATATTCTGTGGCTTTTATGCATAAAAAAGGCGCCTCATGGGCGCCTTTCACATCAGATGGCGACGGGCGCCTTGATGCCGGGATGGGGGTCGTAACCCTCGATCTCGAAATCCTCGAACTGGTAGTCGAAGATGGAGTCCGGCTTGCGTTTGATCAGCAGGGTCGGCAGCGGGCGCGGCTCGCGGGAGAGCTGCAGCGCGGTCTGCTCCATGTGGTTGGAGTAGAGGTGCACGTCACCACCGGTCCAGACGAAGTCCCCCACCTCCAGGTCGCACTGCTGGGCCATCATGTGGGTCAGCAAAGCATAGCTGGCGATGTTGAACGGCAGGCCGAGGAAGACGTCACAACTGCGCTGATAGAGCTGGCAGGAGAGTTTGCCGTCCGCCACGTAGAACTGGAAAAAGGCGTGGCAGGGGGCCAGCGCCATCTTGTCCAGCTCGCCCACATTCCAGGCAGAGACGATGATGCGACGGGAATCCGGGTTGTGCTTGATGTCGTCCACCGCCTTCTGGATCTGGTCGATGACAGACCCGTCAGCCGCCGGCCAGGAGCGCCACTGGGCACCGTAGACCGGGCCCAGATCGCCGTTCTCGTCGGCCCACTCGTCCCAGATGCTGACGCCATTCTCTTTCAGATAGGCGGTATTGGTGTCGCCGTTGAGGAACCAGAGCAGCTCGTGAATGATGGAGCGCAGGTGGCACTTCTTGGTGGTCACCAGCGGGAAGCCTTCGGCCAGGTTGAAGCGCATCTGATGGCCGAACAGGGAGACGGTGCCGGTGCCGGTACGGTCGGACTTGACGGTCCCCTCATTCAGGATCTTCTGCATCAAGTCGAGATAGGCTCTCATTATTTTGCCTCCTTCACGGCGTTGCCGAACAGCTGCGGGCGCTTGTAGGCGGCCCAGATCATCAGGGCACCGATGAGGATCATCGGAGTAGAGAGGATCTGGCCCATGCTTATCTCGTTGAAGTAGAGCCCCAGCTGGCTGTCAGGCTGGCGTACGAATTCCACCAGGAAGCGGAACAGGCCGTAGAACAGCAGGAACATGCCGGAGATAGCGCCGCGCGGCGGGTTCTTGCGCCAGAACAGGTTGAGGATGATAAACAGTACCACCCCTTCCAGGGCGAACTGGTAGAGCTGGGAGGGGTGGCGCGGCTCGGGGCCCGCCTCCGGGAAGATGATGGCCCAGGGCACATCGGTGACCCGACCCCACAGCTCGCCGTTGAGGAAGTTGCCGATGCGGCCGACGCCGAGGCCAAACGGAATGAGTGGTGCCACGAAATCGGCCACGGTAAAGAAGTGGCGCTTGGTCTTGTGGGCAAACCAGACCATGGCGGTGATGACCCCGATCAGGCCGCCGTGGAACGACATGCCACCGGTCCAGATCTTGAACAGGTAGAGGGGATCGGCCAGGAACATGTCGAAGTTGTAGAACAGCACGTAACCGACCCGACCACCCAGGATCACCCCGAGGAAGCCGTAAAACAGCAGGTCGGACACCTCGTTGCGGGTCCAGCCGCTGTTCGGCGCATCGGCGCGACGCCCCGCCAGCCACATGGCAAAAGCGAAGCCAAACAGGTACATGAGACCATACCAGCGTACCGATAGTGGTCCCAAACTGAATGCTACGGGATCAATCTGCGAGAAAACCCAATATCCATCGTGCTGCATAAGCGGCCCCAGTCATAAGAAAAGCCGCATTTTCCGATCATTCGTCAGCAGGGACAAGGCATGATTATCAATCAATCTGTTTCGCTTTGTGACCGGCGCGCAGCAAACCGCCCAGACCGTGCTCTTCCAGATAGCGGGCAAACAGGCCGCGCAGCACATGGGGATTGTCGTGTTTGAGGCCGTCGGTCAGCAGCACAGTCAGCTCGCTCAGGTTGGCCTGGCGCAGTACATACTTGATGCGGGCGATGTTGTGGGTGTTCATGCTGAAGCGACGATAACCCATGGCCAGCAGCAGCAACACCCCGACCGGATCACCGGCCAGCTCGCCACAGACCGAGACCGGTTTGTGGTAGCGATGGGAGGCATCGACCAGCAGCTGCAGGGCACGGATCACCGCCGGATGGAAGGCGTCGTAGATGTTGGCGACCCGGGCGTTGTTGCGATCCACCGCCAGCAGGTACTGGGTCAGGTCGTTGCTACCCACCGACCAGAAGTCGATGAGCGGGGCCATTTCGGGCAGGATGTAGAGAGCGGAAGGCACCTCGATCATCACCCCGAGGCTCGGGTAGCGGATCACCGCCTCACGGCTGGCCGCCTCTTCCGACACTTCGCGCCAGGCCTGATCCAGCAGGCGGCGGGAAGCCTTGATTTCGCTGACGCTGCTGATCATCGGCAGCATGATGGCCAGATTGTCCAGTCCTTCGCTGGCCCGCAGCATCGCCTTGAGCTGCACCAGGAACAGTTCGGGGTGATCCAGGGTGAGCCGGATCCCCCGCCAGCCAAGGAAGGGATTTTCCTCGACGATGGGGAAATAGGGCAACTGCTTGTCACCCCCCACATCCAGGGTCCGCATGCAGACCGGCCGGTTGCGATAGGTCTCCAGAATGCCGCGATAGCGGGCGGTCTGCTCCCACTCGGAGGGGAAGCTGTCCTGCAGCATGAAGGGGATCTCGGTGCGATAGAGGCCGACCCCGTCCGCCAGCTGATTGAGAGAGATCTCGGTATCGGCACTGAGGCCGGCGTTGAGCAACAGAGAGACAGGCACGCCATCGGCGGTCTCGGAGGGCTGGTTGTCGACGCTGCGCACCAGGGTATCGAGCGCCCGCTCCTCGCTCAGCAGCTGACGATACTCGGTCAGGATCACCTGATTGGGCTCGATGAAGAGATCGCCGCTGTAACCGTCGACCACCAACATGCGACCACCGATGTCGCCGAGCGGCAGATCCACCCCCATGATGGCCGCCACCCCCATGGCGCGGGCCAGGATGGCGGCGTGGGAGTTGGTGCCCCCCTTGAGGGACACCACCCCGGTCAGGAACTCGCGGGGCACCTCGGCGAGGATGGTAGCCGTCACCTCGTCGGCGACCAGCACCACAGGCTCGCCGATGGCGATGTGCTCGGGCTCGTTTTGCACCAGCCGGCTGATGAGCCGCTGAGCGATGTCCTTCACATCGGTGGAGCGCTCCTGCAGATAGGGATCCTTCATCCCCTTGAACTGCTCGATGAGACGATCGCTGATGAGCTTGACCGCCGAGACCGCCGTCCAGTGCTCCTTGCTCACCTTGTTGCGGATCGGCTTGATGTAGCCGGGATCGTCCAGCAGATGCAGATAGATGTCGAAGATGGCCACCGAGTCCTGGCTGTAGCTCTCGCGAAAACGCAGGGCCAGGCTCTCCAGATCGTGGCGCACCTCTTCCACCGCCACGTTCAGCCGCGCCAGCTGGCTGGCGTGATCCTCATCCTTGCGCGGGGTGATGGAGCGCAGCTCCTTGCGTGGCCGCCACACCCAGGCCTTGGCCATGGCGATGCCGCTGGCCCCGGCAATGCCGCGCAGCGGCTTGCTCCAGTCGGTCTTCTGCAGCCACCCCTTGGCCTGAGCCTGGGCGATGCGCGCCGCCAGCTGGGCCGCCAGGGTGACCATGAAGGACTCCTCCCCCTCATCGAAGAGACGGCTCTCCTTCTGCTGCACCACCAGAATGCCCACCACCTGGCGCTGATGCATGATGGGGGCGCCGAGGAAGGAGCGAAACGCCTCTTCGGCCACATCGGGCAGGAATTTGAAACTGGGGTGGGAGGGGGCATCAGCCAGGTTGATCAGCTCTTCACGCTGACCCACCAGGCCGACGATACCCTGCTCGAACGGCAGGGTGGCCTTGCCCACCGCCGACTCGGCCAGACCATCGGTCGCAGCCAGCCGGTAGCGGCGCATTTCAGGTTCGGAGACGTAAACGGAACAGCAGTCCACCGACATGGCCAGCCGGGTCTGGCTGACCAATGCCTGCAAGGCCAGCTCGAGGGTATTGGCTTCGGCCATGCTTTCGACGATGCGTCTGAGTTCCGTTAACAACTAATCTGTGCTCCTTAGCGGGCGCGATTACGCCGCCCATCCTTCTTGTTGACCTGCACTGCCGGCACCGGCATCGCCAGCGGGGCAAACTCCTTCATCACCCGTCGATAGACTTCCCGCTTGAAGGAAACCACCTGACGCACCGGGTACCAGAAGCTGACCCAACGCCAGTCATCAAACTCTGGATGACCATGACAACCGAACTGGATCCTGGACTCCCTGCCCGGATCCAGCTGCAGCAGGAACCATTTTTGTTTTTGGCCAATACAGACCGGTGAACTGTCCCAACGAACGAGGCGTTTTGGCAAGCGATACTTCAACCAGTTGCGACTGGTCGCCATGATGGTCACATCCTCGGGCTTGAGGCCTATCTCCTCATACAGCTCACGATACATGGCCTGCTCTGGCGTCTCACCGTCATCAACTCCTCCCTGCGGAAACTGCCAGGAGTGCTGCCCATAACGCTTGGCCCACAATACTTGTCCGTCACGGTTACAGATCACGATTCCGACATTGGGACGAAACCCGTCGCCATCTATCACGTGATCACCTTATAAAGGCTGAATCTATAAGGGGATTGTTCCACATTCACCTCGTGGCAGCAAACAAGGACTGCAATCCCCCATTCATGAATAACTTTCGATTTCAAGCAAACTTATAAACAAATTAAAGGATCAGAACCCGCAAGTTGCCCACCCAGACTGTGCATAAGCCTGTGAGCAAGCGGGTATATACAGTAGTTTTATTTATCTGCTCCAAACTGCCCCACAGCATACAGGATGTGATAGAAAACAAAATATGTATTTAAATACATGGTGTTAAACAAAGAATGCTGGATCAAGATCCATGTCTTTTACCGCCGGCGATCCGGGATCCGGATTGTGAACAAGTTCGACTGTTCAAAGATCCACCACGGCTATTTTATCCACAGGAGTGGCACACTATCTGCCCCGATATCGCCGCAAAAATCGGTGCCGTTTCACATTTTTTTGTAACAACAGGGTGACTATTCCTACTTTTAAGCAGTTATCCAAGATTTCTGTGGATAACTGTGTGAAACAGCGCGAGCAAACCCTTGGACAACTATTTCAAGGCAGGATCCAGCGTTACGCCCATCGATAAATTGGAGACAAATTCCTTTTAAATCATTAAGATAAACACTTACACACAAAACAGCCCCCCCTGTGCATACCCCTGCCAGGATCGGTTATAAAAACAGCGATCCTCAGGGAGGATCAGAGTTGCTAGAATAATCCCTCTTTGCAGGAGTCACTCATGCCCGCCAACCCCCGCTCCGAACAGGAACTGCTGGCCCGCGCCTACGCCATGGCCGGCTTCACCCTGGCCCAGCTGGCCGCCACGGCCGACATCGCCGTGCCGGCGGATCTGCGTCGGGACAAGGGCTGGGTCGGCCAGCTGATCGAGTGGCAGCTGGGAGCGAGCGCCGGCAGCAAGCCGGAGCAGGACTTCCCGGATCTCGGCATCGAGCTCAAGACGATCCCCATCGATCCTCAGGGCAAGCCGCTGGAAACCACCTTCGTCTGCGTGGCACCGCTGATCGGTGTCAGCGGCCAGCGCTGGGAGGAGTCCAACGTGCGCAACAAGCTCTCCCGCGTGCTCTGGATCCCGGTGGAGGGCAGCCGAGAGATCCCCATCGGCGAGCGCCGGATCGGCATGCCGCTGCTGTGGAGCCCGAATGAAGAGGAGGAGATGCTGCTGCGCCAGGACTGGGAAGAGCTGATGGACATGATAGTGCTGGGAGAGGTGGAGCAGATCAGTGCCCGCCACGGCCAGGTGCTGCAACTGCGTCCCAAGGCGGCCAACAACAAGGCGCTGACCCGGGCCATCGGCCGCAATGGCCAGCCGATCCTGACCCTGCCGCGCGGCTTTTACCTCAAGATAGGTTTCACCCACGGCCTGCTGCAGCGCCACTTTGCCCTGCCCGCTTGATCTCTGTTATCAACATCCTTGTCATAAAGTGATATAAAAATAGACAGTCGCTATTTTTCGCAATCAGGACAAGGAGGCGTCATGCCGATCAACAAGCAATTTCTCAAGTCTCGCCCCGAGGTCAAGGTGACCTTTGCCGTGGAAAGAGAGGCCGCGGGGGAAGCCGAGCAGGTGTTGTTGCTGGGAGAGTTCAGCCAGTGGCAACCCATCGAGCTCAAGCGGATGAAGAGCGGTGAGTTCAAGACCACCCTCAACCTGCCGACCGATGGCCCCAGTCATTTCGAATACTGCTATCAGCTGGTTCAGCCGAACGGGGAGACCCGCTACGACAACGACTGGGCGGCGGATGACTACGTACCCGGCCCCTTTGGGCGAGACAACTCAGTGGTGCGGGTCAGCCAGCCAGGTTGAGCCGGCACACCCGAAAGTGGATACAAAAAAGGCTCGCCATTGGCGAGCCTTTTCACTACCTGTCGAGCATTTCGCCGACATATCGACACCAATTCGAATCGAATTAGTTGAGCTTCTCTTTGATACGAGCAGCTTTACCGGACAGGTTGCGCAGGTAGTACAGTTTGGCGCGGCGAACATCACCACGACGCTTCAGTTCTACACTGTGGATCAGCGGAGAGTGAGTCTGGAATACACGCTCAACACCTTCGCCGTTGGAGATCTTGCGAACGGTGAAAGCAGAGTGCAGACCGCGGTTACGCTTGGCAATCACGATGCCTTCGAAAGCCTGCAGACGCTCTTTACCACCTTCTTTAACACGGACTTGAACACGTACGGTGTCGCCCTGGGCAAAAGCCGGGATGTCGGTACGCATTTGCTCTTGTTCAAGCTGCTGAATAATCTTGCTCATTGTCTTTCCTTACCTAGGATAAACTGAAAACTCTACTTAACGCTGTCACGCACTTCGCGGACATACTCGGCAAGAAGTGATTCTTGCTCGTCAGTCAGAGCTAGGTTGTTAATAAGTTCCGGCCTTCTTTGCCAGGTTCGTCCGAGCGATTGCTTGAGACGCCAGCGTCGAATCACTTCGTGATTGCCGCTTGTCAGCGCCTCGGGCACCGCCAGCCCATCCAACACCTCCGGCCGAGTATAGTGGGGATGATCCAGCAAGCCATCCGTGAAGGAGTCCTGCTCGGCACTGGCCTGATCACCCAAGACCCCTGGGACCAGACGCGAAACCGCATCGATCAGGGTCATGGCAGGCAACTCGCCACCACTTAACACGTAATCCCCGATAGACCACTCTTCGTCGACTTCGGTTTGTATCACGCGTTCATCGATACCTTCGTATCGACCGGCTACCAGAATCAGTTTCTGATTCGTCGCCAACTCGGTCACGCCCGCTTGAGTCAGCTTGCGTCCCTGAGGGGAGAGATAGATGACTTTCGCCCCGTCTCCCGCCGCTTGCTTGGCTGCATGAATCGCGTCACGCAGCGGCTGAACCATCATTAGCATGCCGGGCCCACCACCATAAGGACGATCATCGACCGTACGGTGTTTGTCGTGGGTAAAGTCCCGGGGGTTCCAGCACTCAATCTGCAGCAGGCCACTCTTGACGGCCCGACCCGTTACCCCGTGCTCGGTAATGGCTCGGAACATTTCAGGGAAGAGGCTAATCACCCCAATCCACATAAGAAACCTCCGGCACCCGTGTTAGCGCGGGAAACTAGAAACCAGGATCCCAATCAACTTCGATTGTTCGAGCAGTCAGATCAATATTCTTGATCACCTGCTCTTCCAGGAACGGAATCAACCGCTCCTTCGCACCAAAGGCATCTTTTACATTGGCCTCAACCACCAACACATCGTTGGAGCCGGTTTCCATCAATTCGGTCACCTTGCCCATGTCATATCCCTTGGTGGTCACTACCGAGCAACCAATCAGGTCACGCCAGTAGAACTCGCCCTCAGGCAACGCAGGCAACAGATCGGCGGCTACGCCAATCTCGACATTGGTCAATGCCAGGGCATCCTCGCGCACGTCGATACCATCGAGTTTGCAGATCAGACCCTTGTTGTGACGCTTCCAGGATGAAACCTGAATTTCACGCCACACCCCGTTCTGATTGATCAGCCAGGGGTTGTAATCGAAAATCGCTTCGGCAACATCGGTGAAGGAGTTCACTTTAAGCCAGCCCTTGATGCCGTAAACGGTACCCAGGGTGCCCAGAACTACAGGTTTTTCCACCTTAACTCCTTACCGTTTGGCTGATTAAGCAGCTTTGGCAGCGTCTTTGATCAGCTTGGCAACGCGGTCAGAAACAGCGGCACCAGTAGCAACCCAATGCTCGATACGAGCCAGGTCCAGGTTCAGCTTTTCAGCGTTACCAGAAGCAACCGGGTTGAAGAAACCAACGCGCTCGATGAAACGACCGTCGCGGGCGTTACGGCTGTCAGCAACTACTACCTGGTAGAACGGACGCTTTTTCGCGCCACCACGTTGTAAACGAATGGTTACCATATCGTCCTCATTAACATCTAATGAACAAGGCCCGCAAACACGCGGACCCTAGCTTAAAATAAGCCGCATAATTCTACTTGGATTCGTAATAATTGCAACCAAGCCAGCCATTTTTTGCGCAGAGCCGCAATGAAAAGGGTCTGCCGCTGGCAGACCCTCACTCGCTACGTCAGCCCGAATAATCAGAACGGACCGCGGCCGCCACCGAAGCCGGGAGGCAGCATGTTCTTCATCTGGCTCATCATCTTGCGCATGCCACCCTTGCCGGACATCTTCTTCATCATCCGCTGCATCTCGGTGAACTGCTTGAGCAGCTTGTTGACGTCCTGCACCTGCATGCCGGAACCCGCGGCGATACGGCGCTTGCGAGAGCCCTTGATAAGATCGGGATGGGCACGCTCCTTGGGAGTCATGGAGCTGATGATGGCCTCCATCCGCACGGTGAGCTTGTCATCCATCTGATCCTTGACGTTGTCAGGCAGGCCGGACATGCCCGGCAGCTTGTCGAGCATCCCCATCATGCCGCCCATGTTGCGCATCTGGGCCAGTTGCTCGCGGAAGTCTTCCAGATCGAAGCCCTTGCCACTCTTGACCTTGCTGGCCAGCTTGGCTGCCTTCTCTTTATCGACGGTACGCTCCACCTCCTCGATGAGAGAGAGCACATCGCCCATGCCGAGGATGCGGGAGGCGAGACGATCCGGGTGGAACGGCTCAAGCGCGTCGGTCTTCTCGCCCATACCGATGAACTTGACCGGCTTGCCGGTGATGTGGCGCACCGACAGGGCGGCGCCGCCGCGGGCATCGCCGTCCGCCTTGGTGAGGATCACGCCGGTGAGCGGCAGCGCCTCGTTGAACGCCTTGGCGGTGTTGGCGGCATCCTGACCGGTCATGGCGTCGACCACGAACAGGGTCTCCACCGGCTTGATGGTGGCATGAAGGTGTTTGATCTCCTCCATCATCTCGCCATCGACGTGCAGACGACCGGCGGTATCGACGATCACCACGTCATAGAACTTCTTGCGTGCCTGATCGATGGCCGCGTTGGCGATGTCCACCGGCTTCTGGCTGGCATCGCTCGGGAAGAAGTCGACGCCGATGTCGCCGGCCAGGGTCTCCAGCTGCTTGATGGCCGCCGGGCGGTAGACGTCCGCACTGACCACCAGCACCTTCTTCTTGTTGCGCTCCTTGAGCAGCTTGGCCAGCTTGCCGACCGTGGTGGTCTTACCGGCACCCTGCAGACCCGCCATCAGGATGATGGCCGGCGGCTGGGCCGCCAGATTGAGCTGCTCGTTGGCCTCCCCCATCACGGAGACCAGTTCGCCGTGCACAATCTTGATGAAGGCCTGGCCCGGGCTCAGGGACTTGGCCACTTCCTGGCCCACCGCCCGCTCCTTGACGCGCGCGACGAAGTCACGCACCACCGGCAGGGCGACGTCCGCCTCGAGCAGCGCCATGCGAACTTCGCGCAAGGTATCCTTGATGTTCTCTTCAGTCAGGCGGCCACGGCCGCTGACGTTGCGCAGGGTGCGCGAGAGTCGTTCAGTCAAATTCTCAAACATGACGCATTCCGGTTCTTGGCGTAACAAATGGGAGGCATTATACCTCACTCGCACGATGAGGACGATTATTCGCCGCACTCGGCTGCGGCCAGCCCTGTGCGGCTGACCCAACATGCTGCCTATATATGGGCAGATCGGCGGCAGCACAACTGGCGAGCACATCTTGTGCAAGGTATACTGCCCTTCCTATTCCCAATCGCTTGCTCGACAACGACCCGGTTATGATCGTGATCTCTGTTCTGGCCCTGGCGTTCTATCTGCTGGCCATCATCGCCTCTCTGCACCTGCTGCTCAGTGCCAAACCAGTGGGACAAGCCCCCCTGTTTGCCTGCATCGGACTGGCCCTGATCGCCCATGGCGCCGCCCTCTCCGGCGAGGTGCTGGTAACCCACTCAGGGCAGAATCTGAGCATGCTCAACGTGGCCTCGCTGGTCAGTCTCATCATCAGCTGCTTCATGACCTGCGTCACCCGCCGCTTCAACGGCTGGATCCTGCTGCCGGTGGTCTACAGCTTCTCGGCCCTGTTGCTGGCCGCCAGCGCCCTCATTCCCGGTCGCTACATCACCCACCTGGAGGCCCATCCCCAGCTGCTGCTGCATATCGGCCTCGCGCTGATGGCCTACTCGGTATTGATGATCGCCTGCCTGTTTGCGCTGCAGCTCGCCTGTCTGGACCGGCAACTGAAGACGCGCAAGATCAGCCAGCTGCCGGCCATGCCGCCCCTGATGACGGTCGAGAAGCGGCTGTTCCAACTCATCTCGGCCGGCGTCCTGTTGCTGACCCTCTCCATTGCCTCCGGCCTCTTCTTCCTCGAAGACATGTTCGCCCAGGGCAAATCCCACAAGGCCATCCTCTCGATCCTGGCCTGGTGCGTCTACGTGCTGCTGCTGTGGGGCCACCATACCCGTGGCTGGCGCGGTCGCAAGGTGATCACCCTGAGCCTGATCGGCAGCTTCATTCTGACCCTGGCCTACTTCGGCAGCCGCTTCGTCAAAGAAGTGCTGCTGAGCTGAACGCCCACTACTTCTTCATCACCCAGTCCCACAGGAGCCCTTCTTGGACAGTATCTCAACGAGTACATTGCTGATTGTTCTCGTTATCTTGATCCTCATGTCTGCCTTCTTCTCAAGTTCTGAAACCGGCATGATGTCGCTCAACCGCTACAAGCTGCGGCATCTGGCCCAGACCAAGCACAAGGCTGCCCGTCGGGTGGAGAAACTGCTCTCCCGACCAGACCGCCTGCTGGGGCTGATCCTGATCGGCAACAACCTGGTCAACATCCTGGCGTCAGCCATCGCCACCATCGTCTGTATTCGTCTGTTCGGGGATCTGGGTGTGGCCATCGCCACTTTCGGCCTGACCCTGATCGTGCTGGTGTTTGGTGAAGTGACTCCCAAGACCCTGGCGGCCATGTTCCCGGAGAAAGTCGCCTATCCCGCCTCCTGGGTGCTCAAGGGGCTGATGGTGCCGCTTGCCCCCTTCGTCTGGATGATCAATGGCATCACCAGCGGCCTGCTCAAACTGCTGAAGATCAATCCGAACAAGGATGACTCCCTCAATACCGAAGAGCTGCGCACCATCGTCAACGAGGCGGGCAGTCTGATCCCCCAGCGCCATCAGGAGATGCTGCTCAGCATCCTGGATCTGGACAAGATGACGGTGGAGCACATCATGGTGCCGCGCAGCGAGATCTACGCCATCGACATCAACGATGACTGGAAGACCATACTGCGCCAGCTGGCCCACTGCGCCCACACCAAGATCCTGCTCTATCGCGACAACATCGACGACGTGGTCGGCTTTCTGCACGCCCGCGACGCGCTGCGCCTGATGGCCAAGGATCAGTTCAACAAGTCGAGCCTGCTGCGGGAAGTGGACGAGATTTACTTCATTCCGGAAGGGACGCCCCTCAACGTGCAACTGGCCAAGTTCCAGCGCAACAAGGAGCGGATCGGCCTCATCGTCGACGAGTATGGCGACATTCAGGGGCTGATCACCCTGGACGACATCCTGGAAGAGATAGTGGGCGACTTCACCACCTCCATGACCCCGGCGCCCAGCGACGAGATCCATCCCCAGCCGGATGGCTCCTTCCTGGTGGAGGGCTCGGCCAGCATCCGCGAGCTCAACAAGGAGATGAACTGGCAACTGCCCATCGACGGGCCCCGTACCCTCAACGGCGTCATCCTCGAATATCTGGAGGAGATCCCCCAGCCCAACATCAGCCTGCGGCTGGCCGGCTACCCCATCGAGATCCTGGAAGTGGAGAACAACATGGTGAAGATGGCGCGGATCATGCCGGCGTTGTACCGAAACGAGTCGGGACTGGAAGATTGAAAAAAGGCTGCCGATGGCAGCCTTTTTCTATTGCGTCATTGGCCGTTGCCCGGCTCACTCATCTTCGTCACCAGGCTCCAGCACCAGGGTCGGGATCAACTCGCCGAAGACCTGCTGCAGCTCGTCGCGATTGGCCAGCAGATCCTGCAGCGTGTAGCTGTCCATCACCGCCAGAAACGCATTCATCGCCTCTTTCAGGGCACTCTTCAGCAGACAGACAGAGACGATGTGGCAAGCCGGCGAGTTGCAGTCGATGCCGTCCAGGTTCCCTTCCAGCGCCCGGATCACCTGGCCGATGTTGATGCTCTCCGGCGCGCAGGCCATGCGAATGCCGCCATTCTTGCCGCGCTGGGACTGCAGGTAGCCCAGTTTCACCAGCTGGTTCACCACCTTCACCATGTGGTTGCGGGAGACGTCATACAAGGCGGAGACCTTGGCCACGCTAGACAATTCGCCCTCCGGCAGGGTCGCCAGATAGAGCAGGGCTCTCAATCCAAAATCGGTATAACTAGTTAGTCTCATAGTGCCTGTGTCGCATCACGCGGAAATTGATTATTGATTCAGATCAAATAAACATCTAGGATGCAGCTTATTAAGTGACATTCTAGATGTTCAATTAGCAAGGAACCCCTATGTTAGACCAAGCCACCATCGCCGTCATCAAAAGCACCATCCCTTTGCTCGAATCGGCGGGCCCCGCGCTCACCCAGCACTTCTACCAACGCATGTTCAGCCATAACCCGGAGCTGAAGGACATTTTCAACCTGGCGCACCAGCGCAGCGGCGGCCAGCCGTTGGCGCTGTTCAATGCAGTGGCGGCCTACGCCAAGAACATCGACAACCTGGGTGCACTGGCCGGTGCCGTGGAACGCATCGCCCACAAGCACACGGGTTTCCTGATCCAGCCAGAACAATATCACATTGTAGGTAGTCATCTCTTGGCCACGCTCAAAGAATTGGGTGGAAGTGCGGTCACCGACGAGGTGCTGGATGCCTGGGGCAAGGCGTATGGCGTGCTCGCCAGCATCTTCATCGGCCGCGAGAGCGAGATTTATCAGGAGAAGGCGAACGAGATCGGTGGCTGGCAAGGCCCCCGCCCCTTCCTGATCAAGGAGAAGCGGGTCGAGAGCGAGCTCATCACCTCCTTCCTGCTGGCGCCGGTGGATGGCAAGCCGGTGCTGGACTTCAAGCCGGGTCAGTATCTCAGCATCAAGCTGGTCCATCCCGAGCTCGAGTATCAGGAGATCCGCCAGTACTCCCTCTCCGATGCCCCCAACGGCCAGCACTACCGCATCAGCGTCAAGCGCGAGCCGCAGGGCCAGGTTTCCAACCTGCTGCACGATCATCTGCAGGCGGGCGATCAAGTGGAGCTGATGCCGCCCACCGGCGATTTCTACCTGAAAGCCGATAACCGTACCCCGGTGGTGCTGCTCTCGGCCGGTGTGGGTGTCACGCCGATGATGAGCATGCTCAACCAGCTGCTGGCGAACAGCCATCAGGCCGACATCACCTGGCTGCACGCCTGCGAACAGGGTGCCGTGCATGCCTTCAGGGAAGATATTCAGCAAAAATCCCGCCAGCACGCCAACCTGCTGAGCCGGGTCTGGTATCGGGAGCCGGAGGACTGTGACGTGCAAGGCAAAGACTACCATCATGCCGGCACCATGGATCTGAGTGCCGTGCAGGAGCGCATCACGCCGCAGGCCCACTACTACTTCTGTGGCCCTCTTGGCTTCATGCAGGCCGTCAAGCAGCAGCTGATCGCGACGGGCATTCCGGCCGGCCAGCTCCATTACGAAGTTTTTGGTCCCCACCAAGATCTGTAAGGCGGGCGGATCACTATAACTTGATGAGGGGCCAGTTTGTCACGGCACGGCGGCTGGCCCCTCCCGACCCACGGATGCAGATCCGTGGGTCATTTTTTGGGATCAGTGCATCGCCTTGGCACGGGCGATGGCATTGGCGGGCATGCGATTGCCGAGCCGGCTGAGCAGGCTCGCCGCCTTCTGGTGGGTGGCCTTATCACCGATGACGGCGCCGTGCAGCCAGTGATACGCCTCCTCGTAGTCCAGTGGGCTTCCCATGCCCTGCAACAGCATCTCCACCCACTCGATCTGCGCCCGCTGGAAACCCAGGCTGGCGGCCTCCCGCATCAGGGTCTCGGCCTTGAGCAGGTCCTTTTGCACCAGGGTGCCCTTCCAGTAGTAGCGACCCAGCTGCTCCAGCGCCGGCGCCAGCCCCTGGTTGGCCGCATCCCACATAAATTTCACCCCCAGCTCCGCATTGGGCTTGATGCAGACCCCCCAGGCCAGCATGTCCCCCCACAGAAACTGATAAGAGGGGATCTTCATCACCTCGGCCCGTACCTCGATATCCTGGGTAAGCTGACACCTGTCCTGCTTGACCTGCTGCAGGTGGCGGCCCTGTTCAATCCAGTTGAGCAGTTCGTCCTGACGATAGAGCGGCACCGCCTGCAGCGCGCCACTGTCCACGGTCAGGCCACTGGCCGGGGTGCTGGTCATGGGACGATTGTTCGGCGAACGGTCCCCCTCTGCAGCGACAGGCGCGGGTATGGGGGCTGCCGCTGGCGCAGTGGCGGGTGTTGCACTCCCTGCCGCTACCGGTGCAGCAGGGGGGGCTGGCGTTGCAGTGGTTGGCACGGCAGCCGGTGCGGGAGCCTCAGCAGAGGACGGGGCAGCCGCAGAGGACTGGGCGGCAACCTCCGGCTGCGCCGGCGCACTGGCCGACGGCGTGGCCCCGCTCGTCGCGGTGGCGGCAGAGGTGGAAGGCTCGGCCCCCTGCGCCTGGCCCGTCAGCAATGGGGGCGTCAGCAAACAGAGCAGGCCGACAAGGGTAATGGGTTTCATCATAAGGATCTCCTGCAGCACCCTGTTATCGGCAGCCGGCGACATCCCCTTAGTCCGGCACCACCTGCCCATAACGACAAAGGGGAGCCGAAGCTCCCCTTGCTGTCCATCCGGACGCCTTACTTGACGAAGTCGACACCCAGCTGGATATCGGCTTTCAGGGTGGCCAGCATGCCATCCATCGCCTCTTGTTCGAAGGCGCTCAGCTTGCCGTAGTCCAGCACGGTTTCGACGCCGTTCTTGCCAAGCAGAATGGGCTGCGCGAAGAAGGTGGCGTGCTTGCCGTCGCCTTCCACGTAAGCGCACTCGATGACGTTGGCTTCACCCTGCAGACCCTTGATGAGCGACAGACCGAAACGGCAGGCAGCCTGGCCCATGGAGAGGGTAGCGGAACCGCCACCGGCCTTGGCTTCCACCACTTCGGTACCGGCGTTCTGGATACGCTTGGTCATGGCGGCCACTTCGTCGGCGGTGAAGGAAGCCCCTTCAATCTGGGAGAGCAGCGGCAGGATGGTCACGCCACTGTGGCCACCGATCACGTTGACGCGCACCTTGTCGACGTTCAGACCCTTGGCCTCGGCCACGAAGGTCTCGGCACGGATCACGTCCAGGGTGGTGACGCCGAACAGGCGACGCTTGTCATAGACACCGGCTTTCTTCAGCACTTCGGCGGCGATGGCGACCGTGGTGTTGACCGGGTTGGTGATGATGCCGATCAGCGCTTTCGGGCAGGAGGCGGCGCACTTTTCCACCAGATTCTTGACGATGCCGGCGTTGATGTTGAACAGGTCGGAACGATCCATGCCGGGCTTGCGCGCCACGCCGGCGGAGATCAGCACGACATCGGCGCCGACCAGAGCCGGGCTCGGGTCTTCACCGCAGAAACCTTTTACTTTCACGTCAGTCGGGATATGGCTCAGATCGACCGCCACGCCCGGGGTCACCGGAGCGATGTCATACAGGCTCAATTCGGAACCAGCAGGCAGACGGTTTTTCAACAGCAGAGCGAGGGCTTGGCCGATGCCACCGGCGGCACCCAGAACGGCAACTTTCATGATCAACTCCATGTTTAAGCGTAGGTTTAAGGTTGTTTCTTGTTGTGCGCCCAACCTTAAAGGATCCCCCCCTAAAAAACAATCTGATAACAGTTGTAATCACAGGTTCTGTGAGCCAATAAACAGGCGGCGAATAAAAATGGGGGAAAATGCAAAAAATTGGAGGGGAAGCACAGATTTCCTGCACTTCCCCTCACCATTAATAGGTAGATCTGCCGACTTCAGCCCTGGAAGGCCAACGCCCGGCGTTCACACCAACGAAAACCAATTGTTAACAATCCGTTCATGGTCAGGTAGAGGGCACCGGCCACGGTGAACACCGCCAGGGTGTCATAGGTCTGGGCATTGAGGCGCTGGGCCAGCCCCATCACATCCATGATGGTGATGGTACTGGCGAGCGAACTCCCCTTGAGCACCAGGATCACCTCGTTGGAATAGGCGGGTACCAGTCGCCGGGCGGCGTGGCGTACCTTCATCCACAGGGTCTGGCTGGCGGAGAAGCCGAGCGCGCGGCAGGCCTCTACCTCGCCGGCCGGGATGGCGTCGAGCGCCCCCTTGAACAGCCGGGTAGAGTAGGCGGCGGTATTGAAACCGAGCGCCAGCACGGCGCAGAACCAGGGCTGCTTGAGCAGCGGCCAGAGCGGCCCCTCTTTGAGCCAGGCAAACTGGCCCGGCCCGTAGTAGATGAGGAAGATCTGGATCAGCAGCGGCGTGCCGGTGAAGATCAGCACCCACAGCTGCACCAGCTGGGTCGCCACCGGGATGCGGCGCTCCAGCACCCAGGTCATGCCGGCCGCCATCAGCACGCCCAGCAGCAGACTGCCGGCGGTCAGTTGCAGGGTAATCGCCAGGCCACCCAGCAGGGTCATCAGGTAATCCTGCATGATCAGCCTCCGTAACGGCGGGTATAACGGGACGCCTGCTTCAAGCCGAACTCACTCACCAGGCTGATGGCCAGGTAGATGAGGGCCGCTGCGGCATACCAGGTGAAGGGTTGATAGGTACTGGCCGAGGCCATCTGGGCCTGGCGCATCATCTCGTTCACCCCGATGAGCGACACCAGTGCGGTGTCCTTGAGCAGCACCAGCCACTGGTTGCCGAGCCCTGGCAGGGCGTGACGCCAGGCCTGGGGCAGCACGATGCGAAAGAAGATGTGACGCTTGCCAAGGCCGAGCGCCAGCGCCGCCAGCCGCTGCCCGGCGGGCACCGCATTGAGGGCGGCTCGCAGGGTCTGGGTGGCGTAGCTGGCAAACAGCAGGGAGAGCGCCAGCACGCCGCAGGCGAACGGGCTGAACTCCACGTACTCGCCGGTGATGAGGAACAGCACCTGGGTCGAGCCGAAGTAGATGAACAGCACCACCAGCAGCTCGGGCAACCCGCGAATAAGCGTGGTGAGGGTGGCCACCGGCCACACCAGCCACCGCTGCTTGCTCAGCTCGGCGGCGCTGAACGCCAGTGCCAGCACCATGCCCCCGACCAGGGAGGCCAGGGCCAGCCCGAGGGTCATCCAGGCTGCATCCAACAACAGGCTCAACATGGCTTAGTGCGCGAAATATTTGTCGTAGATCTTCTGATAGGTGCCGTTGGCCTTGATGTCGGCCAGCCCCTTGTTCAGCTGGGTCAGCAGTTCCTGATTGCCCTTGGCCACCGCGATGCCAAAACCGGTACCGAAGTACTTGGCGTCAGTCACCGGCGTGCCGATCACGGCATACTCCTTGTGCTGCTTGAGCCAGTCGGCGGCGACCGCGGTATCGGCAAACACACCGTCGGTGCGACCGTTCATCATGTCGAGGAAGGCACTCTGGTAGCTGGCATAAGGCACGGTCAGCAACCCCTTGCTCACCCAGTTGTCCACCAGATAGGACTGGTGGGAGCTGCCGTTCTGCACGCCGACTGTCTTGTCCACCAGATCTTCCGGCCCCTTGAAGTCACCCTTCTTGGTCACGAACACGGCGGAGTTCTGGTAATAGATGTCGGAGAAGTCGACCTGGGCGGCCCGCTCCGGGGTCACGTCCATGGCGGCGATGGCGGCGTCGTAGCGACGGAATTTCAAGCTGGGGATCAGGCTGTCAAAAGCCTGGTTGTGGAAGCTGCACTCCAGCTTGGCCTGTTCACAGATGGCGCGGGCCAGGTCGATGTCAAACCCCTGGAACTCGTTCTTGTCGTCCAGGTATTCGAACGGTGCGTAGGTGGCCTCGGTGGCGAACTTGATCTCTTTCGCCAGCACCTGGGTGCTCAGCAGGCCCATGGCCGCGATCAGCAACAGACTCTTTTTCATGACAGCTTCCTTATCGATTTGAATATCAATGCATCAAGAATTCGGCAAACCGGCTGGTTTGCGGGGCTTGGAAAATGGCGGCGGAGCCCGCTTCGATGATCCGCCCCTTCTCCAGATAGATCACCTGGCTGGCCACCTTGCGGGCGAACTCCACCTCGTGGGTCACCACCACCTGGGTAATGCCGGTCTGGCCCAGGTTGCGGATGATCTCCGCCACTTCCTTGGTGATCTCGGGGTCGAGGGCCGCGGTCGGCTCGTCAAACAGCAACACCTGGGGATCCATCATCAGGGTGCGGGCGATGGCCACCCGCTGCTGCTGACCACCGGAGAGACGCGCCGGCCAGGCGTCGCGCTTGTCGGCCAGCTGCAGCTGGGCCAGCAGATAGCCCCCCTTCTCCATGGCCGCCGCCTTGCTCATGCCGAGTAGCTTGACGGGCGCCTCGATGAGATTCTCCATCACGGTGAGATGGGGCCACAGGTTGTACTGCTGGAACACCATGCCCACCTTGCGCCGCAGCGCCTGGGTCTGGCGGTTGAACTCGGCGGTGGAGAGGCTGGAGGGGAAAGAAAATTCACTTTCACCGATGCGCAGGACACCGGCATCCGGGGTGTCCAGCAGGTTCATCATGCGCAGCAGAGAGCTCTTGCCGGCACCGCTCGGACCCAGCAGCACCAGGGTTTCACCGGGCGCGGTCCGAAAGCTGACCTGTTGCAGTACCGGCACCTTGTGCCAGGATTTTTCGATACCGATTAATTCAATACCCATACAGCCCAATTGAATAAGTTTTCAAAATTTCGTCCTGATTCTAACGCTGGCATGGGTGGATGCAAGCTATATTTGAATCAATATGCAGAACAAGCGCCGCTTCCTTGCAAAAATAGGCATATGAATGCAAAATGGGCACGCTGTTCATATCTGCCGCCTGAGCGTGACAGGCAGCCAAACCTCCTCATTCGTGAGTCCAAGATGAAGCATAACGACAAGCAAGAAAAACTGGCCAAGGCCTTTAAAGCCTTGCTGAAAGAAGAACGATTTGGCTCCCAGGCAGAGATAGTGACTGCCCTGCAAGAGATGGGCTTCGAAAACATCAACCAGTCCAAGGTATCGCGCATGCTGAGCCGCTTCGGCGCCGTTCGCACCCGCAATGCCAAGATGGAAATGGTTTACTGCCTGCCGGTGGAACTGGGCGTGCCCACCACCTCCAGCCCGCTCAAGAATCTGGTGCTGGATGTCGACCACAACGGTGCCCTGGTGGTGATCCACACCAGCCCGGGTGCGGCCCAGCTGATCGCCCGCCTGCTCGACTCCCTCGGCAAGGCCGAAGGGATCCTCGGCACCATCGCCGGTGACGACACCATTTTCATCACCCCGACCAGCGACACCGACATCGAGGAGCTCTACCTCTCCGCCCTCGAGTTGTTCGAACAGACGCCGTAAGGGAGGCAACCGCCCCGTGGCGGTTGCACCAGAACGCAAAATCCCGGCCAAGGCCGGGATTTTTGTTATCTGCTGGTCGGGCTTATTTGCCCTGCCCTACCAGAAAATCTTCTGAAGGGGCGAAGAAGGCCGCGCCGGTCACCGCACTGGTGAAGCGCAGCAGGTGATCGAAGTGACTGCCCTCCCCCTTGTACATGCTGGCCAGCATGGCGTTGAAGTGCAGCGGGGTACGACAGCAGGAGATAAAGTAGAGCCCCTGCTCGGTCATGGAGCCCCAGGGCATGCTCTGGCGCAGGATCTCCATGGACTCCCCCTTCGGGGTCTTGAGGTTGACCCGCTTGATGTGGGCGGTCAGCGGCTTGTCGGCCGACTCGTACTCGATATTGTCGACCTTGGTGCGACCTATGATGTCTTCCTGCTCTTTTTGCGCCAGCTTCTCCCAGTCGCTCATGGCGTGGACCCAGCGCTGCACGTGGATGTAGGAGCCACCGGCAAACTCGCCATCGGCCAGCAGCGCCACTTCGGCGCGGTGCTCATCCTGCGGGTTCTCGGTGCCATCGACGAAACCGGTCAGATCGCGGCAGTCGAGGTTGCGAAAACCGCGCACCTCTTCCGCCAGTTCTACCAGCCCGGCCAGCAGGGCCATCACGCGCTGACCGGCGTGATGCAGCACATCCACCCGATCGGCGCGCAACTGCACGAACAGATCGAACGGGGTATTGGGGGCCTCCTGACCGTTGGCGGATTGCGCCATAAAGCCGCGGAACTGGGGAGGACGGGCGGCAGGATAGAGGCCATCCCAGGCGTCGGCGCCGACGGCCACCAGACCGCTGAAGCCGGCAGCGGGGAAATCGGCGGCCACCGCCTCCCACAGAGCCGGCAACCTGGCCAGACGGGCCACCAGCTCGGCGGCGTCACCGGTGCGGTTGAACATCAGATAGAGGGCGTGCAGATTGGGCTCGGCACAGATCCCGGCTTGGGCTTTCATATATCTCTCCCCTGAACAGACATTGGCGATATGGGCAATTGGCGTTGCGCGATTATAAACCAGCGCGGTTCCAGTTCATTGATTTCACAACGATATCACGCGTTCAGGGTAAAGGGTCAAACAACACCAGCGCGTGAGGGGTCACCCTGACCCGCGCCCGCGCCCCCTCCAGCGGCTCGCCGATGCTCGCCTCCAGCCGCAGCTCGCTGCTCTCGAACAGCACCCGGCAGTGGTGGCCGAGGAACTGCTGCTCCACCACCTTGAGCTCGCCATCCGCGGCGCTCTCCAGCAACAGCTGCTGGGGCCTGAGCATCAGTTGCAGCAGCTCACCCACTGCCCGGCCGTGAGGCTCGCTGCCGCAGATGACCCCGAGCGCCGTGCGCACGCAGTGGCTGTCCACCACCTCGGCCGCCAGGTAGTTGACCCCGCCGAGAAACTCCGCCACGAAGCGGTTCTGCGGGCGACGATAGAGCTGCTCAGGCTGGCCCACCTGCTCGATGTGACCCGCGCGAAACAGCGCCAGCCGATCGGCGAAGGCAAAGGCCTCCTCCTTGCTGTGGCTGACGAAGATGGCGCCGATCCCCTGCTGCTTGAGCAGGGCGCGGATCTCGAGGATCAGCTTCATCCGTACCTGGGTGTCGATGTTGGAAAAAGGCTCGTCCAGCAGCATCAGCCGCGGCTTGCACACCAGGGCGCGAGCGATGGCCACCCGCTGCTGCTGGCCGCCGGAAAGCTGGTGCGGATAGCGATCCCCCAGCCCCTGCAGATTGACCAGCGCCAGCGCCTCGTCCACCTGTTGCTGGCGGACACGGCGATCGAGCCGGGTCAGACCGAAGCCGACGTTGTCCGCCACCGTCAGATGGGGAAAGAGGGCGTAATCCTGAAAGATCATGCCGATGTTGCGCGCCTCGGGCGGCACGCTGGTACCCGGCCCGTCGAGCAGGGTATCGCCGAGGCGAATAGCCCCCTGCGCCAGCGGCAGCAGGCCGGCTATGGCCTTGAGCAGCGTGGTTTTGCCGCAGCCGCTCGCTCCCAGCAGGCAGACGATCTCGTTGTCGGCCACCGTCAGGGAGAGCTGTTCCAGCACATTGCGGCCGTTGTAACGGCAACTGACATTTTCAACCTGCAAACAGGACAAGGCTGACTTCCTCTCATTTCTGGCGGTGTGCAGCCTTTCGGCTCAGCACACCGCATGCAATTTCATTGGCCGACGTGGCGAACTCAGTGCCCCGCCCCATCCAGGTTGCGGTTGACCCAGATGAGCGGCAACAACCCCACCAGCACGATGACGATGGCGCCGAGCGCGCCGCGCTCCAGCATCTCGTCCGACACGAACTGGTAGACGTGGGTCGCCAGGGTATCGAAGTTGAACGGCCGCAGCAGCAGGGCGGCGGGCAGCTCCTTCATGGATTCGATGAACACCAGCATGGCACCGGCAAACAGGCCGCGCCGCACCAGCGGCAGGTGGACCCGCCGCAGCATGGCGCCATCTCCCTGCCCCAGGGAGCGGGCCGCCATGTCGAGGCTGGGGGAGATCTTGCCCATGCTGCTCTCCACCGAGCCGATGGCGATGGCCACGAAGCGCACCAGATAGCCGAACACGATGGCGGTGAGGGTGCCGGTCAGCAGCAACCCAGGCCCCTGACGCCCCAGCCACTCGGCCAGATCGTTGATGGCAAAGTCGAGGGCGGTGAGCGGCACCAGCACCCCGATGGCGAGCACGGTACCCGGCATGGCGTAACCCATGGCAGCGATGCGCAGGGGCAACAGGCTCTTGGGCCCGCCATCGAGGCGACGGCAGAAACCGAGCAACAGGGCGATGCCCATGGCCAGCAGAGCGGTCAGCGCCGAGATGAGCAGACTGTTGCCAGCGAAGCGGACAAACTCCGGCGTCCACGACAATTCGAAGTAGCGCACGCCGTAATTCAGCAGGATGACGAACGGCAGACCGAAGCCGGCCAGCACCAGTCCCCAGCACCAGAGACCGGCCAGCCAGCGCCGCGCACCCTTGAGCGGGTAGCGCAGCGGCTGTTCGTGGCCCATGGACTTCTGGAACACCTGCTGCCGACTGCGGGAGCGGCGCTCCAGCGCGATCAGCAACACCACCGCCAGCAACATCAGGCAGGAGAGCTTGGCGGCGGTGGCCAGACTGCCGTAGCCAAGCCAGGTGTCGTAGACCGCCGTGGTCAGGGTGTTGATGGCAAAGAAGTGGACGGTGGCAAAATCCGCCAACGTCTCCATCGCCACCAGGGATACCGCCACCATGATGGCGGGGCGTGCCAGCGGCAGGCTGAGGCGGCAAAAGCTCTGCCAGGGACTGCAACCGAGCAGGCGGCTGGAGTGAATGAGGCTGACCGACTGCTCCAGAAAGGAGGCGCGGGTCAGCAGATAGACGTAGGGAAACAGTACCAGCGCCAGCACCCAGGAGGCGCCGCCGAGGGAGCGGATGGCCGGAATCCAGTACTCGGCCGGACTGCTCCAGCCAAACAGCTGCCGCAGCCCCGCCTGCAGCGGGCCCGAGTAGTCGAGCAGATCCGTGTAGACATAAGCCACTATGTAGGAGGGCATGGCCATGGGCAGCATCAGCGCCCACTGCAGGGCCCGGCGCCCCGGCACCTGGCACATGGCCACCAGCCAGGCGGTCGGCACGCCGAACAGCAGGCTGAGCAGCACGACCCCGACCACCAGCCCCAGGGTATTGGCCAGATAGTCGAACAGCACGGTATCGGCAAGGTGGCTAAACAGATCTCCGTCGGCCGAGAAGGCGGAGAAGACCAGGGCAAGCACCGGCAAGGCCAGCAGCAGGGCGCTAGCCCAGCTGCCGGTAATCCATCCAAAATTTTTCATGAGACCACAGAGGTTGATGGGGCCATTGGCCCCATCTGATTACAAGTCGAATTTCACTTCATCCAGCAGCTGCAAGGCGTCCTTGCGGTGCTTGGCGTAATCGCTGACCGGCATAGGGTCAGACTTGAAACTGCCCCAGGACTTGACCATGGCGGAAGGCTCGACCCCGGCCTTGACCGGATACTCGGCATTCACGTCCGCATACATGTGCTGGGCGGTGTCGCCGGCCAGAAACTCCATCAGCTTCTGGGCCTCGGCCTTGTTCTTGGCATACTTGGTCATGGCCACGCCGCTCACGTTGACGTGGGCACCGCGATCCCCCTGGTTCGGGAAGTTGATGTAGACGGCATCGGCCCAGGACTTCTGCGCCGGATCCTTCAGCATGGCGCCCAGGTAGTAGCTGTTGCCGAGCGACAGGTCACAGATACCATCCTTGATCGCCTTGACCTGATCCCGGTCGTTGCCCTGCGGCTTGCGCGCCAGGTTGGCCTTGACCCCTTCCAGCCAGGTTTTTGCATCCGCCATGCCGTGATGAGCGATCATGGAGGAGACCAGCGCCACATTGTACTCATGCTTGCCGCTGCGGGTGCAGATTTTTCCTTTGAATTCAGGCTTGGCCAGATCTTCGTAGCTGATGGTGTCCAGCTTGCCGAGGCGATCCTTGCTGGAATAGATGGCGCGCACCCGGGTGGTCAGGGCGAACCAGCGGTTGTCCGGATCGCGATAGATGGCGGGGATGTTCTCCTGCAGGATCTTGCTGTCCACCGGCTGCACCAGCCCCTTGTCCACCAGGTCGGTCAGCCGGCTGATGTCGACGGTCAGCATCAGATCCGCCGGGGAGAGCTTGCCTTCCCGCTCCAGACGCTCGTTCAGACCCTCTTTGGCGAATACCACGTTGACCTTGATGCCAGACTCTTTCTCGAACTGCTGGATGATGGGCTTGATCAGCTCATCCTGGCGGTTGGAGTAGACATTCACTTCCCCTGCGGCAAACGCCGACTGAGCCGCCAACGCAGAGAAAGCCAGTGCCAACATCTTCATTTTCATCATCCATTCCTTGAGTTGCTATATCGAGTGAGAACCATTGCTGTTTGCATTTTGCATTGAGCTCGACAGCGGGATCAAGAAATCCTGACGTTGCGGGATCACATATTTAAACGTCGTTCAAACAAAGGGGCCGGATAGAATCCTATCCAGCCCCACCATGGAGTCAATCAGCGACACCCCATCGACCACCAGCCCCGTCAGGGCCGTCAGAGCGCCTCGTCGTCGTTCTCGCCGGTCCGAATGCGCACGGCCTGCAGCAGGTCGTAGACGAAGATCTTGCCGTCACCTATCTTGCCGGTGTAGGCGGCCTTGCAGATCGCCTCGATCACCCCTTCGACGTTGTCATCGGCGGTGGCGATCTCCAGCTTGACCTTGGGCAGGAAGTCGACCTGATACTCGGCTCCCCGGTATAATTCGGTGTGCCCCTTCTGGCGGCCAAACCCTTTGACCTCGGACACGGTCAGACCCTCGACCCCCAGGATGGCGACGGCCTCGCGCACGTCATCCAACTTGAAGGGTTTGATAATCGCAGTAATCAGCTTCATCTGGTTGCTCCCAATCCATGGTATGTCATGAATGGGGAATCAATTCTTGTGCCAAGTCTTTTTATTGTTTAATTTCAAAAAGATAGCATTTACGTCTGGAGCAGGACTCTCCCGACATCACCAAGGGAGCGCAGCTCGCCCCATTATGAGGCACCAAGCTGAACCAGCCTGCGCCGCTGCACCAAACAAGAGCACAGCAGTATGTTAGTCATCTCCAACAGCGTCACCCTGCCCTGGCATGAGCTGCAATTCCAGACCATGCGGGCACAGGGCAACGGCGGCCAGCACGTCAACAAGACCGACTCCGCCGTCTGGTTGCGCTTCGATTACCGCAGCTCCCCCAGCCTCACCCCGCTCTACAAGGAGGGGCTCGACAAGCTGAGCGACAGCCGGGTTCACGACGGCTTCATTCTGATCCGGGTCGAGACCCATCGCAGTCAGGACATGAACCGCAAGGAGGCGATGAACCGCCTGGTGGAGCTGCTGAAAAAAGCAGCCTGGCGCCCCAAGGCGCGCCATGCCACCAAGCCGACCCGCAGCTCCCAGCGCAAGCGGGTCGATGCCAAGAAGCGCAAGGGGGAGATCAAATCGACCCGCGGCAAACCGGTCGTGGACTAGGCCCGACACCCGAGGATGACAACATGCAATACAGTTTTTGCGACAACGCCCATGGCCCCCTGCTCATCGCCATCGATCGGGACGGGCTGCGTTACGTGGAGTTCATGCGAGGCGAGCAACCGGTGACCCCGACCGACCAGTGGCAGCGGGACGACTTGGCGCTCGCCCCTTTCGTCGAGCAGTTCGCTGCCTACTTCGCCGGTCGCCTGCGCCGCTTCGATCTGCCGCTCGCCGCCCGGGGCACCCCTTTTCAGCAATCGGTATGGCGCGCCCTGGGCGACATTCCCTACGGTGAGACAGTCAGCTATCTCGAGATAGCCCAGGCCATCGGCAATCCCAAGGCGGTGCGGGCGGTGGGTGCCGCCAACGGCCGCAACCCGCTCAGCATCATAGTGCCCTGCCACCGGGTGATCGGCCGCAGCGGCGAGCTGACCGGTTATGCCGGCGGCATCCCTATCAAACGCTGGCTGCTGGCACTGGAGCAACAGACCGCCGATCACTTTGTGCTGACCCCCTGAGCCACTGACCAGCCAGCCCGCATTGCGTTTAGCAAAATGAACATAGTATGAAGAATCGCCTCAGAAGGGCTTCAGACAGCCTCAGGCATCATGGCTTCACACTTGGATGGCATGGCTCATCCCTCATTCAAGTGGCACCCATGTGACGCTTCCAATCTGTCTTTTTCCCCCGCGCCTCCCTGAGGCGCTTTTTTTTGCCGGCAGACGGGCGCAAAAAAGCCCGCCGAAGCGGGCTCTGACCGGAAGGTGCTAACTTCTGGGGTCAATCAGAGGGCGAGGAACAGGCCGGCCAGCGAGGCGCTCATCAGGTTCGCCAGCACCCCCGCCAGGATGGCGCGCATGCCGTAGCGGGCGATGAAGGATTTGCGCTCCGGCACCATGGCGCCCAGGCCGCCGATCAGGATCGCCATGGAGGAGATGTTGGCGAAACCGCACAGGGCGAAGGTGACGATGGCCTTGCTCGATTCGCTCAGGGTCTGGTCCTGCACCAGGGCGATGAAGGCAACGAACTCGTTCACCACTATCTTGGTGCCGATCAGGGCGCCGGCGGCCTGAGCCTGCTCCCAGGGGATGCCGATCAGCCAGGAGATGGGAGCGAACAGCCAGCCCAGGATGATCTGGAAGCTCAGCTCCAGCCCCACCAGGTCGCCGGCCCAGCCCAGCAGGCCGTTGAGCATGGCGATCACGCCAACGAAGGCCAGCAGGGTGGCCCCCACGGCGACCGCGATGTTGAGACCGGACATGGCGCCATCGGCGGCCGCTTCAATCACGTTGGTAGCACGCGGGATCACCACGTCCTGATGATGGTCCTCTTCTTCGGCGGCAGGCGGCACCAGGATCTTGGCCATGGCCAGACCGGCCGGCGCCGACATGAAGGCCGCCGCGATCAGGTATTTCAGCTCGACCCCGATGCTGGCGTAACCCACCAGGGTACCTCCCGCCACGGAGGCGAGGCCGCAGCTCATCACCGCGAAGAACTGGGAGTCGGACATCTTGGAGAGATAGGGTTTGACCACCAGCGGCGCCTCTACCATGCCGACGAAGATGTTGGCGGTGGCGGAGAGGCTCTCGGCGCGGCCGGTGCCCAGCAGCTTCTGCAGGCCGCCGCCAAGCAGGGCGATCACTTTCGGCATCAGGCCGATGTGGTAGAGGATGGCGATCACCGCGGAGAAGAAGATGATGACCGGCAGCACGTTGAAGGCAAAGATGAAGCCCAGCTTGAACTTGGCCAGATCGCCGAACAGGAAGGCGATCCCCTCCTGACCGTAACCGATCACGCTGCTCACGCTCTCGCTCACCCCGTTCAGCACGTGCTGACCGGCGGGCAGCCAGAGTACCAGGCCGGCGAAGAGGATCTGCAGGCAGAGGGCCAGGCCCACTGTTCGCAACGGGATACGACGACGATTATCAGAGCAGAGCGTGGCCAGGACCAGGATGCTCAGGATGCCGAGCAGGGCAATCATAGGGACTCCATCAGATGGGGCGAAAGATGGGCGCGGATTCTGCTCTCCCAGCCTCGCCACTGCAAGTCCAATTGGTTACAGCCCTGTTAGCAAAAACGTTTTCACGATACCGGTTGCGGCAACTGGCTGATTTGGCTCGATTTTGGTATCAAGCGAAAGCCAGTGTTCTTATATGGAAACGATTATTCCTCTGTACCGGACAATTTGCCGCCGAGCCAGGGGGCCAGCCGCTGTTCCCAGTAGGGATGGGGGCCGAAACCCTCCTTGAGGAAATCGATGAACAGCCGGATCTTGGGATCCAGGTGCTCGCGCCTGGCATAGACGGCGTGTACCGCCATCTTCTGGTTTGGTCGCCACTGGGGCAACAGCGGGATCAGCTGGCCGGACTGCAGCTCCTTGTCTAGCAGGTAGTTGGCCACGTAGGCGATGCCGAGCCCGGCCAGGGCGGCGTCGCGCACCGCCTCCGCCAGATCCACCCGGTAGTTGCCGGCCACCTGCACCGTCTGGCGCTCCTTGCCCTGGCGAAACGACCACTCGTGGTAGCGCCGCTCCCGGCTCTGGTAGGTGATGCAGTTGTGCTGAGCCAGGTCTCTGGGGTGCAGCGGGGTGCCGTGGCTCAAGAGATAATCCGGCGAGGCCACCAGCACGAAGCCGATGTCCGCCAGCCGCTGCCCCACCAGGGCCTCGGGTTTGTCCTCGTAGGTGGTGATCCAGAGATCCAGCCCCTCATCCACCAGATTGGTGCGGTGATCGAACAATGAGACTTCCAGCTCCAGCTCGGGGTAGCGATCCTGAAACGCCTTGAGGCGCGGGATCACGTGCAGCCGGCCGAAGGATTGACCGACCCCCAGATGGAGCACGCCGCTCACCTTGCCGCGCCGCTCCGCCACCATGGAGTCCGCCTCCAGCGCCACCGCCACCAGGGCACGGCAGTGGCGGGCATACTCCTGGCCGAGTTCGGTGAGGGAGAAGCGGCGGGTGGTGCGCTGCACCAGTTGGGCACCGAGTTCTGCCTCGAGCTGGGCCAGTTGCTTGCTGATGTGGGATTTGGAGACGCCGAGCCGCCGGGCGGCGGCAGAGATCCCCTGTTCACGGACCAGGGCATCGAAGATCACCATTTGGGGCAGACGTTGCAGCACGGGATTACCAGACTGGAGAGCGGGCCCCCATTATTCCAGAGCGGCCCGCCGCGGGGTAGCGCTAAAGGCCGAGCGCCCGTTTGACCTCTTGTTGCAGGGGATCGTCCGCCGGATTCTGGTTGGCACCGTAGCTGCCGATGAGCTTGCCGTCGCGCCCCACCAGGTATTTGTGGAAGTTCCAGTTGGGGGCATCGCCATCGGCTGCCGCCGCCAGCCCCTTGAACAGGGGTGCCGCATCCGAACCCCGCACCGCCACCCGGTTGAACATGGGGAAGGTGACCCCGTAGTCGCGCCGGCACACCTCGGCGGTCTTGTTCTCGTTGCCCGCCTCCTGTCTGAAGTCGTTGGAGGGGAAGCCCAGCACCACCAGTCCCTGCTCCTTGTAGCCCTGATAGAGCCGCTCCAGATCCCTAAACTGGCCGCTGTAGCCACAATAAGAGGCGGTGTTGACCACCAGCACCACCTTGCCCTCGGTCAGCTGGCAGAGGTTGTGGCGCTGGGTGCTGTTGAGCTCCCGCATCTCCACGTTGAAGTAGTCGGGGCAGGCGGCGCCGGCCATGCCGGATGCCAGCGTCAGCAACAAGACAATCCTTTTCATCGAGTGACTCCTGTCAGGCAGATGAGTGACATACGCGCGAACACGCCGGCCGGTTCACCGGCTCAATAGAGCGGGATGCCGGTGAGCATGCCGTGTCCCCAGAAGATCAGCAGGGCGGTGAGCGCCAGCCCAGCCCCCACGCTGAGCCCGGTGCCGTACCAGTTGGCCACCGGACGGGGATAGCGCTGCCAGTCCCGCACCGAAATCCAGACGATGCTCACCAGTGCCCACAGGCCGATGCCGCCAAACAGCACCAGGGAGCGGGCCTCGCTGTTGACCGCCAGATGGGCACCGGCCCAGAGCAGGGTGCCGAGCAGTTGGGGATGCACCAGCCAGCGCCGCAGGTGGTTGGGGCCCTGACCGGAGCAGAACAGGATCAGGGCGATGGGCATCACCGCCATCATCAGGGTCGGGCCCCAGGCGGGCAGAAAATAGAGCGGCAAGGGGCTGGAGGTGCGCCAGCCGGCAATGATGCAGGCGATGCCGATAAACAGCACCAGCGAGAAGAGTCCCTTGTAGCGATGCTCCCCCAACCGCTCGCGCAGCCGGATCCTGTGGTCGGGCGCGAAGCAGGGGTAGAGGTGAGTCAGGGTAAACAGCAGTACCCCCAGGGTCAGCAAGATCATGGGTCGCTCCTTGTACTATGGGGGATCACTATGCCGCAAAGTCGGCGACCAGAATACAGAAACCGCAGAAAAGCACTGGGGATACAGCGGGATAATGAAAAAAGCCGATCGACTGATCGGCAAGGTGTTTCGGGCTGACCCGCAGTTGAGCGGGTCGTCACCGCGACACGGGGCGGGGTTGGCCGGCGCCAGGCACCGGCCAGAAGAGGGTCAGGGCCGCAGCAGGTAGAGCGCCGCCACGTTGCGGGCCGTGAGCTGCAGGTTGGTGGTGGCGGTGGCCAGCGCCTCCGGCAGGGACATGGCGCGGTTGACCACGGCAAACACCGCATCCAGCCCGTGCTCGTGCACCACGGCGCAGTCGTCGGTCAGACAACCCGCGATACCGATCACCGGCTTGCCGAACCGCTTGGCACAGCGTGCGACACCGATTGGCGTCTTGCCGTGAATGGTCTGGCTGTCGATGCGCCCCTCGCCGGTGATGACCAGATCCGCGTCGGCCACCGCCTCGGCCAACTTCAACGCCTCGATGACGATCTGGATGCCGGGCTTGAGCTCGGCGCCGAGCAGGCCCACCAGGGCCGCCCCCATGCCACCGGCGGCGCCCGCCCCCGGGATCTCCTTCACCTGCTTGCCGAGGGCCTGCTCGATGCAGTCGGCGTAGTGGGCCAGGTTGGCATCCAGCTGCGCCACCATCGCGGGGGTCGCCCCCTTCTGCGGACCGAACACGGCGGAGGCCCCTTTCGGCCCGCACAGCGGGTTGTCCACGTCGCAGGCCACTTCGATGGTGATCTTGGCGAGGCGCGAGTCCAGCCCGCTCAGATCGATGGTGGCCAGCTCGGCCAGACCGGCGCCGCCCGGCGCGATGGGAGTGTCGTCGCGTTTGAGCAGCTTGCCGCCGAGCGCCTGGATCATGCCGGCACCGCCGTCATTGGTGGCGCTGCCGCCGATGCCGAGGATCAGGTGCTTCACCCCCATGTCGAGGGCCGCCAGGATCAGCTCGCCGGTGCCGCTGCTCGAGGTGTGCAGCGGATTGCGCAGCTCAGGCGCCACCAGATGCAGGCCGGAGGCCGCCGCCATCTCGATGACGGCGCGCTCGCCATCCCCCAGCAGACCGACGAAGCCCTCAACCTTGTTGCCGAGGGGGGCGGTCACATGGAAGGGCAGAATGCGGCCCCCGGTGGCATCCACCAGGGACTGCACAGTCCCCTCGCCGCCATCAGCCATCGGCAATTTGACGTAGGTAGCATCCGGCAGCACCTGCTTGAAACCGGCCTCGATGGCATCGGCCACCGCCATGGCGCTCAGGCTCTCCTTGAATGAATCGGGGGCGATAACAATTTTCATATCAATTCCTTAGGCGAGGCCAAACACGCCAAACATCAGGGTGGAGACAACGGCGATGGTCAGACCGACCGCGGTTTCGTAGGGGATGAGCTTGAGCCGCTCACCCACGCCCATGTGGACGCTGCCGCCGGTGGCATGGAAGAAGGAGCCGTGGGGCATGTGGTCGAATACGGTGGCACCGGCGTGGATCATGGCGGCCCCCGCCAGGCTGCTGATGCCAAGCTCGAGCAGGGTGGAGCTGAACACGTTGGAGGCTACCACTGTACCGGCGGTGGTCGAGGCGGTCGCCAGAGACATCAGGGCACCGGAAATGGGGGCCAGCAGGTAGGAGGGCAGGCCGGAGGCGGTCAGGCCGCTGATCAGCACATCCTTGAGACCGGAGTTGGCGATGATGCCCGCCAGGGTACCGGTACCCAGCAGCATGATGGCCACCGGCGCCATGCGGGCCAGGCCCGAGACGGCAAACTGGTTCACCTTGCCGAACTTGCCCATCATCAGGGCACCTACCAGACCACCGAGAGGCAGTGCGATGAGCGGATCCACAACGATGCCGGCGATGGGGCGCAGGGCCAGCAGCAGGATGGCCACCAGCGGCGCACTGATGGCGGCGGCAAAGCCCGGCAGCTTGCTGCCATCGAAGCTCACCACCTCGTCGGCGGCGACCTTGCTGCCCTTGTTGTTGAGGCGCTTGGCCAGCCAGTAGGCCATCACCAGCCCGAACAGGCCCGGGATGATGCCGGCCGCCATGACGGAGGTGAGGGGCAGGTGGAAGGCGTCTGCCGCCGCGATGGCGTTGGGGTTGGGCGACATGACATTGCCCGCCTTGCCGCCGCCGATCATCGCCAGCAGGATGGCCGCCTTGGAGAGATCGGCACGGCGGGCGATGGCCAGCGCAATGGGGGCGACCGTGATGACGGCCACGTCCACGAATACGCCGACCGCGGTCAGGATCAGGGTGGCCAGCGCCAGCGCCAGCAGGGCGCGGGTCTCGCCCAGCTTCTTGACGATGGTCTCGGCGATGGTGGTGGCGGCGCCCGATTCGATCAGCACGCCGGCCAGTACGCCCGCCGCCAGGATCCGCATCACCGCCGTGGTGATCCCCTGGGCACCGCCGATCATCAGGGCGACGGTCTGGGTCAGATCGGCACCGCCGATCAGGCCGCCGGCAAGGGCGCCGACGATCATGCCGTAAGCGGGTGGCACCTTCTTCAGGATCAGGAAGATGGCGATGGAGAGCGCCGCGAGGGCGCCAAGGGCTGTAACCGGGGTCATGACGGGCACCTTTCTAGTGAGTGAATGGTGGCCATTATGGTGATCCGGGATCGGAATGCTTTGGTCTAAAAACCAAACATCACCTTATAAAAATGCTGATTTTTGTATATATGAACAATTCAACTATCGAGATTGAGCCCGAGATAGAGTAGAAACTTGTCATCTAACTTGTTGAAATTCAACCCGGTTATCTGCTCGATCCGGGTCAGCCGATAGCGCAGGGTATTGGGGTGGATGAACAGGGCTTCGGCACAGGGATGCAGATCACAATCCTGCAAGAAATATTGGCGCAGCGTCTTCTGCAGTGTTCCCTTTGTATCCTCCTGCGCCAGTTTGTGCAGCGGGGCCCGCAGCTGATCCGCCTGCCAGGAGTCCGCCAGACTGCCGAGCAACACCGGCAGCCGGTAATCCTCGAAGAAATAGACCTGCTTGCGCGGCGCCTGCCGCATGCCGCGGCGCAAGGTGTCCCGCGCCGTCTGGTAGGAGCGCGCCAGCCCGCCGGTGCCAGCGAAGTAATCACCCACCCCGATGCGCACCCGAAAGTGGGGGATGCGGGCCAGCAACTGCTTGATGCGACTGCGCTCCTGCTCTGACTGCCAGACGCCGTCGCTGAGCTGGGCGGGCTTGAGCACCACTATCTCGTCCAGGCCGTTGATGGCCACCAGGTTGTCCCGCTCCGGGTTTTCCAGCAGGTGCACCAGCTCCCGCAGCCGGGCCGGGTCGGCCTCCTCCAGCGCCAGCACCGCCACCACCCGCGGCTGGGCCAGATCCAGCCCGAGGAAGCGGGCCGCCTGCTGCAGCTGATCTTCGCGCCCTTCACCACGGATGAGCTGCAGCACCAGCTCCTCCTTGTGGCGCTTGTCCCACTGCAGCTGTTCGGTGAGCGCCGCCTGCTCCAGAATGAGCTCGGCGGTCATGCGCACCAGCTCGGCGTAAGCGCGCACTTCGTCCGGATCGCCCGAGATGCCGATGACCCCGAGCAGCTCCCCCTGATAGGCGATGGGCAGGTTGATGCCGGGGCGCACCCCCTTGAGCTCGCGGGCGGTCGCGTCGCTGATCTCCACCACCCGGTTCTCGGTCAGCGCCAGCACAGCCCCCTCATGACGCTGATGGAGCCGCTCCGGGTTGCCGGACGCGATGATAAGGCCATGCTCATCCATCACGTTGACCGAGAACGACAGTATCTTCATGGCCCGGCTGACAATCTGCCGTGCGAGGGTGTCATTGAGCTGCATATGCGCCACCAGTTACCGAGACAAGAGTACGAGGAGCTACGACGGGCCTCAGTCGTTCATCCATCACGTTGAGCCAAGAAGAGAGGATCTGTATCGCCCGGCCCACTATCTGGCGTGCGAGGGTATCGTTTAGCTGCATCACATCTCCAAAGCGGGGGCCGGAGCGGCCACAAAGCGCCTGCACCGGGGCAAAGATGCCACATCTTCAAGACAAGCGAGGGGGGGCTCGCTAGAATAGGCCACTTTACGCTATATGCGCCCCGCCATGGAGCAGGATTTTCCCCTGCCCATGACGATTCACCCTTCCGCTATGGACTGAACTATGGATTATGAATTTCGCCGCGATCCGTTTGGCGGTTATCGCGCCCGGTTCTCCATGGGCCACGAGGCCATCGGTCAGTGGCTGATCGACGAAGTGGGCAAGGACGAGGAGAAACTCGACGAGCTGTTCGCCATCATCGATCAGCTCTCCAGCCGGGCCCGCACCGAATACCGGCTGCTTGGCGGCGACTACTCCCTGCTGCTGACCCACGAGGAGGCCGAGGTGAAGGCCAACGTCCTCAATATCGAGCAGGATGAGGATCTCGACGATCTCGCCTACTACGATGATGAACAGCTGGCCATGTGCGGGCTGGAAGATTTTGCCCAGGTGCTCGTCTCCTGGCGCGCCTTTATCCGCAACGAGGATATGGGCTGATTGACCCCATCGGAACAACCACGTCGGGCTCACGGCCCCTCGCCCAACCAACAGGATTGACTATGTCTATTTACGATTTTGATGACGAACTGCCGGAAGACGAGCTGGAAGAGCAGCCGAAGAAACCCGCCCAGCCCAAGAAGAAGGGCAAGCAGGTGCTGAACACTCAGGTCAACCTGAGCCCGCGCGATGCCAGCCGCCTGAACGGCCTGCACGTAGAGGCCATCACCACCCTGGACGACGTCAGCCTGCCGAAGAACGTGATCTTCAAGGCCGGCCTGATCGCCCTGGGCGAGCTGGACGCCAACCTACGGGCCGACATCATCGCCCGGGTGATCGCCGAATCCGGCCGCTGATAGCGTCGCATCCTTGCTAAAACCGGAGCCCAGCTCCGGTTTTTTTATGGTCGCTCGCCTGCTCCCTCCTGCCGCGCGGGGATCCGACCAGCTTATTGAGCCTTGTCTCATGGGATGTCCCATTGTTAAGGTGCGGCACTTTCATCGGCCCTGGAGACTCAATGTTACCTCTACCTGATTCACTCATCTGGGGAGCACTGGCGCTGGCCGTCTTGCTCTGTCTGGCCCGGCAGCGTCTGCCCGGCTTCATCATGCTGGCGGTCGCCCTGCTGGCGGCTCTTGGCCTCGGCCACCTGAGCCCAATCGCCCTGCTGGCCAGCGCAGCGGGTCTGCTGCTGGCCTGGCGTACCCCCTCCCTGCCCCAGCCCTGGCGCGCCGTCGCCCTGGGCGCCGTACTGCTGTGGGCGGTGGCGCTGATGCTGCACCTCATCCCCGGCTTCACCAACCTGAAGGTGCTGGATCAGGTGCAGGCCGGCCCCGCCAGTGTGCCCTTCAACATGTACCTCAACCTCGACAAGCCGCTGGTCTTCTTCGGTCTGCTGCTGGCCTGGCCCGCCCTGCTGGGCCCGGGCGGCGCCGTTCAGTGGCGCAGGCTGGCACTGCTGCTGGTGCCGCTGGCGGCCCTGCTGATCGCCGCCTGGCAGCTGGGAGCCCTCAAGCCCGAAGTGGGCCTGCCCGGCTGGTGGTGGCTGTTTGCCATCAACAACCTGCTGTTCACCTGCGTGGCGGAAGAGGCGCTGTTTCGCGGCTTCCTGCAGCAGGGGATCGCCGAGCGCAGCCAGCGCTGGCTTGGGGTGCTGGTAGCCAGCCTGCTGTTCGGCGCCGCCCACCTGGCCGGCGGCCCGCTGCTGGTGCTGTTCGCCGCGCTGGCGGGGGCCTGCTATGGTCTGGCCTTCCTGCTGAGCGGGCGCCTCAGCGTCGCCATCGCGATCCACTTCCTGTTCAACTTCGCCCACCTGGCCCTCTTCACCTACCCGCTGGCCAGCCGCTGATCCCCTCGGGGGCGTGCCAACCGGCACGCCCCGCCTCTTCGCCAACCTGTCCGCTCGCCCTGCCTCCCCATATGGGGCCTTTCATTTATTTGTAACAAAAATGCAAATGAAATGACCTCTGTGCCCGCCATAACAGTCACTTTCCCGCGTGTCTCAACCAAAAGGACTTCATGATGCACAAGCCCGTCAGTTATGCCGCCCTGCTGCTGGCCAGCCAGTTTCCGCTGCAGGCGCTGGCCGATACCGATGTCTACCTCACCAACAACAGCCCGGAGCCGGTCCAGCTGGAGATCCGCCAGAGCGGCTCCGGCGAGCTGCAGGCCGGCAGCCAGTGGATCCAGCACAGGACTGAGCTGGGCCCCTGGGAGAGCGCCATGGTGCTCAGCTTCAACCGCTACGAGGGGGTGAAGGCGGGCAAGAGCTATCTGTTCGAAACCCGGGTCACCACCCCCAGCGGTGACACCTACCGCCTCAACCAGAAGATGGAGGGCACCTGGTGGAACAGCACCCTGCAACACGGCGGCGAGACGCCGGCAGACAACTCAGGCTGGCAGAGCGATCGCGCCATCCACCGCCTGAACGGGCCTCAGGAGCTGGCCTTCGCCGCCAAGTTCACCGGCCGCTACGACGATCTGCACTACATGCTGACCCCGCCCAAACAGGTGGAGCAACCCGAGCCTGCCGAAACCAGGTTGAAGGTGGCCAGCTACAACATCTGGGCGCTGCCGGTGATCGCCTCCAGCATCGGCGAGCGGCTGGCGCTGCTGCCCGAACACCTCAAGGGCTATGACGCCCTGCTGCTGCAGGAGGTGTTCGACGGCCGCCGCGAGGGCTTCCTGCAAGCGCTGGCCAAAGAGTACCCCTACCAGACCAAGGTGCTCGACAAGCCGGGGGTCAACATCCACGACGGCGGCGTGGTGATCGTCAGCCGCTACCCCATAGTGCGCGAGGCCCAGCTGGTCTATCCCCAGTGCACCGGCACCGACTGCTTCGCCGACAAGGGGGTGATGTATGCGGAGGTGATCAAGGGGGGCAAGGCCTGGCACCTGTTCGCCACCCACACCGCCAGCTTCGACACCGACGAGGCGCGCCGCCTGCGCCAGATCCAGTTCGGCCAGATGCGCACCCTGGCCGCCAGCCTCAATATTCCCGCCAGCGACACCGTCATCTACGGCGGCGACTTCAACGTCAACAAGCGCAAGTTTGCCGATGACTACGCCGGCATGCTGGCCAATCTCAACGCCGACGAGCCGGCCTACGGCGGCTACACCGAGGCCACCTTCGATCCCAGGATCAACCCCTATGCCGGCGGCCCGCTCTCCGGCGGTGCCAACGTGGAGTACCTCGACTATCTGGTGGTGAGCCGGGAGTACGGCGCCGCAAGCCACAACCTCAACAGTGTCTGGATCCCGCGCAGCAGCGACGGCAGCCTCTGGCCCGCCAGCAACCTCTCCGATCACTTCCCGGTCAAGGGAGAGATCAGCCGATGAAGCGCCGTTACGGCTTGCTGGCGCTGGCGCTGCTGGCCTTGTTGCTGCTCAACTTGGGCGCACAGGAGGAGCCGGCGCGCCCGGCCTCCACCAGCCAGCCCCCATCGGGCGCCGCTGCGCCCGTGCAGGCACAGCTGCCAGGCTCCCCGACGCTCGCCTCGCCGGTTGCCGCCACACAGACCGGCTCCGAGCCACCTCCCGCCAGCTGGCGGGCCATGCCGGAGGCGCTGAGCCAGCAGCTCGCCAGCGAGGTAAGCGACAGCGATCTGCCGCTGGCCGAGCGGCTGGCCAATCTGGAAGGTGCAGAGGCCAGCTGGCTTGGCGAGGGGGAGAGTCTGTTTCGGCTGCAGGGGCGCTACGCCCTGGCGCTCGAGCAGCTGGCGCAGGAGAGCGAGCAGCTGCCGCTGGCCGAGCGGCTGGATGCCCTCAGCCGCTTGCAGGATGAGTGGGCGGTGGAGCACCCGGATCTGGCGACTGAGTTGTTCAACCCGGCGGCCCGGCTGCAGCAGGCACGCCAGCTGTGGGGGGACGAGGAGCTCGCCACCCTGGCTCGCCACTTCCTGCCGGCTGCAGAGGCCGAGGCGACCCTGCAGTTTGCCGCCAGCCGCCAGCAACAGCTGGATCAGCGCAGCCGCTACCAGCAGCAATTGACCGAGCTCGAACAGCAGCTGGCAGCCAGCCGGGGCAACATGGACGAGGCGAGCTGGCAGCAGCACAGGGAGGCGGTGCTCGGCCAGTTCCGGCGCGACTTCTTCGCCCGTGACACCGCCACACCAACGCAATGAAAAAAGGGCCCGTCGGGGCCCTTCGCATTTTCCTGGCCATCAGGCCAGCGGGTAGCTGGCCGCCACGCCGTTCTCGCAATGCCAGTTCGCCCACAGCTTGTCGTCGCTGCCCATCAGCAGGGTGGCGAAGTTGCGGGTACGCAGGTAGACGGGGGCGCCGAACGGCTTGATAAGCTCGGCGCGGATCAGCCGGCTCTCGTCGAGGTATTCGGGATCGTCGTTGGTCATGGCGAGGATCCCCATCCACTGAAACTGGGTGGGACAGGGGTGGACGATGCCGGAGGAGACCAGCTGATGTACGTTGAGCCCCTCCCGCTTGTCCTGAATGACCCCGAGGCACCCCACGTGCACGTCGCCTGAGAGGATCAGGGTCTTGCAGCCAGGCTCCTTCTGGCGCCGCTGCCTGGCGTTGTCCAGCAGCCGCATGATGAGGCGGGCCCGCTCCCCCTGATGGGCCTTGGCCCGCCAGTGATCCTTGAGATCGTCGGTCAGCTCCTCCTCCCAGGGGGTGGCATCGAACGCCGCCTCGGTGAAGGAGAAGTCGCGATAGACCACGGGCACCCCCGCCAGCACCAGCAGGTGGCCCGTGTCGCAGGCCGCCAGCGCGGCGTTGACCAGATCCCACTGGGACGGGCTCATCACCTGGTCGCGGGTGCGATTGGCCCGGTTGTCCAGCGCCAGGATCTGGTAGCCCCGAAAACCGAGCCGCCAGGAGTGGTGATTCAGCGTCTTGTCCAGCAACGCCCCGTTGGCGCCAGTGCGCAGCTGGAACAGCCGGAAGTACTTGGTGGCGGCGGCATAGATGGCCTGATAGACCTCGCAGCGCTGCAGATCCTCGGGGTAGCTGCCCCAGCCATCGAAGATGTCGTGGTCGTCCCACATCATGGCGCTCGGCACCCGGGCCAGCATGAAGGCAACCTCGAGGCGGCCCCACTGTTTGCAGTAGAGATCGCAATAGAAGCGGTCGAGCTGCTCCACCATGGCCCGGGTCACCTTGCGCTTGACCTTCTCCGCCCGGTCCAGCTCGTTCCAGGCCTTGAGGGTCGGCACGCTCGTCCAGAGGGAGTCCGCATAGACCTGATCTCCTCCCATCAGCAACAGGGAGAAGGGATGGGCCTTGTGCTCCGCGGCCAGCTTGTCCCACATGACGTAGGGGGCCGGAGTGGAGGTAAGCAGCTTGAAGTCGGAGAAACCGTTGCAGGAGGCGTAGCCTATCCGCACCGGCTCCTTCTTGCCCGGCAGATGGAACTGCCACTTGTCGTATCCCGCCAGATCCTGCGCCGGCTTGTTGTCCAGCAGGATCTCGTAGTCGACGGGGGTGCCGGCCTTGCTCTTGGGACTGGCCTGCCAGACCAACCGCCAGAAGCCGCCTCTCGGGGTATCCGCCTGCTTGCTGGCGGCCAGCAGCTCGCCGTTGATCCGCACGGCTGCACTCTTGCAACTGGCCTGCGCCATAAAACAGATGCTGTACTCGGTCTCTGACTCGAGGCCCAGCAGGGGGCCCATTACCAGACTGGTCATTCGTCATCCCTCCATGGTGAAACCCATGGAGCATAGCGAAGCGACCGCTATTTGATAGTGACCAGGTGGGCAAACAGAAAGGGTCAGGGTTTGGCCCCGACCCTTTCACTGTCTGGTGCTGCGATGAACCGGCCTGTCACGCCGGTCATGACGGGGTCGCTACGCCTTGCCCTTGAACTGTTTGACGCTGCGCTTGGCCTGGGTGCGACGGTTGGCCTGCTTGTCGCGGGGGGCGCGCTTGCCCTCCCCGCTGGCTGGCTTGTCGGTCACCGGGAAGCCGGTGAGCTCGGCCAGCGGCAGCTTGCGACCGGTGAGGGTGCGGATCGCCGCCAAGGTGTCGGCCTCGCCATGGCAGGTGAGCGAGATGGCGAGCCCGCTGCGCCCTGCCCGGGCGGTGCGGCCGATGCGATGCACGTAGACGGGGGCGCTGGCGGGCAAGTCCAGGTTGATCACCAGCGGCAGCGCCTCCACGTGAATGCCGCGCGCCATCAGATCGGTGGCCACCAGCACCCGCACCTTGCCCGCCTTGAAGTCGCCAAGCGCCTGCTCACGCACCGCCTGCTCCTTCTCACCGTGCAGGGCCGCCACCGCGATGCCCGCCTTGGCCAGCTTGCGGGCCACCCCGTCGGCGTCGTCCCGCGCGCTGATGAAGACCAGCACCTGCGGCCACTCGTGGGCCTTGAGCAGGCTAATGAGCGCCGGTACCTTGCTGCTCTTGTTGACCAGATAAAGCCGCTCCTCGATGTCGTCAGCCACGCTGTTGCGAGGATCCGCCTCCACCCGCGCGGGCTCTTTCAACAGACCGGTTGCCAGCGCCTCCAGCTCGGCGGGCAGGGTGGCGGAGAAGAGCATCTGCTGCCGCGCGTCCGGCATCGCCTTCATCAGCCACTGAATATCGGGCCAGAACCCCATCTCCAGCAGGCGGTCCGCCTCGTCCAGCACCAGGGTGCGCAGGCCGGCCAGGGTCAGCAACTGCTGGCCCAGCAGATCCCGCAGCCGCCCCGGGGTCGCCACCAGCAGTTGCGGCCCCAGCGCCAGCTCGGCCTGTTGCTGCGCTTGTTCCACCCCGCCGCACAGGGTCACCAGCCGCAGACCCAGCCCGGCGGCCGGCCCCTGCAACGCCTCGCTCACCTGCACCGCCAGCTCGCGGGTCGGCACCAGCACCAGCCCCTGCACCTCTGCCAGGGCGGGATCCAACCGCTGCAGCAGCGGCAAGCCGAACGCCAGGGTCTTGCCGCTGCCGGTGCGGGCCAGCGCCAGCAGATCCCGTCCCGCCAGCGCGGCCGGGATGGCCAGTTGTTGTACCCGGGTCGGGTGCTGAAGATTGGTTGGCAGGGCCGCCAGCAGGGCGGGGGCAAGGGCGAGTTGGTCAAAGGTCATGGTACGGTACGGATAAGCAAGTGGGAGGGCGAAGTCTAGTGAGCGGGGGCCCATAAGTAAAACCCAATCCGCTCAGGTGCCGGGCCGCCGCGCCAGGGTGCCGCTGGCTACACTTCAGAAAACCTCTCAAGGCGGAGCTACCCGACCATGACCCGATCCCCCACCCTGCCCCTCTTGCTGCTGCTCGCCCTGCTGGGGCTGACCAGCCTGGGGCTCTCCCGTGCCGATCCCCAGGCCACCCCCGCCGCCAAACCGGTGCGCATCATCAACGCCCACCTCGGCGAGCTGCCGGGGCTGATCAATGCCGACAAGACAGGTCCTTTTGTCGATCTGGTGCGCGCCATCGACGATCTCTATCCGGATATCAGCATCCGGATCACCATCTATCCCCTCGCCCGGGCCATGGCCGGGGTGATCGCTGGCACCGCCGACTTCAGCCTGCCCGCCATCCGCAACCTGCAGGATGCCGACCTGCTGCCCTATCGCTTCAGCACCCGCAGTTTCGGCAAGGTGACCCACGTGCTCTACAGCAATACCGACCACATCATCACCCCCGACATGGCCTACGGCATAGTGCCCACCAAGCGGGATCTGCTGATCGAGGCCACCCCCGGCTTTCTGCCCATTCCGCTGCAGCGGTCGATGAGCATAGAGCAGTCCCTGCGCAAGCTATCCCGCGGTCGCATCGATGCCTTCATCTGGGCCCAGGAGGAGGCCGACCTGATGCTGCGCCGGCTCAAGCTCACCAACATCCATCGGGAACACTTGGGGGATTTCGAGGATGTCTTCATCATCGCCAAAGGGCCCGCCGGCGACGAGATGGATCGCTTCCTCGGCGAGGCGATTGACCGGCTCGCCGCCTCCGGCAAGCTGGCCGAGATCTACGCCAGGTTGCACCGCCCCTACGTGGAGTGGCAACCCAAGCCCCCATCGCAGCCGCTCGCCACCTCCCCCTGACGGCAGCCGCCCATAAAAAATCCCGCCGGGGCATGGCCCCGGCGGGATTTTTGTCGACCCGACGCTATTACAGCACGGCCAGGGCGGCGGCGTAGTTCGGCTCGTCGGCCACTTCGGCCACCAGCTCGCTGTGCAGCACCTTGTCGTGCTCATCCAGCACTACGATGGCGCGGGCAGCCAGACCCACCAGCGGGCCGGAGGAGAAGGCCACGCCGTAGTCCTGCAGGAAGGAGACGCCACGCAGGGTGGACAGGTTCACCACCTTGTCCAGACCCTCGGCGCCGCAGAAGCGGGCCTGGGCGAACGGCAGGTCGGCGGAGATGCACAGCACCACGGCGTTGTTCAGGCTGCTTGCCTGCTCGTTGAACTTGCGCACTGAGGTGGCACAGGTCGGGGTATCGACGCTCGGGAAGATGTTCAGGATTTTGCGCTGACCGGCGAAGTTCGCCAGGGTCACGTCACAGAGATCCTTGGCCACCAGGGAGAAGGGCTTGGCCTGTTCGCCGGCAACCGGGAAGTGACCGGCGACGGAAACCGGGTTGCCTTGCAGAGTAACGGTATTGCTCATGTTATGTCCTTGATTATCGAGGGAGGATCAGGGCCTCCAGTATAGGCCCGCCGGGCGGGGACAAACACCCGCCAATCACAGGGATATAGGATCGCCAAAGCACCCATCTGGAGGAGCAGAGAGAAAGGGGGTTGACCTTGGACTTAACACCAAGGTTTACACTCGGCTCAGTCATCCAGGATCCCGCAGGGGCGGGATCCCTCAAGAGGAACGCACCATGAGCAAATCCTGCTGCAGCCATCAACACGCCGCCCCCATCAAGGCCGTCAGCAAGGCGGCCGCCTCCCAGGCCGAGCACAGCCACACCAGCCACTGCTGTGACAACACGGCAACGGCCAGTTGCGCGGCCACCCCGGCTCCCCACGATCATCAGGCGCGCGGGGTCGCCGACGTCCCCGGCGACGAAGAGCCCCCCAGAGGGGGCTGCTGCACCGACACCCAACACGACCACGGCCAGCACCATGAGCAGGGTCATGCGCACGAACACGCCTCCGCCGCGGACGAGCCGCCGCTGGACGCCCCCGAGCAGAACAGCCGCCGCCACAGCTGGCAGGTGCTGGGGATGGACTGCCCCAGTTGCGCCCGCAAGATAGAGACGGCCGTCAGCCGGGTGAGCGGCGTGCAGCAGGCCCGCGTGCTGTTTGCCACCGAGAAGCTGGTGGTGGATCTGGCCCCCGGCCTCTCCCCCGATCCCGTCACCGCCGCCGTGCTGGCCGCCGGCTTCCAGCTCAAGGGCGAGCGCGCCGCCAAGCCGGAGTCTGGCCGCGAACGCGGCCCGCTGCAGACCCTGCTAGGCAAATATTGGCAACCGCTGTCGCTGGCCGGCCTGATGTTGGTGGCGGCCCTGCTGCCGAGCCAGATCGGTCAGCCGCTGTTTACCCTGGCCACCCTCTGGGGGCTGTGGCCCATCTCTCGCAAGGCGTGGGCGCTGACCAAGAGCGGCTCCCCCTTCGCCATCGAGACCCTGATGACGGTCGCCGCCGTGGGGGCCCTGTTCCTCGGTGAAACCGCCGAAGCGGCCATGGTGCTGCTGCTGTTCATGCTGGGCGAACACCTGGAGGCCTACGCCGCCGGCCGCGCCCGCGCCGGGGTCACCGCCCTGATGGCGCTGGTGCCTGACAAGGCGCTGCGCATCCGCACCACTGCCGAGGGCGAGGTGCGGGAAGAGGTGGCCGCCGATGAACTGCGTCCAGGCGACATCATCGAAATCGCTCCGGGCGCCCGTCTGCCGGCCGATGCCCGCCTGCTCGACGCCCTCGGCGCCTTTGACGAGAGCGCCCTGACCGGCGAATCCATCCCGGTGGAGCGCCGTCAGGGTGACAAGGTGCCCGCCGGCAGCCTGGCGGCGGATCGGGTGCTGCGTCTCGAAGTGGTGTCCGAGCCCGGCAACAACGCCATCGACCGCATCCTGCATCTCATCGAAGAGGCCGAGACCCAGCGCGCCCCCATCGAGCGCTTCATCGACCGCTTCAGCCGCTGGTATACCCCGGCCATGATGCTGGTCGCCCTGCTGGTGGTGCTGGTACCGCCACTCGCCTTCGGCCAGAGCTGGGACGAGTGGGTCTATCGCGGGCTGGCGCTGCTGCTGATCGGCTGCCCCTGCGCCCTGGTCATCTCCACCCCGGCGGCGGTCACCTCGGCGCTGGCGGCAGCCACCCGGCAGGGGGCCCTCATCAAGGGGGGCGCCGCGCTGGAGCGCCTCGCCCACATCGATACCCTGGCCTTTGACAAGACCGGCACCCTGACCCTGGGCAAGCCGCAGCTGACCGAACTGGTGAGCCTCAATGGCCAGCCTGAGGCCGAGCTGCTGGCACTGGCAGCGGCCATCGAGCAGGGCTCCCACCACCCGCTGGCCCGCGCCGTGGTGATGGCGGCCGGCGAACGGGGCCTCAGCCCCGCCGCGGCCCAGGAGTTGCGCGCCCTACCCGGCATGGGGGTGGAGGGTCGCATCGACGGCACCCTCTGGCAGTTGCTGGCACCGAGCCGGGTCGCCACCCTGGATGCGGCGATGCAGGCCCGGGTCGCCACCCTGGAGCAGCAAGGCAAGACGGTGGTGGTGCTCGGTCAGCCTGATGCCACTCCAGCGGCCCTGCTGGCCCTGCGCGACCAGATCCGCCCCGAGGCGGCCCCGGCCCTGCGCGAACTGAGCGAGCTTGGCCTGCAAAGCATCATGCTGACCGGTGACAACCCCCGCGCCGCCGAGGCCATCGCCGGCGAGCTCGGCATGGGCTGGCGCGCCGGCCTGCTGCCGGAGGGCAAGGTCGATGAGATCGCCAAGCTCGGTCTGACGCAGAAGGTCGCGATGATCGGCGACGGCATCAACGACGCGCCGGCCATGAAGCGGGCCAGCATCGGCATCGCCATGGGGGGCGGCACCGACGTGGCGCTGGAGACCGCCGATGCGGCGCTGACCCACAACCAGCTCGGCGGGGTCGCCGCCATGATCCGGCTCTCCCGCGCGGCACTGGCCAACATCCACCAGAACATAGCGCTGGCGCTGGGGCTCAAGGCCATCTTCCTGGTCACCAGCCTGCTCGGCATCACCGGCCTGTGGATTGCGGTGCTGGCCGATACCGGCGCCACCGCCCTGGTCACCGCCAACGCACTGCGTCTGCTGCGCAAGCGCTAAGCCGGCCGTTAACGGCACAACTTAAAGCCGCCCCCAGTGGGCGGCTTTTTTATTGCCTCGTCCATGAGCAAAGAAAAAGCGCGGCTGCCGGTCGGCAGTCGCGCTTTGCTTACTCTCTCGGTGTTATCCCACCCTTGGCAAGGTGGAATTCAACCCTGGGCTGCCGAGCCAGCCCCGGGCTCGATGGGAATGACTACTTGGCGCTGCACTCCTGGATCACCGCAGTACCGGCCTTGGCACCGGCCGGGTCAACTTTCACCAGCACGCTCCACAGCCCTTGCGGCAAGGTGATGCTGTTGTTGGCGCTGCCCGCCTGGGAGAAGGCGAACGGGTAACCGGTCTCCGCCTTCAGCGCACCGCCACCGTTGAGCAGGTACTCCTTGCTCCAGTCCTCGTTGGCCACCTTGAACTCGGTGCTGCCGGTGTAGTTGAAGGCCGCCTGATAGATGGCGAGATCGCCATCCATCCCCTTGTAGCTCAACTGGTACTGGGGCTGAGCGGCCCAGCCGGAGAGCTCACCCTTGACGAACAGGTTGTAGCCGAGCGGATTGCCCGTCACCGTGTCCAGCACCTTGCAGCTCTGCACCGGCTCGGTAAAGCTGACGCTCAGGGTGGGCTTGTCCTTGTTCATGGCGGTAAACACGAACTTGTAGCTGCCCGCCTTGGCCAGATCGAGCCCGATGTTGCCGGTATCGCCACCCTTGCAGAGGGTCAGCGGGGTGCCGACCACCAGCTTGTCACCGGCGTTGCAGCTGCCGTAGTTGAGGGGACCCCAGCTGGCATCCGCGATCTTGACGTTGGTGGTGCCCAGCTTGTCGCTGCTCACCTCGGTGGTGAACTCGTACATGAAGTTGCTGGTGAAGGTCATCTGGTTGGTGTTGCCCCACTCATCGAGGAACCCCTTCAGATAGACGGCGGTGTCACCAAACGGCGGTACCGTGCTCAGATCAGTCTTCTTGCCGACCGGCAGGCCGCTGCCCTGGGCACCGCTCTGCGGCTTGACGAACACCGCCGCCGACCAGGCCCCCAGGGTCAGGGTACCACCATTGACGGCGGCATCGCGGGCGATGCTCTCGCCGCCGTGGTGGGCCGGGCTCAGCTGCAGGCTGGTCAGATCGATGGGCTGATCGTTGCCGTCACGGAAGTCGCTGATGCTCTGGGGAGCATTGGTGGCGTTGATCATCACCACCAGGCCGTCGATAGCCGGATCCAGATCCGCCCCCGCATTGACGCCGTCATCCACCGTCATCACGATGAGGCCGGGCACCTGATCCGGGCCGGTATTGCGAAAATCGACCCGCTTGATCACCTCGGCGCCACTGCCCAGACGCAGCAGACGGGAAGATTGACGCAGCTCGGCCAGCTCCTGATAGAAGCCCACCATGGTCGCCATGTCGGCACCGCTCGGCTTGACGTGCTTGCCGAGCACCTGCTCGATCAGCGGATAGTTGTCGCCATCCTTGTCTTTGCGCGGCAACCCCTTGTCGAAGTTGTTGTCGGCCAGGGTGTAGTCGACCCGGTTGTACCAGTCACCCGAGTCGTAGCTGTCCCGCTCCATGGACTTGGAGCGCAGCAGCTCGACACCGGCGTGGGTAAACGGAATGCCCTGCCCCAGCATGGCGGTGGCGAGCGATACCCCCTGCATCCGCACCAGATCGGCCCCTTGCGGCGCCTTGTAGATCAGGTTGTCGAACAGAGTCTGGTTGTCGTGCTTGTCGACGTAGTTCTGGATTTCGGTCGGATCCTGGGCATAGCCCGCCGGCTGACCGTTGTAGTCGATGTCGGCCCCCTTCTTCGGCATCCCGTCCTTGTCGGTCAGGATGAACTCCTTGAGGTTGCCCGCCATGCCGAGGCGTACCAGGTCGCTCTGATGCAGGGCGGTGGCGCGATCGACGCCGTCCATCTCGTTGGCATCCACCAGGGCGCCGTTGCCAAAGCCCTGGGTCTTGCGAATGGTGTCGCCGCCGTCGAACGGACTGCCGCCGCGCACCGCATCCCGCAGCCGGTCGGAGAAGGAGCCGATACCGGTGCCGGCCAGGTGTTTCTGGGTCGCCTGCACGAAGCGCTTGTCATCCTGCACCTCGCCGAAGTTCCAGCCCTCGCCGTAGAAGTACATCTCGGGGTTGACCTGCTTCACCGCGGCCAGCGCCTGCACCATCTGATCTTTCGGGTGGTGGCCCATCAGGTCGAAGCGGAAGGCGTCGATCTTGTAGTCGCGGGCCCAGGTGACCAGCGAGTCATCCATCAGCTTGGCGAACATGGCGTGTTCCGGCGCCGTGTTGGAGCAGCAGGTGGAGTTCTCCACCGAGCCGGTCTCCGGATTGAGGCGCTGATAGTACCAGGGCACTATCTTGTCGAGCACCGACTTGGGCCCCAGACCCGCCTCGTTGGTGTGGTTGTAGACCACGTCCATCACCACGTTCATGCCGATGTTCTGCTTGATGGCCTTGACCATTTCGCGGAACTCCAGGATGCGCTGGCTGCCCTCGGCGTTGGTGGCGTAGGAGCCTTCCGGGGTGGTGTAGTGGTAGGGGTCATAACCCCAGTTGAAGGAGTCGACGCCGCGCAGGTAGCCGTAAAGCTCCTGCACCTGCGGGTTCTCCTTGCTGTCGCCCCCTTGCAGATCGCCGAGCACGGCCTCGATGGTCTGGCCGCTGCTGCAGTAGCCGGCAAACTTGGAGTTCTGTACCTCGGGGTTGACCTGGCACAGCTTGCCGAAGTCGTCGCCGATGTTGGCGACTTTGGCCGGATCCTCGTTGACGGTGGCGATGTCGAACACCGGCAGCAGGTGCAGGTGGCTGACGCCGCTCCTGGCCAGCGCCTGCAGGTGCTTGACCGGCGCCGTGTCGGTATCGGTCAGGCCGAGGAACTTGCCGCGGTGCTCGGCCGGGGTGGAGTCGTCGTTGCCGGTCAGATCGCGGACATGGGCCTCATAGATGGTGATGTCGGCGGGGTTCTGCTGGCTGTGGGGCGCCTTCAGGCTGTCCCACCCTTCCGGCTTGAGGGCCGGATCGTTGAGATCCACCACCTGGCTGAACTCGGAGTTCATCGCCAGGCTCAGGGAGTAAGGGTCGGTCACCTGATAGGATTCCAGCTTGCGGCTGACCGGGTGATAGACCTGGATGTCGTAGCGGTAGAACTTGCCCACCAGCTCGCTGCCGCCCTGCACGCTCCAGCTGCCGCTGGCCTCGTCCAGGGTCATGGTGCGCTCGCCGAGCGACTTGTGCTGCTCGTCGAACAGCGCCAGCTTGACCGATCTTGCGGTCGGCGCCCACAGCCGGAAGGTGACATTGCCCCCCTCCACCACGGCGCCATAGGTCAGCTTGGTGGCCGCCTCGCTGTAGAGGGCATCGAGGGCGCCGGCGCTCTGCACCAGGGTCGCCCCCTGCAGAATGCCGTCGGCGTCGGTACCGATGGCCACCAGCTCACCCTTGAGCAGCGGCTTGAGATCTTTCCCGGCCGGCAGGGCGAAGGCGGCGGCATCCTTGAGATGCGGATACTTGGCCTGCTGCTCGGCAGTCAGGCTGGTCGGGGTAAGGGTGATGTAGGGGAAGTCGAACACCCCTTCCGCATTGGCCTTGATGGTGCCGGAGTCGGTGTAGTAGAGGCGGACATGGGGCTTGTCCTTGCCCCCTTGCCAGATCAGGGTGTTGCCGTCGATCAGGTGGGCACTGGCCCCCGCCACGCCGAAGGCGGCGGTGAAGGCCTCGGCCCGGCTGCCGAAGATCTCGTTCTTGCCGGCGACGATGGCCACGGTGCGGTCCGGATGATCGCTGAAGACCACCTTCATGTCGCTGCCGGTCAGGTTAGCCAGATCGCCGTTGCGGGCGATAAAGTTGATGCACCCTTCCACCTTGCTGAGGGGCACCACCCAGCTCGGGCCGAAGCCGTCGACCGCGGCCGGGGTGTTGGCCTTGTCGTCCCAGCCTGCGTTGAGGCCGCTCTCGGCGGTGGCGTTGCAGGCGTCGTTGTTCCACAGGTGCAGGCTGTAGTTGGCGAAGGGGCCAGTGACCCCGCGGGCGGCGCTGGTCTGGGTATCCACCAGGGCGATCACCGCCTGATCGGGCCCGGCCACCAGCTGTTCGGCCGGGGGTTGTACATTGGGCAGACGGGCGACTGGGCCGTCCGAGGGTTCCGGGGTGGGGGAAGTGCTGTTGTCATTGCAGCCGGACAAAAGCGCGAGCAGTGAGGCTGTTACCAGCGCCACCTTGGTCTTTTTCATATCCATTTTTTTATAATTCCCGCTGTAGTTAGTCTCGATATTCGAGTACCCGGTCATTGCCGAGCGGGGCCATATTAATCAGCTGAAATCGTTTCAAATGTGAGCAGGAAGGCAAAAAAGTTAACCTCTTTCAACAAGATAACGTTTTCATAACGAAAATCGGATCGGGCTCACAGACCCATCGTCCGTTTCGGCCCATACCAGCGGAAGGCGCGTCCAATTTCGGAAAAAAATATTTCCGATCAAATGGATAAGTGAACAAGAGCGAACAAAGGAGCAACCGGAGATGAAACGGATTGAGGAGCAGGCCAGGCGGCTGGATCAGGAGTATCAGGGGATTGCCCAGCTGTTCGACCAGTTCTGCCAGCAGGCGGGCACCCTGGCCGAGCAGTACCACTTCTTCAACTGGCCGGATTACGAGGATACCCCGCCCCTCGCCCGCGCCTTCACCCTGCTGGGGGAGCCACGGGAGCTGCGGCTGCGCTGCCAGCCGGGAGAGCGCGGCAGCCTGAGCGGTCTCATCCAGGTGTGCGGCGAGGATGGCACCGTCCACGCCAGCCTCGGCTTTCATCCCGACGGCCAACTGCAGCTGGAGTCGGGCCGGCTGCTGGACAATCCGCCCGGGCTGCTGCTCAAGCTGCTGCTCGGCGCCATCTGGCAGCACAAACCGGACGATATGCAGGGCCCGCCGCACTGATCCAGACAAACAGAAAGGGGCCTTGGCCCCTTCCTGTTGTTGCGGGCGACCCACCGGCCAGGATCAGGGGGGGCCCACCTCTATGGTGACGTGCACCAGCTCCTCGTGGATGGCGAGCCGCGCGCGGATCTCGCTGGCGGAGAGCGGCGCCGCCATCAGCAGGGAGAGCACACAGGCATACTGCTGCTGGCCCACCCGCCAGACGTGCAGATCGCGGATCTCGGTTTCCGGCAAGTCGGCGATCACCTCGCGGATCTCTGCCACCAGCGGCGCATCCATCTCGGCATCCAGCAGCACCCGGCCGGAGTCGCGCAGCAGCCCCCAGGCCCACACCGCGACCAGTCCGGCCCCGACTATGCCCATCAGCGGATCGAGCCAGTCGGCCCCCCACAGCATGCCCCCCACCAGCGCCAGAATCGCCAGCACCGAGGTGGCCGCATCCGCCAGCACGTGGATGTAGGCGGCGCGCAGGTTGAGATCCTGATGGCCGTGATGATCGTGTGAGTGATCGTGGTCGTGATGATCATGATGGTGGTCGTGGCCGTGCCCATGGTGATGACCGTGATCATCCTTGAGCAGCCAGGCGCAGGCCAGGTTCACCAGCAGGCCGACGATGGCGATGACGATGGCCTGCTGGTAGTGGATCGGGCTGGGATCCAGCAGCCGGAACACCGACTCGAACAACATCATGCCGGCCACCCCCACCAGCAAGAGAGCGCTGGTGAAGCCCCCCAGCACCTCGATCTTCCAGGTGCCGAAGCTGAATCTGTGGTCGCGGGCGAAGTGGCGGGCGGCGCGGTAGGCCAGCACCGACAGGCCGAGCGCCAGCGCGTGGGAGCTCATGTGCCAGCCGTCGGCCAGCAGCGCCATGGAGTTGTAGAACCAGCCGCCGCCGATCTCCGCCACCATCATGATGACGGTCAGCAGCACGGCCCAGCGGGTTTTCTGTTCGGCCAGCGGATTCCCTTCGTGGACGACGGGTTGGTGGCAGTGGGATGAGGCGAGGGATGACATGGATTTCTCCTGAGGACGAGCATGCAATATACTATACCCCAGTATAGTTTTATTGATCGAGAGGATCCTGCATGTCACACACCATTCACGGCAAGAAGAAGCTGCTGGCGCGGGTGCGCCGCATCAAGGGACAGGCAGGGGCACTGGAGAACGCGCTGGAGCAGGAGAGCGACTGCGCCGCCATCTTGCAGCAGATCGCCGCCATTCGCGGCGCCGTCAATGGCCTGATGCTGGAGGTGCTGGAGGGCCACATGCGCGAGCATCTCGGCGCCGAAGAGGCGACCCCGGCCGAGCGGCTGGAGGATCTGGATCAGGTGGTGCGGGTATTGCGATCCTATCTGAAGTAGAGCCGGTGGAGGGGGCCGCGAGCGGCCCGCATCATCCCGTTGACGGCTGGGCGGCGTCGGCCCCACGGCCCCCGCCCCTTTCAGACTTGAGCCCTCGCCGGCTTTACGCCATGATGACCGCCGATCATTGATCGCCATACCCTGGATTCCATTTCGCAAGGACCCCCCATGTTTGAACACGTCGATGCCTATGCTGGCGACCCCATCCTGACCCTGGTCGAGACCTTCCACAAAGACACCCGCGAGCAGAAGGTGAACCTGGGGATCGGCCTCTATTACGACGAGCAGGGCCGCATTCCGCTGCTGGCCTCGGTACAGCAGGCCGAAGCCCAGCGCGCCGCCGCCCCGGCCCCCCGCCCCTACCAGCCGATGGAAGGCGCCACCAACTACCGCACCGCGGTGCAGCATCTGCTGTTCGGTGCCGACCACGAAGCGGTCAAGGCGGGTCGCATCGCCACCATCCAGACCATCGGCGGCTCCGGCGCGCTGAAGATCGGCGCCGATCTGCTCAAGCGCTACTTCCCGACCTCCGAGGTGTGGGTCAGCAATCCCACCTGGGACAACCACAAGGCGATGTTCGAGGGCGCCGGCATCAAGGTGCACGACTACCCCTACTACGATGCAGCCACCGGCGGCGTGCAGTTTGACGCCATGATCGACTGCCTGAGCAGCCTGCCGGCGAAAAGCATCGTGCTGCTGCACCCCTGCTGCCACAACCCGACCGGGGTGGATCTCTCTCGCGCCCAGTGGGACCAGGTGATCGCGCTGGTGGTCGAGAAGCACCTGATCCCCTTTATGGACATCGCCTATCAGGGCTTCGGCGACGGGCTGGAAGAGGATGCCTATGCCATTCGCGCCATGGTGGCCGCCGGCGTCAGCTTCTTCGTCAGCAACTCCTTCTCCAAGAACCTCTCCTTCTACGGCGAGCGCTGCGGCGGCCTGTCGGTCATCTGCCAGGATGCCGAAGAGGCGGGTCGGGTACTGGGCCAGATGAAGGCCACCGTGCGCCGCAACTACTCCAGCCCCCCCACCCACGGCGGCCAGATCACCGCGGCCGTGATGAGCCAGCCCGAACTGCACGCCATGTGGGTCGGTGAAGTGACCGAGATGCGCACCCGCATCAAGGGGATGCGCCAGAAGCTGTTCGAGGTGCTGAGCGCCAAGGTGCCGGGCCGCGACTTCAGCTACTTCATCAACCAGCGCGGCATGTTCAGCTACACCGGCTTCACCCCGGAGCAGGTGGACAGACTGCGCGAGGAGTTCGCCGTCTACCTGGTGCGCTCCGGTCGCATGTGCGTGGCGGGTCTCAACAGCCGCAACGTCGACTACGTGGCCGACGCCATGGCCGCCGTGCTCAAGGGCTAAGCCCGCAGCCCCGCTCAGGCGGGGCTTTTTGTTTGTCCCGTTTGCTTGTGGAACCGTTATGGATCTCATTGCCCTCTCCCGCCTCGGCGGCCGCCATCTGGTTACCCTGCATCTGTTGCTCGACAGCCAGAGCGTCACCCGCACCGCCGAGCGGCTCTGCACCACCCCCTCCACCGTCAGCAAGACCCTCAACCAGTTGCGGGATCTGCTCGGCGATCAGCTGCTCTACCGCCAGGGCAACCAGCTGTTGCTGACCCCGTTCGCCGAGCGGCTCGGCCCCACCCTGCACCGGCTGCTGAGCGAGCTCAACGGCCTCACCGGCCAGGGCGGCTTCGATCCCGCCAGCTGGCAGGGGCAGCTGAAATTTGCCCTGCGCGAGAGCGGCATGGTCTGGCCCATGGGGCCCATTCTGGCGCAACTGATGCGCGAGGTGCCGGGCCTGGTGCCCGACATTCGCAACAAGGATGAGCAGGGGCTGGCGGCCCTGGCGGCGGGCAAGCTGGACTTCGTGATCCTGCCCCACGATCAGAGCCAACCGCTACCCCGCCAGCAAGGGCTGGTGTGGGAGACATTGCGAGAGGACAAGCTGGTCTGCCTGCTGCGCGCGGATCACCCGGCGCTGGCACGGCCCTGGGATCTCGATGCCTATCTGAGCTGGCGCCATATCGCCATTCGTGATCAGGAGCTGGCCAACCCCTTCTTCGAGCAGAGCCTGGCCCAGTTGCAGGTGCGCCGGCAGATCGCCGCCATCCTGCCCGACTTTGGCAGTGCAGCGACCCTGCTGCGCCAGAGCGATCTGATCCTCACCGCCGTCAACGGCTGGGCCGAACAGGCGGCCCCGCACGATCTGGTGAGCCGGCCGGTACCGTTTGATTACGGCGCCGTCACCCACAGCCTGGTATGGTACGGCCCCGCCGGAGAGGAGCCGGCCCGGCGCTGGTTTCGCCAGCGGATCCTGCAGCTGGCCCGCGAGCTGGCATGATGAAGGCCGTGCCCGGCACAGGCTGTGCCAGGCACGACTGTGCTCAGGGTTTCTTGGTGTAGATGGGGCCGGGGAAAGGAGAGACGTTGTTGCCCAGCTCGGTGATGCGGGCAGCCCCCTGCTTGCGCACCTGATCGACCCGCAGCACTTGGTGCATGGGGATCATGGTGCGATTGACGTCGGCAAACTCACTCTTCAACTTCTCGTGGCTGGGGTCGACGATAAGCGCCGTGTGGTTGTCCCACACGAAGTTGGCGATCTCGATAAAGCCGAACAGCTGACCCTGGCTCACTTCCCTGACATAGACTTCGTAACGCTCGTTGTGACAAATGAACTGCACTCGATATAAGGCGTTGGATTCACTCATGTTCGTCTGTTGATGGTGGGCGATTGACCCATTCTAGCCGCCCCCTCGCAGAGCTCAAATAGACAGCAATCACAGTTACGTCATCTCAAGACTCAGGCAGCAAAAAAGCCACGCCGAACCGCTCGGTTCGCCGCCCAATTTTGCCTTGTCGTATTAAATCCCTTTGCGATCAGCTGATTAGCATCCAGCTATTCAGAGCAGCGGCGGCAGAGTGACGGTGCCAAGCCCCGCCGCCGCCAGCGCCGCGGCCAGTTGCTCCAGCTCCTCTCGCGTCGCCTCTGGCCAGCCCTGCGCCGCCCCGCGCACGCCGTGATGGCGAAAGCCGTTGAGACGGATGGGCACGGGCCCGAGAGCGCGCAAGAAGGCGGCGAGCCCGCCATCCAGCGTGCCGTCGGCGGCGAGATAATCGCTCTGCCCCGGCACCTGCAGCAGGCGCACCTCCGCCAGCTTGCCCGCCCGCGCCAGCAGTTGCAGCGAGGCCAGCACCCGCTCGCGGCCATAGCCGGTCAGCGTGTGATGCACAGAGTCGCGCCACCCCTTGAGGTCGATCATGGCGCCGTCCAGCACCGGCAGCAGCCGCTGCCAGCCAGCCTCGGCGAGCGAACCGTTGCTGTCGAGAAGGCAGCCAAGATGGGCCAGATCCGGCGCCTCCTTAATGGCCGTGAACAGCGCGATCACGAACGGCAGCTGGGTGGTGGCCTCACCGCCGGAGACGGTAATGCCGGTCAGCAGCGGGCCGTAGCGGCGCAGCAGGGCCAGCACCTCGGCCACCGTCATGGTGGCGGTCTTGGGGCTGGCACTGCGGGGGCACACATCGAGACAGGCATCGCAGTCGGTGCAGCGTGCCGCCTGCCAGCTCACCCGCCCCTCCTGCAGGGTCAGCGCCCCGCTCGGACAACCGGGCACGCAGTCACCGCAGTGATCGCAGAGGCCGATGGTGTGCGGGTTGTGACAACCGGGGCAGGCGAAGTTGCAGCCCTGCAGAAACAGCACCAGCCGGTTGCCGGGGCCGTCCACGCAGGAGAAGGGCAGCCAGCGGCTCACCGTCGCGGTGCGCGCCGCCCCTGCCCGCCTGCCGCACTCAGTAGTCACACAGGGTCGCCTCGCGCCCCACCACCCGCGGTGCCCGCTGGCGGATCCCGGTCAGCTCGCTCGCCTCGGCGCCGAGGCAGGTGGTCTGCAGCCGTGAGCCTTCTGCCGCGAAGCGGGCCACGTCGCTCTTGCGGATCATGTAGCCGGTCACCCGCACCAAGTCGCTGTCTGCCACGTTGGCGGTGAACTCGCGCATGCCGATGGCGAGCGCCCCCTTGCAGAGCTGCAGCAGCGCCTGCGGGTTCTGGCGGATGGTGGGATCCAGGGTGAGGATCTCGCTGATCCCGGAGTGATAGAAGCCGTGGTGGGGCGCCAGCGCCAGCACGTGGCTGGCGGGATCCGGCTCCTCGCCATAGGGGATGCGCACCCCGGGGGTGACCCCGCGATCCACGCTGAGCCCGCCCTGGGAGTGGAGCAGGGCGCGGCCGCCCCAGGCGTGGCGCTGCGGCGTTTCGCTCACGTGGCGGGCGAGCTGGGCCGAGATGCGATAGCCCAGCTGGTTCGCCTCTTCGTCACGGCCGTAGCGCTCCGGCAGATTCTCCTTGTCCATCAGAAGGTTGACCGCCTCGGCCATGCCGTAGATGCCAAACATGGGCACGAAGCGACCCTCCTCCAGCAGCCCCTCCTGCACCAGGAAGCTGTCGAAGAAGCCGGACTCCTGGTGCAGGAAGGCGGCGCGCGCCTCGATCAGGCGGGAGGCGAGGCGGCAGTAGTGGGGCAACAGGCAGCCCAGGAAGTCGTCGATGCCGTGGGCCTGCTCGGCCACCCGCTTGAGGGAGACCCGCACCAGGGTGTTGGCACCGCCCGCCTGGGGCAGGGCGTTGTAGCAGCTGACGATGCCGAAGCCGCGCTCGTCGAAGGTGTTGCGATGCAGCGGGTAGTTGGCGATGTGGGGCTTGCTGCAGGCCGCGATGTTCTTAACCCCCTGCAGCAGCAGGCTGTCCGGGGTCTGCGCCGGATCGTGGAACAGGGTGAGGTTGGGGGCCACCTGTTTGAGCTCGCCGTCAATGCGCAGGATCAGCCGGCAGAGACGGTTGTCGTCCGGCCCTATGTTGACGTGCATGAAGGCATCCGGCAGCACCCGGTCCAGATAGATCCAGAACCCCCTCAGCTTGCGATAGAGCGCCTCGTCATCCAGCTCACCGACGAAGGGCAGCAGCAGGTGGTCGAGCCGACCCAGCCAGACCGGCATGCCGGTGACGGAGGGCACGTGGTGGTAGAGGATGCGCAGAGCATCGAGCGCCTCGTCAAAATCCTGCGGCGGTGCCAACTCCAGCCAGGCGGAGCCCTGGCGCAGAAACTTCTCGTAATCCGGCAGCACATAGCGCGGCTTGTAGGGAGCGTGTCCCTCGAACATGTCGCAGACCAAGCCCTTGGCCATCGCCTCGCTCACCTCGGCGGGCAGCGCGGGATAGGGCAGCGCATTCTCGGCGGCCAGCGCCAGGGCATGGCTCTTCTGGGCCGGTGACAACAGGGGATCGCGCACGATGCGCTGGCAGGTTTCGGTGAAGGACATGGCTCGCTCCTCGACGGATGGGAGCTAAATCCTCACACTTGGGAGGTGTTTTTTGAAGTGACATTCACAACATGGCGGATATCCAATGAAGACATCCGCCATGCAGGATCACGGGCCTAGCCCAGCCAGGGCAGCAGCTGTGCCACGCCCCCCTGCCAGCGCAGCAGGAAGAAGCCCCCCATGCCGACTACCACCACCAGCAGGGTCGGCAGCCGCAGCAGGGTCAGCGCCGTCACCAACAGGGTGGCAACCAGATAGTCCGGATCCCAGCTCAGCCCAGCGCCCGGCTGGTAGCTGAAGACGATGGGCAGCCAGATGGCGGTCAGCACCGACTGGGCCGAGAAGCTGAGGAAAGCCCCCATTTCGGCGCCCGGCTGATAGCGGGTCAGCCGCGAGAAGAAGGCGAAGCGGTTGAAGAAGGTGATCAGGGCTAGCAGGCCTATCATCAGCCAGCTCATGATTACCTCCTCATCCGGTGCAGCACATAACCCACCAACATGCCGGAGAGCGCCGAGATGATGATGTAGACCTCCGCCAGCAGCGGCTTGGTGAGCAGCGCCATGGCCCCGCTCACCAGGGTGGCCGCCACCATGGGCAGGTTCTTCATGGCGGGAATGGTCATGGCGATGAAGGTGGCGGCGATGGCGAAGTCCAGCCCCATCTTATCCAGCCCGTTGATGTACTGGCCGGCGGCGATGCCGAGCAGGGTCGCCAGATTCCAGAACAGATAGAAGACGAAGCCGGCGATGAGCGCGTAGGCCGGATCGAAACGGCCGCTGCGCTCCCGGTCTTTGAGCGCCACCGCGAACATCTCGTCTGTCAGGAAGAAGGCGAGACTGGCGCGCCAGCGCAGAGAGAGCGGCAGCACGTCGCGGCGAAAGGTAAAGCCGTAGAGCAGGTGCTGGGAGGTGATGACGAAGGTGGAGCCCATGATGGGCAGCAGCGGCGTACCAGCCCCGAACAGGGTGGTGGCCGAGAGCTGGGCGGCGCCGGCATAGACCAGCAGCGACATCAGCTGGGCCTGCAGCGGGCTCAGCCCCACCTGCAGCGCCAAGGCGCCGCACAGGATCCCCCAGGGGATCACCGAAACGGAGAGCGGCAGAATATCGATGGAGGCGCGCCACCAGAGCGCGCGGGTACTCTCGGCCCCGACGGACGGAGAGAGGGTTGCTGACGGCATGGGATCATCCTTGTTGCGGCCACGGCGAGCCGGAAAAACTAGCACAGCACGGGGACGGATACCAAGAGGCTGCGGGTAAAGAAAGGAGGGAGCCAAAAAACAGAACGCCACCCGAAGGTGGCGCGCTGCAGAGAGTCAGGGCTGAATGATGATGGGGGTGCCGGGTTCGATGGCGTTCCACACTTCGTCCAGATCCTTGTTGAGCATGGCGATGCAGCCATTGGTCCAGTTGGACGGCTGCAAACGGGTGTTGCCTATGCTGTTGCGCTGACCGTGGATCATGATCATGCCGCCCGGTCGCACACCCATCTCGTTGGCCGCCTTGATGTCGTCCAGATTCGGGTAGTTGATGTGGATGGCCTTGTAATAGTTGGAGTTGGTCTTCTTGTAGTCGAGGATGTAACGGCCTTCCGGCGTGCGCTGATCCCCTTCCCGCTGCTTGTGCCCCTTGGGAGCCGGACCCAGAGCGATCCAGTAGCGTTTGACCTCCTTGCCATCCTTCATCAGGGTCAGGCTATAACTCGATTTCTTCACCACCACCATATCGGCGGACAGGGTGGCAAAACTCAATGCGGGCCACAGCCCCAGCAAACACAGTAATACGGCTCTCATTCCATCCCTCGGCAAGCCTCTGGTAAGGGCTTTTCTGTTACCAAATCATCTGAACTGCACCGCCTGGTGTGGCGGGCGAGCGCCATCATATTGGATCGCCATCAATACTCAATATATCCAGAGAAACATATCCCGCGCCATCTTTTATAGATTGTTACAATTAACTGCCAAAACAACGGGATAACCCCCCTATCTCGGGATAGTCCCGGGCGGGACATTGGGGGAAGATAAGGCGCTTTTCACCTCTCAGGAACCTCACGATGCGATACCGACTATCCCTGCTGCTCTTGCTGATCTGCTCCCCCCTGCAGGCGGCCGAGCCACTCTGGCTGCGCGAGCCCGCCCTCTCCCCCGACGGCAAGCAACTTGCCTTCACCTGGCAGGGTCGCATCTACCTGAGCGCGGGGGATGGCGGCCCCGCCGTGCCCCTCACCGACGGTAGCTATCTGAGCCAGCGCCCGCTCTGGTCGCCGGATGGCAAGCTCATAACCTTTGCCGCCAACCTCTGCGGCAACGAAGACGTGTTCGTGGTGCCGAGTCGCGGCGGCGAGATGGTGCGGCTGACCCGCGACTCGCGCCCCGATCTGCCCCAGGCCTTCAGCGCCGACGGCAAACAGCTGTTGCTGAGCAGCCAGCGCCTGACCAACCCCGACGCCGATCACTTCGTGGCGGAGGGGTATCGGGCCAGCAACCTCTACTGGACGCCGGTTACCGGCGGCCCGCTGACCCCGGCCCAGCCCCTGCCCGCCACCCTGGCCCGCCCCCACGGCAACCAGCTGGCCTACCAGATGCCGGGCATGGATCAGCCGTTTCGCAAGCATCAGCACTCGTTCGCCGTCTCCCGTCTGTGGCTGTTCGACGGCAAGCAGCATCGCCAGCTGACCGAAGACAGGGTTGCCGCCAGCGATCCGGTCTGGGATGAGCAGGGCAAGCAGCTTTACTACCTGAGCGAGCGCAGCGGCGATTTCAACGTCTGGCTACGGGATCTGACCAGCGGCCAGGATCGCCAGCTCACCCACTTCAAGGGTCACCCGGTACGCGGCCTCAGTGCCTCCCGCCAGGGGGATCTGGTCTGGTCCTGGCAGGGAGAGCTCTACCGCCTCGATGCCGGTAGCGACACCCCGCGCAAGCTCGCCATCCAGCCGCTGTTCGCCAAGGTGCCGGCCGAACAGAGCTGGCAGCCCGGCCCCATCGACGAGGCCATCGCCCGCCAGGATGGGGAAGAGGTGATCCTGGTCAGCCAGGGGGATCTCTACGCAGTCGACACCCGGCGCGAGCGGGTACGCCAGCTCACCCGCCATCCCAGCGAACAGTCGGCGCCGCGCTATCTGGATAAAGAGCAAGAGCTCATCTACCTCTCCGAACAGGAGGGGCCGGCGGCGTTGTATCGCCTCAAGAAGGAGCAGCCTGACACCCTGTTCAGCGCCCCCGGCACCCTGATCGAGGAGAAGCTGCTGGCCATCCCGGGCGCCGCCATCAGCGTGCCGACCCTCTCCCCCGACGGCAAGCAGCTCGCCTTCGTGGTGGATGGCCAGGCCGTGCACCTGCTGGACTTGGCCAGCGGCAAGCAGCGCCAGCTGGTCGCCGCCGAGTTCAACCCCTCCCGCCATGCGGTGGAGCTGGCCTTTGCCCCCGACTCGCGCCACCTGGCGCTGACCGTGCAGCCCGACTCCAGCCAGCAGGAGATCGCCGTCATCGACACCCGGGATGCCAAGGCCAAGCCGGTCAACGTCAGCCTCAACGGCTATCGGGATGGTGAGCCGGCCTGGAGTCAGGATGGCGGCATCCTCTACTGGCAGTCCACCAAGTACGGCGTGCTGGGGGCCGATGGCGAGCCCCTCGGCAGCAGCCTGCTCGGCCTCTACAGCAGCCGCGCCGCCAGAAGCGATTTCCTTGCCGAACAGGCACCGCCCAAGGCGGGCTACGGCTTCGAAACCGACCGGCTGGCACACCGGGAGGCGCTGCAGTTGCAGCCAGAAGGCACCGTTCTCGCCAGCCGCATCGTCGACGATCACCTGGTCTATCTGGTGGAGACCAGCGGGGCCAACGGCGAGAGCGAGATCAAGGGTTACGCCCGGGATCTGCGCAAGGGCGAGACCAAGCTGCTGTTTGCCGAGCAGCCGGGGCCGGCGCTGGCCAGCCTCAACCAGGATGCCAGCCTCGCCACCCTGGTGCGGGAGGGGGAGATCGCCCTCATCGATACCCGCTCCGGCGAGGCCAGCAGCCACCCCTTCAATCTGCTGATCACCGCCAGCTGGCAGGATCGGATGAACGCCGCCTTCGACCAGATCACCCGCCTCACCCGGGACGAATTCTACCGGGCCGACATGAACGGGGTGGACTGGGACGGCTACGTGGCCGCCTATCGCCGCCTGCTGCCCGGCATCAGCAACGAGCGTGACTTCGGCAACCTGCTGGCGGAGCTGGCCGGCGAGCTCAATGTTTCTCACACCTGGGGCAGCGTCCCCGACTCCTCCCAGCGCATGCCGGACGACACCGCCAGCCTCGGCGGCTACTGGCGCGAGCGGCAGGGAGCGGTCGAGCTGGCCGCCCTGCTGGCCGGCGGCCCGCTGGAGCAGGAGACGGATCTGGCGCCGGGCGCCCGCCTGCTGGCCATCAACGGCACCGAGCTGCACAGCCTCAACGAGCTGGATGCCCTGCTCAACCATCAGGCCGGCCAACGGCTGGCCCTCACCCTGCTGCCCAAGGGGGCCAAGGAGCCGCACCAGCTGGAGGTCACCGCCATCGACCAGCAGCAGGAGTATCAGCTGCAGCTCGACGGCTGGGTCGCCAAGCGCCGCAACCAGGTGGAACAGTTGAGTCAGGGGCGGGTCGGCTACGTCTATCTGCCGGAGATGAGCAGCGCCGTCTATGAGGAGGTGGTGGCCGACGCTCTCGGTCGCCAACGCAACCGCGAGGCGCTGATCGTCGACGTGCGCTTCAACAAAGGGGGTTATCTGGCCAACACCCTGGTGGAGTTCCTGACCGGCAGCGGCAGCGCCCAGGGCATGGCCAGCAGCTGGCCGCGCCTTGGCAAGGGTGAGACGGACGCCGCAACCCGCCAGTGGACCAAGCCCTCGGTGGTGCTGGTCAATGCGGGCAGCTACTCGGAAGGCTCGGCCTTTCCCCAGTACTACCGCACCCTCAAGGTGGGCCCCATCGTCGGTGAGCCAGTGCCGGGCACCGGCACCATGGTATACGGCCACACCTCCAGGCTGATCCCGGGCCTCGCCTACGGCATCCCGACCCTGGGGCTGCGCAACCCCGACGGCACCCTGTACGAGAACCAGGAGCTGATCCCGGACGTGCAGGTGGCGCTGACCCCGGCCGACATGGTGGCGGGGCGCGATCCCCAGCTGGCAGCCGCGGTGCAGGCCGCCCTCGCCCAGCTACCGGCGGCCAGATAAGCCCGCCATAAAAAGAGGAGCCGGCCGGGCTTGCCCGGTCGGCTCCTTTGACAGACAGACATCAAGGGCGCCCCGCCTGTTGCGGGGCGCCCTTGATGCATCAGGCCGGCTGCGTCTCGGCCGGCTGGCGGGCCAGCGCCAGCTGATACCTGTGCTCGGCCAGCTCCAGCTCACGGCGCGCCTCGTCCACCTTGCCGTCGGCGCTCTTCACCGCTGCCACCAGCTGGTTGTAGCGATCCCAGCTGCCGTTGTACTCCTTCACCTCGGCCTGGTAGCGCTGGCTGATCTCGTTGGACTGGCGAATGATGGCGTTGTTCTCATCGTGCAGCTGATCGATGCGGGTGCTCAGGCCAGCCTGGATGGCGCGGATCCGGCGATACTCTTCCGGGCCGTAGCTGCCGCTGTAGCTGTTGTACTCGCGCACCAGCCGGTTGATCTCCTGCACCGTCTGGCGGTTGCGCTGGTTCAGCTGGTTCAGCTCGCGCTGGTAGCGATCAAAGTTGCCCTTGAGCGTCTGCTGGCGATCCTGCAGGGCGGTTCTGGCCGCCACCTGCTGGCTGTAGTGCTCCTGGGCCGCCGCCAGGTCCTGGCGCCGGGTTTCGAGGGAGCGTTCCAGCTCGCCCAGATCCGGCAGCGCTTCCGTCACCATGGTGGGGTAGAAGGCGGCGATCTGCGGCGTGGTCACCTTCAGCGCCCGCACCGCATCGGCCCCGTTGGCCTGATCCCGGTAATCCACGCCGCACGGCTGCCCCTTGCAGACCAGGTCCGGGCTGGAGAACTTGTACTCGTGGCTGTAGACCCCGAAGCTGGAGGGATAGGCCATCACGGTGGCGAAGGAACCCCGCACCCCGTGTCCCAGCGCATAGTGGTAAGTGCCCCCCGTGCCATCTTGCAGGCGGGAGTGGTTGAGCCCCATGTTGTGACCCAGCTCGTGTGCCAGCACCACGTCGCCACAGCCGGTGGCCGTGACATGGCTGAACATGCTGCCGGCATCCTGGGAGACATCCCCGTCGGCATACGCCTTGCGGCCATCGCTATAGGTCGCGGAACCACCAACCCAGGCCAGCCCGCAGCTGCCGTGGTCACCGGTCTGGGGGCGCATCAGCACCACCATGTCGGCGCCATAACGGGTGCGCAGGGTCGGTACCTGCTTGAAAGCCGGATCCTGCTGGTAGGTCACCGCGTTGAGCGCGGATTCGTCGGTGCCGCCATCCGGGTAATTGACCTGCTGGTCGTGCACGCTCCGCACCGTCAGATCCAGGCCGCTGGCGGCATAGATCTGGTTGGTGACGTTGATCATGTGCTGGATCCGGGTCTGCGCATCCCCCTGATAGCGGGCCGCCAGCCCCGGGCTGTGCAGCACCATCAGGTCGATGGTTTCCGCCAGCACGGGGGTCGCCCCGAGCAATCCCGCAATCATGATCCCCAAGGTAGTTTTCTGCATGTGATCTTCCTTTTATGTTGTTATTGGTGAGTCGGGATCAGGGCGTCATCGCCGCCATGACCCAGATCCAGCGGCGGGTTCTTGTAAACCCAGCCCTTGCCTCCCAGGGTCTCGACGGAGTAACTGCCTTGCGGCGTGCCGATGAACCCGAAAGTCGCTTGCTTGCCGACGGTGAAATTGACCGGATAGCTGTCACCCTCGACCCGAATCTCCCCTTGCCAGTTGCGCTCCCCGCCCCGCTGCAGCTCGACCTTGGTCACCCTGGCCTGCAGGGTGCTGCCATCCGGCAGCGGCAGGGCTACGCTGTCACCCACCTGGGCCCGCTCCAGATCGCTGCCCTGCAGGGCGATCGGCTGGGGTTGCTCGACCGCATCGCCGGGCTCCGCCAGCGGAAAGTCCGCATCCACCTCGGCCGCCTGCCAGGGGGTCTCCAGCTGCTGGCTGCCATCTTCCCGCAGCCGATCCGGCTTGGCGGGGGGCGTGACCGGCGCCGGCTTGAGCGCGGGTACCGGCATGGCGGCGAGTGGCGTCAGCTCCGCCAGCGGGGCCGACTCTGCCGCACGCGCCTCATCCCCTGCCGTCATTGCGCCGGGCGCCAGCGGCTGCGGCCACAGCCACCAGCCGATCACCCCGGCCAAGAGGGCGCACAACGCCAGCCCAAGCCCCCATTTCACTCTCTTCATACTGATACTCCAGTCAAAAACAATCCTTATAAAACAATGAATTGCATTCAAAGTGAGGGGGCATGCTAGAAACTGGCGACAAGGCTGGCACCCCCCTATATGGGGCGTCTGAAAAATCGACGCTGGTGTTTGGCTACATCCATTTGAGTCGACAAAGCCAGCGCTGGCGGGGGCTGAGGAAGGGTTCGAATGATGCTTTTTTGCTGCATAAAAATGGCCCCGAAAAGGGCTGGCATGAGGCCATTCACCCCATATGGGTTAAACAAATTTGGCTGTACCGGGAGGCGGGCTGCGGCGTACCCTGATGGCATTGATCAGGTCAAGGATGTTGCATGAACGGTTTGCGGATAACGGCGCCAGCACTGGGCTGGCTGGCAATTTCATGGCTGGCGGCGCCGCTCGCCGCCGCCCCTCTGACCCTGCAAGGCGGGACTCAAAGTTACAGCATCGATCCCGATACCCTGGCCATTGCGGTGAACCGGATCCCGGTCAGCGCGGGCCAGCCCGCCCGCCAGGTCGATCAGCTGCAGCAGGATGACCAGCAGGCCAGCTGGCGCTGGCCCGCCCAGGAGGCCAGGGTGGAGGTCAGGCTGGATGGCGACGACCTGCTGCTGACGCTTGCCAGCGACAGTCCCCGTCAGCTGACCTGGTACAGCCTGCCGAGAAACCAGACCCACCTCTCCCTCGCCATCGGCGAGGGCAGCCGCTTCTCGGTGCGCGACAGCGACTGGCTCGGCTATGTCGGCGACGAGCTGGCCGAGCTCAACACCCACTACGACCTCAAGCTGCCGCTCTGGAGCCAGGATGCGGGCAAGCAGACCTACAGCTGGATCCTGCAGAGCCCCTACGACAACCGGCTCAAGTTCAGCCGCCAGGGGGGCCGGCTGCAGCTGAGCGCCAGCCACGAGTTCAACAGCTTCAACGCTCAGGCGCCCATGGTGGTGCGGCTGAGCGTGGGGGATGACTGGCTGGCGGGGGCGCGCCGCTACCGGGCGTGGCTGCAGAGCGAGGGGGCCTGGCTATCCCTGGCCGACAAGATTGCCCGCGTCCCGGCCGGCCGGCGACTGATCGGCGCCAGCCATGTCTACCTGTGGGGGGATGCCCTGCTCGATCGGCAGGACGTGAAGGCGTGGCCCGCTCTGCAGACCAGATTGCAGCAAAAGCCAGAGTGGCTGCAGATCTTCAATGCCGAGGAGCGGGAGGCGCTGGCCGCCGCCCATCCCGAGATCTGGCAGCAGAGCCTGATCATGGCCGGCCTCAACCGGCTGATTGCCAGCCAGCTGCCGCTGCCTGCCCAGCAGGGCCCGCAGGCCCAGAGCAAGGTGCTGGCCCTGCGCCAGCAGTGGGTCAAGGGTCAGCTGGGGGATCTGCTGGTGCCTCAGGAGCGCTGGGGCCAGGGGCTGTCGCTGCCGGTGATCGAGGCACTGCAGCAGGCGGGACTGCGCAAGCTGTGGCTCGGCACCCCGCAGTGGACGGCGGCCCTGCAGCAGGGCTATGCCCTCACCGCCGCCCAGCGCCAGGGCTATCTGGTGGGCAGCTATGACTCCTACGACACCGCCATCGCGCCCGGCACCAACGACAGCTGGCTCACCGCCCAGCTGCCGCCGGAGATCGGCAAGCGCTGCGCCATCGTCGAGGCCAACGGCAAGCCCAAGCCGGGCTTTGGCGGCGAGGGGGTCTATCTCAACCCCGGCTGCACCCTGCCCTTTGCCAAGGGGCGCATGAGCGAGCTGGCCAAGGCCAGCGGCATCAACAGCCTGTTCCTCGACGTGGATGGCACCGCCATGGCCTCCAACGACTACAACCCGGCCCACCAGCAGGGCAGTCAGGCCATGGTCGCCGACCGCAACGCCCGCATGAGCTGGGTGGGGGAGCACCTCGGCATGGTGCTGGGCTCGGAGGATGGCAACGCCCTCACCAGCAAGCCGCTGCTGTTTGCCCACGGTATCCAGAGCTGGGGCTTTGGCTGGGAGGATGCCGCCATGCGCAAGCAGGCCAAGTCCCCCTACTACCTCGGCAAGTGGTGGCCGGACGAAGCGCCGCAAGTCTTCTTCCAGCCCGCCCGGCTCAAGCCGCGCTACCTGAAGACGGTGTTCAATCCGGCGGATCGGCTGCCCCTCTATCAGGCGGTGTTCCACGACTCCGTGCTCAACAGCCACCACTGGCTGCTGGACAACCTGAAATTCCCCGGCATCAAGGAGGAGCGCGCCCTGCTCGGCCTGCTCTACAACACCCCGCCGCTGGTCAACCTGAGCCGCAGCACGCTGGCCAGTCGCCTGCCGGAGCTGACCCGGCTGAGCGAGCAGTTCGCCCCGCTGCACGAGGCGCTGTGGGACAAGGCGCTGGTGGGCTTTCGCTGGCGTGACGGGGTGGGCCGGGTGCAGGAGACCCGCTTCTCCGACGGCAGCCGGCTGGTGGCCAACTTCAGCCACAACTCCATCATGATCGACGGCCACAAGCTGGCGGGCCGGCAGCTGCTGGTGGCGCTCAAGGGCAAACCGGTCAGCGTGCTGAAGATCCAGGGCTAGGCCCGGCGGGGTGACGGGGGATCAGAAGGGAGCAGCCCCGCCGAGCGAGACGGTGGGCTGCGAATGGAGGTTGAGCCAGCGCCGGCGCAGGGTCTCCAGCGAGCCATCCTGGCGCATCTGGTCGAGGGCCTGCTGCAGGGCCTGCACCTTGGCCGGCTCCGTCGCCAGGTTGAGGGCAAAGTAGTACTGCTCGCTGTCGTCATAGACGAACAGCGGGGTGAGCGCCTCGAAGCCGTGCCCCAGCTGGTGCATGTGGAAGGCCGCCCCCAGATCCAGCGCCGTCACCAGCTCCACCCGGCCGCGCAGCAGCATGCGGAACTTGTCCTCCTCGCTGTTGACGCTGACCGGCGCCAGCCCCTGGCGGATCAGCTGCTGGGCCGAGGCAGAGTTGCGTACCACGGCGATCCGGTAGTCGCTCGCCTCCTGCAGGCTGCGGGGCTGGATGTCGGTGCGCGAGCTCAGCCGCCACACCCTGATGGTGCGCGGCCCGACCGGCCCCACCCACTGGAACTGGTGCTCCCGCTCCGGGGTGCGCGCCACCGAGAAGAGGATGCTGCCCGCCCGATAGCGGGCATTCTGATAGGCCCGCGCCCAGGGCAGCAGCTGGATGTCGCCGCGCAGCGCCAGGCCGCTGCGCGCCAGCAGGGCGTGCAACAGATCCACCGAGAAACCGCTCACCGGCTGGCCGGCCAGCTGGTAGTTGTAAGGGGGCATCTGCTCGGTCAGCGCCTGCAGAGCCCGGGCCGGCTGCGCCAGCGACCCCGTCAGCAGCAGCGTGGCCAGCAGCCACCTCCACCGCACTGTTGTTCCCACCCTCGACTCCTTCCCATGAAAAACAGACCCCTGCCGCGGCAGGGGTCTGACATAACGCATGTTCACCGGCTTGCGCCTCAGTGACTGGTGGCCGCCTCCTGGTAGTGGTGGCGGATCCAGCGTTCGAAGCCGGCCAGCATGGCTTCCTCTGAGTCGCTATTGTCGGCGATAAGCTGGTCGCCGTGAACTACCCGAATGCGGGCATCGAGCGGTGCCCCCTCGCCGGCCGGCGGACGCTGACGGGCCGCCGCCATGCAAGCCTCGGCCTGCTGCCACGCCTCGGCCACGCTCTGGTTGCACACCGCAGCCAGCGGGCCGGCGCTGAAGCCCTTGCCGGTCAGACTGCGCAGGGTCTCGTCATGGGTCATGCCGTTGCCCGGCCCCCAGTAGTGGGCGGCCAGATCCGGCCCGATGCGCGGGTTGTCGGTGAGGTAGCCGTCGCGCTTCAGGAAGTAGGCGCGGGTCTGCTCCACCGCCATCAGCGCCAGCAGGTAGCCGTGGTAGGCACAGGCCGACTCCTGGTTGAGCAGGTGCGGGATGGCCAGCAGCGGACGCGGGCTCTCCACCCCCAGGATCTGGCGCTCCCAGCGGCGGGCCAGCGCCAGCACGGCAGCCGGGGTACGTTCGGCCTCGTCCATGGCGTAGAGATCCCGCTCGAAGTAGGCCACCAGCGCGATCTGGCGCTCGTTGAAGGCACGAAACGGCTGGCGCGCCTCGATCATCGCCTTGATCAGCGCATCCGGGATCGGCTCCCCCGCCGCATTTCTGGCGTAGCGCTTGAGCCAGTCCGCGTCATCCAGCAGGCTGTCACAGAACATGGACTGGGTCTCGGCATAGGCCATGGAGGTGGGCGGGAACTCCTGGGAGAAGCAGGGGGCGTTGCCGGTGACGTTGGCAAAGTGCGCCGCATGGCCCCCCTCGTGGAACAGGGTGTTGAGCCCGCTCCAGCCGCTGCCCACCTGGGCCGGGTCGGCCAGGCTGGTGAAGTTGACCACCGCCGGCACCCACTCCCCCTCCTGCCAGAAGCTCGGCACCGGGCCGTGGCAGAAGCCGTTCTCGTATTTCCCCTCCCGGGTCAGCAGATCCAGAGTGAGGCTGGCGCCACGGTACTGGATGCCGAGGCGGCGGAAGCTCTCGACCCAATCCTGCAAGGCGCGGGAGAAGGGCACATAGGGGTCGAGCTGGCGGGTCACGTCGCCACTCACGCTGTAACGCAGGTTGTGGGGCAGTAGAGCCGCCTCCCCCTTGGCCGCTTTCAGCTCGGCCAGGCTCTGGTGCAGCCGCTGCTCGGTGCCGGCGATGAAGTCGTCGAGGATGGCGAACAGCTGCGCCGGGCTCATCTGCTCGTTCTTGTGCACCTTGTAGTCGAAGTAGTCGCGATACCCCATGGCCCGGGCGAAGCGGTTGCGCAGCGCGACTATGGCCAGATAGCCGTTGTCGACCACCCAGTTCTCCAGGGTGTGGAACATGGCGAGCGCGCTCTGGCGCACCACTTCGTTGCTACTGGCGGCCAATGCCGTGCTGGCGGCGGGCAGACTGCCTGCCACCTCGCGGCCCTGCTCGTCCAACAAGGTCAGCTTCAGCTCCCGACGGCGGGCGAACAGCGCCGCCTCGGCGGCCACCAGCTCGTCCATCAGGGCGGCAGCGGCCGGCGCCTCGATGACGTTGCATTCAAAGAAAGCGATCCAGCCTGCCAGACCGCGCTTGAGCTCGGTCTCCTCGGCCATGGCATGCATCTCCCGCAGCACCGGCAAGCGCGCCGGGTCGGCGCAAAACGCCTTGTAAGCCTGCTCGGCGGCGGTGAAACCGGCCTGATCGTCGCTGGTGCCCATGTAGGTGGACCAGAACAGATCCTCCTTGCGCCTGTGCACCTGCAGGTAGTCGGCGTTGAGCTGGTTGAGATAATTCCTGGCAATGGAACTCATAAATTCCCTCTTGTTATGGGGCAGCACGGGTGCCCACTCCTTTTTGGTGAAATGCCGACTCATTCACATTTTCTGCAAATAATCCGGCAAATGGTGCGCCGGGATGCGCGCGAACACGCTACCAAAAGCGAGGGTTTCTGTCTGCTGGCTATACTGGTGTCAAACTTCTCAATTGGCGTGCTGTCGCGCCAAGCCTTTGAAAGTTAATTAAATGTTAAATGAAAAATAATCAGGGCCAGCCGACAGACTGGTCACCACCAGACCCGCATGGGAAAGTTAAGGAAGAGACTATGTTCAAGCTCGGTGATATTGCCGTGAGCCGCAAATTGATGCTGTTGCTCTCACTGGCGCTGGTCGGCTTCATCGCACTGCTGCTCATCTCCGCCAGTGCCCTGCAGCGCAATCTGATGAGTGAACGGGAAGCCAGGCTGCAGGCCGTGCTGGATCTGGCCATGAGCCGGATCCAGGCGCTGGCCGCCACCCTGCCCGCCCCGCAGGCGCAGGCCGAGGCCAGGGCCATGCTCAACAGCATGCGCTTTGACGGTGACAACTACCTGTTCGTGCTGGACGAAAACCGCCGGATGCTGGTGCACCCCGTCCGGCCCGAGCTGGTCGGCCAGCAGATGGGCGAGAGCGGATCCGCCACCGCCGGCGCGCACTGGCAGCGGATGGTGGATCTCGGCAGAGGGGGTCAGCAGGGTCGGCTGGAGTACCAGTGGGTCTCCCCCTCCGGCGAATCGGCCCAGAAACTGTCGCTGGTGGCCGGCTATCAGCCCTGGGGCTGGATCCTCGGCTCCGGCGTACTGCTGCAGGACATCCAGGCCACCATCTGGTCCCAGTACCAGCTGATGGGGGGCGCCACCCTGCTGGTGACCCTGCTGATGGGGCTGCTGGGCTTTGCCATCAGCCGCTCCATCGTCAACCCGCTGGCCGAGATCAACCGGGCCATGCAGCTGGTGGCCGCCGGCGATCTGGTGGTGAGCATCCCGGTGCACGGCAAGGACGAGCTGGGGGCCGTCGCCAGCTGCACCAACCAGGGGCTCAGCGCCATCCGGCACGCCCTGCTGGAGGCAAGCCAGGGGGCCGGCAACGTGGCTGATGCCGCCCTGCGCATCGCCGCCTCCGCCGAGCAGACCAACCAGGCGGTCAACAGCCAGCGGGATCAGCTGGCCCAGCTCGCCACCGCCATGAACGAGATGAGCGCCACCATCGCCGACGTGGCCGGCCACGCCGAGAACACCGCCCGCGACACCCAGGATGCCACCAGCGAGGCCGGCCTCGGCAACCGGGACGTGCACGCCAGCGTGCACGGCATCCAGGCGCTGGCCAGCGAGGTGGAGCAGGCCACCCTGCAGGTCAACCAGCTCAAGGAGGGGGTGATGCAGATAAGCGAGGTGACGGCGGTCATCAGCGCCATCTCGGAGCAGACCAACCTGCTGGCCCTCAACGCCGCCATCGAGGCGGCCCGCGCCGGCGAGCAGGGCCGCGGCTTTGCCGTGGTGGCCGACGAGGTTCGCCAACTGGCGAGCCGCACCCGCCAGTCCACCGAGGAGATCCAGAGCACCATAGCCCAGCTGCAGCAGCGGGCGGTGAGTGCGGCCGACGCCATGGACGCCAGCCGCAAGCTGGCGGAGAGCAGCGTCGGCCAGTCGGAGAAGGCAGGCCAGGATCTCTCCCTCATCGTCAACCACATCCAGCACGTCAGCGACATGGCGACCCAGATCGCCACCGCGGCGGAGCAGCAGAGCATGGTGGCGGAGGACATGAACCGCAACGTCAGCGGCATCAACGACTCGGCGCTGGAGATGTCCCAGTCCGCCTCCCAGCTGGCTCAGGAGAGCGAGCTGCTGGCAGGACTCTCCCGCAGCCTGGACGAGCGGCTGGCCCTGTTCAAACTGGGCTCGACCAGCCACCAACCGGCAACCCAGCCACGGATGCCGCAACCGCCGCGGCAGGAGGATCGCCCGCGCATCCGCCACTGATCCGTCCTGGCTTGTCGCAGCGCACGCCCCCGCCAGATCGGCTGGCGGGGGCGTTTTTCATTGCGAAAAAATGCCAAATATTTGCATCTTGTCGACCTGTTCGACGAACTTGATGCCGTGACGCCGAGTTAATAGCCATTTAAAAACAGAAAGTTAAGTGTTTGCTCTACTCCGATGAGGTCAAGCTGTAAAGATTTACACTTAATTATTTAATCAAAAATAGTCATGATGAGTTGTCGCCAAACGCGACACCATGACCCTTTATGTAGTCATTTGGCAAACTGGTTGAAAGGCCAGGACGCAAAGCCTCCGGTCTAAAGACATGTCGTCCAGGATAGCGGGGTTGCCACACAGTGTTTCGGGGAACACCCCTGCCAACTTGACTGCCCACATCTGTCGAACAGAGGAATGTATGGCAGCAAAAATTCAACTCAATCACGTCGCTGCAACCCTGGCCCTGCTGGTCAGTGGCAGCGTGCTCGCCCACGGCTACATCAGCCAGCCGGAATCGCGCAACTACCTGTGCAAGACCGGCGGCAACAGCCAGTGCGGCGCGGTGCAATGGGAACCCCAGAGCGTGGAAGGCCCCTCCGGCTTCCCGAATGGTGGCCCTGCCGACGGCCAGATCGCCTCGGCCGGCAGCGCCAGCTGGGGCGAGCTGAACGCCCAGACCAGCGACCGCTGGACCCGCCGCGAGGTACAGGCCGGCCCCTTCGCAATCAGCTGGACCTTCACCGCCAACCACGTCACCCGCAACTGGCGCTACTACCTCACCAAGCAGGACTGGAACCCGAACCAGCCGCTGACTCGCGCCGCCTTCGAGCTCACCCCCTTCTGCGTGGTGGACGGCAACATGACCCAGCCGCCCAAGCAGGTCACCCACCAGTGCAACCTGCCCGAGCGCACCGGCTATCAGGTGATCCTGGGAGTGTGGGAAGTGGGTGACACCAGCAACAGCTTCTATAACGTGATCGACGCCAACTTCAAGGGCGGCACCCAGCCACCGCTGGAATGGAGCCAAGGCGGCACCATCTATCCTTCCACCGAGCTGGCGGTCGGCGACAAGGCCAGAACCCTGGTGTTCGACGCCAACGGCGTACGCCCCGATCTGCAGACCGAGCTGACCATCGCCAGCCCGGAGCAGGGCCAGAAGAACAACTGGACCCACGCCCTGGCGAGCAAGATCAATGCAGAGCAGAGCCAGATCCGCGCCGGCCAGCAGAGCGGTGAAGGCCAGTTCAACCCCGTCTACGGCCAGAACCCGGTCTACTTCAAGGCCGGCAGCGCGCTGGAGCGGGTCGAGATCCAGCTCGAACAGCAGCAGCCACCGGTGAGCAACGGCGTCAGCGTGAGCGGCCTGGAGAGCGAATACCTGCTCGACGAGGACAAGCTGACCCTCAACTTTACCGTGGCCGCCGAGGGCGATCTGACCGTGACCAACACCCTGTATGATCACGGTGGGGCCGCCAAGGGACAGACCAGCGCCGACATCAAGGACAGCAGCCACAGCTTCACCATGCCGCTCACCGGGCTCAGCGCCGGTCACCACCAGCTGGTGATCGAGGGCAAACCCAAGGCCGGTGGCGATGCGGTGCAGCAGACCCTGGACCTGATGCTCAAGGATCCGGCCGCCGGCGGTGACTACCAGTTCACCTTCCCGGAGGGGCTCAAATCCTACACCGACGGCACCAAGGTGCTGCAGCCCAAGAACGGCAAGATCTACCAGTGCAAGCCCTTCCCCTATCGCGGCTGGTGCAGCCAGTGGTCGGCCAGCGCCACCCAGTATGAGCCCGGGGTCGGTAGCAATTGGCAGGATGCCTGGATCCTGGTGAACTGATCCGCAGGCACAGCATGACGCCATCAACAAAACGGGGAGCTACTGGCTCCCCGTTTTCTCTGGTGTTCTCTGCTGTGACAGCTCAGATCTGGAAGTCGATGGCGGGCTCGCCGCCCATGGCGCGGGCCTGAATGTCCGCCAGCGCCAGCTCAGGGTTGCAGAGCTGGATGAACTGCCAGGCGAAGTTGTGCTGGAACTGCCCCTGCTTGAGGCCGATCCAGGCGGTGTGGGGCGCAAACAACCGGCTGCCGTCCAGCTGCACCAGTCCCTTGTCGCGCTGGGTGTCGAACGCCATGTCCGCCAGTATGCCCACCCCCATCTCCAGCTCGACATAGGTCTTGATGACGTCGGAGTCCTGCGCGGTCAGCAGGATCTGCGGGGCTATGCCGGCCTCGGCAAACGCCTCGTCCACCCGCGCCCGCCCGGTCAGCCCGGCCTGATAGGTGATGATGGGCCACTGGGCCAGCGCCGCCAGGGTCAGCTCCTGCTCGGCACTGAGCGGATGCTGCTCCGGCACCACTATGTTGTGGTGCCAACGGTAGTAGGGAAACGCCACCACCCCTTCGCTCTTGTCGAGCTGCTCGCTGCTGATGCCGATGTCCACCTCGCCGGTCTGCACCAGCCGCACTATCTCCTCCGGACCGCCCTGGCGCAGCTCCAGCTGCACCAGCGGGAACTGCTCGCGAAACGCCTTCACCACCCGCGGCAGGGCGTAGCGGGCCTGGGTGTGGGTGGTCGCCACCAGCAGCCGGCCCGAGTCGCGGTTGGCAAAGGTGCTGGCCAGCTTGCGGATGTTCTCGGCATCCCCGAGGATGCGCTCGGCGATCACCAGCAGCTCCTTGCCCGGCTCTGTCATGCCGAGCAGCCGCTTGCCGTAGCGGATGAACAACTCGATCCCCAGCTCCTCTTCCAGCTCGCGGATATGGCGGCTGACCCCGGACTGGGAGGTAAACAGGGCATTGGCCACCTCGGTCAGGTTGTAATCCCGCCGTGCCGCCTCCCGAATGATTCGCAACTGCTGAAAATTCACCTCATCGCCTCCTGCGCTGACCGGCCGGTCGGGGCCCTCCCCGCCGCCTTGTTGTTATCTTGTCTGGCTGCCCGAGCCTGAACTCTGACCGCCATACTGACCCTGTTGTACCCAGGTGGGCAGATCCCGCCCTGGTCACGCTGCTTGCCTGCGCGGTCCCCCAGGGGCCTGCCGCTCAAATCTGGTAATCCGGGTAGAGCTGGGCCTGTCTGGCCACCAGCCGCACCCCCTGGCCCGGGTGGAAGGCGCGGGCCGCCTCCTTGCTCAGCTCGGCCTCGAAGTGTGCACCGTTTGTATCCCCATTGCCACGCAGTTCCACCCGGATGCGCGGCCCCATGGGCAGCAATCGGGTGATGGTGGCGCTGATGCCGCCCGGCCCATCCGCCGGCACTATCTCCAGCTCGTGGGGACGCACATAGGCGACGGCCGCGCTGCCCTCCGCCAGCTGGGAGCTGATGGGCCCGCCCAGTAGCTGCTCGCCGATGCCGAGCCCCTGCCCGGCCACCCGGCCGCGAAACAGGTTCACACTGCCGAGGAAGCTGTGCACGAAGGAGCTGGCAGGCTGGTCGTAGACCTCGGCCGGGGTGCCGATCTGCTCGACCCTGCCGGCGTTCATCAGCACCACCCGATCCGCCACCTCCAGCGCCTCCTCCTGATCGTGGGTGACGAACAGGCTGGTAACGTGCAGCTCGTCGTGCAGCTCGCGCAGCCAGCGGCGCAGCTCCTTGCGCACCTGGGCGTCGAGGGCGCCGAAGGGCTCGTCCAGCAGCAGCACCTTGGGCTGCACCGCCAACGCGCGGGCCAGGGCGACCCGCTGGCGCTGACCGCCGGAGAGCTGGGTCGGGTAGCGCGCGGCCACATGGCTGAGCTGCACCAGATCCAGCAGCTCCTTGACCCGGGCGCGGATCGCCGCCTCGGCCGGTCGTTCGCGGCGCGGCTTGACCCTAAGGCCAAACGCCACGTTCTCGAACACCGTCATATGGCGAAACAGGGCGTAGTGCTGGAACACGAAGCCGACGTTGCGCTCGCGCACGTGCAGATCCGAGGCATCCTCGCCGCGGATGATGACGTGGCCGCTGTCGGCCTGCTCCAGCCCGGCGATGATCCGCAGCAGAGTGGTCTTGCCACAGCCGGAGGGGCCGAGCAGCGCCACCAGCTCACCGTCGTGAAAGTCGAGGTTGATGTCGGCCAGCGCCGCGTACTGGTTGAAATGCTTGTTGAGTCCTTGTACCTGAATGCTCATGGCAGCCTCTTGAATTCGGTGATCAGTGAGAGTGAACGGGCTGGGCACGCAGCCGGGCCAGCAGGGTTTCCCCCAGCAGGGTGAAGATCCCGAACAGGGCCAACAGGCTGGCTACCGCGAAGGCGGCGCCGGTCTGGTACTCGTTGTAGAGGATCTCGATGTGCAGCGGCAGGGTGTTGGTCTGGCCGCGAATGTGGCCGGAGACCACCGACACGGCGCCGAACTCCCCCACCGCCCGGGCGGTACAGAGCAGCAGGCCGTACATCAGGCTCCAGCGAATGCCGGGCAGGGTGACCCGCCAGAACATCTGCAGGCCGCTCGCCCCCAGCATGATGGCGGCCTCTTCTTCTTCCGGGCCGCGCGCCTCCATCTGGGGCAGCAGCTCGCGCACCACGAAGGGCACTGTGATGAAGGTGGTGGCCAGGATGATGCCTGGGGTGGCGAAGATCACCTTGATGTCGTGCTCGCTCAGCCAGTCACCAAACCAGCCGCGGCTGCCGAACATCAGCACGAACATCAGCCCCGCGATCACCGGCGACACGGAGAACGGCAGATCGATGAGGGTGATGAGCAGTTGCCGACCCGGGAAGCGGAAGCGGGCGATGGCCCAGGCCGCGGCGACCCCGAACAGCAGGTTGAGGGGCACCGAGCAGAGGGTCACCAGGGCGGTGAGGCCGAGGGCACTGAGGGCGTCTGGCTCGCTGATGGCGTGCCAGAAGAAGGCCAAGCCAGGGCTCAACGCCTGGATAAAGACGGTGGCCAGCGGCAGTAGCAGCAAGGCGGCAAACCAGCCGAGACCGACCGTGATCAGCAGCCACTTGACCCAGACCGGCTCGCGGATGACGGGGGGCTGGCGCACCGAGGTGGTCGGCACCGCCTCGCCCGTTGCCAGCGCCAGGCTTGCGTTGGATGCGTTCATATCCGGCTCCCTCCGATACGGGCCCAGCTCCAGGCCTGCAACTTGTTGATAAGCAGTAACAAAATGAAAGAGATCAGCAGCATGACCACGGCGATGGCAGAGGCGCCGGCGTAGTCGTACTCCTCCAGGTGGCTCATGATCATCAGCGGCGCAATCTCCGACACCATCGGCAGGTTGCCGGCGATGAAGATGACGGAGCCGTACTCCCCCACCGCCCGTGCGAAGGCCAGGGCAAAGCCGGTCAGCAGGGCCGGCACCAGGGTCGGCCACAGCACCCGGATGAAGGTCTGCCAGCGATCGGCGCCCAGACTGGCGGCGGCCTCCTCCTGCTCGGTCTCGGCTTCCCGCAGCACCGGCTGCAGGGTGCGCACCACAAACGGCAACCCGATGAAGGTGAGCGCGATCACCACGCCGATGGGGTTGTAGGCGAGCTCGATGCCAAACGGGGCGACCCACTGCCCGATCCAGCCGTTGGGGGCAAAGATGGCGCACAGGGCGATGCCGGAGACGGCGGTGGGCATGGCGAACGGCAGATCGATCAGGGCATCCACCAGTCGGCGGCCGGGGAAGGTATAACGCACCAGCACCCAGGCCAGGATCAGGCCGAACAGGGCGTTGAGCAGCGCCGCCACCAGGGCGGCCCCGAAGCTCAGACGAAAGGAGGCGAGCACCCGCGGCGAACCTATCACCTGCCAGAACTCGGCCAGGGTCAGATTGTTCACCGCGAACAGCACCAGCGCCGAGAGCGGCAGCAGCACCAGCACGCCCAGATAGAGCAGGCTGAAGCCGAGGGTCGGGCCGAAGCCCGGCAGCACGGAGTAAGAACCAAATCGCATAACGCATCCGTTTGTTATGAAAAACATTAGATACAGCGATTCTGCGCACTCCTGTCAGGGGCAACAAACACCAATAACGCCTTTGCTAAGCACTTTTTTATCTAACAACGACATACAAGGCTTTTAGAGCCATAAAATGAAAAAAAAGTCTTTTATATAAATAAAAGACCTAAAAATGGAGCGTCGTGCAATGTACCAAGCTATCCAAATCAGACTGTCGTGATGTCGGCTGCCTGCCCTCCTTCTCTGTTCCAAACCTGTAAGATCAACGCTCGCCGCTTAGCGAAAACTCAAGGCCGCCCGCCGCTCCCACACCGCCGGCGTCGGCGCCACCACCATCTCGGCCCGCCGATAGAGGGTGCCGAGCAGGTTGAGCCCCTGGTGCCAGTCGCCGTGGCCGGACTGGGCATTGAGGTGGCCCACCTCGCCGGCATCAAACAGCGGCACCTGCCACTGCCGGCTCCAGTATTCGGCCCGCTCGAAGCTCATCCAGGGATCGTTGCGGCTGGCCACCAGCTGGGCCGACACCTTGAGCGATCCTGCCAGCAGCTCGTCTGGCAAGCCGAAGCGGGCCGGATCCGCCGGCGCCACGATAAACAGCGAGGCCACCTTGTCGGGCTGCCGGCGCGCCGCCGTGATGGCTGCCAGCGCGCCGAAGGAGTGGGCCACCAGGTGAGCCCGCTCGCGCCGGCTTTTGAGCTTGCTCGCCAGCTTGGCGCTCCAGACCGTGAGGTCGGGCCGATCCCACGGCAGCCCCACCATACGCTGCCAGTGGGGGAATTGTTGGTGCCAGCGGCTCTGCCAGTGATCCGGCCCGCTGTTGTGCAGACCGGGAACCAGGAGGATCTTGTTCATCTTGGTGCTCCTATCAGCTGGCACAGGGGCCAGTTCAGTTGACGATGGCCGGCCGCTCAGCGGCCCGGCTGGTAGATCTGGTCAAACAGGGCACCCTGGGCGAAGTGCTTCTTCTGCGCCTTGTCCCAGTCCCCTTCCAGATCCTTGACGGTGAACAGGGTCAGCTGCGGGAACTGGGCTGCGGTCTCCTTCAGGATCGCCGGGTTGCTGGGGCGATAGTGATATTTGGCGACGATGCGCTGCCCCTCGTCGGAATAGAGGTAGTCGAGGTAAGCCTTGGCCACCGCCTCGGTGCCGTGCTTCCTGGCCACCTTGTCCACCACCGCCACCGGCGGCTCGGCCAGGATGGAGACCGACGGCACCACCAGCTCGAACTTGTCACGATTGCCGGGCTGACCCAGCACCAACAGGGCTTCGTTCTCCCAGGCCAGCAGCACATCGCCGAGGCCGCGCTCGATGAAGCTGGTGGTGGCACCGCGGGCGCCGGAGTCCAGCACCTTCACGTTCTTGTAGAGATCGCCGACGAACTGCTTGGCCCCCTCCTCGCTGCCGCTCTTCTTCAGGGCGTAGCCCCAGGCAGCCAGGTAGTTCCAGCGCGCCCCGCCGGAGGTCTTGGGGTTGGGGGTGACGATGGCCACGTCCTTGCGCACCAGATCATCCCAGTCCTTGATCTGCTTGGGATTGTCCTTGCGCACCAGGAAGACGATGGTGGAGGTGTAGGGCGCCGCATTGTTGGCCAGCCGGCTCTGCCAGTCGGCGCCAATCAGCCCCTGCCTGGCCACGGCATTGACGTCGTAGGCCAGCGCCAGCGACACCACGTCCGCCTCCAGCCCGTCCACCACGGCGCGCGCCTGCTTGCCGGAGCCACCATGGGACTGGCTGACCACCACATCGTCGCCGGTCTTCGCCTTCCACTCCCTGGCGAAGGCGCCGTTGTACTCCTGGAACAGTTCGCGGGTCGGATCGTAGGAGACGTTGAGCAAGCGGATCTCGGCGGCATTGGCCTGACCGAGGGCCAGCAGGGAGAGCAGGGTCAGGGCGGTCGTTCGCAGTTTCATGGGGATACTCCATATCTCGTTGGGTTGAATTCAGCATGCCGCGGGCTTGTTATGCCGAGAACCAAGAAATAACGCTTTGCTTATCTCATTTGCTCATATCAGGAGGCCACAGGCGCCATTCGCGCACTCTGTGAGCCAGGCCGCGCTGGCCCGGTGCCGGCTGTGCCATCATGGAAACAAGGCAGGCAGATGACGAACAGGAAGTCGTTATGTGGATCAACGCAGAACCCGTCAATGGCGCCCTGGTGTCGCTGGCCATCGGCCTCATCATAGGGCTGGAGCGCGGCTGGCAGGTGCGCCAGCTGGGGGACAACCAACGCATCGCCGGGATGCGGACCTACGGCCTCATCGGCCTGCTCGGCGGGGTCTGCGCCCTGCTGCTGCCCACCCTGGGCCCCTGGCTGCCGCTGCTCGGCCTGCTGGCGGTGGTGATTGGTTGCGGCCTCTCGGTCTGGCTGGCCCAGCGCTGGCAGGGGGAGTTCGGCCTCACCAGCTCGGTGGCCATGCTGCTCACCTATCTGCTGGGGCTGATGTCGGTGCTGCTGAGCCCGAGCGAGGCAGTGGCCTGCGCCGTGCTGGCGGCGCTGCTGATGGGGCTCAAGGGCAAGATCCAGCAGGGGATGCTGTTTCTGAGCGAGACCGAATTTCACGCCACCCTGCGCTTTTTGCTCATCTCCCTGGTGCTGCTGCCGGTGCTGCCCAACGAGGAGATGGGCCCGCTCGATGCCTTCAACCCCTTCAAGATCTGGCTGATGGTGGTGGTGATCGCCGGCATCTCGTTTTGCGGCCACTTCGCGGTGCGCCTGCTCGGCACCCGCGCCGGGCTGGTGCTCACCAGCATGCTGGCCGGGCTCGCCTCCTCCACCGCCCTCACCCTGCAGTTTGCCCGTCTCAACAAGGAGCAGGGGGGGCTGGAGCGGCTGCTGGCCACCGGCATCCTGCTGGCGGGAGCCACCATGTGGCTGCGACTGCTGGTGCTGGTGCTGCTCATCCACAACGAGCTGGCGATGCGCCTGGCGGCGCCCCTGCTGCTGCTGGCGGCCACCGTCTACGGCTTCGCCTTCTGGTTCTGGCGCCAACGCGAGGAGCTGACCGACGGCCCGGTGCAACCCCAGACCAGCAACCCGCTCGATCTCGCCACCGCCATCAAGTTCGGCCTGCTGCTGGCGCTGATCGGCTTCATGGCCACCCTGCTGCAGAACAAGGTGGGCAACTCCGGGGTCTATCTGCTGTCGCTGGTCTCCGGCATCACCGACGTGGACGCCATCACCTTGTCGCTCTCCCAGCTCTCCCACAAGGAGCTGGCGCTGGAGGTGGCGGCCCGCGGCATCCTGCTGGCCGGGCTGGTCAACTCGCTGGTGAAGGGGCTGCTGGCCCTGGGGATCGGCGGCCGCCGGCTGGGGCTGCGGGTGCTGTTGCCCTACTTCGTCTCGGCCCTGCTGATCCTGCCGCTGATCTGGCCCGGCGCCTGATCTTGCAGCAAGTGACAGCCTGACGCCGCCAAAGTGCTCGCGTATACTGGCTCCTCTTGGCACATGAGAGGAGCGGTAGCATGGCAAGCGATTGGGACAAGGTACTGGCGGGCGGCGCCCTGGACAGCCAGAGCGAGGAGATAGCGAACGACCGGATCCGCGGTCAGGCGCTGCTGGCACAACTCAACGCCTCCCCGGCCGGTGACCAAGCCCTGCGCCAGCGCCTGTGCGGTGAGCTGTTCGGCCACTGCCCCGACTCCTGCTGGATCAGCACTCCCTTCACCTGCGAATTCGGCCGCAACATCCACATCGGCGAGAAGACCTTCTTCAACTTCAACATCACCATTCTCGACGTGGGCGAGGTGCACATCGGCAGCCATGTGCTGCTGGCCCCCAACGTGCAGATCTACACCGCCACCCACACCATGGACTATCTGGAACGACGCAACTGGACCGCCTACAACAAGCCGGTGCGGATCGGCGATGACTGCTGGATTGGCGGTGGCGCCATCATCTGCCCCGGCGTCACCATAGGACCCCGTTCCATCATAGGGGCCGGCGCCGTGGTCACCCGCGACATCCCGGCCGACTCGGTGGCGGTGGGCAACCCGGCGCGCGTGATCCGCAGCCTGAGCCCGGACGCCCCCCGCGGCTGGGAGCTGGCCCTGTGATCTGGCTCGCCCTGCTCCCCCTGCTGTGGACCGCCTGGCTCGGCCTGGCCGACGCCAACTGGTGGCCGCTGGCCATCATCACCACAATGAGTCTGCTGACGATGCTGGCCTACGCCCACGACAAGCGCCAGGCGGTGCGCGGCGGCTGGCGCATCCCCGAGTCCCGGCTCCACCTGCTCGAGCTGTTCGGCGGCTGGCCCGGCGCCCTGCTGGCCCGCCACTGGCTGCGCCACAAGACCCAGAAGGGGAGTTATCGCAGGGTATTCTGGTTCATCGTGCTGCTGCACCTGACCCTGTGGGGGCTCTGGCTCGGCCGTCCGCTCTGGCAGACGGTCTGACGCGGGCAAAACAGCCCCTCGACATTCCCGTCTACCCCCTTGCCGGCCATTGCAGCCGGCAATCGGGTATGAGACAACAGATGGCAACAAGGTTGTTTTCTCGTTTGTTCATCGGCAAGGAGTCATTCATGACCATGTGGACCGGTATCGTGCTGATCGTCTTCATCAGCGCTCTGTTCGGCTTTCTCAGCAAGCGGGCCCGCTACCAGTTGGGGGATGCCCGCATCACCGATCGTCTCGGCAAGCAGGACATGCTCATCAACGAGCTGCAGGAGCGCATCGCCAATCTGGAGGCCATCGTCATCGAGGAGGAGAAGAGCCGCCCGTTCAAGGAGCTCTGATCCGGCAAGCCGGGTGGCAAACCGCCAGCCCCCGGGCTGCAAGGGTTTGCCGCCGCCCTCTCTCGCACTCGCCCGCCCTCTGCCTGGCCAAAACTAAATTCACAGCAGGATCAGTCCCCTGCCACTCTAAGACTAAATTTTCGCCAAATTGGCCCGTTCCCTGCTCCGTCATGACATCAGTAGTACGGAGAGTGACATCATGATCGCCATCGGCACCCTGCTTCCCCTCGCCTCCCTCGCCCTCAAGCTCGGCAGCAAGCTGCTTGGGGACAGCACGCCACCGGCCCAGACCGAGCCCCCCGTGCAGGAAGAGCGGCTCGCCCCCACGGTGCAGAGCCTGTTCCAGCGCCTCGGCGTCAAGGAGGCAAACAGCGAGCAAAACCGCCCCGCCATCAACCACTTCATGGGGGCGCTGATGCAGACCCTGGGCCAAGAGTACTCGGGCCAGTCGCTGCCCCAGGCCATCGACGCCGCCCGCACCCAGCTGGCAAACGGCACCCAGAGCACCCGCCTCGACGCACTGCAGGGCGAGCTGGACACCCTCAAGGGCTCACTTGGCAACAGCGACCTCAGCCTCGATCAGCTGCTCTTCGCCTTCAAGCAGACCCTGCCCAATGGCAAGGGGGAAGGCGTCGGCAAGCTGCTCAATGCCAGTGCGTGAACGGCGGTGAGCAATAAAAAACGGCAACCTCCTGGTTGCCGTTTTTGCCGGGCCGGATCCCATGATGCCACGCTAGGGTAGTGAAGGCGGTGGACTCAGCATCGCCTCTGCCAGCGCGCTCTGTCCGCGCTCCTGCAGGGAATTGGCTGCGCCCAGGCGATCCGCCGCCTCCTTGTTCTGACCCAGCTTGAACTTGCCGACCAGCCCGGTTATCTCGATTTCAATGCCGACGACCGCCTGCACCATGGCCTCGAGATAGTCTCGCGGCGCATCAGCCATCTTCCATGGAGTCGGTTCTCCGGCCTCATGATGACGAGTCAGATTTGCCAGCAGCCGGCGCACGAAGCGGGCATCGTCGCGGATCTGGATGCGACCATGAGCATGCACCACGCTGTAGTTCCAGGTTGGCACCAGCTTGTGATGCTCCTGCTTGCCCGGATACCAGCTGGGAGAGATGTAGCCATCTGCAGCCTTGAAGATCACCAGCACCTCGTCGCCGTCTTTCACTTCCTGCCAGAGTGGATTGTTGCGGGCAACATGGGCACGCAGGACGCCATGTTCCCCTGCTCCAGCATCGAATTCGAACGGCAGGTGGTTGGCATCCAGCCCCCCTTCACCATGGGTGATCAGAGCCCCCAGCGGATATGCTCGGATCAGCTGGTGCAGAGTCTCGGAGTCGGTGACGGCAAAATGGAGTGGCAAGTACATGCAGGTTCCTTCTGGTTGGCGCTGAGTTCCATTCAGCCTGGTCAGGGATTTATGCCCGCTTTGCCGCCCTCGGGGCAAGCGAAACAGGCTGATAAGCCGACATAAAAAAGAGGGCTGACGCCCTCTCTTGATGTTCCTGTGCGCTTAGGCGCGTTTGGCCAGCCACTGTTCGGCGGCAGTGAGGGCTGCCTCTATCTGCTCGCGGGCGACGCCGCCCTTGGCAACTCGCTTGGCCAGGGTCGCCTCCAGCTCCAGGTTCGGGTAGACATCCTCCCCCACCACGGGGCTGAAGCGCTGGAACTCAGTGAGGGAGAGCTCTTCCAGCGGCTTCTTCATCTGGATCGCGTAGACCACGGTCTCGCCGACGATATGGTGCGCCTCGCGGAACGGGATCCCCTTGGCCACCAGATAATCTGCCAGCTCGGTGGCGTTGGCGTAGCCGCCCTGAGCCGCCGCCATGGTGCGCTCGCCATTGACCTTCAGATCGATCAGCACCAGCGCCGCCATGTCGAGGCAGTCGTGCCAGGTGTCGAGGGCATCGAACAGCCCCTCTTTGTCTTCCTGCATGTCCTTGTTGTAGGCCAGCGGCAGCGCCTTGAGGCTCATCAGCATGCCCAGCTGGGCGCCGACCACCCGGCCGGTCTTGCCACGGATCAGCTCCAGCGCATCCGGGTTCTTCTTCTGCGGCATCAGCGACGAGCCGGAGGTGACTGCATCGGAGAGCTCGACAAAGCCCGCCTCGCCGGTGTTGTAGAAGATGAGGTCTTCGGCAAAGCGCGACAGGTGGGTCATGGAGAGGGATGCCACGTGCATCAGCTCCACCACGTGATCCCGATCGGAGACCGAATCCAGGCTGTTGCGGGTGGCACCGGCAAAGCCCATGTCGAGCGCCAGCGCTTCACGGTCGATGGCGTAGGCGGTGCCCGCCAAGGCGCCGCAGCCGAGCGGGCTGGTGTCGAGGCGTTTGAGGGCATCCAGCAGCCGAGAGTAATCCCGCTCCAGCATCTCCACATAGGCCAGCGCCCAGTGGGCGTAGGTGACCGGCTGGGCCCGCTGCAGGTGGGTGTACCCCGGCAGCACGGCGGCCTGATTGGCGCGGGCGGAGGCCACCAGCCCCTGTTGCAGGGCGGTGATGGAGCCGAGCAGCAGCTCACCCTGCGCCTTGCACCAGAGTTTGAGGTCGGTGGCGACCTGATCATTGCGCGAGCGGCCGGTGTGCAGCTTCTTGCCAAGATCGCCGACGGCGGCGATAAGCTGGCTCTCGACCCAGGAGTGGATGTCTTCGGCATCCGAGCTCAGGATCTGCTGGGGATCCTGCTGCACCGAGGCGAGCAGTACTTCCATCGCCTGCTGCAGCTTGCCCTGCTCATCGGCAGTCAATACACCCACTTTCACCAGCGCTTTGGCCCAGGCCATGGAGCCCTGAATATCCTGCTCCGCCAGCCGGTAATCGAACCGCAGCGAATCGTTGAACTGCTTGAACCGGCTATCGGCTCCCTGACTGAAGCGTCCACCCCAAAGTGCCATACTGCTCTCCTTGTATTACTGCAGCTGTTTACATACAGCTTGCTTATTGCTTGTCTCTAGTCGTGATCCCGGTAGTACTAATCACAACAATTTTGTCGGGATGCTCACGCATCATATCTGCAATTTTGTAGCATTTGAGATGCTCACGTATTTTTGGAGCTGGATGCTCTTCTAACCAACACTCGGTAATCTCTAATAGAAGATTTTTCTTTCCCGACTTGATTTTGAACAAATAGTTTCCTGTGGTGTAAATCTGCTCACAGGTTGGCTCACCAACCTCAGGAAAACTCTCTTGCAGATAATCGCTAACAGTCTTGAATTTCTCTTCGGTCATCTAGTACCCCCGTATCAAAAAATTAAGGGGGATTTCTCCCCCTCTCTTTATCGGTTAGCCGTGGGTATGATCACCACCGATGGCCTGATGCTGCTCCTTCATGGCGCGGATCCGGCTGGCCAGGGTGTAGAGACGGATAAAGCCTTCTGCGTGGCTCTGGTCGTATACTTCGTCGGCGCCGAAGGTGGCGAAGTCTTCGGAGTAGAGGCTGTTCGGCGACTTCTTCTGCACCGCGGTGACCTGACCCTTGTACATCTTCAGCACCACTTCACCGTCGAGATCTTCGGCGATGGCGTTGGCAGAAGCGACAATGGCCTTGCACAGCGGGGTGAACCAGCGACCGTCATAGACCAGGTGGGAGAACTCGGCACCCAGCTTCTCCCGCCAGGCGCGGGTCGGGCGATCCAGTACCAGCTCTTCCACGGCGCGCAGCGCGGCGACCATCACGGTACCGCCCGGGGTCTCGTAGCAACCACGGGACTTCATGCCCACCATCCGGTTTTCGGTGATGTCGATACGGCCCACGCCGTGCTTGCCAGCACGCTCGTTCAGGGTCATCAGGATCTGGTGCGGGCTGAGCGGCTGGTCGTCAACGGCCACCACTTCACCCTGGGCCACGGTCAGCTTGACGTACTCCGGCTGATCCGGTGCCTGTTCGGCGGAAACGGTCCACTGCCAGACCGCTTCGGACGGCTCGTTCCAGGTGCTCTCCAGCTCGCCACCCTCGGTGGAGATGTGCCAGGCGTTGGCATCGCGACTGTAGATCTTCTTCAGGGTCGCCTTGCAGGGGATCTGACGGGCTTCCAGGTAGGCCAGCAGATCTTCCCGGGAACGCATGTCCCAAAGACGCCAGGGGGCGATCACTTTCAGCTGGGGCGCCAGCGCGGCCACCGCACCTTCGAAACGCACCTGATCGTTGCCCTTGCCGGTGCAACCGTGAGAGATGGCATCGGCCCCTTCCGCCAGTGCCGCCTCGACCATCGCCTTGGCGATCACCGGACGGGCCATGGAGGTACCCAGCAGGTAGGTGCCCTCATAGACGGCGCCGGTCTTCAGGGTCGGGTAGACGTACTCTTTGACGAACTCTTCCCGCAGATCCTTGACGATGCACTTGGTGGCGCCGGAGGCGATGGCTTTTTGCTCGATCCCTTCCAGATCGTCACGCTCCTGACCGACGTCGGCGACGAAGGCGATGATCTCCGCGTCATAGTTTTCCTTCAGCCAGGGAATGATGGCCGAGGTATCCAGTCCGCCCGAGTAAGCCAGTACGATCTTGTTGATTCCGCTCATTTACTTCTCTCCATGATGATTCGATAAAAGGGTGTGATTTGGGGTCGGTTGCCGTTATTTGTGCCCAAGCAGGGTCAGCAGCACGGCGTTCTGGATATGCATCCGATTTTCAGCCTCGTCCATGATGAGGGAGCCAGGCCCGTCCATGACCTGAGAGGTGATCTCCAGCTCCCGGTGCGCCGGCTGGCAGTGCAGCACATGCTGGATGCCGGTGCGGTCGAGCAGGGCCTGGTTGATCTGATAAGGCATAAAGATATCTTTTACCTGCTCCATTGGCGTGTTGTCACCCATGGAGACCCAGGTATCCGTGTAGGCCACATCAAACCCTTCGATGGCGGCCACGTCGTCGCTGATGTGGATGGTCGCACCGGACTGGGCCGCCAGCGCCTGGGCCTGCAGGAAGATCTGGGTATCCGGGCCGTGGCCTTTCGGGCAGACCAGGGTCACGTCGGTGCCCAGCGTCGCCCCCAGCAGCAGCAGGGAGTGGCTGACGTTGTTGCCATCGCCGAGATAAGCCAGCTTCACCTTGGACAGATCCCCGTAGTGCTCGCTGATGGTCATGAAGTCCGCCAGCCCCTGACAGGGGTGGTAGAGGTTGCACAGGCTGTTCACCACCGGCACAGTGCCGTGCTCCGCCAGCTCGACCAGGGTCTGGTGATCGAACACCCGGGCGACGATGGCGTCGCACCAGCGCGACAGGTTGGCGGCGAAATCCTTCACCGATTCGCGCTTGCCGAGCGCGCCGTTCTGCTGATCCAGATAGACGCTGTGGCCGCCCAGTTTGGCGATGCCGATGTCGAAGGTGACCCGGGTGCGCAGGGAGGGTTTCTCGAACAGGGTCACCACGCTCTTGCCCGCCAGTGCCTGGCCGTACTTTTTCGGATCGGCCTTGACCGATTTGCCCAGGGCGATCAGCGCCTCGATCTGGGCCTTGCTCAAGTCGCTGTCTTTCAGAAGATGTTGCATCGGATGTTCCTTGTTCCGGTAGAGATCAGAGAGAGACCTGGGTGCCAACCGCACCGCCGGCCAGCAACTTGAGCAGCTGATCCGGGTAGCGCCAGCTGGCGACACAGACCGGTTTGCCCAGGGTCTCGGCGGCATGCAGGGCGGCTTTCACCTTGACCGCCATGCCGTCGCTGATCACCCCCTTCTCCATCAGATCCAGCGCGGTCACTTTGTCGAGCTGGGGCACCAGCTTGCCCTTGCCATCCAGGATGCCGCTCACGTCCGACAGCATCACCAGATCGGCGCCGAGGGCCTCGGCAATGGCGGTGGCCGCCTGATCCGCGTTGACGTTCATCAGCTGGCCATCGGCGGTGATGCCGATGGAGCTCACCACCGGCAGGAAGCCCTGAGCGAGGATCCCCGCCACCAGTGCCGGGTTGCCCGGCTGGCAGTCACCGACCGCGCCGAGTGCCGGGTCGAGCTGGCTCACCTGGCACAGACCGCCATCCGCCAGACAGAGCCCCACCGCCGGGATGCCGGTGGCGATGGCCTTGGCCATCATCTGCTTGTTGGCGGTACCGGCCAGTGCGCCGGCGATAAACGGGATCTGCTCGAACGGGGTCACCCGCAGACCGTTCTTCTTGGTGGAGGTGAGACCCAGCCCCTTGAGCAGGTCATCCACCAGGCAGCCGCCGCCGTGCACCAGCACCAGGGGTCTGTGCTGCTCGTCCAGAAAGCTTTTGAGGGTGGCGAACAGGGCGGTCAACGCCTCGTCGTTCTCGATCAGTGCGCCGCCCAACTTGATTACCAGAGTCTGCTTGTTCATCGTTGCGATCCTTCCTTGAGTCCTTAAATCAGGCCGGTGGCCGGTTCAAATCCGAATTTGATATTTATGCACTGTATGGCCTGGGAGGCGGCGCCCTTGAGCAGGTTGTCGATGGCGGATACCACCACCAGCATGTTGCCCTGCTGTTGCCAGGCAAGGTCGCAATACGGGGTGCCCGCAACACCGCGAATGGAGGGCATCTGGCCGGTCAGACGCACCAGCGGCTTGCCCTCGTAGGCCTTGAGGTAGGCCTGATCCACCTGGGTCGGCGTCACGCCGTCTGCCAGCTGTACATAGATGGTGGCCAGGATGCCGCGCACATAGTTGCCAAGGTGAGGCTGGAACAGCACCTCCTTGCCGAGGTGATGGCTGATCTCCGGCTGGTGCCTGTGATTGAAGGTGCCGTAGGGGTTGAGGCTCACCTCGCAGAAGCTGGTGTTGATGGCCGCCTTGCGACCGGCACCGGAGACCCCGGAGACGGCGTTGATGATGGGCTGCCACCCCTTGGCGATGAGACCGGCCTGCTGCAGCGGCTTGAGGGCGCACAGGGAGGCGGTCGGGTAGCAACCGGGCACGGCAATCAGCTGGGCCGCCTTGACCGCTTCGGCATTCCACTCGGCCAGGCCGTAGGCGGCCTGATCCAGCCACTGCTCGCTCTCATGGGTGAAGCCGTAGTAGGAGGCGTAGAACTGCTGATCCCTGACCCGGAAAGCACCGGAGAGATCGAACACCGGCAGCCCCTTGGCGAGAAACTTCGGCGCAAGCTCGGCGCTCACCTCGTGAGCGGTGGCCAGCAGCACCAGATCGGCCTGGGTCAGGATCCGGGTCATGCCATCCTCGTCCAGCGGCAGCAGCGGCTGATCCAGCGCACCGACCCACTGGGGGTGCAGAGAAGAGAAACGCTTGTGGGCGTCCTGGCTGCCGGCGGAAACATAGAGGCCGAACAGCTTGAGTTGTGGATGGTTCTGGACCAGGGCGGCCAGCTCGGCTCCCGCGTAGCCACTGGCACCGACGATAACGGTGTTAAGCATGTTGAGTATTCCAAGTCAGAGTTCGAGATTCACAGCATGGTGCTGCGGTGCACAAGGGGGTTCGATGCCCCATGCACGAGTGCGGAGGGGCAATTCAGGCGGGTGTGTGTCGTCGGTTATAGATCAGGTGACAGAACATTAACTTTCCCTTACAACTAGAAGCCTTGTCGATGAGCCACGTATTCAGGCAAACTTACAGAATATTCATGCACTCACTTTGCATTTGTATTTTCTAACAGAAACATTCCGGGGAAGCAAGGAGGAGCAGGTGGCCAATCTGGATTTTTTTTCACTCTACAAGAATATTATTGCGATTCCGTCCATCAGCAGCACGGATCCCCGCTGGGATCAGAGCAATGAGGCGGTGATCCGGCTGCTGGCCGACTGGTTCGGTCAGCTCGGCTTCCAGTGCGAGGTGACCGCCCTGCCCGATCTGCCGGGCAAGTTCAATCTGGTGGCGACGATAGGTCAGGGTGAAGGGGGGCTGCTGCTGGCGGGCCACACCGATACGGTGCCGTTCGATGAGGGCGCCTGGCGCAAGGATCCCTTCAAGGTGACCGAAGAGGGCAACCGCCTCTATGGCCTCGGAACCATCGACATGAAGGGCTTCTTCGCCTTTATCGTCGAGGCGCTCAAGCAGATCGATCTCAAGACCCTCAACAAGCCGCTGCGCATCCTGGCTACCGCCGATGAAGAGACCACCATGGCGGGGGCCCGCGCCATCGCCGCCGCGGCTGAGCTGAAACCCGACTACGCGGTGATTGGCGAGCCGACCGGACTGGTGCCGGTGGTGGCCCACAAGGGGCACATGTCAGAAGCCATCCGCATTACCGGCAAGAGCGGTCACAGCTCGGATCCCGCCAACGGCGTCAACGCGCTGGAGATCATGCACCAGGCCATGGGCCAGGTGCTCAAGCTGCAGCACAGCCTGAAGGAGAAGTACGCCGACCACAGATTCGCCGTGCCGCAGCCGACCCTGAACCTCGGCTACATCCAGGGGGGCGACAGCCCGAACCGTATCTGCGGTTGCTGCGAACTGCACATCGACATGCGTCCCACCCCGCAGGTGGGCCCAGACGAGCTGATGGGCATGCTCAAAGAAGCGCTCTCCCCCATCGAGATCCACCAGCCGGGCTGCCTGCATCTGCAACACCTGCACGAGCCGATCCCTGCCTATGCCTGCGCCGATGGCTCGGAGCTGGTGCGCGAGGCCGAGCGGGCCAGCGGTCGGGCCGCCGAATCCGTGAACTATTGCACCGAGGCCCCCTTCATCCAGCAGCTCGGTTGTGAAACCATAGTGCTGGGCCCCGGCCACATCGCTCAGGCCCACCAGCCGGACGAATATCTCGATCTGTCGTTCGTCAAACCGACCACCAGCGTATTGCAGCACCTGATCCGCCGTTTCTGCCTCTGAACTGACGGGAATGTAAGTAAGTTACATGACATCGCACCTCGGGACAGGTGATGGAAATACATGTTCTGAATCGGCCTGTTATTTGACCTTGCGCAGACAATCTGGGTAGATTGTCACCCTAAGATGACGGAGCATATGTTGTAATCGCACAACAATAAGTGAGGTCGTCTCGCACCCCGGATGGGTGTCAGGCACCAACAAGATAAGGATGTGGAATGAACGAAAAGTACGCCGCACTACGCGCCAACGTAGGCATGCTGGGTCAACTGCTGGGCAAGTCCATCAAGGATCATCAGGGACAGGCCTTCCTCGACAAGATCGAAACCATTCGCCAGCTGGCCAAATCCTCCCGCAAAGGCAATGAGACGGACCGGGAACGTCTGCTCGACACCCTGCGCAACCTGAGCGACGACGAGCTGCTGCCGGTGGCCCGCGCCTTCAGCCAGTTCCTCAACCTGGCCAACGTGGCCGAACAGTTCCACACCATCTCCCGTCGCTGCGAAGAGCAGGTCTGCACACCGGATCCGCTGGAGCAGATGTTCGACAAGCTGAAAGCCTCCAACCTGTCGCAGGAGGCCATCATCCAGGCCGTGCGCGAGCTGGACATCGATCTGGTGCTGACCGCCCACCCCACCGAGGTGACCCGTCGCACCCTGATCCACAAGCACGTGCAGCTCAACGACTGCCTCGAGGCGCTGGAACTCTCCGATCTGCTGCCCCGCGAGCGGGACAAGATCCTCAATCGCATCGAACAGCTGGTCAACCAGGCCTGGCACACCAACGAGATCCGCGAACAGCGCCCGACCCCGGTGGACGAGGCCAAGTGGGGCTTCGCCGTGGTGGAAAACAGCCTGTGGCCGGCCATCCCCGAATTCATGCGCAATCTGGACGAGCGGCTGCAACACCACCTGGGTGTGCGGCTGCCGCTGGATGCCGCGCCGGTCAAGTTCACCTCCTGGATGGGCGGTGACCGCGACGGCAACCCCTTCGTCACCGCCAAGGTGACCGCCGAAGTGCTGGAGCTGGGCCGCTGGATGGCGGTGAGCCTGTTCTACAAGGACATCAAGGAGCTCACCTCCGAGCTCTCCATGTCCGACTGCACCGACGCCGTGCGCGAGCGAGTCGGCGATCACCCCGAGCCTTACCGCGCCCTGGTACGCGAGCTGCGCGAACAGCTGCGCGAGACCCAGGAGTTCCTGACCGCCAAGGTGCAGGGCCAGGCGAGCGAGAGCCGGGATCTGGTCAAGACCACCGCCCAGCTGCGCGAGCCGCTGGAGCTCTGCTACCACTCTCTGCACGCCTGCGGCATGGGCAACATCGCCGACGGCATGCTGCTTGACGTGCTGCGCAAGCTGGCCTGCTTCGGCATCCACCTGGTCAAGCTGGACATCCGTCAGGATGGCGAGCGTCACGGCCAGGTCTTCTCCGAGCTGACCCGCTACCTCGGCATGGGCGACTACGCCGAGTGGAGCGAGGATGACAAGCAGGCCTTCCTGCTCAACGAACTCAACTCCCGCCGCCCGCTCATCCCGAGCGACTGGGCGCCGAGCGACGAGACCCGCGAGACCCTGGATACCTGCAAGGTCATCGCCCAGCACGATCCCGATGCGTTCGGCATCTACATCATCTCCATGGCTGGCGCACCGTCCGACGTGCTGGCGGTGCAGCTGTTGCTCAAAGAGGCCGGCTGCAAGTTCCGCATGCCGGTCGCCCCGCTGTTCGAGACCCAGGAAGACCTGATGGCGGGCACCGCCGTGATGGAGCGCCTGCTGTCGGTGGACTGGTATCGCGGCTACATCCAGGGCCGTCAGTACGTGATGATCGGCTACTCCGACTCTGCCAAGGACGCGGGCATGATGGCCGCCGGCTGGGCCCAGTACGCCGCCATGGAATCCCTGGTGGCACTGGCCGAGGCCAACAATCTGCGTCTCACCCTGTTCCATGGCCGTGGCGGTACCGTGGGCCGTGGTGGTGCACCTGCCCATCAGGCCATTCTGTCGCAACCGCCGGGATCCCTGCGCGGTGGCCTGCGGGTGACTGAACAGGGCGAGATGATCCGCTTCAAGTTCGGCCTGCCGAAGGTGGCCATCCAGAGCCTCAACCTCTACACCAGCGCCGTGCTGGAGGGGAACCTGCTGCCGCCGCCCAAGCCCAAGGAGTGCTGGCGCGCCGTGATGGAGCAGCTGGCCTCTGTCTCCTGCGATCACTACCGCAGTATCGTGCGCGGTCATCCGGACTTCGTGCCCTACTTCCGCGCCGCCACCCCGGAGATGGAGCTCGGCAAGCTGCCGCTCGGCTCACGCCCCTCCAAGCGCAAACCCAACGGCGGGGTCGAGAGCCTGCGCGCCATCCCCTGGATCTTCGCCTGGACCCAGAACCGGCTGATGCTGCCGGCCTGGCTCGGCGCCCACAAGGGGCTGCAGCAAGCCATCGCCGACGGCCAGAAGGGCGTACTGGAAGAGATGAGCCGTCAGTGGCCCTTCTTCCGCACCCGCCTCGAGATGCTGGAGATGGTGTTCCTCAAGGCTGACGTCTGGCTGGCCGAGTACTACGACACCCGGCTGGTGCCCAAAGAGCTGTGGGGCCTCGGCAAACAGCTGCGTCAGGAGCTTGCCGACTCCATCCAAGTGGTGCTGGAGCTGCGCCCGCAGGGCGACTTGCTCGACGACCAGCCCTGGATCAAGGAGTCCATCAAGCTGCGCAACCCCTACACAGACCCGCTCAACGTGCTGCAGGTCGAGCTGCTGGGCCGCTCGCGCAACCACCCGGAAACCCTGCATCCCGAGCTGGATCAGGCGCTGATGGTCACCATCGCCGGCATCGCCGCAGGTATGCGCAACACGGGTTGATAGTCGGGGCTATCAAGCTCCCCTCAATGACAAAGGGCGCCTCGGCGCCCTTTGTCATATCGACAGGGCCCGCTGGAGCCATGCTGCCGGAGAATCCTTGGTCGTTAGGCGTTGCCATGGAATCGCAGGGTCGATTAGCTATCAGGGGCAATCGCCCACTTTACAGCTTTAGAGGATGGTGGATGCAAGCCTGCCGGTCTTGAAGGGGTTTCGCCCGCCCTTCGGGCTGGGGCGAGTGACTTTGGAAAGACCCAAAGTCACCAAAGGTCTTCTCCCCCGCTTCTTCGCCCGACTACGTCGGGTTCCTTCGTCTCACCCGCTTGTCCGACGGCACGCACCGACGGGCCGTCCATGGCCCGGCGCTGCTCGCTCGACATCCTGTCTCGCAGCCTGAACAAGCGGGCTCGCCTCAGCGAATAAGAGGGGAAACCAATACCGTGCCCGTTCTTGGCCAGTCTGTGCGGGAGTAGTGCCCGTTCATGCTACCTGTGCAAGTCCGGTTATTACCTGACTCCTGCCAACAACCTGTTGAAGACGCTCAAAAACGGGCCGCTTACGGGATAGGGAAATCAGCCCGTAGACCTAAAAACCTGCCGCTAAACAATAAAAAGAGGCGCCACTGGCGCCTCTTTGACTGAACGGCTTGTCCGCTGTTACAGGCTGGCACAGATCTGCCAGAGGTCGTACTGGATGGCGGCGGCCGTCACTTCCCGGCCGGCGCCCGGCCCCTGGATGACCAGCGGGTTGGTGCGATAGCTGTCGCTCTCGATGGCAAACACGTTGTCGCACGGCAGCAGGTTGGCGAACGGGTGGTGCGGCTCCAGCGCCTCCAGCCCAACCCGCGCCTTGCCGTCGTGCTCGAAACGGGCGACATAGCGCAGCACCTTGCCGACCCGGCGCGCCCCCTCGAAGGCGGTCTGGATCGGGTCATCCAGTTCCTTGAGCCTGTCCATGAACTGATCCGTGCTCACCTTGCGCAGGGAGACGGGCACCAGGTTCTCCAGCTCGATGTCGGCGGAGTCGAGCTCGAAGCCCGCCTCCCGCGCCAGGATCAGCAGCTTGCGGCGCACATCCTGGCCGGAGAGATCCTCGCGGGGATCCGGCTCGGTCAGGCCGTGCTGCCACGCCTCGTCCACCAGCTCGGAGAAGGGGCGGCTGCCGTCATACTGCTGGAACAGCCAGGATAGGGTGCCGGAGAAGATGCCGGAGACCCCCTGAATGCGGTCGCCGCTCTGGCGCAGCATCTGGATGCTGGACTGGATCGGCAGGCCGGCGCCCACGGTGGCGTTGTAGCGCCACTGCACCTGATGGTCGCGGCAGGTCTGCTTGATGCGCTGGTAGAACTCGCTGTCGGCGGCGCCGGCAAACTTGTTGGCGGCGATGATGTGAATGCCGAGCTGGGCGAAGTCCGGGTAGTAGCGGCTCACCGTCTCGCTGGCGGTCATGTCCAGCGCGATCAGGGTATCGAAGCCATGCTGCTCCAGCTGGGCCAGCAGCTCGGGCCAGATCAGCGGCTTGGGATTGAAATTGTCCTGCACCTTGAGCGGATCCAGCCCCTCTTCATCCAGCAGGCCCCCTTCCGAGCTGAACACCCCGTAGAGGGTGAGCGCCAGGTTCAGTTCATGCTCGAGCCGCGCCTTCTCGCGGGCATAGAGGTTCAGCCAGTGGCCGCCGATGTTGCCCTTGCCGAACACCACCAGGCCGACCCGGTTCGGGCGGCTGAACAGGGCGCTGTGCAGGGCGATCAGCAGCGGCTCCAGCACCACCTGGCGCAGCACGGCCACCAGGCTCAGGCCATCTTTGGCCACCTGCACGAACTCCAGCGGCTGATCCGCCAGCAGCTGGTAGAAGCGGTGACACTGCTCGGCGTTGTCGGTGACGCCGGCACCCACCAGCGCCACCAGGCTGTAGCCTTCGCGCTGGATAAGAGCGGTGAAGCTGCCCTGCAGCTGGAAGTCGCGCAGCAACTCGAACGCCCCCTGCGCCACCTCGAGGGTGTAGGCGAGGCGCAGGATCCGGCGATCAGGCTGGCGCTGCAGGGTGAGCGGATTGAGGCGATGGCGGGCCAGATAAGCCTCGATGGTTGCCACTGTCTGCTCAAAATCAGTCTGCGGCAGCACCTTGAGTTCGATCAGGGCGATCTGATCCACCGAGGAGACGATGCGGGCGCCGCCGGAGCGGGGGGCACGGCGCAGGATGTGGGTGCAACCCTCGTCCGGGTTGTAGCTGCAGCGCAGGGTGAGGCGCTGGCGGCTGTCGGCCACCGGCTGCAGGGTGCGCGAGTGCAGCACCGAGGAGCCGAGGCGGGCCAGCTCGTTGGCCTCGGCGAGGCTCAGGCGCTCCAGCAGGCGTGCTTCTTTCACCCGGCGCGGGTCGGCGCTGTAGACCCCGGCCACGTCGCTCCAGATGGTGGTGGATTCGCCGTCCGCCAGCAGGGCCAACAGGCTGGCGCTGTAGTCGGAGCCGTTACGGCCGAGCAGCAGGGATCGTCCCTCCATGTCGGCGGCGATAAAGCCGGTCACCACGATGCGGCCGGCGTGCTCGGCCAGTCGCGCCTTGAGCAGTTCGCTGGAGAGCGCGGTATCCACCTTGACCAGGGCACCATCCTCGGCGCGCAGGAAACTGCGGGCATCGAGCCAGATGGCCTTGTCGCCGCGACTGGTGAGCAGGGCCGCCAACAGGCGCGCCGACCACACCTCGCCAAAGGCGAGCAGGCCGTTGCGCTCGAAGCGGTCAAACTGCCCCTCCAGGGTCTTGGCGATGAGCTGCATATCGTCAGCCAGCTGCTGGCTCAGTTCGAGGTGCAATTCCCCTTCCAGCAGGCCGTCGATCAGGCTCTGCTGATAGGCCTGCAGGGCCGAGATGGCCTCACCGGCGGCTTCATCGCCGGCTTCGGCCAGCTCCACCAGCTGGATCAGCCGGTTGGTGGTCTTGCCGGCGGCGGAGACCACCACCAGCTCTCGCCCGCCCCCCTGCTGCTCGGCTTGTTGTTCGAGAATGCTGGCGACCCGGCGGTAACAGACCGGATCCGCCAGACTGCTGCCACCGAATTTGTGGACGTGACGTCGCTTCAAGCCTGCTTCTGTTGCCACCGCGATCTCTCCTTGTTGCTGCTGTTCCATTACTTCGCCACCTGCTGTGCTTGTGCAAACGCCGCGGCCAGATCGGCCACCAGATCCTCACCGTGTTCGATACCGACCGACAGACGCAGCAGCTGGCTGCTGATGCCTGCCGCCTGCTGGGCGGCCGGGGTCATGGCCCTGTGGGTCATGCTGGCCGGATGGGCCACCAGACTCTCCACCCCGCCGAGGGATTCGGCCACCGAGAAGAGGGTGAGGGCCGCCAGGAAGGCGCGAATGCCCGCCTCGCCGCAATCGAGCTCAAAACTTAACATGGCGCCGAAACCGGACTGTTGACGGCGCGCAATGTCGTGGCCCGGATGGCTCGGCAAGCTGGGGTGATAGATGCGTTTGACCAGCGGTTGCTGCTGCAGGAAGGCGAGGATGCGGTCGGTGTTCTCCTGATGGGCGCGCAACCTGGGGGCCAGGGTGCGCAGACCGCGCAGGGTGAGGTAGGAGTCGAATGCCCCGGAGGTGAGCCCCAGACAGTTGGCCCACCACACCAGGGAGTCGGCCAGCTCGGGTTCCTTGGCGATCGCCACCCCGCCCACCACGTCGGAGTGGCCGTTGATGTACTTGGTGGTGGAATGCACCACCAGATCGGCCCCCAGCGCCAGCGGCTGTTGCAGCAACGGCGAGAGGAAGGTGTTGTCCACCGCCACCTTGGCCCCCGCCGCGTGGGACGCCTCGGCGATGGCGGCGATGTCCACCACCCGCAGCAGCGGGTTGGAGGGGGTCTCCACCCACACCAGCGCCGGCTGCTGGGCCAGTGCCTCGGCCAGTGCCGCCGCATCCCCCTGATCGACGAACTGCACCCGGTAGTGGCCCTTGGCCGCCAGGTACTCGAACAGGCGCCAGGTGCCGCCGTAGCAGTCGTGGGGGGCGATCAGCAGATCCCCCACCTTGAGCAGGGCGGTGGTGACCAGATGGACGGCCCCCATGCCGGTACCGGTCACCACGGCGCCGGCGCCCCCTTCCAGCGCCGCCAGCGCGTCCGCCAGATTGGTGCGGGTCGGGTTGCCGGAGCGGGCATAATCGTATTGACGAGGCTCGCCAAAGTCGGCAAAGGTGTAGTTGCTGGAGAGGTAGATGGGCGGCACCACGGCACCGTGTTGCTGGTCAGTCTCAATCCCGGTGCGCACTGCCAGGGTGGCCTTGTGGGTCATGTCACTCTCCTTGATGTCTCTTCACACGCTGGCATGCTGTTTCTGCCACGCGTCATCCCGCCATTGCGGGCTCATGGTGACCCACACTACGCCAGCTTAAAAAGGCCGTCAACACTTCCAGACGTCTAAATGGCTTTGCTGTTGGATTGCCATTGATTTCCTTAAGGGTTAAAATCCGCGCTCACGGCTAAACGAGAACAGGTGGATCATGGGTACAGAGTGGAACGGCGACTACGTCAGCCCCTACGCGGAGCACGGCAAGAAGAGCGAACAGGTCAAGAAGATTACCGTCTCGATCCCGCTCAAGGTGCTGAAGGTGTTGACCGATGAGCGCACCCGCCGTCAGGTGAACAACCTGCGTCATGCGACCAACAGCGAGCTGCTCTGCGAAGCCTTCCTGCACGCCTTCACCGGTCAGCCGCTGCCCTGCGACGAAGATCTGCGCAAGGATCATCCGGACAGCGTCCCTGCCGAGGCGCGTGCCATCATGGAAGCGCTGGGCAAAGAGATCGAAGATTTCGACGCCGAGTAATCCAGCAGCAGATGCCAAACAGCAAACCCCCTTCGATGACGCGGCCCCAGGCCGCGTCATCGCTATCCGCCCCTTTCAGCCTGCGTCGCTACCAGAGCGACGTCTGCAGCCACAGCCACGACCATGCCCAGCTGGTGGTCCCCCTCGAAGGTCCCATCGAGATCGAGGTGCAGGGCCAGGGGCGGCGGCTCGCGCCCGGCTTTGCCTGCATCATCGCCCCCGGTGAGCGGCACGACTACGCCGCCGATCCGGCGCTCTCGTTTCTGGTGCAGGAGAGTCACTGGCTGCCCGGAGAGCTGGGCGAGCGCCCCTTCATCGAGCTGGACGAGGCCCAGCGCCACTACCTCGCCTTCCTGCACCGCATGGTGGCCGAGGGGCGCCACGTGGCCGGCATGGAGCAGGTGTGGCTGAGTCTGCTGGCAGAGGCGCAGCAGGCAGGCTCGCGCGGCCGTGCCCGCCTCGCCCCGCGCATCGGCAAGGTGCAGCGCCATATCGAGGCGCATCTCGCCGAGCCCCTCAGCAACGAGCGGCTGGCCGCCATCGCCTGCCTCGGCCAGAGCCAGTTCAAGCACGCCTTCCAGCAGCAGGTGGGGATGAGCGTCTCCCACTACATCCGGGCGCGGCGCATGGCACTGGCGCGTACCCTGCTCGCCCACACCGCCCTGCCCGTCGGCGACGTGGCCAGCCGCTGCGGTTACCAGAATCAGGGGGCCTTCGGCGAGCGCTTCCTGGCCGAAACCGGAGTGACCCCTTCCCGCTGGCGCCAACAAAACGGCCGCTTGCCGTAACCGGGCGGCCGTTTGCCGAAGACGGCGCAGGTGGTTTCGAGGCATGCTGAGGCTCATGCAAGGTATGGGCAACGAGGAGCCAAGATGCAGACCATAAGCTGGCAGGATTTCGAGATGGTGGAGCTCAGGGTGGGCACCCTGGTGCGGGTCGAGCCCTTCCCCGAGGCGCGCCGCCCGGCCTACAAGGTGTGGGCGGATTTCGGCCCCGAGCTCGGGGTGCGCAAGAGCAGCGCCCAGATCACCGACCTCTATCGACCGGAGGCGCTGGTAGGTCGCCAGATTGTCGCCGTGGTGAACTTCCCCCCCAAGCAGATAGGCCCGATCCAGTCGGAGTTTCTGCTGACCGGCTTCTACCGGCCGGATGGCGCCGTGGTGATCGCCATCCCCGAGCAGGCGGTGGAGAACGGCGCCAAGCTCGGCTGAGGCCACAATCGGACGGATACAAGAGAGGCGACCCTGGGGTCGCCTCTCTCTTTTGCGGCTGGTTGCTCGCCGTTACTTCAGCAGGCTGAAAATCAGCGCCGACACCGCCAGCGAGCCGGTCAGCAGGATGAAACCGTTGGCCCAGCGCTGGCGAAAGCGCGCCAGCGTCTCCACCTTGTAGATCGCCACCACCGGCATGATGAACAGGATCATGGCGATCACCGGGCCGGAGAGGGTCTCCATCAGCCCCAGGATCCCCGGGTTGATGATGGCAGCGCCCCAGATGGAGAAGAACATCAGGGCGATGCCGAGCTTGTCCGCCTTCGCCAGCGACAGGCCGGTGGGCTTGGCGATCAGGCTTTTCAGGCTCTCGCGGGCACCGAGGAAGTGACCGAGGAAGGAGGAGCTGATGGCGATGAAGGCGATGAGCGGCCCCAGGGTCACGATCACCGGGTTGTCGGTGATGTTGGCAAGATAGGAGAGTACCGAGACGTTCTGGGCCTTGGCCTCGGCCAGCTGGGCCGGCGAGAGGCTCAGCACACAGGAGAAGACGAAGAACAGCACGAAGCCCACCAGCATGACGGTGGTGTTGCGCAGGATCAGACTGCTCTTGGCTTCCGCCTGCTCGCCGTACTCCCGGCGCTGCACGTTGGCAAAGCCGGAGATGGCGGCGGCGTGGCTGAAGGCGAACACGGTGACCGGCAGCGCCAGCCAGACGGTGTTGAGGAAGCTGCCGCCCTCCAGGCTGCCCAGCTGTGGCCACTGCCACTGGGGAATGAGGTAGCAGGAGAGCGCCGCCAGGATGGCCGCCAGCGGATAGACCATGACGGCAAAGGCGCGCAGCATTGCCTTCTCACCGGCCAGCATCACGGCGATCATGGCGAACACCAGCATGCCGGAGAGCATCACCCGGTTCGGGGTCGCCATGCCGAGCTGATTGATCATGAAGCTCTCCACCGTGTTGGTCAGCCCGACCCCGTAGATGAGCAGGATCGGGAAGATGGAGAGGAAGTAGAGTGCCGAGATGAGGCGGCCGGCCATCTTGCCGAAGTGCTCCTGGGCCACCTCGGTGAAGTCGGCGTGGGGGCGCGAAGAGGAAAGCACGAAGCGCGCCAGCCCGCGGTGGGCCAGGAAGGTCATGGGGCCGGCCAGCACGGCGACTATGATGAGGGGCCAGATCCCGCCCAGACCCAGGTTGATGGGCAGGAACAGGATGCCGGCACCGACGGCGGTACCAAACAGGCTGATGACCCAGTGGGTGTCGTGGCGGCGCCAGGGGGTGGCGCTGACGGTGGTGGAGCGGGAACCGGACAGCTCCCCTGTGACGTCTACAGATAAACTCATTACTAATTCACTTTTTGTCAGTGTTTTAATCTGAGTTCATTGTGGTTTATCGGGATTTAATTCTCAAAAATCCCCCCTGAAACATATCACTACCATTACGGGCTTCAGCCAGTGAGATTGGGAATGGAATCGGGATCACATAAATGAGTAAAACTAAATTCAGTCAATTTAGTGAAATTTAAAACCAAATTTTTATTCATGGTCAATTTTTTATTTTGGCCAAATGATCGTTTGCAGAATTACCTGAAAAATCGTGCCATTCCGCCGCCCTCTCTTGTGATGATTCACTGTCATTCCCGCGCTTTGCCAGCGGATATTCCTGTTCATCCCCGATAAAACCAGCGGATCACACCATGCAATCAGGCGGCCATGGGGCCGCCTGATTGCCGTCAACGATGACCTGTTTACCCGCTCAATGGGCCAGAATGCTGCCCCAGGCGAGATCCGGATCCCCCATCACGATGAAGTCCGGGTTCTCCAGCGACTCCGTCTCGTTGTAGCGCAGCGGCTGCAGTGCCAGGCTGAGGATGCGACCACCGGCCGCCTCGACGATGCACTGGGCGGCGGCGGTGTCCCACTCGCCGGTGGGGCCGAGCCGCACGTAGCAGTCGGCCGCACCTTCCGCCACCAGACAGGACTTGAGCGAGCTGGAGCCGAGCGGGATCAGCTCGTAGTTGATGGCCGGGTTGAGGCGGCGGGTCAGGTTCTCCAGCTTCTGGCGGCGGCTGATGGCCACCACCAGCGAATCGGGCTGATCGTGTTCGTGGTGCATGGCACTGATGGGGTGCACCTCGCCGTTCGCCTCCTTGAAGGCACCATGGCCGCGCACCGCCCAGTAGAGCACGTCCGACTCGGGGGCATAGATGACACCGAGCACCGGCACGTTATCCTGTACCAGGGCGATCAGGGTGGCGAAGTCACCGCTGCCGGCGATGAACTCGCCGGTGCCGTCGAGGGGATCCACCAGCCAGTACTGACGCCAGTTGGCGCGCTGACTGAAGGGGATGTCGGCCGCCTCTTCGGTCAGCACGGGCACGTGGGGAGTGAGCGCCGACAGCGCCTGTTTGAGGTAGGCATCGGCAGCAAGATCGGCACTGGTGACCGGGGTCGCATCCTCCTTCAGCTGACGCTCGAACTGACCGCCGTGATAGATTTCGTGAAGGATCCGGCCCGCTTCGCGCGCGATCTCCTTGACCCCCGGCACCCAGGCCAACAACTCCTGCATCTTGTCATCCTCTGTATTCAAACTGCCCCTGCGGGCTACTCTGCCTGCTCCGCCAGCCAGCGTTGGGCCAGCAGCAGCGCACTGATGCTGCGCGACTCGGTGAAGTCAGGGCGCGCCAGCAATTCGTCGATCCGGTTCAGCGGCCAGGGGATCACCTCGAGGGGCTCGGGCTCGTCCCCCACACGCTGCTCGGGGAAGAGATCCCGCGCCAGCAAGATGTCCATCCGGCTGGAGAAGTAGCCCGGCGCCAGCGACACCTGCTTGAGCAGGGTCAGGCTGTTGGCCCCGAAGCCCGCCTCCTCCATCAGCTCCCGGTTGCCCGCCTCGAGGGCATCTTCACCCGGGTCGATCAGCCCCTTGGGAAAGCCCAGCTCGTAGGAGTGGGTGCCCGCCGCATACTCGCGCACCAGCAGCAGGGTGTGGGCATCGAACAAGGGCACCACCATGACGGCGCCCCGGTTGCCGCCACGCATCCGCTCGTAGACCCGCTCCTCGCCGTTGGAAAACTTGAGGTGGAGCGACTCCACCTTGAACAGCCGGCTCTCGGCCACGATCTCGGCCTTGAGGATCTCCGGCTTGCTCTTGTCGTGCGCCATGGTGTCGACGCTGAGGTGGACGGGTTTGCGTTGGTGGTGATCACTCATCGGGGCTGGCTGCTCGTTAAAAAATCGTGTTTCAAGAGTAAACGACTCCCCTCTCGAACACCACGGGGCAAGGGTGGGAAAGCGGCGGGAAAAATCCGTTATAATGCCCGCCCGTTTCGACCCGACCACCGAGGCCCCATGCCGACCCCACTGCCCTGGCACCAGATAGACACTGTCCTGCTCGATATGGATGGCACCCTGATCGATCTCCATTTTGACAACCACCTCTGGCAGCAGCTGGTCCCCGAGCGCTATGCCGAACGACTCGGCCTGCCGCTGGCCGAGGCCAGAGTGCAGATCGAGGCGCACTACCAGGCCGTCAGCGGCACCCTCGACTGGTACTGCGTGGATTACTGGAGCGAGACGCTCGGGCTCGACATCCGCGCCCTCAAACAGGAGATCCTGGCCAAGATCCAGTGGCGCCCCAACGTCGTCCCCTTCCTGGCCGCGCTCAAGGCCGCCGGCAAGCAGCTGGTGCTTTTCACCAATGCCCACCCCGCCAGCCTGTCGGTCAAGGATGCGCACCTCGGCCTCGCCGAGCACCTCGATCTGATGGTGAGCACCCACGAGCTGGGCTGGTCGAAGGAGAGCCAGCGCTGCTGGCAGGCGCTGGCCGAGCGGCTGGCGTTCGACCCGGCTCGCACCCTGTTCGTGGATGACAGCGAGCGGATCCTGCACGCCGCCGCCGATTACGGCATCGGCTACCAGCTCGCCATCCAGAATCCGGACAGCCGGCAGCCCGAGCAGCGCATCACCGCCTTCCCGGCGATCCGCGACTACGCCGAGCTGTTGCCCCTCGGCACCTGATACGCTCAAGGCCCTCATCGCGAGGGCCTTGTCATATCAGCTCAGCAGCCAGTCCGCTGATTAAAGCCCTCAGGCCGCATCGCCCGGGGCCAGTACCCCCATGCCGGCCAGGTAGTCGAGGGCGTTTGGGGTGAAGCCGATCTCCGCTAGGTGCGCCGCCGTGAAGGGGGCGCGCTGCAGGGGCAGGCCGCGGCTCACCCGTTCCATCCAGTCCGGATTGCCGATCGCCGCCGTGCCCACCGCTACCAGATCGGCGCCGCCGGCCAGGGCCAGCTCGGCCGAATCTGCGTCGTGGATCTTGCCCGCCACCATGAGCGGCACCCGCCCGGCCAACCCGACCCGCACCGCCTCCAGCAGGGCGCCGCCGTCGGGATCCCCCGCCACCGCCTTGAAGCTGTCCCCCATGGAGAAGTGCAGGTAGTCGATCCCCTCGTCCGCCAGCAGGTGCGCCACCGCCAGCTGATGGGGCAGCGCTATGCCCTGGATATGGGCATAGTTTTCGGGGGAGAGGCGCACCCCGACCAGAAATTCCCGGGGCAGGCGGGCGCGGATGCCGCGCACTATCTCCACCAGGATCCGCGCCCGGTTGGCGATGCTGCCGCCCCAGCGGTCGGTGCGACGGTTGTGCAGGGGGTTGAGGAAGTTGCAGAGCAAGAAGTTGTGGGCCCCGTGCAGCTCGACCCCGTGCAGGCCGGCGCCATGGGCCCGCTCGGCGGCGCCCACGAAGGCCTCGATCAGAGTAAGAATTCCCTCCTCACTCAGCCCCTTGACCCCGAGCGGGTGGCGCCCACCCGGCGCCAGCTCGCACGGGCCGACCGGCGCCCCGTCGTTCAGTTCGGGCAGGGCCCGCATCCCGCCGTGATGCAGCTGCACCACCGCCAGCGCCCCGGCCTGCCGCACACTGTCGGCCAGGGCCGTGAAGGCCTGCTGCTGGGTGTCGGTCATCAGGGCCGGCTGCCCCGCCCAGCAGCGTCCGCCGGGCTGTACCTGGGTGGCGGCGGCGATGAGCAGGCCGAAACCGCCGCGGGCGCAACGTGCCAGCCAGTCGAGCTCGGCCTGAGCGGGATCGCCGCCGGCCCCGCTCATGTTGTGGGTCAAAGGGGCCAGCACGGCCCGGTTTTTGAGCCGCAATCCGGCCCGTTCGAAGTGGAAGCTGTTGCCAAGTGCCTTGTTCATCGCCCTCTCCCGGGATCGCAATGGAATGTCGCCACTATAATCCCGGGCATTCAGGATATAATCAGGCACACAAGCAAGGCATTCATTCCCAGCAAGACACAATAGGTCACCCCTCATGCGTCACCACAAGCTCGACACCCTCTACCTGATGCGCCTGCTGGTCGCCATCGTCCGCTGCGGATCCTTCGCCGCGGCGGCGGCCCAGCTCGGCATCACCCCGAGCAAGGCCTCCAAGGATCTGCGCCACCTGGAGCAGAGCCTCGGCAACACGCTCCTGAGCCGCACCACCCGCCGGGTGCAGCTGACCGACGCGGGGGAGCTCGCCTACCGCCAGGCCGACCAGATGATCGCCCTGCACGAGCAGTTGCTGGACGGCCTGCAGCGCCGCCGCTCGGCCCTGTGCGGGGAGCTGCGCATCACGGCGCCGGATCTGTGGGGTGAGGTGGTGCTGACCCCGGTGCTGCTGCGCTTTCGCGCCGACCACCCAGAGGTGCGGATCATCGCCGATTTCAGCAATACCCCGGCCGACCTGCTGCGCGACAACCTGCACGTGGCGTTTCGCAGCACCGAGCTTGGCAGCCAGCCCTATTTGGCACGCCCCATCGGGGTGGACGATCTGGTGCTCTGCGCCAGCGCCGACTACCTGGACCGCCACCCGCCCTTGCGCGAGCCGCAGGATCTGCAGCAGCACCCCCTCATCACCCGCTGCCAGGAGTACAGCCGCCACGAGCGCTGGACCCTGCTTGCCCAGGGGCGCGAGATCCCGCTGGAAGTGGCGGGCGAGCTGGCCTTCAGCAGCAAGAAGGCGATTCACCAGGCGATGCGCCAGGGGCTGGGGATCGCCCGCCTGCCGCGCTACCTGGTGGCGGCCGAGCTGGCCGAGGGGGTGGTGCGCGAGGTGCTGCCCGACTACCGTCCCAAGGGGACCGGCTTCTATGCCCTCTACACCCAGCGCCGGGCCGAGTCGGCCCTGGTCGGCCACTTCCTCGACTACGTCATCGAGGCGCTCACCCCCTCATGAGCGGATCACCAGGTGGTACTGCTTCTTGCCCCGGCGCAGCAGCAGATAGCGGCCGAACAGCCAGTCGCCGTCGGTCACTTGCCCATCCTGGCGGATTGCACCGTTGAGGCTGACCGCCCCCGCCGCCAGCAGCTCGCGAGCGATGCGCCTGGAGTTCGCCAGGCCGCACTCCACCAGCAGGGTCACCAGATCCGTTTCCCCCTCGATGGGGCTGCTCGGCAGGCCATCCTGGGCCAGCTGGGCCAGATCGCTCTCGCCAAGGCATGCCACCTCGCCGCTGAACAACAGCTCGCTGATGCGCCGCGCCGCCGCCAGCGCCCCTTTGCCGTGCACCAGCTCGGTCAGCTCGTCAGCCAGCACCTGCTGGGCCAGCTTGCGCCCCTGCCGCTTGGCATCCTCCGCCTCCAGCGCCTCAATCTCGGCCAGCGCCATAAAGCTGTAGTAGCGCAGGAAGCGGTAGACATCCTCATCCGCGGTACCGAGCCAGAACTGGTAGAAGGCGTAGGGCGAGGTGAGCGCCGGATCGAGCCAGATTGCGCCGCCCTCGGTCTTGCCAAACTTGGTGCCGTCCGCCTTGGTGATGAGCGGCAGGGTCATGCCATAGACCTGGGCCTGATTGAGCCGCCGGGTGAGATCCATGCCGCTGGTGATGTTGCCCCACTGGTCGTTGCCGCCTATCTGCAGGGTGCAACCGAGGCGCTGGTTGAGCACCGCGAAGTCCTGGGATTGCAGCAGGGTGTAGGAGAACTCGGTGAAGGAGATGCCCTGATCCGGGCGGGCGAGGCGCTGGCGCACTGACTCGCGGGCCAGCATGGCGTTGACCGAGAAGTGCTTGCCGATGTCCCGCAGAAAATCGAGGGCGGACATCTGCCCCATCCAGTCGGCGTTGTTGACCAGCAGCGGCGCCGCCAGCCCTTCGCTCGCCGGCAGCAACGCTTTTATCTGGGCCGACAGGCTGGTCACCCAGCCCTGCACCGTCTCGGCGCTGTTGAGGCTGCGCTCGCTTGCCTTGAAGCTGGGATCGCCGATCAGGCCGGTGGCACCGCCCACCAGGGCCACCGGGGTGTGGCCCGCCAGCTGGAAGCGGCGCAGCATCAGCAGTGGCACCAGATGGCCGATATGCAGGCTGCCGGCGGTGGGATCGAAGCCGCAGTAGACGGTGCGAGGGCTGGCTAGATGGTCGGCCAGCGCCACCGGGTCGGAATTCTGGGCCACCAGGCCGCGTCGGGTCAGCTCATCGAGTAGGTGGGGGTTGATCATGGGTGCTCCAACAGCAGGGGAAAAGCCCACATCCTCGCCGCTCTGGCTCGCATCGAATATGTCCCCCAGGGGACAGTTTTGCCACTCCCGTGCTAGCATCCGGCCATAGTGTGACCATCGCACAACCATCGCGGGAAGCCCGCCACCCGGAACTTATCGCCATGACCCAACCCCTCACCGCAGATTCGCTGACCACGAACCTCACCGCCGTCGTCGATGCCCTGCATGGCAGCGGCTTCCCGGCAGCCCTGGTGCGCCTGATCCAGCAGCAGGTGACGTTCGACTGCGCCCTGCTGCTCGGGGTGGGGCAGCGCCCCGTCTACCTCTACGACAACCTGCACCACCAGCGGGCCCTGCTGTTCGATCGCTACCTCACCCGTCACTTCAGCCAGGATCCCTTTATGCAAGCGCTGGAACAGGGTCTGGGGGCCGGGGTCTGGACCCTGGCGCAGGTGTCGCGGGGGCGGCTCGACCCCGAGTATCGCCACCACTTCTATCAGGTCACCGGCTGGCAGGAGGAGGTGGGGCTGATCCTGCCGGTACGGGACGGCCTCACCCTGATGCTGTTTCTCGGGCGACTCGACAAGCGCAGCTCCCTCAGTCGTGACGAACTGGCCCGACTGGATGCGCTGTTTCCGCTGGTGCATTCGCTGTGCCGCCAGCACTGGCGGGAGGGAGCCGCGTTGCTGGCCCAGAGCCCGGCACTGCCGGGTGGCGCCGATCTCAAGGCAACGGTGGAGCAGGCCATCGCCAGCGTGGGGGGCGCAAGCCTCACCCGCCGCGAGCGTCAGGTGGCGGGATTGCTGTTGCAGGGGCTCGACACCGAGGCCATTGCCGGAGCGCTTGGCATCGGCAGCGGCACGGTGAAGAATCATCGCAAGCACCTCTACGCCAAGCTGCACCTGCGCTCACGGGCCGAGCTGTTCCGCTTCTTCCTCAATCACCTCATCACGGCGCCGGCCGGCACCTCCCCATAACGACACCACCCCGCCGAGGCGGGGTGGTGTCGATGCTTGCCAGCTCAGACGGCAACGCCGTCAGATACGGCCCTGGTAGCGCAGCGGGAAGCGCCCCTGACCATCGGGCTGGCCGAGGAAAGGCAGCCCCTGCTTCATCTGCTCCGGCAGTTCGGGCCCGGGTTTCAACGTGCCCTGGAACAGATACTGGCGATTGGCCTGCAGCTCCAGCTTGCCCTGCACCTGTACCGCCTCCGAGCCCTGCTTGAGCTCGGCCACCAGCCGGGAGTCGATGCAGGTCAGCTTGATCTCGGGATCCCCCAGCACCAGCTTGCCGGCCGGGGTATCGGCATCGGCCCCGTACCAGTAGAGGTTGCCGTAGAGGTTGTCGCACCAGGGGTTGCCCTGGGCAAACTGATCGAGCTTGAGCTGCAACTGGCCAGCCACCGTCACCGGCACGGGCAGTTGCATCGGCACCCGCGCCAGCAGCCAGGGGGCCGGCACGTTGAGGGTGATGTCGCGGCCGAAGGCGGCGCCGCTCCAGCCGACCACCCCCTGCCCGTTGAGGCCGCTGCGCTCGCCAAAGCGCAGGGAGACCTCAGGGGCAAAGCGCAGCAGCGACCAGCCGTTGAGCTCCCAGCGCAGCTGGGTCAGCGACTCGCTGGCGTATTGCAGGCGAGCAACCTGGCCGCTCCAGAGGGTGCCGCTCACCCCTTCCAGCTGCACCAGGGGCGGCAGCGGCAGGTAGCGCACCACCAGAGAGGCCGGCAGCTTGGCCAGCAGGAAAACCAGATAGGCCGCCAGAAACAGCACGGCAATCAGCACTCTTTGCTTCATAGAAAACGACTCGACTGCAAACGCCCGATCAGGCGCAGGGCCCTGCTCGGGACGCGTTGTTTCATTGGGGACGGCTCAGCTGCAAGCGGCGTACCTTGACCAGACCGGGCGCCAGATTCTCGCTGGCCAGCTCGATCACCTGTACCTGCACGCCATGGCGATCCGCCAGGGTCGCCAGCCAGATCAGCAGATCATCGAACGCCACCGTGTCGATCCACACCTGCAGCTCCTGGCCCTGGGGTTGCAACCGGGCAATCTTGATCTTCTGGTTGAAGGCGGTGCGGTTGACCACCCCTTCCAGGGTGCCGCTGGTATCGAGCTGGCGGCCCTGGCCACCCTGCAGCGCCAGCACCTCTTCACCCTTCTCTTTCAGCCAGGCGAGGGTCTGCTGCTGGCTCAATACCTGCCGCTCGCGCTCGTCGATACGGTTGCCGATGGGCTGCCAGATGACCCAGTAGCAGAAGCCGATCAACAGTACGCTGCCGCCCACCGCCACCAGCCGCTGCTCGCGGGCGCTGATGCTCCGCCACCAGCCTTGTAGTTTGTCCATCATGATGATTTACCCTTCAGCACCAGTGCCCCTTCGACCTTGCCTTCGGTGCTGCGCACCTCCCCCTGCTGCACCTCGAAGCGCTTACCGGCCAGCTCGCGAAAACGCTCGATCTCGGCAAAACCGGGGGCCGTCACCTGCAGCCTGAGCTCGCCGCGAGCCGCGTCGAAACGCAGCACCTCGGGCTTGAGGCCAGGTACTTCGGCGAAGGTGGGCGCCAGCTCGGTCAGCACCATCAACACCCCGTCCTGGGGCGTCTGCCCCAGCTGCTGGAGGTGCTGGGTCATCTGGCTGCGCACGTTGACGATGCGGCTCTCCCCCGGGAAGATCCGGGTGTAGACCTGCCGGATCTCCGCCTTGAGCGCCTTGTCCTGCTCCGCCAGCTGATAGAGCTGCACGCCACGCTGGGCGAACGCCACCACCAGCAGCGCCCCGGCCACCACCGCCACCTTGCGCCACTGCTGCCAGTAGCGGGAGTATTCGGTCTGCGGCCGGTATGGCCCCTGCAGCAGGTTGGCCTGACTGGCGAGCGCGCCCCGGGCCAGCAGCAGCATGGGCAGTTCGGGATCGGCCGCCTGCCAGCTGGCCGCCGCAATGGCCGGCGGCGGGGTATGGCTGTGAATGGTCACCGGCGCCGGCTCCGCCGCCAGCAACATGGCCAGCAGCGGCTCGTCGGCGACGATGCCCTGACAGGGCCCTTGGCGCAGCAGCCACTCCTTGCCCAGCTGCAGCGCCGACCAGCCGTCGGTCGCCTGCGGCAGCGCCAGCACGTCCGGCAGCAGCTGCCGGCTCTTGAGACCGGCCTGCTCCAGCCAGCCGAGCCAGGTCTGCATCTTCTCCTTGTCGACCGCCATCAGGTCCACCTCGTGACCCTGATGGCCCAGCACCACCAGGTGCAGCTCATCCACGTCGGAGGCGATTTGCTCCTCCAGCAGATAGGGAAGCGCGGCCGCACTCTGGCGGCTGTATTTGCCCGGCAGGCTCACCCGCCGGAAGATAAGATCGCTGCCGGGCACCAGCACCACCGCCGGGCGGCCACCGGCCCGCTCCTGCAGCTCGCCAAGGGCATGGGCCGAGGCCAGGGTACCGGAGGCGATCACCTCCTCCTCCCCGCCCGACCACACCAGCCACTCGACCGGCTGCTGCGCATTGGTCCCCAGACGGATGACCAGACTCTCGCTCACTAATGTCTCTCCTGCCATGCTCGCTCGCATCCCTCGGGATGGGCGGGCGCGCAGCCATGGGCTGCAGTCCAATCGGGGGATGGCGCGGGCCGGCCAACGACCGTCACCCGCCTCCCTTGTTATTCGGCGCCGCCGTTCAGACGGCGCAGCATCACCAGCTTGTTGTCCTTGCCGCGCACGAAGACGCTCTCCAGCCTGGCCCGGGTATCACCCACCTCGGCAAGCAGCCTGGCTTCGAAATAGCTGCTCTTGACGTCCAGCGCCGCATCCAGACCCTGGATGTTGCCCACCTGCACCGGCATCTGGTCCGTCATCTCCTTCTTGTTCTTCCACCCCTTCTGGGGGCGGCTGGTCAGCACCCGCTTGGCATCGTCCAGCCCCACCTTGTCCAGATAGAGCGCCACCAGCAGGGCCGACTGCTCCGGCCGAATGGTGTTGACGTTCACCACCAGCTTGTCGTTGGGCAGGGCGCACACATAGGGCGCCAGCCGGGCGTACAGTTTGGCGCTCACCCCGCGCACCGCTCGCAGCTCGTCGGTGCCGAGCATCCACTGGTTGGCGGTCAGATAAGGGGGGGTGAGCCCTTCGTAATAGGCATCCTCGGCGCCGTAGCTCGACACCAGCACGGTATCCTTGTCGGTCCAGTCGCGGATGGCATCGGTCAGCTGCACCGCCTCGTAATCTTCCACCTCGAGCTGCTTGAGCAGCGCCTTGAACACCTTGACCGGATAGGGCTGCTTCTCCAGATCGTCGCCGCTGATCCCGTCCTTCAACGGCACGCTCAGGCTGTTGAGGTTGAAGCAGGATTGCAGGTCCCGCACCCGGCCGGTGAGCTTGCCGTCATCCACCGGGAAGACCGCATCCTGGCGCGCCCAGTTCTGCCCCAGGCTGACCACGTTGGGGTCATCCTTGAAATCCTGGACCAGCACCTTGCTCACCAGCGCCTCCGCCGACATGGCATACCACCAGGCCTGCTTGCCGGCGGTGAGGTTGGCGGTACGGCGCAGCTCCAGCTGCAGGCGGCCGCTCATGTTGCTGGCGATGATCACCATCACCGACAGGATGAGCAGCACCACCAGCAGGGCCATACCCCCCTGGCGGCCCGGAGTGGTGCGGGATCGGCCCCGGCCGCGCTTAATTGCCATTGTCCGCTCGCTGGCCGCCTGCGCCGATCAGGAACTGGCGGCGTCGAATAGTGCCGTCATCTTCCATGACGGACAGGGGAAACTGAGGATCAGTTACCATTATCTGCCCTCTGACCACCGGCACCGATCAGGAACTGGCGGCGAATGGTGCCATAGTCTTCAAGATCCAGCTCTACCGCCAGCCCGTAGGGCAGCACGTTGCGCTGAGTCCACTCCTCTTTCCAGCTGCCCTTGTCGTAGAAGTAGAGTCGCAGCGCCGTCACCCGATCCAGCATCGGCTGAATGCGCGGCTCGGTGCCGATCACCGGATCCGGGTAGAGGTAGCTCAGCCGCTCCAGCTTGTGATCCTTGAGCCGCCAGCCGACCCGCTGCAGACCGGAGCGCGGCAGCATGCCGTCCGGGTTGAGCCAGCCGCCGCGCATGAAGGCCATGCCCCAGTCGTCGCTCTGCTGGCCGAAGCGGGAGGCCGCCAGCAGCACCTTGTTGCTCTCGCCGTCGATACGGCCGCTGCGCGGCACCATCTGGGTGACGTCCCGCTCCAGCACGGAGAAGGCCAGCTGCAGCTCGGAGAGACGAGCCTCCTTGCGCTTGGCCACCTCGTCGCTGGTGAGCACCCCTTGCAGCACCTGATAGGCACCCAGGCTCAGGCCGGCGAAAATGGCGATGGCCACCAGCATCTCCAGCAGGGTAAACCCCGCCTGACGCCGGCTAATGGAGAGACGTTGGTGAATGTTCATCGGCTGATGCCGGCTCCGGATCATGGAGACACCTTGATGCAGGTTCATCGGCTGATATAGGTCCGGATCATGGCCACCGGGCTGTCGGCCTTGGGCGCGGTGCGCACTTCCATGTCCAGCGCCTTGAAGTTGCTGTCGGCGGTGGCGACCCCGCGATAGCGCCAGTACCAGGTCTGGCCCGCCATCTGCTCGTCCCCCTCCACCCAGCTGTCACCGGGCCACTTGGCTTCGAGCTTCTGCTGCACCAGCTGGTTCTCCACCACCCAGGTCGCCAGGGTCTTCTGTTCCAGATAGTTGAGGCCGGAGAGGTGCTCGCTGGCGGTCTTCATCACCGCCAGCCCGGCGATGGCGAACACCGCCAGCGCCACCATGACTTCCAGCAGGGTCATGCCTCGGGCGTTCATTCCTCTTCCTCCTCGTCCTGCAGCAGGCGCAGGCGGCCGAACTCGTCCGCCTTGACGGTGCGCACATAACGCTGATCGTCGTCCTGCTGGGTCAGGGTCAACACGAAGGGGGTCAGCTCGCCACCGGGAAAGATGAACACCTGAGGCGTGCGCTCCTTCTCGTCGCGCCCCTTCTCGTACTTCTCGTCGGAGTCGGTCCGCCAGCTGAAGCCCTCGAGCTCGATGGCCAGCTGCATGTTGTCGGGCAGCTCGACCCGATCCAGCAGCTTGTCGCCGCTCATCACCTGCCACTTGCGATCCTTGGCCGCGCGCTGCATGAACTGCCAGCCGTTGTCCTCGACACGCAGGCCCACCAGCCGGCCATCCATCACCGAGTACTCCTGCGCCTGCTGCAGCACGGCCATGAAGCGGCGCGCCTGCTTGTCGAGCTCCCGATCCCCCCTGGCGCCACCCATGCTGAGGGTGACGGCAGTGGCAACCAGACCCATCAACATGGCCACCAGCAACACTTCCAGCAGAGTAAAACCGGCCTGGCGACGGGCAGAAGAGGCCACCTTCATTCAGGCAGCCCCGGCATGTCTCGGTGAGCGCGACGCGGCGGGATCACTTATTGGAAGTCCTTCAGGTTCCAGTTGCCGATGTCGTCATCGGTACCGGCTTCGCCATCCAGCCCCATGGAGAAGATGTCGATCTTGCCGAACTGGCCCGGGCTCAGCATCTGGTACGGGTTGCCCCAGGGATCCTGCGGCAGGCGCTTGATGTAGCCCCCTTCCCGGTAGCTGCGCGGCTCAGGTGCGGCGGTCGGCTTGTTGACCAGTGCGTCCAGCCCCTGCTCGGTGGTCGGGTAGCGGTTGTTGTCCAGCTTGTACATGTCGAGGGCGTTTTCCAGCGCCACTATGTCGGAGACTGCTTTCTGCTGGTCGGCCTTCTCCTTGTTGCCCATCAGGTTGGGCACCACCAGGCTGGCCAGGATCCCCAGGATCACGATAACCACCATGACTTCCAGCAGGGTAAAACCCGATTGACGACGCTTTTGCATGACTTACTCCCTCACGAAATGAGATGGCATGAACCATCAACGATTAACTGTTAAACCACGATCGTTCGATTGAATTTGCAGGTTCGAATAGCGACGCGTATTCGGACACCCGAACCTACAGATTCACCATGTTGTTGAGCTCGAGCGAATTGACGGCAGGAGCGACCGAGGTCACCTGCACGCCAGCATTACAGATTGACCATGTTATTGAGCTCGAGGATCGGCTGCAGGATCGACATCACGATAAACAGCACCACCCCGGCCATGGAGACCACCAGCATGGGTTCGAACACCCCGAGGGCGATGTTCACCTGGGTTTCGAACTCCCGATCCTGGTTGTCCGCCGCCCGCTCCAGCATGTTGTCGAGCTCGCCGCTCTGCTCGCCGGAGGCGATCATGTGCAGCATCATGGGCGGAAAAATTTTGGTTTCATCCAGCGACTTGCGCAGGCTGGTCCCCTCCCGCACCCGCTCGGTGGCCTCACCGATGCGCATGCGGGCAAAGTCGTTGGAGAGCACTTCGCCGGAGATCTTCATCCCCTCCAGCAGCGGCACGGCGCTGGCGTTGAGGATGCTTAAGGTGCGGGCGAAGCGGGCGGTGTTGAGACCCCGGCTGACCCGGCCGATCACCGGCAGGCGCAGGATGAGCTGGTGCCAGTGACGGCGACGCTTGTCGTCGGTCAGCCACCAGCGCCAGACAAAGCCGCCCACCAGCAGCAGCAACAGGAACCAGAGACCGTAGTGCTGCATCAGCTCGCTGGTACCGATGAGGAAGCGGGTGGTGGCCGGCAGTTGCTGGCCCATGTGTTCGAACTGGGCCACCACCTTGGGCACCACGGCGGTGAGCAGGATGGAGATGACGCCGATGGCGACGCAGGTCAATACGATGGGGTAGATCATCGCCTGCAGCAGCTTGGTGCGCATGTGCTGACGCTGCTCTGTGTAGTCGGCGAGGCGGTTGAGCACCTTCTCCAGGTGACCGGACTTCTCGCCGGCCGCCACCATGGAGCGGAACAGCTGATCGAACACATGGGGAAAGGCCGCCAGCGAATCGGCCAGCGAATAGCCCTCCACCACCTTGCTGCGCACCGTGGCCACCATGCTGCGCAGGTGGGCCTTCTCGCACTGCTCGGCGACGGCCTTGAGCGCCTCCTCGATGGTGAGGCCAGCCCCCACCAGGGTCGCCAGCTGGCGGGTTATCATCGCAAGCTCGGCGGTGCTGGCACCACGGCGGAACAACACGAAGCGGTTCGCCTCGCGCTTGGCCTTCTCGGTGGTCTCGTTCACCTCGAGCGGGGTCAGCCCCTGCTCACGCAACAGCTGGCGTACCTGACGGGCGGAATCCCCCTCCAGTACGCCGCTCTTGTTGCGTCCCTTGCCGTCGAGGGCCTTGTATTCGAATGCTGCCATCTCAGTCTTCCCGGGTCACGCGCAGCACCTCTTCGAGGCTGGTCTGCCCCTTGAGTACCTTGTCGATGCCGTCGCGGCGGATGCTGGGGGTATGGCCCCGGATCAGTCGCTCGATGGCCAGCTCGCCGCTGGCGCTGTGGATCGCCTCGCGTACCGCTTCGTCCACCACCACCAGCTCGTGGATGCCGGTCCGGCCGCGATAGCCGGTGTGGTTGCACTGCTCGCAGCCCACCGGTCGCCACACCTGCTGATCCGGCGCCAGTTCGATGCCCATGGCCAGGCGCTCCTGCTCGGTGATGGGGCGCGGGGCGCGGCAATCGGGGCAGAGGGTGCGCACCAGCCGCTGGGCCAGTACCGCCAGCAGTGACGAGGAGAGCAGGAAGGGCTCGATGCCCATGTCCCGCATCCGGGTGATGGCACCGATGGCGGTGTTGGTGTGCAGGGTCGACATCACCAGGTGACCGGTCAGCGACGCCTGCACCGCGATCTGGGCGGTCTCGAGGTCACGGATTTCCCCCACCATCACCACGTCCGGATCCTGACGCAGAATGGCGCGCAGACCGCGGGCGAAGGTCATGTCCACCTTGCTGTTGACCTGGGTCTGGCCCACCCCTTCGAGGTCATATTCGATGGGGTCTTCGACGGTCAGGATGTTGCGATCCCGCGAGTTGATCTCGGAGAGGGCCGCGTAGAGGGTAGTCGACTTGCCCGAACCGGTCGGGCCCGTCACCAGAATGATGCCGTGAGGCTTGCGAATGAGTTCGCTGATGATGTTGCGGTTGGCCAGCGTCATGCCGAGCTGCTTGAGCTCGAGCCGCACGTTGTTCTTGTCGAGCAGTCGCAATACCACCCGCTCGCCATAGCTGGACGGCATGGTGGAGACCCGCACGTCCACCGCCCGGCCGCCGATGCGCAACGAGATGCGGCCATCCTGCGGCACCCGCTTCTCGGCGATGTCCATCCGCGACATGACCTTGATGCGCGACACCAGCAGGGAGGCGAGCTTGCGATGGGGGCGCAGGATCTCCCGCAGCACCCCATCGATGCGAAACCGGATCACCAGGGCCCGCTCGAAGGTCTCGATATGGATGTCGGACGCCTCTTCCTTGATCGCCTCGCTCAACATGGCGTTGATGAGGCGGATGATGGGGGCGTCGTCGTCGGCGTCCAGCAGGTCTTCACTCTGGGGCAGCTCTTCGGCCAGCGCGAAGAAGTCCATCTCGTTGCCGAGATCCTCCATCAGCTGGCGCGCCTCGGAGGAGTCGCGCTGGTAGTGGGCCATCAGCAGCTCTTCGAAGGCCTCGCCGTCCATCTGCTCCACCGTGAAGGCGCAACCCGCCACCCGCCGTACTTCCAGCAGGGTTTGCGGCGTCACGCCCTGGCGGCAGAGCAGCACCGGGGCCCCCTGCCGCTCGGTCAGGATCACGCCGAAGTTGCGGGCGAAGGCAAACGGCAGCTCGGGCAGGGCTGCCGGCATGTCGACGCCATCCAGCTGGTATGCCGCCATTACTTGTTACCCACGAATGGCTGGGATCCGCCGCTCGTCTGCGGGGCCGACTGTGTCTGCTGGAGCTGTTTCTGCACCTCGGGCGAGACGGTCACGTCCTGGCCGTACTGGGGCAGCACCTGGCGCTTGGGCGAGGTGAGATACCCCTCCTGCGCCGCCGCATCCAATTGTTCGGAGCGGAACTGGGAGTACTTGTTGCCGGAGATGCCGCTGTAAACGTCGGAGTCACGCAAGATGGTGGGCCGGATAAAGACCATCAGGTTGCGTTTGGAGGTGGTATTGGTAGTGGAGCGGAACAGGTAGCCCAGCACCGGGATGTCGCCCAGCAGCGGCACCTTGGAGACCTTCTCCTGGGTCTTCTCGTCCATCAAGCCGCCCAGCACCACTGTCTCGCCACTCTTCACCAGCACGGCGTTCTTGATGGTGCGGGTATCGAAGGTCGGGCCCAGAGTGGCGGTCCCGGTCGCCTGGGTCTGCGCCACGCTGGAGACCTCCTGCTCGATGTTGAGCAGCACTGAGTCCCCCTCGTTGATCTGCGGCGTCACCACCAGCTTGGTCCCCACCGTCTTGCGCTCTATGGTGTTGAACACCTGGTCGCTGGTGGTGGAGCTCTGGGAGCCGCTCTGCACCGGCACTTCCTGGCCGACGTTGAAGGAGGCTTCCTTGTTGTCCATGGTGACGATACTCGGGGTGGAGAGAATATCGTTCTTGGTATTGGTCGACAGGGCCGTCACCAGCGCGGCCCAGTTGCCTTTGTAGAAGCCGGCCGCCATGCCGTCGAAGCCACCGGCCAGTTTGGACAGCGCATCCGTGTTGCCGTTGTCCTTGTAATCCTTGGCCGCGATGGCCACCGAGCCGATGGGCAGGTTGGTGTCGGTGAACTGGGTGCCGCCGCCATTGGTGTTGGCCCACTGCACCCCGAGGTTGAGGCCGTCGCCATCGGCGATCTCGACGATGATCGCCTCCACCAGTACCTGGGCACGGCGGATGTCGAGCTTGGCCACCACCTGCTCCAGCTCGGACATCACGTCCGGCTGGGCGGTGATCACCAGCGCATTGGTGGTCTCGTCGGCGGAGATCGCCAGCTTGCCACCGCCGATGCTGGCACCGCCACCGCCTGTGGTGGTAGCCGCGCCGCCCTTCTTGTCAGCCTCGATGCTGGAGCTGACGCCCTTGAGCACCTCTACCAGATCCTTGGCCTTGCCGTATTTCAGATAGAAGACCCGGGTGTTGCCCTGGCTCTGCAGGTCACGGTCGAGCTGGTGCACCATCTGGATGATGCGGGCGCGCGCCTTGGGCTCGCCGCTCACCACCACGGAGTTGGTGCGCTCGTCGGCCACCACCTTGGGGGCCAGCAGCAGGGAGGTGTTGGCCCCCTGGTTGTTGCCGTCCTTGTTGAGGTTGGTCACCAGTCGCACCATTTCACCGGCGGAGGCGTACTTCAGCTTGACGATGTCCACTTCCTGGTCGCCCGCCTTGTCGACCCGGCGCACTACTTCCACCAGCCGGTTGACCACGGCGGCGCGGCCGGTAATCAGCAGCACGTTGGAGGGATCGTAGTGGACCACGTTGCCGCCGCCCGCGTTGTCATTGAGCTGGCGCAGCAGCGGCGCCAGCTCGCGCACCGAGACGTTGCGCACCGGCACGACCCGGGTCACCATCTCGTCACCGCTGCCGGGGTTGCTCTCGTCCACCACCGGGATGGCGGAGGTCTTGGCATCCTTGGAGCGCACCACCTTGAGCACGCCGTTGTCCATCGGGACCACGGCGAAGCCATAGACGTCGAGCACGCTCAGGAAGAACTGGTAGTACTGGTCTTCGTTGAGCAGATCATAGCTGCGGACGTTGATCTTGCCCCGCACCGACGGCTCTATGATGATGGTCTTGTTCAGGTTCTTGCCGACCGTGTTGATGAACTCTTCGATGTCGGCATTCTTGAAGCTGGCGGAGTATTCGGTGGCCCAGGCTGAGCCTGCCATCATCAACGCCGCGGCCACGGTGGCCAGACGCCAGCCCTTCCCTTTATTTGTCATTCTTGGTGCTACTCCAATTCATTATTCTGACAAGCCGACATAAACGTCGTAGAGCTGTCCTTGCCGCTCGACGGTGACGGTCATTTCCGTTGCGCCAGCCACCTGCTGCATCGCCTGCATGGCCTGAGCGTTATCCCGCAGATCCAGCCCGTTGATGCTGACCGCCATATCGTTGGCGACCAGCCCGAGTTGATTGAACAGTTCCGGATTGCGACCCGGATTGAGGCGATAGCCGACCATGCGACCATCGACCCGGACCGGGGAAATATTGAGGTAATCAGTGATCTTGCCGGGGTTGCCCATCAGTTCGTTGCGCACCGAGGAGAGCTTGTCGTCCTGCTTGCCCTGCTGGGGCAGCGGCTTGCCGTACTCCTCCCCGTCCAGCATCAGGGTCTCGTCGCGCCCGTCCCGCTCGATGATGACACGGTCGGCAAATACCTGGCGGATCTTGGCCTGGGTGCCGTCGATGAGGTCACCGATGCCATAGGAGTTCTGCAGCCCGTTGTGGGCGATGATGGCGATGGACTTGGCGGGATCCGAGCTCGCCAGCACGCCATTGAGCTGGGCGTTGAGCTGGGTCTTGGGAGCATCGGCTGCGACAACATCGGCCGCCTGGGCCTGCTGCTTGGCCTTGCCGAACAGCGCCAGCCGGCTGACGCCGCTTAGATCGAGGCGGTTTGAACCCTGGCCCTGACTGGCTACCACCGACGGCTGCCAGGGCTGACTGACGGGGCGGCTGCCGAGATCCAGCAGACGCCAGGTGAGACCGGCACACTGGTGGGCCAGCAACAGCAGCAGAAGCCAGAACAGAGGCTGGCTGAAACGGGAGAGTGGCACGGTTTTACAACGGGCCAGAAGGGAGCTCAACAAGTCATCCCTGAACGGTAGCGTCATGTTTATCAATATTTTCTGGCATCCAAATCGGTTGGCTATTGTGTACGGCAATGGACCCAGAGACAACCGACCGGATGGGAGTAAGCTGCGAAAATTGACATTCCGTCACACCCTTGGGCCCCCTGTTTCTATCCCGGGGCCTGCCTCTGGTATAATCAGGCACCCCTTTCAGCCATTCCGGAGTCGATTCATGCCGAACCCCGCAGAAATCCCAACCCAGGTCCGTCTCGACAAGTGGTTGTGGGCGGCACGTTTTTACAAGACCCGCAGCCTGGCCCGCGACCAGATTGAAGGGGGCAAGGTGCACTACAACGGCCAGCGCAGCAAGCCGGGCAAGCATGTCGAGGTCGGCGCCCTCATTCGTTTCTGGCAGGGCCAGGACGAGCGGGAGGTGCGGGTGCTCGAGGTGAGCGAGCAGCGTAAATCCGCCCCGCTGGCCCAGCAGCTCTATGAAGAGACCGAGGCCAGCCTGAAACGACGGGCGGAAAACAGCGAGGCACGCCGCTTCAACAGCCAGTTTGCCCCGAGCCCCGAGCGTCGCCCCGACAAGCAGGAGCGGCGCCAGCTGATCAAGGTCAAGCAATATTGACCCGCCAAGATGGCTCTTTTATGACGACAGATGGCGGAATAAGTTCCTAACCACCTGTTTATTAATGTTTTTATCTATTTACCCCACCGAAGAACCCAGGAATGCATGATGAGTAACCAAGATCTCCTGTATCGCTATCTGTTCGAAGAGTACGAAGTCCGGGGCGAGCTGGTCCAGCTGGACCACACCTACCGCCACGTGGTGGAGGCTCAGAACTACCCGGTACAGGTGCAAAAACTGCTGGGTGAACTGCTGGTCGCCACCAGCCTGCTGACCGCCACCCTCAAGTTCGAAGGCTCCATCACGGTACAGCTGCAGGGCAACGGCCCGGTACGGCTGGCCGTCATCAACGGCGACAACAACCAGCAGCTGCGCGGCGTGGCCCGCTACGAGGGTGAACTGCCGAGCGACGGCAAGTTGCAGAGCCTGATCGGGGAAGGCCAGCTGGTCATCACCATCACCCCGGAGCAGGGTGAACGCTATCAGGGCATCATAGCGCTGGACGCCGACACCCTGGCCGGCTGCCTGGAGCAGTACTTTACCCAGTCCGAACAGCTGGCGACCAAGCTCTGGATCCGCACCGGCTACCACGAAGGCGCGCCGCGTGCCGCCGGCATTCTGCTGCAGGAGCTGCCCGCCCAGAGCGAGGATCACGGCGACGACTTCGAGCACCTGACCCAGCTCACCAGCACCATCAAGGATGAAGAGCTGTTCGGTCTGGAAGCGGAAGAGATCCTCTACCGTCTCTACCACCAGGACAAGGTGCGGGTGTTCGATCCGCAGGCGGTCGAGTTCCGCTGCACCTGCTCCCGCGAGCGTTGCGAAGGGGCCCTGTTGCAGATCGAGAAGGAAGAGGTAATGGAGATGGTGCAGGAGCTCGGCAAGATCGGCATGCACTGTGATTATTGTGGCGCCCAGTACGAATTTGACGGGATCGATGTCGAAACCCTGTTCAGCGGGGCTCCCGGTAATGATGCAAACAAGTTACACTAATTGAAGGCGGGCAAAACCCGCCTTTAACTTAAATAACAAAAAAATACCCTATTTTATAAAGTTTGATGGCGATCGCTAAACTCTACCACCTAAGTGATAGGATGAACGCCAGATAGAACCCTACCAACCTCTGAACCCAGGAGAATACAATGACAATCGTGGCAGAACCCACCCTGGCCCAACAATTAGGACTGGACCAGTACGGTATCAAGAACTCCACTGAAATCCTGCGCAACCCTTCCTACGACCAGCTGTTCGCGGAAGAGACTCGTGCCGACCTGGAAGGGTTCGAGCGCGGCGTGGTGACCGAACTGGGGGCCGTCAATGTCAATACCGGCATCTTCACCGGCCGCTCCCCGAAAGATAAATATATCGTCAAAGACGCCACTACCCAGAATACTGTGTGGTGGTCTGACCAGGGTAAAAACGATAACAAAGCCATCAGCCCGGAAGTGTGGTCACATCTGAAATCCCTGGTGACCAAGCAGCTCTCCGGCAAGCGCCTGTTCGTGGTGGACGGCTTCTGCGGTGCCAACCCGGACACCCGCCTGGCCGTACGCATCATCACCGAGGTGGCCTGGCAGGCTCACTTCGTGAAAAACATGTTCATTCGCCCCAGCGATGAAGAGCTGAAAACCTTCAAACCGGACTTCGTGGTGATGAACGGTGCCAAGTGCACCAACCCGAACTGGAAGGAGCAGGGTCTCAACTCCGAGAACTTCGTCGCCTTCAACCTGACCGAGAAGATCCAGCTCATCGGCGGCACCTGGTACGGTGGCGAGATGAAGAAGGGGATGTTCTCCATGATGAACTACTTCCTGCCCCTGCGCGGCATCGCCTCCATGCACTGCTCCGCCAACGTGGGTCAGGACGGCGACGTGGCCATCTTCTTCGGCCTCTCCGGCACCGGCAAGACCACCCTCTCCACCGATCCCAAGCGTCAGCTGATCGGCGATGACGAGCACGGCTGGGACGACGACGGCGTGTTCAACTTCGAAGGGGGCTGCTACGCCAAGACCATCAAGCTCTCCAAGGAAGCCGAGCCGGACATCTACAACGCCATCCGTCGCGATGCGCTGCTGGAGAACGTGACCGTGGCGGCCGACGGCACCATCGACTTCGACGATGGCTCCAAGACCGAGAACACCCGGGTCTCCTACCCCATCTATCACATCGAGAACATCGTCAAGCCGGTCTCCAAGGCGGGTCACGCCACCAAGGTGATCTTCCTGACCGCCGACGCCTTCGGCGTGCTGCCCCCTGTCTCCAAGCTGACCAAGGAGCAGACCAAGTACCACTTCCTGTCTGGCTTCACCGCCAAGCTGGCCGGTACCGAGCGCGGCATCACAGAGCCGACCCCGACCTTCTCCTCCTGCTTCGGCGCGGCCTTCCTCTCCCTGCACCCGACCAAGTACGGTCAGGAGCTGGTGAAGCGGATGGAAGCGGCCGGTGCAGAGGCCTATCTGGTCAACACCGGCTGGAACGGCACCGGCAAGCGCATCTCCATCAAGGATACCCGCGCCATCATCGACGCCATCCTGGATGGCTCCATCGAGAAGGCCGAGACCAAGGTGCTGCCGATCTTCAATCTGGAAGTACCGACCGCCCTGCACGACGTGAACCCGGCGATCCTCGACCCCCGCGACACTTACGCCAACAAGGCCGAGTGGGATGCCAAGGCGCAGGATCTGGCCCAGCGCTTTATCAAGAACTTCGAGCGCTTCACCGACAACGACGAAGGCAAGCGTCTGGTAGCGGCGGGTCCGCAGCTGTAACAGCGACCCCGTTCACAACCCATCTCATACCGGTCAGCCCAGCTGACCGGTATTTTTTTGAGCAGAGCGCGGCGTTTGACTCCCGCCAAACCTTGCCTTGTGGGCCCTTGCGCGTTAGATTCAGCCCAACTTTATACAATATACAATTTTGTAACGATTCCCCTGTGACCCGATCATGACCCCACCCTACAAGACCCGTACCCAAATGGTGATGGAAAACCTCCGTGGCCGGATCCTGCGCGGTGAGTTTCCCGCCGGCGCCCCCCTGCGCCAGGACGCCATCGCCAAGGAGCTGGCGGTGAGCCGCATCCCGGTGCGGGAGGCCCTGATGCAACTGGAGGCTCAGGGGCTGGTGAAGTTCGAGGCCCACCGCGGCGCCGTGGTCACCATGCTGGACGCCGCGGCCATCGAGGAGCTCTTTTATTTGCGAGCCCTGCTGGAAGCCGATACCCTGTTCCACGCCGTCGACCTGATGACGGAGGAGACCTTCGCCAAGGCGCAAGCGATCCTCGCCCAGTTCGACCAGGCCCTCGAGTCGGGCACCCAGATCGAACGCTGGGCCGAACTGAACCACAGTTTTCACGCCACCCTCTATCAGGCCGCCGGCCGTCCCCAGGCACTGGAGCTGATCGCCCAGATCAATCTGAGCTGTGACCGCTATGTGCGCTTCGAGCTGCTGTTCGCCAGCGATGGCGTCGACAAGGCGGAGCGGGAACACGCCCAGCTGCTGGAGCTGTGCCGTGCCCGCCGCAAACACGAGGCGGTGGTACTGCTCAAGCAACATATCGAGGCGGCTGGCCAGTCAATCAAGCGGATCCTGGACAGCGGCCACAACCACTGAACACTCACATCACTACAATCTGGCATTAACGACATGAATCATTTCGAGATTATTGAAACCCGCGTCGCCCAGGTCAGGGCCGAACTGGCCATGATGGAGCTGGACGCCTTCATCGTCCCCCATGACGACGAGCACCTGGGGGAGTACATTCCCGCCTACGCCGAGCGACTGGACTGGATCACGGGTTTCAACGGCTCCGCCGGCCTCGCCATCATACTGGCGCAGCGGGCGGCCCTGTTCATCGACGGTCGTTACACGGTGCAGGCCCGCATGCAGGCACCGGCCGAGCTCTTCGAGTTTCTCCATCTGAACGAAGATCCCCACGTGCAGTGGCTGGCCGAGCAGCTGCCTGCCGGTTCCCGGGTCGGCTTCGATGCCCGCCTGCACAGCCTGGCCTGGTATCGACACGCCCAGGAGATCCTGACCGAGCGCGGCATCGAGCTGGTGCGTGTGGATCAGAACCCCATCGATCTGCACTGGAGCGATCGCCCCGCCCCCACCAAGAATCCGGCCATCCTCTACAGCGAGGCGCTGGCGGGCCAGTCCAGCCAGGCCAAGCGCGAGCTGCTGGCCAGCGATCTGCGCAAGCGCGGGCTGGATGCGGTGCTGCTGACCCAGGCCGAGCCCATCAACTGGCTGCTCAACCTGCGTGGTCGCGACGTGGAGCGGCTGCCGGTGGTGCTGGGCTTTGCGGTGCTCTACGCCAACGCCACCATGGATTTCTTCGTCGACACCGACAAGATCGACTGCTTCGCCTTCAGCCAGCACGTGGGGCAGGATGTCTCCGTCTACCCCATCGACAAGCTGGGTGACGTGCTCAAGCGCATCGGCGAGGATCAGCAGAAGGTGCTGGCCGACCCCAACACCGCCAACGCCTGGACCCAGCTGGTCATGGAAGAGGCGGGCGCCATCCTGGTGGCCGGTCAGGATCCGACCATGCTGCCGAAGGCGTGCAAGAACGAAGTGGAGCTGGCCGGCATGCGCGCAGCCCATCTGCGCGACGGTGTCGCCGTCACCCGCTTCCTGGCCTGGCTGGATCGGCTGATCGCCAGCGGCGAGTTCGACGGGGTGGATGAAGGCACCCTGGCCGACCAGCTGGAAGCCTTCCGCCGCGAGCAGGAGCACTATGTCGAGCCGAGCTTCGACACCATCTCGGCGCTCGGCCCCAACGCCGCCATGTGCCACTACCGCCACACCAACGGCACCCCGCGCACCTTTGGTCAGGACAGCATCTATCTGGTGGACTCCGGCGCCCAGTATCTGGACGGCACCACCGATATCACCCGCACCATCAAGGTGGGTGAGCTGACCGACGAGCACAAGGCGATGTTCACCCGGGTACTGCAGGGTCACATCGCCCTGGATCAGGCCCGCTTCCCGCGCGGCACCGCCGGCATCCAGCTCGACGTGCTGGCCCGCATGCCGCTGTGGCAGGCCGGTTACAACTACGACCACGGCACCGGCCACGGCGTCGGCCACTTCCTCAGCGTGCACGAAGGCCCGCAGCGCATCGCCCCCAAGGGCAGCCTGGTGGCCCTGCAACCGGGCATGGTGCTCTCCAACGAACCCGGCTACTACCGGGAAGATGCCTTCGGCATCCGTTGCGAGAACCTGGTGGTGGTCACCGAGCAGGAGCAGATCGGTGAACTGCCGATGCTGGGCTTCGAGCGGCTGACCTATGTACCGTTCGATACCCGCCTCATCGATCGCAGCCTGTTGAGCCCGGCCGAGTTCCGCTGGATCAACGAGTACCACGTCGAGGTCTACCGCCGTCTCAGCCCGCTGCTGGAGGGTGAGGATCTCGCCTGGCTGGAGCAGGCAACCAGCCTCATCTAAGCGCAGACAAGCAGAGTTGTTTGATGAAACAGGGCCCGCGGGCCCTGTTTTTTTGCCCGCCGGTTTGACCTGTATCAAGACCCCGCCGCCCCAGGTCAGGACAATGCCCCTCATGACGACCCATCACTCCCACCCCGCGCGCCCGGCCCGCGCCGACCAGGTGCCCATGCACCCCAGGCTCAAGCGGGAGCAGCAGACGGTCAGCGCCATGATCCGCCTCTACTGCGACCACCATCACCAGGACCCCGCCTGCCGGCACTGCCAGCAGTTGCAGGAGTTCGCCCACCAGCGGCTGCGCCGCTGCCGCTATGGTCACGGCCACAAGCCCACCTGTGCCAACTGCCACATCCACTGCTATGCCCCGGCCATGCGCAAACAGATCCAGCTGGTGATGAAGTGGAGCGGCCCGCGCATGCTCTGGCATCACCCCTGGCTGGCCCTGCGCCACCTGCTGGACAGCCGCCGCAAGGCCCCCAAACGGCCGGGCAGTCGCCCTCTGCCGCCCTGAGTCGGGGCCGCCCTGCCGCTCAGAACCCCAGACCCGCTTGCATCAGTCTGGCGGGCCCACTACCCTGTGGCTCCTTTTTGACTGCCGCCCGGCAGCACGTACGACACTACAGGAGCCCGGATGCACCAGCCCCCCGTATTGAGAGTGGCGCGCCACACCGACATGCACGCCATCTGGCAGATCGACGTCAATGTATTCGGGGAGGATGTCTATCCCGGCTTCTTCTTCCGCCAGGCCATGGACCTGTGGCCCGAGCTGCTGCTGGTGGCCGAGCTGGACGGCAGGCTGCTGGGCTATGCCCTGGGTGGACTGGGACAGGATCGGTCGCAGGGCTGGCTGCTGTCGTTGGCGGTGCTGCCGGAGGCGCGCGGCTTCGGCCTGGCCGAACGCATGATGCTGCAGGTGGAGCAGTCACTGCTGAAACTGGGGATCGAGCGGGTCAGACTGACGGTGGATCCGGCCAATCCGGCCCAGCGCCTCTACTTTCGACTCGGTTATCAGCAACTGGCCGAGGAGCGCGACTATTTCGGCCAAGGCGAGGATCGCCTGCTGCTGGAAAAATGGCTCGACTGAGCCGGTGGGAACGGGGTTTGCAGGGTCCGGGCCTTATAATTGGTTACACTTTGCTGGTTTCATGCTCAATCCGGTTGGCGTAGAGTTGAATCACTGACCGAACAAACCAGATTAGATGCCAGCCCAGGAGGCCCATCATGTTGAAACGCATTACCCTCATCGCCCTGTTGGCCACCACCACCGCCACCACCCTCAGCGGCTGTGCCAACAGCGACGTCTACTCCGGCGACGTTTACACCAAGGATCGCGCCAAGCAGGTACAGACCGTCAGCTACGGCACCATCCTCTCCACTCGCCCGGTCAAGATCCAGGCCGATGAGAACTCGCTGATCGGCACCATCGGTGGCGCCGTGGTCGGCGGCCTGCTCGGCAGCACCATCGGCGGCGGGCGCGGCAGCGACATCGCCGCGGCCGGTGGCGCCATCGCGGGTGCGGCAGCCGGCAAGGCGGCCGGTGACAAGCTCAATCAGGTGGACGGCGTCGAGCTCGAGATCAAGAAAGAGAACGGCGAATCCATCGTGGTGGTGCAAAAGGCCAGCCCCACCTTCGTACCGGGTGCCCGGGTCCGCATGACCCAGGGCAACGGCACCATCAACGTGGCCGTGGTCAACTAAGCCCTCCGCCCATGAAAAAGCCCTCGCAGTGCGAGGGCTTTTTTTATTGCCATGTCGGCCGGAAATTACTGACGGATCAGCCGGAAGATGGCGTAGCCAGGGTGCTGGGCGTCATCCATCGGCAGGGTGGACTTGTACTCCAGATCCGCACCGGCCAGCTGTTTGGCCTCCTCGCGGGGCGAGGAGTAGAGCCGCACGTCCACGTTGGCAGGCAGGGCCTTCATGTGCCAGTTGTTGTTGGCCGCCGGGCTGAAGCCGGCCGGGTTCTCGGCAGACTGGGCCTTCAGGTACTGGGCGATGATCTCGCGCGTCTCGTAGGGATCTTCATGCACTATGTTGCTGCCGTCGATGCCCGGGAAGTGACCGCCGCCGCTGGCGCGGTAGTTGTTGGTCACCACGTAGAACTTCTGGGCCGGATCGATGGGCTGGCCGTTGAAGGTGAGGCTGCTGATACGCTGGCCGTAGCTGACCTTGGCCCCTTCCTTGTTGTAACGGGCCGGCTGGGTGATATCCACCTCGTAGCTGACCCCGTCGATCACGTCGAAGTTGTAGGTGGGGAACTTCTCGTTCACCAGCCACTGCACCTCGGTCTTGCCGGTGTCGATCTGGTTGAACTGGCCGGCGCTCATCTCCAGCCACTCCTTGACGGTGGCCCCGTTCACCTCGACTACCTGCAGGGTGTTCGGATAGATGTAGAGGTCGGAGACGTTGCGCAGGGAGATGTCGCCCTGGGCCACGTAGGTGAAGTCGTTGATGCCGTTGCGACCGCCACGGAACGGGGCCGCCACCGACAGGATGGGGTAGGACTCCTTGAGCAGACCGTCTTTTTGCAGCTGTTCGGCGTAGCGGCGCTGGGCATCGCTCACCAGCTGTACCGAGGGATCATCCTGCACCAGGGCGAAGAAGCTGTGGATGGAGGAGGTGATCTTGCCGAGCGGCTCGTCCAGCCACTGGTTGGTGGCGTCGTGATCGGCCTGTACCAGGTCCACCACCCGTTGATCCACCGCGCTGCCTTCGCTGGAGTCGATCTTGCGCAGGCTGGCCTGGCTCTGTTTCACCTGCCACTTGCCGTCCACCTGCTCCAGCTTGAGGTCGATGATGCCGAGGTGGTTGCCCCAGTAACCCGGCATCACGGTCGGAATGCCGCTCAGGGTACCGGCCTTGTTGTCCACCTCCGGCAGATCCGGGAAGTCACCCGGGAAGTTCTTGTGGGCGTGGCCCAGCATCAGGGCATCCACCCCCTTCACCTTGGCCAGGTGCCAGGCGGAGTTCTCCATCATGGCCTCGTAGCTGCTGGCGTTGATGCCGGTGTGGGCAACAACGACGACCACGTCGGCGCCCTTGGCACGCAGCTCGGGCACATAGTGGTTGGCGGTCTCGACCATGTCGGCCACCACCACCTTGCCTTCCAGATGACGCTTGTCCCACTGCAGCACCTGCGGCGGGGTCAGCCCCAGGATGCCGACCTTGACGGTCTGCAGTTGGCCCTTGTCATCCTTCACCTTGCGCTCCAGCAGCAGGTAGGGGGTGAACTTGTTGCCACTCCAGTCTATTTGCCCCTTGGCATCGCGCTTGAAGGCGCCCGCCTCGAACACGTTGGCGTTCACATAGGGGAACTTGGCTCCCTGCAGGGTCTTGGTGAGGTAATCCAGGCCGTAGTTGAATTCGTGGTTGCCCAGGTTGCCGGCATCGTAGCCAAGCTCGTTCATCGCCTTGAACACCGGGTGGGCCTGCTTGTCGAGGTAGCCGGCACCGGACTGCTCGAAGATGTAGTCCGCCAGCGGCGTGCCCTGGATCAGGTCGCCGTTGTCGAGCAGCAGGTTGTTGGGGTTTTCGGCGCGGGCCGCGCGGATCAGCAGCGCGGTGCGGGAGAGGCCGAACTTGCGGTCCTCCTTGTTCTGGTAGTAGTCGTAGCCCAGCACGTTGGAGTGGATATCGGAGGTCTGGATCAGACGCAGGGCAACCTCACCCGGTTGCGCCTTGCTGTCGTTGTCATTGCTACAGGCAGATAACAGCACGATGGCTGCAATAGCACCCAGCTTCATGGATTTATTCACTGTCTTGTCCCTTTTATTAGAGTGTCGCTTTACCAGCGACGGGAATTTAACAGACGAATATGTCAGCGGATGAAGCCGGGGTGAATTTTTATGAGGTGCGGCACAAAAATAGCCTTATGACGCCAGCAAAGCCCCGCTCGCCAGCTGCAGCGCCAACCCCAGCATGATGAAACCAACAATAGTATCAATAGCTTGCTGTACCCTACCGCGAGCGAGCCAAGGCGAGAGGGCGGCCGCCCCAAACGCCAGGCTATAAAACCAGACCAGCGAGGCCAGCATGGCCCCCGCCGCAAAGGCGGGCCGCAACTCCTCGGCAAACTGGCTGCCGAAGGAGCCGAGCAGCATCAGGGTGTCCAGGTAGACGTGGGGGTTGAGCAGGGTCACCCCGAGGGTCATGGCCAGCACGCTCTTGACCCCCATCAGCTGGGGCGAGTCAGCAAGCGCTGCCCCCTGTCCGCGCCAGGCGCTGCGCAGGGAACGGATACCGAACCAGCCGAGGAACAGCACGCCGCCCCAGGTCAGCAGGGCCAGTCCGATCGGGCTGGCCGCCAGCAGGTTGGCGCCGCCGAACACCCCGATGCCGATCAGCACGAGATCGCACAGGCAGCAGAGGGTCGCCGTCAGCAGATGGTGGTTGCGGTGGATGCCCCGGCTCAGCACGAAGGCATTCTGGGCACCGATGGGGATGATCATGGCAAGGCCGAGGGTGAAGCCTTGCAGGGTGGTAGCAAACATGGATGAACCGTCCAGCAGAGTGATTGGACGGCACTATAAGGGGCGGCCAGACGTTTAGAGAAATTCATTAATCTGCTGAGCAATTTGTTTTGCTAATGACAGAGGGTTCGACCCAACCCCTTAGAGGTAGAAGGGGCTAGACCCGCTTATGGCTGTCAATTGCAGGATCTGACAATTGTTAGCCAGTCACTCTGCCCCGAGAATCATCGGGTTTTATTGCATCAGCTTGGGGAAGTTGGTGACCACGACCTGCTCGAGATTGGGCAGCAAGATGCCACTGCTCACCCCCTTGGCGATGGCCTGGTAGCGATTCATCGACCCCGTTTTACGGGTGACCTGATTGAGGTGGTAGTTCACGGTTCGCTCCGTGATCCCCAGGATGCAGGCGATTTCACTCGACGTTTTCCCTTCACTGGCCCAGAACAGGCATTCGGTCTCCCGGTCAGTCAGGGCCTCCTGAGGGTCATCGTCCCGCAGACTGACCCGCACAATCCGGATCGCCGCCTCGAAGATGTAGTTGGACATCCAGGAGAGGACGGGCGAGGACTCCAGCAGCAGATCGCTCGATGCCCGCTCGGCGGTGATGAACGACAGTATGCCGTTTTCCCCCGCCGCCCCGTGCAACGGAAACGAGATGCCGTTGCGCAGCCCAAACTCCGCCGCCAACCCCATCACGTCCAGACTGCCCTCTTGCAGAAAACGTGCTCGCTCATCCAGCCGGTTCCAGTAAATGGGCAAGGTCTGCTTGCGGGCCAATTGAATGATGGGATCACAGGCCAGCATATGGTTTGCCGTATAGGCCTGCACCCAGGAGTCGGGGCACTGATTGAACAGCACCACCTTGGGTCTTTGCATCGACATGGGAATGATCAGCGCAAACCGGTAGTAGTCGTAACCCATACCGAGCGTGAACCGACCGATCAACTCGGCCAGACGATCCCCGTCCGTTACCGAAGTGAAATGTTCGAGGTACTCAAGCAGTTGGTCTTGTTTCATAGGCTAGCCCCCCTGGCCAGGGCCTCGATTATAGCGCCGAACACTGAAATGGAGACATCTGAATGCTTGTTTTCAAAGGAAAATTAAAAGAACACCCCAGATGGGAGGTAGAAAACGAGCTTTATCGCTTTCGCAATCGCGTCTTCTCCGATCGCCTCGGCTGGGATGTGGAATCTCACCGTGGTCTGGAGCAGGACAGTTTCGATACTCCGGACACCCACTGGGTTCTGATTGAGGATGAAAAAGGCCTGTGCGGCTGCATCCGTCTGCTCAGTTGTGCCCAGGATTACATGCTGCCCAGCATCTTCCCCACCGCCCTCGCCGGCGAAGCCCCGCCACGCAGCAACGACGTGTGGGAACTGACCCGCCTCGCCATCGATGCCGAACGGGCGCCGCGCCTGGGCAACGGGGTCAGCGAGCTGACCTGCGTCATCTTCCGCGAGGTCTATGCCTTCGCCAGGGCGAAGGGGATCCGCGAGCTGGTTGCCGTGGTCAGCCTGCCGGTAGAGCGGATCTTCCGCCGCCTCGGCCTGCCCATCGAGCGGCTCGGTCACCGCCAGGCGGTGGATCTGGGCGCCGTGCGCGGGGTGGGGATCCGCTTCCATCTGGACGAGCGTTTCGCCCGTGCCGTCGGTCAGCCCCTGCAGGGTGCCTATGACGAAGCCCGCGAGCTGGTCACCGAATAAGGGTGACGCAAAAAAATCCCGGGGTAAGACCCGGGATTAAAAGTTCTCGCTATGGCCCGTTTCCACCCCATGCAAAAACGGACGCAAAAGAGTATCTCCTGAATACCTTTTGACCACCACTGTCACATCTCACAGTGACAAACCCGCTTTGACCCCACAGCCCTTGTCCCGCCTGCGCTGCCGACATTTTCAGCGCTCTCCGGTTGTTCTCTCGCCACCACTTGAGTAGCATTCCTTCTCAATCTCCCTGCTGATAAGGAATGCTGATGAAGGCGTTGGACTACAAGCTGCTGCTGGCGCTGGATGCGGTGATGCAGGAGCAGAACTTCGAGCGCGCCGCCCAGCGCCTGCACATCACCCAGTCCGCCATCTCCCAGCGCATCAAGCAGCTGGAGCAGCAGTTTGCCGAGCCGCTGATCATTCGCGGCCAGCCGCTGCAGGCCACCGCGCTCGGGCAGAAGCTGCTGGCCCACTACCGCCAGGTACGCCAGCTGGAACTGGAGCTGGCCGGCGAGCTCTCTCCCGCCGAACCCCAGGCGCCGATCCGGGTCAGCATTGCCGTCAATGCCGACAGCCTGGCCACCTGGTTTCTGCCCGCCCTGGCGCCGCTGCTGGAACAGCACCCCATCGAGCTCAACCTGCTGGTGGATGACGAGAGCCGTACCCTGGATCGGGTGCGCGAGGGGCAGGCGTTCGGCGCCGTCAGCCTGCACGGCCAGCCACTGGCGGGCTGCTGCGTCGACGAGCTCGGCGAGATGCGTTACCTGCTCACCGCCAGCCCCGCCTTCGTCGAGCGCCACTTCCCGCAGGGGTTGACCCTGGCGGCGCTGGCCAAGGCGCCGGCGGTGGCCTTCGATCAGCGCGACGACATGCACGTCAGCTACATGGCCCGCCACTTCGGGCTGGAGCCCGGCGGCTACCCCTGCCACACGGTGCGCTCGTCGGAGGCCTTCGTCGCCATGGCCGAACAGGGGCTGGCCTGCTGCCTGATCCCGGAACTGCAGATCCGTCGCCAGCTGGCGGAGGGGTCATTGCTCGATCTCAACCCGGATCAGCACCTGGTCGAACGACTCTACTGGCACCGCTGGGTGCTGGAGCGCGGGCTGCACAAACAGATATCCCAGCGCCTGATCGAGCAGGGTCGCCAGGCGCTGCAACGCCCCTGACAGGGCCATTCACCTTGGCTTTGGAGGGGTAAAAACGTATAGTGCTGGGCGATTAACCACCAGGTCTCCACTCAGGTTCCCCATTTATGTTCCAAGACAATCCGCTGCTGGCCCAGCTCAAGCAACAAATCCGCGAAAACATCCCCAAGAAAGAGGGTGTGATCCGCGCCTCCGATCGGGGCTTCGGCTTCCTGGAGGTCGATGAGAAGACCAGCTATTTCGTGCCGCCTCCCTACATGAAAAAGGTGATGCACGGTGACCGGGTGACCGCCCTGATCCGCACCGAGAAAGAGAAGGAAGTGGCCGAGCCGGATGAGCTGCTGGAGCAGTCCGTCACCCGCTTCGTGGCCCGGGTCAAGATGTTCCGCGACCGCCTCAACGTGGTGGCCGATCATCCGCTGATCAAGGACGCCATCAAGGCCCGCGTCAAGAAGGGTCTGGACGAAAAAGAGTTCAAGGAAGGGGACTGGGTGGTCGCCACCCTCAAGCGTCACGCCCTGGTGGACGGCAACTTCTCCGCCGAAATCACCCAGAAGATCGCCGCCCAGGAAGATCACAACGTGCCCTGGTGGGTGGTGCTGGCGCGCCACAACCTGGCCCAGGTCGAGCCGGCGGATCTGCCGGAGTGGAAGGTGATCGAAGAGGAAGAGCTGCCCCGCACCGATCTGACCGCAACCCCCTTCTTCACCATCGACGGCGCCAAGACCAAGGACATGGACGATGCCCTGGCCATCCGCAAGCTGGACAACGGTTGGGAGCTGCTGGTGGCCATCGCCGACCCGACCGCCTATGTGGCCGAAGGGAGCGAGCTGGACAAAGAAGCCGCCCAGCGCGCCTTCACCGTCTACATGCCGGGCCGCAACGTGCCGATGATCCCGCGCACCCTCTCCGACGAGCTCTGCTCCCTGAAAGAGGGAGAGGAGCGCAACACCCTGTGTGCCCGTCTGCTCATCGCCGAGGATGGCCTGCTGCTGGAAGAGACCGAGTTCTTCGCCGCCCGCATCAGATCCCACGCCCGTCTCACCTATGACGACGTCTCCGACTGGGCCGAACACGGCAAGCAGCTGGATATCGACGCCGGTGTGCTGGCCCAGCTGCCGCTGATGAAGGCGATGACCGAGGCGCGCATCAAGTGGCGCACCGAACATGCCCTGGTGTTCCCGGACAGACCCGACTACGACTTCGAGCTGGGCGAGAACGGCGAAGTGCTGGCCATCCACGTCGAGCCGCGCCGCATCGCCAACCGCATGGTGGAAGAGTCGATGATCGCCGCCAACATCTGCGCCGGCCGCGTGCTCGGCAAGCAGGTCGGCTACGGCATCTTCAACGTCCACACCGGCTTTGACGAAGAATCCCTCGACGGCGCCATCGACCTGCTGAAAAGCACCGAGGCCCCGTTCGAGAAAGAAGAGATCGCCAGCCTGTCCGGCTTCTGCGCCCTGCGCCGCTGGATCGACAGCCTGGACACCCGCTGGCTGGACGGCAAGATCCGCCGCTTCCAGAGCTATGCCCTGATGTCCGCCGAACCGGGTGCCCACTACGGCCTGGGGCTGGATGCCTACGCCACCTGGACCTCACCGATCCGCAAGTACGGCGACATGGTCAACCATCGCCTGCTCAAGGCCGTCATCGCCGGCAAGACCCCGGGTGAGCGCCCGAGCCTGGAGCTGACCGAGCACCTGACCACCTGCCGCCGCCTGCACCGCATGGTGGAGCGCGACATCGGCGACTGGCTCTATGTGCGCTACCTGAAGGCCGATGCGGGTACCGACAAGGTGTTCAACGCCGAGATCATCGACGTGATGCGCGCCGGCCTCAAGCTGCGTCTGCAGGAGAACGGTGCCGTGGTGTTCATGCCCGCCCGCCATATCCTCGACAACAAGGAGCGGCTGGAGTGCAACTGGGACAACGGCCGCGTCTATCTGGACAAGACCGAAGTGGTCTACGAGCTCGGCCAGATCATCGAGGTCAAGCTGACCGAAGCGGTGGAAGAGACCCGCTCCCTCATCGCCAAGCCGGCGGTGGAGCTGGTGCCAGGCCCGGCGCCGGTCGCCCCAGTGAGCGAAGCCGAGGCCGCACCGGCTGCAGAAGCTCCCAAGGCCGAATAAGCCAGATCCTCCCACCTTGTAAAAAGCCCGCACTCTGCGGGCTTTTTTATTGGACCATGCCGCCCGCCGAGTCCGCAGTTCACTTTTTGTACGCCCCTGGCTTGCCAGTGGCTCGTTACGAGCATAGAGTGAATCCACAAATGAACGAACGTTCGCTCATGGTAAGTTTTCAGGCAAGAGGCATCCCCATGACCACCAACAACCTGCGGCTGGAGCAGCGCCGCGAGCAGATCATCCAGGCGGCGCTCGGCTGCTTTATCGAGCGGGGCTTCCACCAGACCGGCATGCGCGACATCGCCGCCGCCGCCGGGGTGAGCCTCGGTAACCTCTACAACCACTTCGCCCGCAAGGAGGAGCTGATCGCCCTGATTGCCTCGCTGGAGGCGGCCGAGCTGCAACCCTTGCTGGATGAGCTGGTTCAGGGGCCGGCCCGGGCGGCGCTGGCCCGCTTCGCCGCCGGCTACCTCGCCTGGTCGCTGACCCCGGAGAACCTGCTGCTCGGCACCGAGATCCTGGCCGAGCTGACCCGCCATCCCGAGATGGCGGCCACCTTCGCCAGCAACCAGCGCCAGCTATGCGATGCCCTGGCGGCGACGGTGCGCCGTGGCCAGCAGGCGGGAGAGCTGGCCTCCTACCTGCAGCCGGGCCTCACGGCCCAGCTGCTGCTGGACGCGCTGGAGGGGCAAGCCCTGCGCCACGCCCTGGCACTGCATCCAGAGCTGGCGCCGGTGGAGCAAAGGTTGCCCTCCCTGCTGGACCAGCTGTTGGGCCCGGCCCGCTGACCCGCTGACCCGCTGACCCGCTGACCCGCTGACCCGCTGATCACCAAAGGAATCGCTCCCATGACGACCCCGCACAATCGACTGGAAGGACTGGATCTGGCCCGTGCCATGGCCCTGCTCGGCATGGTGCTGGTGAATTTTCGCATCGCCATGGGGGTGTTGGCGGGCGGGCCGGGCTGGCTCAAACCCCTGCTGGATGCGCTGGAGGGGCGCTCCGCCGCCAGCTTCGTGGTGCTGGCCGGCATCGGGCTGGGGCTGTCGACCCGCAAGCTGGCGTGGTCGGCGGCCATGACCCACACCGCCAGGCGGGCCCTGTTTCTGCTGATCGTGGGGCTGCTCAACTACCTGGTGTTTCCGGCCGACATCATCCACTACTACGCCATCTACTTTCTGCTGGGGGCCTGCTGTCTCCGGCTTCCCTCCCCCTGGCTGCTGGCTCTAATCCCGCTGCTGGCGGCAAGCTTCGTGGGGCTACTGTTCCTGCTCGATTACGATCGGGGCTGGCAGTGGCACAGCTTCAGCTATCCCGAGTTCTGGACCCTGGCCGGCTTCGTCCGCAATCTGCTGTTCAACGGCTGGCACCCTGTGGTGCCCTGGCTGGGCTTTCTGCTCTACGGCCTCTGGTTGAGCCGTCAGTCTCTGGCCAATCCGCTCACCCAGCGCTGGCTGCTGGCCGGCGGGGTGAGTGCCATGACGCTGGCCAGGGGGCTGTCACTCTGGTTGCCGACCCTCTTGCCGAACCCCGAGCTGGCGCCGTTGCTGGCGACCCAGCCCATTCCCCCGCGCCGCTCTACCTGCTGTTCGGCATGGGAGCGGCCAGCACCCTGATCGCCCTCTGCCTCTGGCTGAGCCGTACCCTGCCCGAGGCCCGCTGGTGGCGAGTATGGCTGCCGGTCGGTCGGCAGACCCTGACCCTCTATCTGGCCCACATCATGCTCGGCATGGGGATGCTGGAGGTGATCGGCTGGCTGCAGGGGCAGGATCTGCCCGAGGTGGTGCTGGCCGCCGGCCTCTTCGCCCTGGCGGCGCTGCTGTTTGCCAATCTCTGGAGTCTGCGCTTCGAAAGAGGCCCGCTGGAGTGGCTGATGCGTCGGCTCTGCGGCTGAAGGAGATCATGAAAAACTGAAAGTGGGTTACAAAATAATTGATTCATTGGTTATTTGAATGTGGATTAAAGCAATCCATCGTCAACACTCTTAGTTTTCAGGTCGGGTGAATTGCTCCAATTGAATACAAATAATGGAAATGAGAAATAGATCACATTGACGTCAGGTTTGCGCAAACAGCAAATGGTGACTTGCATCACATAAAAACGATACTGGCGGCAGCAAAGATCGAAATGTAGCCGAAATACAGAGAGTGAATGTGATCGACGTCACTATGAAGGGAGGGGGGAGGCTGGGGTATTTGAGAGCTGCGTCACAAGACACCCCGTTTTCAGCCTAATTTGATCACAAGCTGGTAGATTGAAGTTGCTTAGACGACAGGGATGGCGGTTCGGCAAAACCGGCCAGCCCGACTACCACTTTTAATCAAACAGGCTTAAAACGGGGTCCCGACATGTTATCACCGGATACCAAAGTCAAGATACAGAATTTTGGACGCTTCCTGTCCAATATGGTCATGCCCAACATAGGCGCCTTCATCGCCTGGGGCTTTATTACCGCCCTCTTCATCCCCACCGGCTGGCTGCCGAGCGAAACGCTGGCCAAGCTGGTCGGCCCCATGATCACCTACCTGCTGCCGCTGCTGATTGGCTATACCGGCGGCAAGCTGATGGGCGGTGAGCGCGGCGGCGTGGTCGGTGCCATCACCACCATGGGCGTCATCGTGGGGACCGACATTCCCATGTTCATGGGCGCCATGATGGTCGGCCCGCTCGGTGGCTGGGCCATCAAGCGGTTTGACAAGGCGATGGAAGGTCGCGTCAAGAGCGGCTTCGAGATGCTGGTCAACAACTTCTCCGCCGGCCTCATCGGCATGTTGCTGGCGATCCTCGCCTTCTTCGTGATCGGCCCCTTCGTCAAGGTGCTCTCCGGCGTGCTGGCCGGTGGCGTCGGCTTCCTGGTGGACAACAACCTGCTGCCGCTCACCTCCATCTTCGTCGAGCCGGCCAAGATCCTGTTCCTCAACAACGCCATCAACCACGGCATCTTCTCGCCGCTGGGGATCCAGCAGGCCACCGAGCACGGCCGCTCCATCTTCTTCCTGATCGAAGCGAACCCGGGCCCGGGCATGGGTGTGCTGCTGGCATACATGGTGTTCGGTCGCGGCGCCGCCAAGCAGTCCGCTGCCGGTGCCTCCATCATCCACTTCTTCGGCGGCATCCACGAGATCTACTTCCCGTACGTGCTGATGAACCCGCGCCTCATCCTGGCGGTGATTGCCGGCGGCATGACCGGGGTGTTCACCCTGACCCTGTTCAACGCAGGTCTGGTCTCCCCCGCCTCACCGGGTTCCATCTTCGCCGTGCTGTTGATGACACCGAAAGCCTCCCTCATAGGGGTTGCTCTCTCCATCATCAGCGCCACCCTGGTCTCCTTCCTGGTCGCCGCCGTGTTCGTGCGCGCCCAGCAGCCGGAAGCCGACGAGGCCGATGCCCTCGGTGAAGCCACCCGCAAGATGAAAGCCATGAAGGGTGCCAAGCCCGAGACCGCAGCGGCCAAGAAGCCGGGCGGTGAACTGATGGCGGTACGCAACATCGTCGTCGCCTGCGATGCGGGCATGGGCTCCAGCGCCATGGGCGCCGGCCTGCTGCGCAAGCGGGTGCAGGCCGCCGGCCTCGACATCAGCGTCACCAACCGCGCCATCGATCAACTTGACGATCAGGTGGACTGGGTCATCACCCACAAGGATCTGACCGAGCGGGCCCGTCGCCACGCGCCGCACGCCCACCACATCTCGCTCACCAACTTCCTCGACAACGGTCTCTATCAGGAGCTGGTACAGAGCCTGACCCAGGCCGCCAACGATGACGTCGCCAACCCGCAGCTGCTGGTGGCTGCCAACGACGACAGCTACGAGCCGCAAGCGGCCGAGGTCTTTACCCTGAGCCGTCATGACGTGCACCTGGGGCTCAAGGCCGACAACAAGGAGGCCGCCATCCGGGCTGCCGGCAAGCTACTGGCGGAGCGGGGCTACGTGGCGCCCGACTACGTCAACGCCATGCTGGAGCGCGAACAGCTGGTCTCCACCTACCTTGGTGAATCCATCGCCGTGCCCCATGGCACCATCGCCGCCAAGGAGTTTGTGAAGCGCACCGGCATCGTCATCTGCCAATACCCGGCCGGGGTCGCCTTCGGCGAGGCGGCCGATGAAGTGGCGCGGCTGGTGATCGGCATCGCCGCCCGCAACGACGAACACATGCAGGTGATAACCCGCCTGACCAATGCACTGGACGAACCCGGTCTCATCGACCGGCTGGCCAGCACCCAGGATCCCCAGGAGTTCCTGGATCTGCTGGGTGCCGAACAGGCGGCCTGATCGTCCTTCATCGTCTTTGGTTCAAGAGGTTAATATCATGAAAACATTGCATTTTGGTGCCGGTAATATCGGTCGCGGCTTCATCGGGAAACTGCTGGCCGACGCCAGCCACCAGGTCACCTTCGCCGACGTCAACGAGACCCTGATCGACCAGCTCAACCACCGCCAGGAGTACAAGGTGCACGTGGTGGGAGCGGATCAGAAGCTGGACGTGGTGCGCAACGTGGCGGCGGTGAGCTCCGCCGGCCACGAGGTGATCGCCCGCATCATCACCGCCGATCTGGTCACCACCGCGGTCGGCCCCAACATTCTGGACAAGATTGCCAGCACACTGGCCCAGGGGCTGCAGGCCCGCTTCGATGCCGGCAACCTGACGCCGCTCAACGTCATCGCCTGCGAGAACATGGTGCGCGGCACCAGCCACCTCAAACAGGAGGTACTCAAGTACCTGCCGGTCGCGTATCATGCCACCCTCGACGCCTGCATCGGTTTCGTCGACTCAGCGGTGGACCGCATCGTCCCGCCGGCCGCAGCCAACGATGATCCGCTGGAAGTGACGGTGGAGAGCTTCAGCGAGTGGATCGTCGACCAGACCCAGTTCAAGGGCGAGCTGCCGCAGGTGGCGGGCATGGAGCCCACCGACAACCTGATGGCCTTCGTCGAGCGCAAGCTGTTCACCCTCAACACCGGCCACATCGTCACCGCCTACCTCGGCAAGCTGAGGGGCTATCGCACCATTCGCGAGGCGATCGAGGATCCGCTGATCCGCAGCAAGGTACGTCGCGCCATGGAGGAGAGCGGCGCCGTGCTGGTGCAACGCTACGGTTTCGACCCGCGCCTGCACGCCGCCTACATCGAGAAGATCCTGGCCCGCTTCGCCAACCCCTATCTGGTGGACGAGATTGACCGGGTCGGCCGTCAGCCGCTGCGCAAGCTGGCGGCGGGAGATCGGCTGGTGAAGCCGTTGCTCGGCACCCTGGAGTACGGCCTGCCCAGCGATCACCTGCAGGAGGGGATCGCCGCTGCGCTGCACTATCGCAATGCCGATGACCCGCAGGCGGTGGAGCTGCAACAGCTGCTGGCGGAGCTGGGCCCGGCCCAGGCCCTGGCGCGCATCACCGGCCTGACCGCCGACAGCGACATCGTCAGCGCCATCGTCACCCGTTATGGCAATTTGAAGTGACCTGATGAGGCGCCACCGTGCCGGCCCGCTCAGGCCGGCCACCAAAGCGCCTCATACGATAAAAACCGGGAGAGAGGCCCACTCTCTCCCAGTCAGCTGGACCCAATGCACTTATGACCACACACCAGGAAGATGAAGTACTGGAACGACTGAACGAGCAGGATGGCCCCCGCGGCTTCTTTCTCGAAGTCGTGACCATCCTGGAAGAGGCGGTCGACTCCCTGATGCGACGCGCGTTCCGTCAGGAGGAGTATGCCGTCAAATACGCCATCGAACCCCTGCTCAACCAGAGCGGCCCCCTCGGCCAGCTGGAGGTGCGCCTCAAGCTCATCTTCGCCCTCGGCCTCATCTCCCTCGAGCGCTATCAGGATCTCGAGGCTTACCTGAAGATCCGCGATTTTCTGGTACGCGACCCCAAGGATTACCGCTTCAGCGACAAGCCGATCCGCGATCTGCTGGCGCGTCTGCACGGCGTCAGCCAGGGCGGCATGATGCCGCAGGAGGCCCCCGCCAACGAGGAGGACTGGCCCTTCTACCAGATGCAGCTGAACCGGCTCGATCAGGTGGTGCGCTCGGCGCTGGTGCTGGCGGTGGCCGACTGCGTCACCGAACTCCACAAAGAGAGCCCCATCTAATCCGGCTGATGGCCGCAACCTGCGGCCCCTCGCTGCCAAGCCTCCCCCGACAATCGTGACGCCCGTTGTCGCGCTGCCCTCCTGGGCGCTTGCCCCCGCTTTCGGGCGGTGTCAATCTGACCATCTTCCCCACTACACTTCCTCCAGGTCCATTGCCCCAACCGAGGTCTACATGATCGCTCTCTCCCTGGCCGGGATCGCCCTGGTCTCAGTGCTGGCCCAGTGGATCGCCTGGTCGCTGCGGGTGCCCGCCATCCTGTTTCTGCTGCTCACCGGCCTGCTGCTGGGGCCGGTCGGCGGCCTGCTCGACCCCGACGCCCTGCTCGGCGACCTGCTGTTCCCGCTGGTCTCCCTGTCGGTCGCCATCATCCTGTTCGAGGGGGCACTGACCCTACACCTGGCCGAGCTCAAGGGGATCGGCAAGGTGGTGCGCAACCTCTGCTCCACCGGCATGCTGGTGAGCTTCGCCGTCATCGGCAGCGCCGGTTACTTCCTGCTGGGGCTGGACTGGCGGGTCGCCATGGTACTCGGCGCCGTGCTGGTGGTGACCGGCCCTACCGTGGTCGCCCCCATGCTCAACGTGATCCGCCCGACCCGGGAGGTGGACCGCATCCTGCGCTGGGAGGGGATCGTCATCGATCCCATCGGCGCCCTGTTTGCGGTGCTGGTATTCGAGGCGGTACGCCTCGGCAGTCAGGGGGATCTGGTCGGTCACACCCTGCTGGCGCTGGCCAAGACGGTGGGGGTGGGCTCGCTCATCGGGGTCGGTGCCGGCTGGCTCACCACCCTGCTGATCCGCAAGGACTGGCTGCCGGTCAGTCTGCACAAGTTCGGCGTACTGGCGCTGGTGCTGGTCACCTTCAGCCTCTCCAACTGGCTCAGCCACGAATCCGGCCTGCTGGCGGTGACCGTGTTCGGCATCTGGCTCGCCAATCAGGAGGGGCTGGATCTGGAGGAGGTGCTGGCCTTCAAGGAGGATCTCGCCGTCATCCTCATCTCCTCCCTCTTCATCCTGCTGGCGGCCCGCCTCGATCTGGCCCAGCTCTGGCAGCTCGGCCCCATGGTGCTGGCGCTGCTGTGCGTGGTGCAGTTCGTGGCACGCCCGCTCTGCATCCTGGTCTCCACCTGGGGATCCGATCTCTCCTGGCGGGCCCGCGCCCTGCTCGGCTGGATCGCGCCGCGCGGCATAGTGGCGGCGGCGGTCAGCGCCTCCTTCGCCATCAGCCTGCATGAGGCCGGCATTGCCGATGCGGACAAGCTGGTCCCCCTGGTGTTTGCGGTGATCATCTCCACCGTGGTGCTGCAGAGCCTCACTTCGGCGCCGCTGGCCGGGCTGCTCAAGATGCGCCAGAGCGCCCCCAACACCTGGCTCATCATCGGAGCCAACTCGGTGGCGCGGGCCATCGGCCGGGCGCTGGCAGATCAGGGGGTGCCGGTTCAGCTCTGCGATCCGGCCTGGGAGTTCTGCCGTCAGGCACGGATGAGCAACCTGCCCTGCTACTTCGGCAACCCGCAATCCGAGCACGCCGAGCTGCACCTGCCGCTCACCAGCATCAGTACCGTGCTGGCGCTCTCCCCCAACCGCCACAACAACGCCCTCGGCGTGCTGCACTTCGCCCACCTCTACGGCGAGGAGAAGGTCTACTCGTTGCGCTCCAGCGAACAGCACGGCAAGGCCAACCGGGAGAGCGCCACCTTCCGCGCCCGTCAGAACCTGTTCGGCCCAGACATCAACTACGCCCGGTTGAGCGGCCTGCTGAGCCGGGGCGGCCAGATCAAGGCGACCCGGCTGAGCGAGGCGTTCGACTGGGCCCAGTATCAGGAGGCCAACCCGGGCGCCATCCCGCTGTTCGTGCTGGACGGCAAGGGGCGGACCCGCATCGTCACCGGCCCCGTCGAGCCGCTGGCCGGGGAGCTGCTGATCGCCCTGCAGCCCCCCAAAGAGGGGGCCGGCCAGTGAATTCTGCCGAGCCGACCGCCAACCCGCTGCTCGCCCCGCTGCTGGCACTGCTCAGGCAGGCCAGCGGCAGCTACAAGGTGCACGAGCTGCTGGCCGAGCTGCGCCGCCAGGAGCTCATCCCGCCTCTGCCGGGGGACGAGCAGCAGCAGCTGTTTCGGCTCAACTTTCTCATCATGAACGCCCTCTACCAGCTGCAGGTCGAGCTTCATGGCGAAGGGTGGTGGCTGCTGATCAGCACCCTGGATATCCGGCTCGAACCGCTCGCTCCTTGCAACGCGGCAAGCGCCCTCACCCAGGGTGAGGCGCTGCGCAGTTACTACCTCGACTGGCAGGTGTTCTGGCAGACCGACCGGGAGGAGGTGGAGGCCCTGCTCGGCAACTTCTGGCGGGCCTACGTACGGGATGAACACAGGGCCGAGGCGCTGACCCTGTTCGCCCTACCGGCCGGGGCGGGGCCTGACGCCATTCGCCGCCGCTGGCGGGAGCTGGCACTGCAACACCATCCGGATCGGGGGGGCGATGCCGACACCTTCATCCGCCTGCGCTGGGCCTGGGAGCATCTCAAGACGGCCAAATGAGCCGCCTGATGGCGGCCGCAACCACTAGACTTGAAGTGGCATCAAGCGTCACGGGAGGATGTCATGACAGTCAATGAACTTCGTCTGCTCTACCAGCAACAAGCCTTCAAGGAAGCCGAGATCCTGCAGGATGCCATCCTGCCCGGCTGGATCGTGGAGTTCAGGGGACAGGACGGCAAACTGTACGAGATGACCGACACCCTGGGTTGCCCCCTCAGCTTCGGCTCGGTCGAAGAGGCCCGCCAGCACGTGCATCTGGTGGCGGACTGCCCGATCCAGATCGAGCACCTCTACCGCTTCTTCGAACGCTGAGAAGCTGGCAGGCGCAAAAAAGGCTCCCACGGGAGCCTTTTCTCATTCCGGTTGCAGGGGTTCAGCCCCCTTTCCCTCCAGCCGTCTGACCGGCTTTTGCAGGATCAGGTTGGCCGGATAGGTGACCAGATCGCCGTTGTCATCGCGCACCCGCACATAGAAGAGACCGATCTCGGTGATGACGCCGGTGACCGAGTCATCCTTGTCGAGGATCCGGATCCGATCGCCAATCCGGTAGGGGAAGGCGAAGAAGATGGTGATGCTGGCGGTGATGTTGGAGAGGATCGACCACTGCGCCACCATGGCAACGCCCAGCACCGCGAAGAAGGAGGAGGCCAGCACCACCAGCCGCGAGAAGTCGAGCCCCCACACCCCGGCCAGGATCAGCAGGGTGGCGCAGCCGAGCAGGAAGTGGAACACGTGCTCCACGTAGAGCACCCGGTTCTCGCTCACCTGCCGGCTCTGGCCGAGGGCCATCAGGCTCTTGTGAATGAGGCCGCGAATGAGGGTGTGGCCCAGCAACAGCAGCAGGGTCACGCCAAAAGATTCCCATGTGGTCATGTCGGCTCCTTACCACCAGCGTCTGTGTTTGAGCCAGACCGCCAGCCCGGTCGCCAGCGCCACCAGGGATCCACAGAAGATCCAGAAGGCGGTCGGGCTCTCGGCCCCGGGAATGCCCCCCAGGTTGATGCCGAACAGGCCGGTCAGGAAGCTGGCGGGCAGAAACAGCAGCGCCATCACCGACATCTGGTAGGCACGGCGGTTGGTCGCCTCCGCCATCAGGTTGTTGATCTCGTCCGCCAGCACGGCGGTGCGCGCCACCCCGGCATCCAGATCGTCGAGCCAGCGCCGCAGCCGGTCGGCGATGTCGAGCAGGCGGCGCCGGTCGTCCTCATCCAGCCAGCTGATCTTCTCGTTGGCAAGGCGCGCCACCAGATCCCGCTGGGGGGAGAGGTAGCGGCGGATCATGATGAGCTGCTTGCGGATCAGCGCCAGCCGGCCATTGGCAGGCAGGTCGCGCATCAGCACCTGCTCTTCCAGATCCAGGATCTGGTCGTGCAGCTCCTCGACGAACTCCCCGGCCCGATCGGTCAGGGCGTCGCAGATCTCCACCAACCAATCGGCCGGGGTGTCCGCACCGCCCCCCAGCTTCAGCTGCTCGAAGACATCTTTTTCCGACAACAGCGGCCGCCGCCGACTGCTGATGATGAGGTCCGGCGTGATGAAGATCCGCAGCGCCACCATCTCTTCGGGCCTGTGATCCTTGTTGTGGTTGATGCCGCGCAGGATCAGCAGCACCGTCTCCCCCATCCGCACCAGCTTGGGGCGATTGCTCTGGCCGAGCAGGGATTCGCGTGCCGCGTCACCCAACAGCGGCGTCTGCAACAGCCAGCGCGCCGCCTCCGGGTTGCCATAGTCCAGATGCAGCCAGCCCGGCTGCGCTGCCGGAATCTCGCTGCCCGCCGCCAGCGGCTGCATGCCCCCCCTGCCATCCAGGGTCAGGCCATAAATCACGTCACTGGGCACCCGATCCATCTGCTCGTCCTTCTCGCTCATGTTCATCGGCCCAGCTTACACCAAAGCCGGACCCGACTCAGCCCCGGGGCAGCCGGCCGCCCCCAGCCGTGCTAAGATGCGCCACTCGTTTCAGACACAGGAAACCATGCCATGCCCATCTGGGTTGATGCCGATGCCTGCCCCATTCCGGTCAAGGAGATCCTCTATCGCGCCGCCCACCGCGCCCAGGTGGTGACCACGCTAGTGGCCAATCAGGGGCTGCGGGTGCCCCCCTCCCCCTTCATCAAGACCCAGCAGGTGGAGAAGGGCTTCGATGTGGCAGATCATGTCATCGCCCAGCAGGTCAAACCCGGCGATCTGGTGATCACCGGCGACATCCCCCTCGCCGCCCTGGTGATCGATGCCGGCGGCGAGGCGCTCAATCCCCGCGGCGAGATCTACACCCGCGAGACCATCAAGGCGCGGCTCGGCATGCGCAACTTCATGGAAGAGCTGCGCTCGGCCGGGGTCCAGACCGGTGGCCCGGCCCCCCTCAACGCGGCCGACAAGCAGCGCTTCGCCAACGCGCTGGACAAGTGGCTGGTCAGGGGCAAGCTGAGCTGAGCCCGCTCCCCGGCGCCCTGCCGGGGAGACCCGTTCATCCCCTTCTGCGCTTAATTCTTTCTTAAGGGAGCTGAACTAGCCTTGTGGCTGTTGACCCAACCACCTGCAAGGAGCAAGCAATGAAACTGACCCCCCTGTTGTTACTGATCCCTCTGTTGAGCGGCGCAGCCCTGGCCGATCCCCAATGTACCCAGGCCGACAAGAGCAAGTGGATGAGCGAAGCCGACGCCCAGCAGAAGATCAAGGCGATGGGCTATGACATCAAGAAGTTCAAGGTCACCGAGACCAACTGCTACGAGATTTACGGTTGGGACAAGGAGAAGCGCAAGGTCGAGATCTACTTCGACCCGACCGATCTGAAGAAAGTGAAAGAAGAGATCGACGAATAACGCCGCGTTGGGCCGGCAATGCGCCGGCCCCAGCCTTGGAGCCTTGCCATGACCCCTACCTCTGAAGTGAAAGTCTGGGATCCCCTCATCCGGGTGTTTCACTGGGCCACCGTCACCCTCTGCCTGCTCAACTTCTTCATCCTGGAAGAGGGGAGCAAGCTCCACAAGTACGCCGGCTACGCGGTGGGCATCCTGCTCATCATCCGCCTGCTGTGGGGACTGATCGGCCCTCATTACGCCCGCTTCGGCCAGTGGTGGCCGACCCCGGCCCGGGTACGCTACTACCTGCGCCAGCTGGCCAGCGGGCATCACCCCTACTACCTCGGCCACAACCCGGTCGGCGCCCTGATGATCTGGCTGCTGCTGCTGTCGCTGGTCGGCACCGTGGTCACCGGCTGGCTCACCACCTGGGATGCCTTCTGGGGCGAGGACTGGCTGGAGGAGCTGCACGGCATCCTCGCCAACACCCTGATGGCCGCCGTCGGTGTCCATGCGGCCGTGGTGATCCTGACCGATCGCCTCACCCGCAGCGACCTGGTGCGCGCCATGGTGCTGGGCAAGAAACGGGTGCCCGCCGACACCAAGGTGGAAGATCCGCGCAGTTAATGACCGGGTCGCCCGCCGGGCCCCGGTTTTTTGCTGCAATGGCCCGCGACACTGGTAAGATGCGCCGCCATTTTCCCATGTCGTAGCCATCATGACCGCCCAAGGGCACCTGCTGTTTTCCGTTACCTGCACCCTGATCGCCTACAAACTCCAGCTGACGCCGGCCCTGGCCGACGCCAGCCTGTGGCAGACCGTACCCGCCGCCCTGGCCAGCGCCCTGCTGCCGGACCTCGACCACCCCAAGTCGGTATTGGGGCAGCGGCTGCCCTGGATCTCGAAACCCCTCTCTCGCCTGTTCGGTCATCGCGGCTTCACCCACAGCCTGCTGGCGGTGGCGGTCGCCATCTGGGGGCTCAACCAGCAGTTGCCGCCCGACACTCTGCCGGTCGGGGTCAAGGATGCCCTTATCATCGGCTACCTCAGCCACCTGCTGGGGGACTGGCTCACCCCGGCCGGCATCCCGCTCTTCTGGCCCAGCAAGCGCCGCTACCGGCTGCCGGGCTGGCCGCTCAGAAGCGGCGGCGCCCTCGAGACCGGCTTTTGCACCCTCACCCTGCTGGCCGCCGGTTACTGGGCCCACTGGCCCGGCTAGGTGGTCGGCCGCCAAAAAAACAAACCCCTGCCGAGGCAGGGGTTTGTCGTGGTGAGGGCGGGTGGATGACTTACAGCATCACACCGGCGATCACGGCGGAGAGCAGGCTCACCAGGGTGGAGCCGTACACCAGCTTCAGACCGAAGCGGGAGACCATGTTGCCCTTCTCTTCGTTCAGCGCCTTCACCGCACCGGCGATGATGCCGATGGAGCTGAAGTTGGCGAACGACACCATGAAGATGGAGAGGATGCCGACGGTGCGCGGAGAGAGCTGGGCCGCTATCTTGCCCAGATCCATCATGGCCACGAATTCGTTGGTCACCAGCTTGGTCGCCATGATGGAACCGGCCTGCAGCGCTTCACTGCCCGGGATGCCCAGGATCCAGGCGATGGGGTAGAAGATGTAGCCCATGACGTGCTGGAAGTTGACGCCGAACGCCATCTCGAACAGGTAGTTGATGAGGGCGATCAGGGCGATGAAGCCCACCAGCATGGCACCCACGATCACCGCCACGGTGAAACCGGCCATGATGTACTCGCCCAGCATCTCGAAGAAGTTCTCTTTCTTCGGGGTGTGGTGCTCGTCACCCTCGGACAGCGCCTTGGCGTCGGTCACGGTATTGTCCGGCTCGTAGGGGTTGATAAGCGACAGCACGACGAAGGTGCTGAACATGTTGAGCACCAGCGCGGCCACCACGTAACGCGGCTCGATCAGCTGCATGTAGGCACCGACGATGGACATGGAGACGGTGGACATGGCGGTGGCGGCCAGGGTGTACATCTGCTTCTCGTTCAGGTGCGGCAGTATGTTCTTGAGCGCGATGAAGTTCTCGGACTGGCCGACGATCATGGAGCTGATGGCGTTGAAGGATTCCAGCTTGCCCATGCCGTTGATCTTGGCCAGCACGGTACCGATGCCGCGGATCACCAGCGGCAGCAGACGGATGTACTGCAGGATGCCGATCAGCACAGAGATGAAGACGATGGGCATCAGCACCATCAGGAAGAAGGAGAAGGCCCCTTCATTGACCAGGCCGCCGAACACGAAGTCGGTCCCCTGCTTGGCAAACTCCATCAGCTTGGTGAAGCCGGCGGCAAAGCCACCCACTACCGCCAGACCCACTTCGGAGTTCAGCATGAACCAGGCCAGCGCCAGTTCGACCACCAGCAGTTGGCCGATATAGCGCGGCTTGATCAGTTTCCAGTTGCGGCGGTTTGCCAGCAACGCCAGAGCGAGGACCATGACGAGTCCGAGCACAAAGTGAACGTATTCCATACCTGTAGCACCTGAGTGAATTGTAATTTTTGACCGGCGCCATCATAGACATTTGCATATTTAAAAATTCAGATAGCCATCACAATCTGCGGTAAAAATATGCATGTTGGATAATACAAACGTTTTTAAATTAATTAAACGCTCACACAAGCATCCAATCATTGTTCAATAAATAACAAAACACAATATAAACAATCACTTAAAAATAAATCAGGTATTTGTAAAGTCCTGTTTTCACAGCTTAATTACATTCACTTAATACTCGCAAGGCCGCGCAGAAGTGGTCAGAACAAATTTACGACAAATTTATTTAATCAAGGCAGGATGAAAAACGTTTATCTTATTTGCGATGAATGTAGACAGTGCCAAATACATATTTCCGCGACCGCGAACCGCTGCTCCGGATTGCCAGGGGGCAGTCGATGAGCCGACCCCTTGCCGTCGAGCTGACAGTCACGAACAGAAGCAGTCGCTCAAATTTGCAGCACATCCAACGGCGGATTCTGGTACAATGCGCGCCCTTGCGCCCGGCGCAGCCCGTTTTCTCCCATATAGAGTCCTTTTGTGAACAACGAATTTAGCAGCCTGAACCTCTCCCCCGCCCTGCTCGAGAACCTCGCCAGCCTGGGTTATCTGCAGATGACCCCGATCCAGGCCCAGAGCCTGCCCCTGGTACTCGACGGCAAAGACTTGATCGCCAAGGCAAAAACCGGCAGCGGCAAGACTGCGGCCTTCGGCCTCGGCCTGCTCTCCCGCCTCGACGTCAACCGGCTCGAGGTACAGGCGCTGGTGCTCTGCCCGACTCGCGAGCTGGCGGATCAGGTTGCCACCGAGATCCGTCGTCTCGCCCGTACCCTGCCCAACGTCAAGCTGGTGACCCTGTGCGGCGGCACCCCGACCGCACCGCAATCGGCCACCCTGAGCTTCGGTGCCCACATCGCCGTCGGCACCCCGGGCCGGATCCTCAAGCACCTGGAGCAGGGCACCCTGGCGCTCGACAGCCTCAAGACGCTGGTGCTGGACGAAGCGGATCGCATGCTGGACATGGGCTTTGGCGAAGACATCAGCCGGGTCATCAGCCACGCCCCGCGCGACCGGCAAACCCTGCTCTTCTCCGCCACCTATCCGGAGGGGATCGCCCAGATGAGCCGCGGCGTGCAGCGCAACCCGGTGGAGGTGAGCGTGGAGTCCCTGCACGAGGAGAGCGCCATCGAGCAGAAGCTGTATGAAGTGCCGGCCGGTCAGCGCCTCGAGGCCCTCGGCTGGCTGCTCAGCCACTATCAGCCGGGCTCCTGCGTGGTGTTCTGCAACACCAAGCGCGCCTGCAATGACGTAGCCGATCATCTGGCCGCCAAGGGCTTTTCGGCGCTGGCGCTGAACGGCGATCTGGAGCAGCGCGAGCGGGATCAGGTGCTGGTGCGCTTCGCCAACGGCAGCGCCACCATACTGGTTGCCACCGACGTGGCGGCCCGCGGGCTGGATATCAAGGAGCTGGGCGCCGTCATCAACTACGAGCTCACCTACGACCCCGAGGTGCACGTGCACCGCATCGGTCGGACCGGCCGCGCCGGCCAGCAAGGTCTGGCCCTGAGCCTCTATCAGCCGAACGAGGCCCAGCGCGTCAACATCATCGAGGAGTACCAGCAGGCCCCGCTGCCGCTGGGGGATCTCGATGCCATCGGCCGCGCCATCAAACCCATAGCCCCGCAGATGGTGACCCTCTCCATCGATGCGGGCCGCAAGAGCAAGGTGCGCGCCGGTGACATCCTCGGCGCCCTGACCGGTGAAGGCGGCATTGCCGGGGCCGATGTTGGCAAGATCCAGATCGCCGAGCAGTACTCCTACGTGGCGGTCAAGCAGGGCGTGGCCAAGGCGGCGCTCAAGCGACTGCAGGAAGGCAAGATCAAGGGTCGCAGCTACCGTGCCCGCAAACTGGGCTAAGGTTCAGACCACAGGCGCCCCAGCGGCGCCTGTTTCATATTTATCCGTGCCCATGAGAACAAGGCAGGTGCCATGACGACCCCAGATGTGAGCTGCCAGAACTGCGAGGCCTGCTGCTGCCGCCTCGAGGTGATGCTGTTTACCGATACCGGCGTACCGGATCGCTATGTGGAAGAGCGGGAAGGCGAGGTGCCGGTAATGCACCGGCTGGAAGATGGCTGGTGCGCGGCGCTCGATCGCAACACCATGATGTGCCGCATCTACGAGGTACGCCCCCTGATCTGTCGTGAGTTCGAGATGGGTGAACCGGACTGTATCGACGAACGGGACAAGTGGTTTATCAAGCTCGATTGAGCCGCCCCTCGATCGCACTCACCGCGATGATGTGCCGCATCCATGAGGTACGCCCCCTGATCTGTCGTGAGCTCGAGATGGGTGAACCAGACTGTATCGACGAACGGGACAAGTGGTTTATCAAGCTCGATTGAGCCGCCCCTCGATCGCACTCACCGTGATGATGTGCCGCATCCATGAGGTGCGCCCCCTGATCTGCCGTGAGTTTGAAATGGGTGAGCCGGACTGTATCGACGAGCGGGACAAGTGGTTTATCAAGCTCGATTGAGCCGCCCCTCGATCGCACTCACCGCGATGATGTGCGGTCAGACTAGCCCGGCCAGTTGCTGCTCCAGCCATTGCAGTGCCTCGTCGGTCTGCTCGAAGTAACGGATCCCCTGAAACGGCAACCCGCTGAACACCTGATCCGCCAGATACTGCTTGAAACTGCCCGCCAGCACCACCGCCAGAAAGGCACAGCCGTTGTTGGCGCACCACTCGAACTGACGGCGAAAACGGGCAAGCACCTCGGGCCCGGCCGCCTCGAATTCGGTCGCCACCTCGACTATGCCCCAGGGCCCGGCACTTAGGCTGGCGATCTGCTGGCTGAACTGCGCCTCATAGGCCATGGCCCCCGCCAGATTGAAGGGGCCGCTCGGCCGACAGATCAGCACCTGGCCCTGTCGCTGCATCTCGAAATGGCCGTGGGGTCGCAACTTCACGTCTGCCTCCTTCCCTGGATTCTTCGCCGTGCAAGCACTCTCTTATGTTGCAACAAGGTAATGATCTCTCTGCCAAAAGTCCATTTTGACAAGGTTCGCCCAGAGGGGATTGCGCCACCTTCTGACCGCCGGCAAACCGGTCCGGCGTGCACTCGGCGACCCCCTCGGCCAGCCATCATGTTCTGTTGCAGTTAACAAAACGTTGCTGTTATCATCCGCGCCGCCACCAACATTCCACCAACTGAAACGTTAACCCAAGGCGCAAGGAACAGAGATGAAAAATCGGGACGCGAACCACTATCAGCGCATCTGGCGCTGGCACTTCTATGCGGGTCTCTTCGTCGCCCCCTTCCTGATCCTGCTCTCGCTCACCGGGATCGTCTATCTGTTCAAGCCCCAGCTCGACAACCTCATGTATCCCGAGCTGATGAAGGTCGCCCCCGTCAACCAACCGCTCAGCGCCGACCAGCTGCTGGTCAAGGCGACGGCGGCCATGCCAAATGCCAGCCTGAGCAAATACCTGCCCCCCACAGGCCCGGAGGCCAGCGCCCAGTTCATCGTCCGCCAGGGGGGCAGCGAGCTGACCCTGTTCCTCGATCCCGCCAGCGGCGCCCTGCTCGGCACCATGGACAACAAGTGGAATCTGCAGGCGGTGGCGCGCTCCCTGCACGCCGATCTGCTGCTCGGCACCACCGGAGATAGGCTGATCGAGCTGGCCGCCGGCTGGGGCATAGTGCTGCTCCTGAGCGGGCTCTATCTCTGGTGGCCACGCAAGGGGCCAGGGGTTGGCGGCATCCTGTGGCCGCGCTGGAGCCAGCGTGGCCGGCTCTGGTGGCGCGACCTGCACGCCGTGGTCGGCTTCTGGGGCGCCGGTTTCCTGCTGCTGCTGCTCTTGAGCGGCATGACCTGGACCGGTTTCTGGGGCGATCAGTTTGCCGCCGTCTGGAACCGCTTCCCGGCCGCCATGTGGAACGAGGTGCCCAAGTCGGCGCCCCTGGCCCGCAGCCTCAACCATGCCCACCAGCAGACCGTGCCCTGGGCGGTGGAGAACACCCCCATCCCCAGCTCGGCCGAGCCCAAGGCCCACGACCACAGCGCCATGGGACACGGTGGCGAGCACGACGGCATGGTGATGGCGGAGCACCGCATCCCGCTGCAGCAGGTGGTGGAGATCGCCGCCGCACGCCGGGTCACGCCGGGCTACAGCATCACGCTGCCGGCCGGGGCGAGCGGTGTCTACACCATCGCCATCTTTGCCGATGATCCGCGCAACGACGCCACCCTGCACATCGATCAATACAGCGGCAAGGTGCTGGCGGACGTGCGCTGGCAGGACTACGGCCCGGTCGCCAAGACGGTGGAAACCGGCGTCATGCTGCACATGGGCAAGCTCTACGGCTGGCCCCATCAGCTCGCCATGCTGCTCATCTGCCTGCTGGTGTTGCTGAGCTCGGTGAGCGGGCTCTGGATCTGGTGGAGCCGTCGTCCGCAGGGCCGCCTCGCCGCCCCGCCGCTGCCGACCACCCTGCCCCCCATGCGCGGCGCCCTTGCCCTGCTGATCCTGCTCGGCATCTGCTTCCCGCTGGTGGGCGGCTCCATGCTGGTGATCTGGCTGCTGGACAGCCTGCTCTTCGCCCGCCGTCGGGCTCCCAGGCTGGCACGGGCCAGCTAGCGTTACCTCAACCTGACACACCAGCCAGCGGGCTCCCGAATGGGAGCCCGCTTGTTTTCAACCCATCTTTACTCCTGCTCCACCAGCTGGAGGATCTTCCTCGCCTTCTCGAAGTGATCGAGGCGCTGGGTCTGGATCCACCAGGTCGCCGCCTCCATCAGCAGCTCGGGGTCGTCATTGCGGTTGGCAAAAAACCCATAGAAGGAGACCCCGACCGCCTCCCCCTTCTGGGCAATCTTCTGCTGGCACACCTGGATGATCTTCTGCTTGAGCGAGTCGCGCATGGCGGCCCTCCTGGCCGATGAGTGAATGGCCGGACAGCATACCTCAACCAGCAAAAAGGCTCCCCTGCGGGAGCCTTTCTTCATTGCCAGACAAGGTCGCGACTCAGGAGAGCGCCAGCCCGATGGAGAGCAGCAGGCTGTAGAGGAAGGCGCTGATGGCGGTCTTCTTGAGCGAACCGGTCAGCACCTCGCCATCGAAGCTCTGGCGCAGGGTTCTGGCCGCATCGGTGAGCGGCTTCATGGCGGGCAGGAAGATCCAGGGCCAGAAGCTGGCAGGCTGGGTCAGGATGAAGGCGATGGTCGCCAGCAGCGCCGCTCCCAGCAGCACCCAGTGATAGGCGATGGCCCGGTTGCGGCCGAGCCGCACCGCCAGGGTGATCTTGCCGCTGGCGGCGTCGGTCTCGATGTCGCGCACATTGTTGATGTTGAGCACGGCGGTGGCCAGCAGGCCGCAGGCGGTGGCCGGCAGCAGCAGATCCCACTGCAGGGTCTTGGTGAACAGGTAGTAGGAGCCGAGTACCCCCAGCAGGCCGAAGAAGAGGAACACCGAGATGTCACCGAAGCCGCGATAGCCGTAGGGAGTCTTGCCCACCGTGTAGGTAACGGCGGCCACGATGGCGGCACCGCCCAGCAACACGAAAGTGAGGATCTGCAGCCACTGATCGCCGAAGGCACAGCCCAGCAGGGCGAGGCCGCTGACCACGGCGGCCAGCGCGGTCAGCGCCATGGCCACGCACATCTGCTTGCGGGTGATGAGGCCAGAGACCACGGCGCGCTGGGGGCCGATCCGCTCGCCATTGTCCGCCCCGGATACCGCATCCCCATAGTCATTGGCCAGATTGGAGAGGATCTGCAGCAGAATGGCGGTCAGCAGGGAGAGCGCCATGATGGTGCCGTCGAAGGCGCCGCGGCTGGCCGCAAGCCCAGATCCCAGCAAAATGGAGGAGCACGCCAGCGGCAACGTTCGCAAACGCGCCGCCAGCAACCAAATAGATAAGGTATTTGTCATATTGTGATGGCCAAACAATCAGATATTGATCGTGTTAAGGGTTATCGAACCGGATTTCGGTATACTTGGCCCCTCGGGAGTTGGCTCCCCGGGCGATTTACATGGACGAATGGGCAGATAATATATAGGAATAATCGCTCCTTTGGCATAAACCAACGGCATCCTTCTGCAGGATGGACCGTCACTATCGGCTCATAGACGAAATCCATGTTGGCTCAGACCCATATCAAGCAACAACTGGACGCCCTGCGTCATGGCAATGCCAGCGGCTTCGTGCGACTGCGCGTCGCGATCGAGGTTCGCTCCTTTCTGGGCTGGCTGGCGGCGCAGACTCTCTATCCCCGCATCTATTGGCATGCCAGAGGACAGGACAAACCCGAATACGTGGCGCTGGGCTGCCTGCGCGAGCTGACCGAGCCCAGGGCGATCCGCCAGGTCTGCGAGCACACCAGCCAACCCCATGACGACAGCCCCCGCTACTATGGCGGACTGGCATTCGACCCGACCCAGCCCGGCTGGCAGGGGTTCGGCCCCTGTCGTTTCGTGCTGCCCCGCATCGAGCTGGTGCGCCGTGGCGAGTGCGTCACCCTCTGCCTCAACCTCTGGCTGCCGGAGCAGACCGGTGGCGACGCCTTCGAGGCCGAACTGCAGGCCGCCGCCGCCGCCCTCGACGCCCTCCAGCCGGAGGCGCCCCTGCCCCCGCTGGCCCGCCACCCATGGCAGCGGGAAGATTGCCCGAGCCAACCCCAGTGGCAGACCCTGGTCGAGCAGGTGACCGCCCCCGACTTTCAGGCCCACACCCCCAAGGTGGTGCTGTCGCGCCAGAGCCGGCTCACCCATGAGGGTGCGACGAATGCCACCAATCCGCAGGCCGTCGTCCCCTGGTCGCTGCTGGCCCGCTGGGCACAGCACGGTCAGGACTGCTTTCACTTCGGCTTCCAGTTTTCCCCCGAGCAGAGCTTCATCGCCTGTTCCCCCGAGCGGCTCTATCGCCGCGAGCAGCAGCACCTCTTCACCGAGGCGCTGGCGGGCACCATCCGCCGCTCCGGCGACGAGGCGACCGACGCTGCACTGGCCGCCGAGCTGCTGGCCGACAGCAAGAACCGGCTAGAAAATCGGCTGGTGCACGCCGACATCCTCAGCCGGCTGGCGCCGCTCACCACGGATGCCACTCTGACCGAGCCGCGCATTCTCAAACTGCGGCTGCTGCAGCACCTCAAGTGCGACATCGAGGCCGAACTCAAGCCCGGCGTCTGCGACTGGCAACTGCTGGAGGCGCTGCACCCCACCCCGGCGGTGGGCGGTGCTCCGCGCGAGGCGGCGCTGGCCTTCATCCGTGAACGCGAGCCCTATGATCGCGGCTGGTATGCCGGCGCCTGCGGCATGCTGAGCCGGGAGACCTCCGAGTTCTCGGTCGCCATCCGCAGCGCCCGCATCACGGCGCAGGCCATCACCCTGTTTGCCGGCGCCGGTATCGTCGCGGGTTCCGAGCCTGCCGCCGAGTGGGCCGAACTCGACAACAAGATCGCCAATGTGCTCTCCCTGCTGGGATAGCGTTTCTCATCGATTCCTCACCACGAGAGCCTCATGTCTGCCAGCCAAGCGTTCGCCAGTCACCATGCCACCTTCAACCACGTCTGGTCTTCCCTCTTGCTGGAGGAGCTCTTTCGCCTCGGCGTGCGCGACATCGCGCTGGCCTCCGGCTCGCGCTCGGCACCGCTCACCATGGCTGCCGCCGCGCACCCCGGCTTTCGCCGCCATCTGCACTTTGACGAGCGCGGCCTCGGCTTCATGGCACTGGGGCTGGCCAAGGGCAGTGGCCGCCCGGTGGCGGTGATCATGACCTCGGGCACCGCGGTGGCCAACCTCTGGCCGGCGGTGGCCGAGGCCCAGCTCACCGGCGTGCCGCTCATCATCCTCTCGGCCGACCGGCCGCCCGAGCTCATCGACAACGGGGCCAACCAGGCCATCGACCAGCAGGGGATCTTCGGCCGCTACCCCGTCTATCAGCAGAACCTGCCGAGCCCCACCGCCACCATCCCGGCCGCCTTCGTGCTGAGCTCGGTGGATCAGGCGCTGGCCCAGCAGGCGCGCACGCCGGGGCCGGTGCACTTCAACTGCATGTACCCGGAGCCCCTCTATCCGGGCGATGAGTACCTGGATTTCTCCGCCTACCTGGCCCCCCTCGGCGACTGGCTTCACTCGTCCGAGCCCTGGAGCCCCTGGCAGCAGGCCGAGGCCCCCTGCCCGTGTCAGCCAGACTGGGACGAGCTGCAGGGCAAGCGCGGCCTCATCGTCGCCGGCCGCATTCAGGATCCCGCCCAGGCCAAGGCAGTCGCCGCCCTGGCCGAGCGGCTCGGCTGGCCCCTGCTGGCAGACCTGCAGAGCCAGCTGCGCTTCGATGGCCGCAACCTGGTGCACGCCGATCTCGCCCTGCAACACAGCGGCTTCGTGGCCGAACTGGCCCGCGCCGAGGTGCTGCTGCAATTTGGCGCCCGTCTCATCTCCAAGCGACTCGGTCAGTTCATCAAGCAGCACTCCTGGCAGGATTACTGGCTGGTGGATCCGCAGCCGGCCCGACTCGACCCTGACTACCGGCTGCGCCGCCGCCTGCTGTGCGAACCCGGCGCCTTTGCCGCCGCCCATCCGGTGGCTCATTCGCACCTGCCCTGGCACCGGCTGGCGGAGCGCCAGCAGTCCGTCAGCCAACAGGTGCGCAGCGCCTGCGAGCGCTTCTCCGAACTCGGGGTGTGCCATCGTCTGAACCAGCGGATCAGGGGCCAGCTGTTCGTTGGCAACAGCATGCCGGCCCGGCTGATGGACATGCTCGGCGAAGCGGGCAAGGGCCCCAGCCGGGTGATGACCAACCGCGGCGCCTCCGGCATCGACGGCCTCATCGCCACCGCCTACGGCTTCGCACAATCGGTCGAACCAGGCCGTGACGAGCCAACTACCCTGCTGCTCGGCGATCTCAGCGCCCTGCACGATCTCAACAGCCTGGCGCTGCTCGGCAAGGCGAGCCGGCCGCTGGTGGTGATCCTGCTCAACAACGACGGTGGCAGCATCTTTCGCATGCTGCCGGTGCCGACCCAGGACGCGTTGCTTGAGACCTACTACTGCCTGCCCCACGGCCTGCACTTCGAGCACGCCGCCGCCATGTTTGGCCTCCACTACCGGGCGCCGGCCACCCTCGCCGACTTTGAGCGGGACTACGCGGCCGCGCTGGAAAAGGGGGTAACGCTGATTGAAATCAAGGTCCCCAGCAGCGAAGTCGCCGAGGATCTGAAGGCACTGGGAAGCGCGATCCGTGGCAGCTAGTGCCGACCAGCCGACGCTGGTGCTGCTGCACGGTCTGCTCGGCGATGCCCAAGACTGGCAACCCGTGCAGGCGGCCCTGGCCGACCTCCCCAGCCTGGCGCTGGATCTGCCGGGTCACGGCAGCAATCACGCTGTGCGGGTGAGCGGTTTTGACCAGGCTCACCGCTGGCTCTGCGACGAGCTGGCCAGCCGCGGCATCGACCACTACCGGTTGGCGGGCTATTCGCTGGGGGGGCGGCTCGCCCTCTATCACGCCAGCCAGGCCCCGGTTGGGTTGCAGGCCCTGCTGCTGGAAAACTGCCACCCCGGTCTGCCCGCCGAAGAGCGCGCTGCGCGCCTGACCCACGACGAAAGCTGGGCCCGGCGCTTCGAGCAGGAGCCCCTGGCGGGCGTGCTGGCCGACTGGTATCGGCAGGGGGTGTTCGCCGATCTGGGCGACCATGCCCGCGCCCGCCAGATAGCCCGCCGCCTTGGCAACGACGGCCAGGCCGTGGCCGCCATGCTGCGCGCCACCTCCCTTGGCAAACAGCCGAACCTGGCCACCTGGCTGGCGCAAGGCACGCTGCCGGTCACCTGGGTGAGCGGCAGGCGGGATCACAAATTCCATCAGCTGGCTTGCCTCATGGCGAGTCAGCAGAGCAAAATCAACCACTTGGAGCTGGATGGCGGCCACAACCTGCATGCCCACCAGCCTGAGGCCTTTGCCCGGCTCCTCGCGGAGTGGGTCAACCAACAACAAGAAGAGAAGCGTCATGATTGAAGCAATGACTGAAGCGGAACTCTATGCCCCCGTCGAGTGGCGTGATTGCTCCGCCGGTTACGAGGACATCCTCTATCACAAGTCCGGCGATGGCATTGCCAAGATCACCATCAACCGCCCCCAGGTGCGCAACGCCTTCCGCCCCCGCACCGTCAAAGAGATGCTGCAGGCGCTGGCCGATGCCCGCTACGACGATCAGGTCGGCACCATCATCCTGACCGGCTTTGGCGAGAAGGCCTTCTGCGCCGGCGGTGACCAGAAGATCCGTGGCGACTACGGTGGCTACCGCGATGACGAGGGGACCCATCACCTCAACGTGCTCGACTTCCAGCGCGACATCCGCACCTGCCCGAAACCGGTGGTTGCCATGGTGGCCGGCTACGCGGTCGGTGGCGGCCACGTGCTGCACATGATGTGCGATCTGACCATCGCCGCCGACAACGCCCAGTTTGGCCAGACCGGCCCGAAAGTGGGCTCCTTCGACGGCGGCTGGGGTGCCTCCTATATGGCGCGCATCGTCGGCCAGAAGAAGGCCCGCGAGATCTGGTTCCTCTGCCGCATGTACGATGCCAAGCAAGCCCTCGACATGGGGCTGGTCAATACCGTCGTGCCGCTGGCGGAGCTGGAGCGTGAAACCGTGCGCTGGTGTCGCGAGATGCTGCAGAACAGCCCGATGGCGCTGCGCTGCCTGAAGGCCGCCCTCAACGCCGACTGCGACGGCCAGGCCGGCTTGCAGGAGCTGGCGGGGAATGCCACCATGCTGTTCTACATGACCGAAGAGGGTCAGGAAGGGCGCAACGCGTTCAACGAGAAACGCCGTCCCGACTTCTCCAAATACAAGCGGAATCCCTGATGACACTCGCTCTCTATCGCTACCAACTGCCTTTTACCCAGCCCCTGACCTTTCACGGCAAGGTGGAGGTGGCGCGAGAGGGCCTGCTGGTCCGCGTTGACGACGGCTGGGGGGAAATCGCCCCCCTGCCCGGCTTCTCCCGCGAGAGCCTGGCCGAGGCGCAAGCCGAAGCCATCGTCTGTCTGGAGCGGCTGGCGGCGGGGCAAGATATCGCCCCGCAACTCCCTTCGGTGCAATTCGGGCTGGACTGCGCCCGCCGCTGCTGGCCTGCCCAGACAGCCCCGCTGCCCGAACCCTATCCCCTTATTCAGGGCTCCCCCCAGGAGCTGCTGAAGAACTGGAAGAACTGGCTTCACAAGACCCCGAACAAGGCCAAGCTGAAGGTGGCCCGTTACCCCATGCGCGACGAGCTGGCGCTGATCCGCCTGCTGTGCGACCGCATTCCCACCCTCAAGCTGGTGCTGGACGCCAACCAGGGCTGGACCCGCGAGGAGGCCTGGGCCTTCTGCGGTCATCTGGATCCAAACCGGATCGAATATCTGGAAGACCCCTGCGCCGACTTTGCCGACATAGCCTTCGTGGCCAATCGCACCGGCATGCCGGTGGCCATCGACGAGCTGCTGGCCCAGGGCAAGCCGTGGGAGCCCATTCCCCAGCTGCGCGCCCTGGTGCTCAAGCCGACCCTGCTCGGTTCGCTGGCCCACTGCGAGGCACTGGTGGCCCGGGCCCACGAGCTGCGCCTCAAGGTCATCGTCTCTTCCTGTTTCGAATCCGGCGTCGGTCTGAACCAGCTGTTCCATCTGGCCGGCGAATGGGCACCGGAACAGGCCCCCGGCCTGGATACCCGGCGCTGGCTGGCCGCCGAGCTGCTGGACGCCGCCGGCAAACCCGATCCAAGCCTGCTGGAGCCCCTGTTTCACCACGATTGAAGGGGCCTGCATGCCACCCTTGTCTGACCATCACTCCCATCCCGAACCCTGCCCGGTGCGTCACTGGGCGCGATCCGCTCCCGCTCGCATCGCCATTCACGCCGCCGTCCCGCTCACCTACCGGCAACTGGACGCCAGGCTCAACAGCCTGTGCCAGCAGCTGGCCATGGCCGGCCTGCAACCGGGAGATCGCCTCGCCGCCGTGGTACGCGGTGCGCTGGAAGATGTGCTGCTGGCCTGGGCCTGCGTGCGCAGCGCCATCGTCTTCTGCCCGCTCAACCCCGCCTTTCCGCTGACGCGGCAAACGGAGCTGGCGACCCTGCTCGACGTCAGGGCCTGCTGGTCGGCGGGCGAGATCCCGACCGGCGGCTGGCAACCGCTACGACTCGACTTCACCCGTGAGCTGGCGGCGGACGAAGGCGACTGCATGCTGGCGCCGGCCCGGCTCAACAACATGATCCTCACCTCGGGTTCCAGCGGCACGCCCAAGGCGGTGGTGCACCGGCTGGCCAACCACCTGGCCTCGGCGCGAGGCTCCACCAGCCAGATCCCGCTCGATGAGCGTTGTGGCTGGCTGCTCTCCCTGCCGCTGTTTCATGTCGGCGGCTACGCCATCCTGTTTCGTGTCTTTCTGGCGGGCGCAGCCCTGGTGCTGGACGATCGCGCCCGCCCGCTCAGGGAGCGGCTCGAACAACAACCCATCACCCATCTATCCCTGGTGCCGACCCAGCTCTGGCGACTGCTGGCGCAGGGCTTCGATCCCGCTCGCACCCGGCTGCGCGAGCTGTTGCTCGGCGGAGCCGCCATCCCCCAGCCGCTGGTGCACAGGCTCACCGCCATGGGGCTGGTGCCCAAGGTGAGCTATGGCCTCTCCGAGATGGGCAGCCAGGTCTGCACCGACCGGCCGGCCGCCGCTGGCGTGGTGGGCAAGGCGCTGCCGGGGCGGGAGGTCTGCATCCGCCAGGGGGAGATCTGCGTGCGCGGCGAGACGCTGTTTGCGGGCTATTTCAAGGAAGGGGGGCTGGCGTGGCCGCTCGACGAGGACGGCTGGTTCCACACCCGCGACAAGGGGCATTTCAACGCGGATGGCGAACTGGTGGTGGAGGGGCGGCTCGACAACCTCTTCATCTCGGGGGGCGAGAACATTCAGCCCGAGACCATAGAGCAGCGGCTGGTGGATCACCCCGCAGTGGCACAGGCGCTGGTGGTGCCGGTGCCGAGCGACGAGTGGGGGCAGAGGCCCGCCGCCTTCATCGACTGGCATGGCGAGCCGCGGCCTTATGCCGAGCTGGCGACCTGGATCCGGCAGACCCTGCCCGGCTTCATGGTGCCGGACCAATGGCATCCCTGGCCCGATCTCGGGGGGCAACTCAAGCCGCAGCGCAGGCAATATCAACGCATGCTGCAGGAACAATGATCAGCCATGCGACAATTTCAGACATGGTGGAGCCATCCAAATACACACTTTATTCGAAAGAAAATGCTGGCGGCGTCAAAATACCCCTCACAGGCAGGGGGAAGTGAGAACGATTACATACATGACCCTCTTTTTGCGTGTTTTTTGAACTGAATGAGCCGCCTGTAGTACCATATTCCCCGCCATGCATTTAAACGCAAAGGTAACTATTTGATAGTTAAAGATATTGCTAATTTCCCATTATTTGAACAAAGACTGCATGGTGGTAAAATGCTCTCCTTGGCAGTAAGACGAGTCACACATGAGTAACAAAAATTATAAAATTGCAGAGGATATCTTTTTCTCCGCTGCAATATTCCGACTCTCGAAAGGAGACAAGGACATCAAGCTCAGCAACAAGGAAGCCGAGCTGCTCGAGATGCTGTGTGATGAGGCAGGTACTGTCATTGCCAGAAGCAAGCTGCAGGATGCCTTGTGGCCGAACCAGGACAATACCGACACCAACCTGAACCGGCAGATCCTCTCGTTGAGACGAAAGCTGGAATCATTCGGTTTGATGGATGCGATCGATACTATCCCGCGGGTGGGATATATCTTCTGCGCCCCCATTGAAGTGGCCGGAGAGACCGAGGAGGCAGTGCCGAATGAAGAAATTCAGACGGTCGCAACCGCCAATGTGCCCCAGGTCAGACGGCAATATACCCGCCGTAAATATGATCGCTATTTCAGCCCACAGCGTATTTTGCTGGTTGCACTCTTGCTGGTATCGCTGACCGCGCTGGTCATCAGCATATATCACTATGCCACGGCCAATACGCTGCGCACCATCAATCTTGGCCATGTTTCTCTTTATATGACCAGTGATACTGAGCAAGCATTGAAGGTAAAGATCGATGCGCTCTCACCGCTGGTCCAGAAAATTTCGCGCAAGGATGATGAACAGGTATCCCTGCTGGTCGGCAAAGAAGCCATCAGCTATTTCTCCATCGACAACAACAGTCGCCAGCTGTCAGAAAATGTCTTTTTATTGCGCAATGGTCATCCGCTTGCCGAAGAGGTGCAATGCGTTATTTCCACCATGGCTCAGCAGGGAAAGAATGTTTCCCATAACTATTACAACAATACCGACACCACAGTTCGATATCACAGCAATTGCCAGGCGCCGGACAACTGGGTTGAGCTGACCAGAAAGAACAAGTTCATTGTTACACTGAGCCGAGAAATAGTCGTGGCAACCATTATAGCTACCGACAGCCAGGGTCAGACGCTGTTCAATCTGGATTCCGTCGGGGATCTGGAGCGGGATGATGGCGATATTTCGGTAGAGGTAAAAAATACCATCGTCAATTACATCGATCAAAAGGCATTGACCAATAACGGCATGGTGGCAACCCTGGTGGCCGCCTTGACCCCCCCTAAACAGAAAGCACAGTTTGTGCAGTTGCCGGGGGGCATTTACCTCTCCAGTTATCTGGGCGGCGTCATCAACTGGCCCAGTCTGGGTAATTCAAAGGTCATTCAGCGCAATGACTTCTGACCTTATTCATAGGCAACGATAAAGTTGGCCACGGCGGAATAATCCCCGGGCTGGATGGTCTTGGCAGCCAGCGCGTCCGGATGCGCTTCCACCCGGGCAAAGAACTGCAGCTCATTGTCTGCCGCACCGCCCAGCAGATAACCGCGGGAGGGGGTGCCCAGATCCAGCGGTGACTGGGTCACGTCATAGAGGCGAATCCCGGCGCCCTTGGCCATCCCGGCGGTAAACGCCAGCCCGCCGCTGAGCTGGGGATCCTGCGAGCCGGTAAAGGTCACCTTGGCCATACGAAAGATCCCCGGCTTGCAGTTGGTCAGCCGGATGGAGAAAGGCACCTGGACCCCGGCCCCATTGGCATAGAGCTCCTTCACGTCGACCACCCCCATCTCGACCTCCTGCTCGATGGATTCGGGAGCAATCTCGCACGGCTGATCGATGATCCGGCCATGGAGATTGAGCTCTCCTCCAAGAAGTTCAAGATCATCAGCAGCCGCATTGACCCACAGCGGGAGTATCAGCAACCCCAAACAGCCTAAGCGCAACATATCGACTCCTACTGGAATGAGGCAACAATTGTACCGGTTGCATAGAAGTCACCTGCAGCGACTTCAGCACCGGCAGGACTTATCGGGGCGGCAATAAAACCCCAGTCACCGATATTTCCCTGCATGGAAACCGGATACCAATCATTCAGATTCAGTGTCGAGCCATCCAGCTGTTTGAATTTGATGCCAAGATTATTGATAACATCACCACCTTTATATCCGTCTCGAGTCGTTCTGAGATAACTCTGACTAAACGATGTCGGTTTACCAGAAATGGCGAGGTTAATTTTTAATGAGGCATCTTTATCAAATACCCCACCACTGCACACGAAGTTAAGTGGTACAGTTTTCTCGAAATTGTTGCCATCCAATCCTGTCCCTGGCAAATCGCCAAACTCGACCTCGATCGTCTGCCCTCCGTTGATTGTGCATTTTTCTGGCACATACAACACCGAGGACTTGATGACGATTCTGGACATGACCTCGTTGTTGAATCCGGAATCCGTTCTGCCCAGACGACCAAACATCTCGACTATTTCATGGTCGTCGATTTGTACTCCATTGATGATGGGTTTACGAACGCGAAACGTCACAATGCCCTTGCTACCACTTCTAAAACCAAAATCTGCAGAGCCCTTGCTCTTGTAGCAAGTAAACTGGCCCTGATTGGATTCTTCAGTAAAAGGGGCAGTAACATACGCCCGACGATTACCTTCAATCCAGATATCAACTTTGAGATCCAAAAACTCGTTTAACTTGACAAATCCACCACCAACACTGGGTAACCCTGCACTCATTACTGCCTTGTAATAAATAGGTTGCTTGCTAATATCCTGATCTGGACAAAATGCCGTACCAGGATAAGTACTATTAAGATCCCACTTGAACTCTTTTTTTGCATTAACCTGGTTGTCTATGTCTTCTTTTTTAAGTTCAATGTCATAGGTTTTTGTGGCAGCCCTAATCTCACCATTAATAGCCATCACTGGCATGGACAAAAAAATGATACCAAGTACCCCCGTACGCAATATCATCTTTATCTCTCCTTCACGGCTTTACAGGCATTGCCTGCGCACTGGTATTTGATATCCATATATCCGCCGTAGTCATTGACGTAGCTGATCACAAATTCATTGCCCAGCGCTTCCGGGATGTTGACCGTCTGCTCGGACTTGGGTGCCACCATAAAGGCGGAGAAGCCCTTGATGGCGGTTCTCCCCTTGCCCTGCGGATGGCCCAGGCCCACGTAGGTGATGTAGTAAGGGGTGGGATTGTTCACCTGCAGGGCCTTGCCCTGCTTGGTGATCAGCACCTGATCCTGCCAGATGGCGCCGCGCTCGGGCAAAATGGCCTCGGGGCGGTAGAACAGCTTGATCTTGGACTGAACGGCAATCTGCATCACGTTGCTCTTCTCGCTCTTGGGCGGGATCTCGCGCAGGTTGAAGTAGTAGATCGACTCGCGATCCTTGGGCAGGCTGTCGATGGCCGGCACGCTGGCGATGCGCACGATGGACTTCTGGTTGGCATCCACCCGCTGTACCGGCGGCAGCACCACGAAGGGTGAAGAGATCTTCTGCCCCTGGGCATCTTCAATCCAGGACTGCGCCAGATAGGGCAGCTTCTGGTTCTCGTTCTTGATGTTGAGGCTGATGGACTTGGCACCACCTGGATAGACGGCGCGAGTACGGTCCAGCACGATGGCAGCGCTGACGTTGAGCGAGGTCATGCCCAGTACGGCCAGACAGGTATAAGAGAGCAGCTTTTTCATCGGTATCCCATTACTTGCAAGTGAGAGTCTTCATCGACAGATCGGTTACTTGTTGCGGTGCCACTATCTTGCACTGGCGGGCGCCGCCCCAGGAGAGTTCAAACACTTCATTCGGTTTCACCCCGGTCAGATAGACCAGGCCATCTTCATCCACCACCGAGAGCACCCGGCCGGAATCCCTGACGACGGTGGCACCAAACGGCGGCACTGAGCCATCGGACAGCTTGACGTTGGCCAGCAGCTTGAATCCTTCGGCGATTTCGAAGGCATTATACCCAATTGCCCCCTCGGTCAGGGTCCCCTGCTTGATGGCGTTCATCGCATCGATGTCGTCGCTCAGCTGATCCACGTCGACCCGGGTATCGCTCTTGCGATAGTCGGTCATGTCGCTGATCACCGCGACGCCAAAGCGGTTGGTCACGGCGCGGCCGTTGTTGAAGGAGACGCCGGAGGTCTTGTCGGTATCCACCATCATGCGGGTGCCGCCACGACGGGTCGCCTGATGCAGGGCCGCCCCGTGCTCGGTCGCCGTCAGGCCGCCGCGCAGGCTGGCACCGACCGAGGTGTACTCGCTCTGCACGCTGTAGGCATTGAGGCTGACCGCCCCGATGTCGCTGTTGTGGTTGTAGTAACCCCGCGCCACGGCGTGGCCATTGCTCTGCACGCCCGCCCCCAGCTGATAGGTATCATCCGGCCGGCTGTAGTCCTGATAGGTGGCCAGGTGGGTCACCTTGCCGTTGGAGGACTGCACGCTGTATCCCGCGCTCTTTCGGTCTCCGATCGGCATGCTCAGGGTCAGCATGACGCTCTTGTCATCCTCGTAGTTCTCGGTCTTGGTCTTGTAGGCCGACACATAGACGGAGACATCCTTGAAGCTGCCGATGTTCACGTTCTTGTTGATGGTGAGGCCGTAGCGATCCTCGGCGTCATGTTCCCAATAGGTTCTGTGGGTGTAGTCCAGGTAGACGGTCAGCGCCTTGGCCGCATCATCCGCCCAGAAGGTCTTGTTGGCGGTGATGGTGTAGAGCTCCTTGTCACCCCAGTTGTTGTAGTCATCACTCGAGGTGTTCTCGTTCTTCTCCAGCCGATCCTTGTTATTGAGGAACTGCGACATGGTCATGAAGTCATGCTGGGAGAAGCGATAGCCGGCGAAGGTGATCGAGCTGTTGTATTCATCGAACTGCTTGGCGTAGTTCACCCGCACCGACTGGCCAATCTTGGTCGACAGGCCGGGCAGCTTGGAAATGGATTGGGTCAGGTCGGCGGAAATGGCACCGAAGGCATAGAGATCGCGACCGATACCCAGCCCCATGGAGTTGTATTCACCCGCAACCAGACTGCCGCCATAGAGCGACCAGGAGTTGGCCACCCCCCAGGAGAAATCACCGGTGACGAAGGCAGGGCCGTGCACGTCGTGCACCGAGTCCGTCTGTTCGGAAGGGGCGCCGACCGCCAGGTTGTATCTGACATAGCCGGGACGGGTCAGATAGGGCACGGTCGCCGTGTCGACCTGGAACGAGTTGACGCTGCCATCCTGCTCTTCCACCCGCACATCGAGACGGCCGCGCACCGAGCTGTCCAGCCCCTGGATGCGAAACGGACCGGCCGGCACGTTGGTCTCATAGAGGATGCGACCGGACTGGGAGATGGTCACCTTGGCATTGGTCTTGGCGATGCCACTCACTTCCGGCGCATAGCCCTGCAGGCTCGGCGGCAGCATGCGCTCGTCGTTGGCCAGGTTGACGCCGGTATAGCGGAAGCCGTCGATCAGCTGGGAGTTGAGCTGCTGCTCGCCCACCGTCAGCTTGGCGGCCATGTTCGGCAGCGGACGATAGGCGTAGATGCGGTTCAGCTCGGAAGTGGTCCGGTCGTTGTCGCCCCAGTAGGCATTGGCCTGATAGTCGCCGCGCAGGCGCCAGGCACCGTAGTTGAACCCCAGGGTGCCGTAGCTGCTGATGTTGCGGTTGGAGTAGCCATCGCCCTCGTTGATCTGGGCATTGATGTTGTAGTCCAGCATCATCCCCGGGATCCCCTCATCCCACTGCTCGGGCGGAATCCAGTTGGGATCGCTGTACTTCATCCACGCCTGGGGCACGGCGATGCGCAGCAGGCCGTTGCCGATGTCGTTGGCGATCACCACGCCGTCCAGCGCCAGCAGGTTGGCGCACTGACCGTCGTGCCAGCTGTCGATCTTGGCGATGGCCTCGTCGGTCAGCGCCAGCTTGGGGATCACCTCTTGCGGCAGGCAGGCCACCCCGCCCTTTCCCTTGCCGGTGTCGGTCTCGTAGAAGGGGATTTTCTGCAGGGGCAGCTTGTTCTTGTTGACCTCGATCTCGAGGTAGTAGTCGCCGGGCAGGATGTAGCCTTCGTCGGCAAACTGGGAGAGGTCGATCTTGGTCCGTTCGTCCAGATCGAGCGCATCAATATTAAACTCCGTCTCTGCCCATGCATGATTCGCCACCGCCATCAGGCCGGGCACGCACAGCATAAAAGCCATTTTGGAATAATGTTTTTTTCTCACAGAGTCTGATGTTGAAACGCTCATATATTTACTCTAGGAATTGCATAACGGTCTCACGTAATGAGGTATCTACACTAAGCAATTGGCTTGCTTACATATAATTGAGTTCAAACAGCGTCGTACTGTCCGGAAAAAACAGTTGACTGCTGGTCAGACCCAAATTGAATTCCAGATCACTGTTGACGATATCCGAAATAATAAAGCTCTCGCCGGACACCTTGTGATATTGGCCGTTGTTGAGAATGCCAAGCTCATCGCTCATGGCACCGCGCACGGACATGGAAATAAAAGGCAGTGATGCCTCTGCTGCTCCTTCAACCTGACAGCCGCTGATTTTCAACGTGCCCGGTTGCCTGGCCTGCAAAGGAATACTGCGCTGCACGTCCAGCGTACAGCCCGACTCGGCCAGCCCATCCGAAATCTCGTTGGCGTGGACTGATCCCGCCATCATCACCAGTTGCAGCACCATGGCTGCCATCATTGAAGTTTTCATGATCAAGGTTCGATGTGAGGAGACAGAAGGTGTGAAGTTGTGGTGGCATCAGCCACCACAACCCTGGTCACACGTTAAGGCAGTCGATTACTCGTAGGAGAGAGTAAAGTTGGTCACTGCAGTGAAAGCGCCGGCTTTCAGCGGGTTAGCGGTCTGATCGGCATAACCTTTCAGCACGGCACTGAAGGGCAGCTCGTTGTCACCGTTGACCAGGCCGAAGGCGGCAGTCGGGGTACCCAGTACGATAGCGGCACCACCCGGGGCGGTCATCTTGATACCGGCACCAGCGGCGTCACCACCACCGATAACCAGCAGGCTGGAATCTACCGGGTCTTTGGCACCGCTGAAGGTTACCTTGACGGCATCTTCCTGATCGGAGATTTCACAGTTCAGCAGCTTGATGCTGAACGGCTTGGAGTTGGACTCGCCACCGTTGGCCAGCTCTTTGGTGCTGATCTGACCCATTTCAACTACCTGGTCAACAGACTCAGGAGCAACGGAGCAAGGAGCGTTGATGATTTCACCGTTGAAGGTGACTTTACCTGAACCGGTGTTGCCAGCAGCAAAAGCGGTGCCGCACAGCAGCATGGAACCAACACCCATAGCAACCAGAATTTTGTTAGCTTTCATTCGTTTATACCTACATTAACGTGTGTTGTACTGCATCACTCCAATCATGCTGGAGTCACGATCTTCAGTGATGCCGCGATATACTGCACAGCATGCCGGTGCCTGTTCTCTCATTAAGCCGGTGAGAGGCGGCATCAATAACTTGCTGTGCCTTTATGGTTTATCTAAATAAGCAAAAGCAGCTCACCGCATAAGGAGCAGTTCCCGCTACACCTCAACTGCACAACTACATACATCCCTGTCGTCTGTGCAGAAAGCCGTGCTCCGCTTTTGCTTGATGAACAAATTAACGACTCATATGATGCACATCAAATACATTTTGATTTTTATAAATTCTTTTATAAACACATAAAAAACAATGGTTTACCACCACGACAATACATTTATGAATGCCGTAAAATAAATATCTATCATATAGCAAACACGGATTGGATTATTTTAAATCAGACAACTTCAACCGCTTAACAGCAATTAACAAAAACACAACAACAAAATAATCCCAGATCACGCTTTTTGTTTCTTGAATACCCCTGACCTCATACATAAAACAGCTCAGGTAATCAGGTAATCAGGTAATCAGGTAATCAGGTAATCAGGTAATCAGGTAATCAGGTAATCAGGTAATCAGGTAATCAGGTAATCAGGTAATCAGGTTCCGCTTGTGAAGGGAAACACCAATAAGCTTCCTTTTATTATCCCCCTGTTCAATCCCAAGGTCATGCTGAACCATATTTGTGATCGACATAGAACTACTGAGCTCGCCCGTTATTCATAATGGCAAGGGAGATAAGAATGAATTTCTCAGGATATTCATTCAAAAAAACATTAAGGAAAACCAGCCGTTTATCCTGAACCGCGGAGAATAAAAAACTATTTGTGACCGATACCTCACACTTTTTTATGGTGATTGATTTCTCAAAGTGCGATGTTATCATCTAGACATAGAGTAAAGGGCAAACCGATCGAAAGGTCGGGACGCAAAGCCACCGGTCTAAGGGTTCATAACCTAAGACAGCGGAGCTGCCATCTGAGAAGAGCGATGTCATCAGCTGTATCTGTGTCATTCTCTTTGATTGCGTTGCCCTTTTCGTACAACGACATGTGACGAAAAGGACATAAAAATGAACACTTCCACCGCTTCCGTTCGCAACAGCGCCATCCGTTTTGCCTCTTCTGCCGCCGCAGCCATGCTGCTGGGTGCCGCTTTGTTGCCAGCTACTGCCTCCGCCTACGATGGCAGCGTCACCTTCACCGGTACCATCTACGAAGCCCCCTGTGACTTCGCCGACAACAGCGTGACCTGCTACTCGGGCACCCAGCGTCAGACCATGGATCTGGCTAGCCTGCAGCAAGCCGGCAGCCTCAATACCATCAGCAGCACCATGCAGTACAAGCTGTCTGCCGGCAGCAACAACATGGCCATAGTGACCGTCAGCTACCTCTGAGCCCGTCACTTCCGTCACCCGCCCGAGGTTGTTCATTGCCTCGGGCGGATCTGCTCGCACCGTGAAGGGTGAGCACCCACTGCCATGCTCAGGCAGCGGCTGATAACGTCTGCCCGCGACTCTCCATCACTTTTCCTCCTATTTTTTCTGCGTCCATACCGAGCGCAGCCAGCGGCCTTCTCACTACGCCCCCAACTTTCTGCTCAGACAAGTCAGCGCTTTTTCTGCGGGTTTGCCGGCTTCGCATTGTCGCGACGCCACATGACCAGCACATCTCAAACGAGACTTTGATCACAGTTGCCAGCCTCAGACTGAGATCCCCCCCAGATGGCAGATGAGTCCTTGCTATCAACCAGGCCCCCAATGGGACTCACTTTGTTTTGATTCAATCTAAATAAATGATTTATATGGCCTGATTGGTGGGTTGATATCCTTTTGGAGCTGAATAGATTGCACGCGTCAATCACGCAGACAATCAAGCAAAGGGATAAAAATGAACAATCTGGGTACCAGGTTGCTGCTGCTGGCAGCACCGGGCCTGCTTGCCACTTCGGCGCTGGCCAACTACTCCCCCTCCGACTGGCAACAGTATCAACTCAAAGGTGAATCCAGCCGTCAGCTGGGGGATCAGCTCACCGAAGTGACCTACGAGCTGAGCGCCCGCAGTGGCGACGCCCCCTATCAACAGCTGAGGGTGTATCGTCGCTTCGACTGGAGCGAAGCCAACCTGGCCGCACTGGCAGAACAGCAGTGCGGCGAACCCCAGCTCAAGATCGAGCAGGGCTGGCAGATCCGCTACCTCAGCTGTGAAGAGGTGGTGCCGGCCGGCAAGGCTGTCCCGGCCAGCAGCTATGACTTTGGCTACGGCATGAAGCAGGGCCGCTGGGAGCCCCTGGCAGGCACCCCGACCGCGCCGCGTCAGGATCGTCTGCCGCTGGCGGAGCGGGTCATCCTGGGTCACAGCGAGCAGGAGCTGGATCGCTGCGAGCTCAACGCCGAGGGGCGCTGCGCCGAGCAGGCATGGCAGTACCAGCCGCAAAACTGGCAGCAGTTGAAGGTACTGGAAGAGACCCCCAACGAGCGGGATGGCCGCCTCGAGCAGATCTTCTTCCGCCTGCAGCCGGTTGCGGGCAGCCAGGCCGCCCGTCAGGTGAGCGAGCTGCACGTCTGGCGCCAGTACACCTGGTTGCTGGAACAGGCCAAGACCCAGCAGGAGTGTGATGAACCCCAAACCCGTCAGGAAGGGGACAAGACCATCAGCTACCGGGTGTGCCGTCAGACCCTGCCCGCCGGCAGCGAGGTGCAGGTGGTGTTGAAGGACACCGGCTATCAATACCCGGTGGGGGGCAGCGAATGGCAGACCCTGCCGGAGACAACCGAATGGCAGGAGAGCCGGGTGCTCAATCGCCCCATCATGCTGGCCAGCAAGGAGGAGCAGCTCGACTGCCGCCGTGCCGACGGCCGCGCCTGCTCCGAGCCGGACCTGCCCGATACCGATCTGCTGGACGCCGAAGCGGCCAGGATAGTGCAGGATGCCAGTGGCCAGCCCGCCCCGGTCTGGCAGGAGAACTATGGTCACGACGATGCCAAGCTGCTGGCCGTTTCCCGCGGCATCCAGAGCCTGCTGGCGGCCAATCAGCCGGCCCATCCGGCCATGAAGCTGCTGCTGGAATACGTGCGTGCCCACAACTACCACAACTACGGCAAACACAAGGAAGACGGCCCGGCCGCCGCCGAGGCGCTGGCCGAGGCGCTGACCGCGCTGGGTGCCCATCCGCTGCTCTTCCCGGAGCAGGCCAGCGACGAGGTAGGTGCCGTCATAGGTGCCTGGAGCATCGCCCTGCACGGTCAGTTCAAGAGCCCGGCAGTGCAGAGCCGCTTTGGCACCCTGCTCGGCGAGTTCAACCAGATGCTGGCCTACAGCACCCGCCATGCCAGCGAGATCAACGGCCAGCACGCCTGGGCGACCGGCCTGTTCGATCTGCTCAACTTCCTCGACTTCGCCAGCGACTACAGCGATCCCTTCGCCAACGACTTCCGAGCGCAGGATGGCGAGCTACGCAAGCAGCTGCACGCCCTCGGCATGAGCGAGCTCGCGTTGTGGAAAGGGCGGGATGGCGCCGATCTGTTCCTGCTCAACAACGTGCTGGATGCCTACACCCGCCTCTACCGGGTCGCCCGCTATACCCGCCCGGACGAGCTCGACGGCTACCGCAGGCTGCTGGATGACTCCGTCATCACCCTCGTTCGCCACCACGACCTGATCCCCGGTGGTCAGCAGAGCCAGGATCTGCTGGAAGACATGTCGCTGACCCTCTCCACCTACTACCTGACCTACACGGACCGCACCAGCGAAGCCTGCATCAGCGGTGACTTCGCCGGGCTCTGCACCCCGATCCGGGTGGAGGATGTGCTGCCGTTCGAGCACACCTGCTCGCCGACCCTGCGCCTGCGGGCCCAGGATCTGACCATGGATCAGGCCGAGGGGATCTGCCGTGAACTGGGCGCCGAAGAGCAGCAGTTCCATCAGCAGATGGAAACCGGCTGGCAGCCGGTGGCGGACGATCACAACGAGGCACTGGAACTGGTGGTCTTCAACTCCTCCGCCGACTGGAAACGCTACGGCAGTGCCCTGTTTGGTGGCGTCTCCACCGACAACGGCGGTATCTACATTGAGGGAGATCCGGCTCGCCCCGGCAACCAGGCCCGCTTCTTCGCCTACGAGGCGGAGTGGAAGCGTCCTTCGTTCCAGGTGTGGAACCTGCGCCACGAGTACGTGCACTACCTGGACGGCCGCTTCAACCAGTACGGCAGCTTCGGCCACTACCCGCTCAACCGCACCACCTGGTGGTCGGAAGGGCTGGCGGAATTCATCGCCCACGGCCAGTGCTTCGCCCGCGGTCTGGACAACGTCGCCGGCCGCCCGGCAGGGGATCGTCCGGCCCTGGCCGACATCCTGCACCTGGATTACGACAAGGGCGGCGAGATGGTCTACTCCTGGTCCTACACGGTGCATCGTTTCCTGAACGAGACCGGTCGCGGCGCCAGCTGGCTGGCCATGGCCCAGGCCCTGCGCAACCCGGATCAGCAGCAGGCGATGAGCGCCTTCGAAGCCGAGCTGGACCAGCTGATTGCCAATGACAGCGAGGCCTACCAGCAGTGGCTCGGCCGCGAGCTGCTGCCCTGGTGGGAGGCCAACAAGGACTCCGACGAGTGCAAGGCCAACGACTCCTCCCACTGAGACGCTGGCATCAATACTCAAGGGCGGCCATGGCCGCCCTTTTTATTGGAGGATGATAAGCGGCACAGGATCAATCAGTTAGCCACTCCCGCCATGCGACAACCTCTGCCCGAGTGACGCCATCTGCGGTCATCAAGCCTGACGCGCGGCGGCAACTTGTAATAGAATGACCTCCTGTCATCTCTTACTTCAGACCCGAACCGCACCGCGCATGAAGAAGTTTGCCAAGATCCTGCTCGCCTGCCTCTGCCTGTTGCTGGCCTCTGCCGCCGCCCTGCTTGGCTACAGCGAGTGGACCGTCTCGGACGCCCGTCACTACACCTATGACGACGTCAATGCGGTGCCCTACAACCGGGTCGCCCTGGTGCTCGGCACCTCCAAATACCTGATTGGCGGCAGCCCGAACCACTACTTCAAATACCGGATCAAGGCCGCCGCCGAGCTCTACAACAACGGCAAGGTGGACTACATCCTGGTCTCCGGCGACAACGCCACCGTGCAGTACAACGAACCGCGCCAGATGCGGCGGGCCCTGATCCAAGCCGGCATTCCGGCCAGCGCCATCTATAGCGACTACGCCGGCTTTCGGACTCTGGACTCCATCGTGCGGGCCAAGGAGGTGTTCGGCCAGGCCCACTTCACCGTGGTCTCGCAGGCCTTTCACAACGAGCGCGCCATCTTCATCGCCCGCCATTTCGGTATTGAGGCGGTCGGCTTCAACGCCGTGGATCCCAGCGCCTATCAGGGCATCAAGACCCGGGTACGCGAGGTGTTCGCCCGCCTGATGGGGCTGCTCGACCTCTACGTGCTGGACAAGGGGCCCAAGTTCCTCGGCGAGCCCATCGTCATCGGCGGCCCGGTTCCCTGCCAGGCGTTGAGCACCATAGGGGCGAGTCAGCCCTGCCTGCCCATCAAGCCGCCCTCTCATCAGCCGAAGGCCAAGCCGGCAGCGGTGGTGAGCGCTGCAACCGCCACCAGTGCAGCAACGCCAACCAGCGGTGCCTTGGCCACCAGCGCCGCCGTGCCGAGCGAAGCCACTCCCTTAGAAACTCCGGCTGCCGCCAGCGCGGCCACGCCAACCAGCAGCGTGCAGACCCCCCAATAAAAGAGACCCGCCATCAGGCGGGTCTCTTTTATTGGGCTTGGTATTTCCAGCGTTCAGGCCAGCGCCTCGGCGTAGCTCCGTGCCACCTCGTTCCAGTCGATCACCTTGTAAAACGCGGCTATGTAGTCGGGGCGCTTGTTCTGGTACTTGAGGTAGTAGGCGTGCTCCCACACATCCAGCCCCAAGATGGGCACCAGCCCATCCTGCAGGGGGCTGTCCTGGTTGGCGCTGCTCACTACCTGCAGCTTGCCGCTGCCATCGACCACCAGCCAGGCCCAGCCGCTGCCAAAACGGCTCAGGGCGGCCTGGGTAAAGGCCTGTTTGAAGGACTCAAACCCGCCCAGATCCCGTTCGATCGCCGCAGCCAGCTCGCCGGCCGGCTCGCCACCGCCCTGGGGACTCATCACCCGCCAGAACAGGCTGTGGTTGGCGTGACCGCCACCGTGATTGCGCACCGCCCCCTGCACTTTGGCAGGCAGGCTGTCGAAGCGGGCAAGCAGCTCCTCCACCGGCAACGCCGCCAGTTCGGGGTGATCGGCCAGCGCCGCATTGAGGTTGTTGATGTAAGTCTGGTGATGGCGACTGTGATGGATCTCCATGGTCAGCGCGTCGATATGGGGTTCCAGTGCGTCGTAGGCATAGGCAAGGGCAGGCAGGGTATGGCTCATGGTCACCTCTGTTTATTGTGATTAATGCAGTTGCGGGGCTGGCTCGGTCTGGCACAGACACTGGCCGAGGCAGCGGCGGATGCCGTCGTGGCTGCCGTGCTTGCGCACGAAGGCGAGCAACTCGGTATGGGTGCTGCGGGTGTGGCGCAGGGCGGCATCCCGCAGGGCAGCGGAGCTGGCGGGGGACTGGCTGGTGGCGAGCAGGCAGTCGTGGATGTGACACAGCAGGTCGGCGGCCCGATCCGGCAGCGCCATCGCCACCAGCAGATCCGCCAGGTTGTGGTGGGCCACCACCAGCGCGGCCACCGCCTCGTCCACATCGTGCCAGTCGGCAAACTGCTGGCGGGCCAGCCACAGCGCCTGCTGATAGCAGGAGAGCGCCTTGCCGTGCTCACCAGCATCGAAATGGCGGTTGCCGCTCATGGTCTGCACCTTCCAGTGCACCATGCTGCTGTCGCTCTCCCCCGTCCCTGCCCAACCTCTTACCCAGCTTGCCGACATAGGCTCCAACACCGCAAATGATAATAATTATTATTTAACTTATGTAAGGGGCGAACACAAGGGATAGTTGTGCCGGCACAGCCAACAGCCCTGCCCATATGGGTAGGGCTTTTTTGAATCTGTCTGTTTGGTGATCATTTGCACAGATGCAAACGTTCCGTTCCGCCATGCTGGTCGGTATCGGCATGATGCCGGTGGCTGCCGCTGCGGCAGTCTCTCTTCACAAGGATGGACAAGATGAAAAAATGGCTATTGGTGCTGTTGTGCGCCCTGCCCATGCTGGGCCAGGCGGCAGGTTATACCCAGACCCGCTACCCCATAGTGCTGGTGCACGGCCTGTTCGGCTTCGACAAGCTGCTCGGGGTCGATTACTTCTACGGCATCCCCCAGGCCCTGACCCGGGATGGCGCCAGGGTCTACGTGGCCCAGGTCTCCGCCACCCAGAGCTCGGAACTGCGCGGTGAGCAGCTGCTCAAGCAGGTACAGCAGGTGCTCGCCATCACCGGGGCGGAGAAGGTGAACCTCATCGGCCACTCCCACGGCGGCCCCACCATTCGCTACGTCGCCTCGGTCGCTCCCGATCTGGTCGCCTCCGCCACCAGCGTGGGCGGGGTCAACTACGGCTCGGAGATCGCCGATCTGGTGCGCGCCCATGTGGCACCGGGCTCGGTGGCCGAGAAGCTGGCGGTGGCCGCCGCCTCGGCCCTGTCCGGGGTCATCTCGCTGCTCTCCGGGGGCAGCCAGCTGCCTCAGGATCCCCTCGCCGCCCTCGACGCCCTCACCAGCGCCGGTGCCCAGCGCTTCAACCAGCGCTATCCGGAAGGGCTGCCCAGCCAGTATTGCGGCGAAGGGCCCATGCAAGCCGCCAACGGGGTCTACTACTTCTCCTGGAGCGGGCGCGGCACCATGACCAACATCCTGGATCCGGTGGATCCGGCGCTGGCGCTGACCGGCAGCTTCTTCAAGGAGCCCAACGACGGCCTGGTCGGAGTGTGCAGCAGCCACCTCGGCAAGGTGATCGGCACCGATTACCGGATGAACCATCTGGACGAGGTGAACCAGTCGTTCGGCATTCGCCACCTGTTCGAAACCGACCCGGTCGGCCTCTATCGCCAGCACGCCAACCGCCTGCAGGGTCTGGGGCTATGAACAAGGCCTGGTTGATGGCCGCTCCGCTGGGAGCGGCCCTGCTGCTGGGGGGTTGGCAGCTGTGGCCCGCCCCGCGCCCCGACTCGGCCGCCCCCTTGGCGCAAGAGGCAGGACCGAGCTCCCCCCTGGCCCGGCAGGCCGTCTCCTCGTCCGCTGATCACTCGCTGCAGGCTCGCTATGAGGCCTTTCTTGCCGCCGAAAGCAGCCTGACGGTGCCGACCGATCCGGGCCTGGCCAGCCTGCAGGTGCTGTTCGACGAGCGCGAGCAGTTGCGCCAGCAGAGCTTCACCCCGGCCGAGCAGGAGCAGCTGTTTGCCGAGGATCGGCTGATGGAGCAGTGGACTCTGCGCCGCAAGGCGCTGGCGGAGGCCAGCGATGCCGACAAGCCGCTGTTGGCGAGCGAGCTCGAGCTCTGGCTGGCGGAGCAGCCCCAGTGGTTTCGGGAGGCGGAGGCCAACAGCCGCCTGCTCGGCGATCTGCAGAGTCTGGAGCGGCTGCCCGCGGCCGAGCGCGACACAATGCTGCGCGAGCAGCTGGGGCCGGAGGCGGCGGACCGGCTGCATCAGCTGGCGGAGAGTCAGCAGGGGTTCGAGCAGCAGCTGGCCGGCTATCTGGCCGAACTCAAACCTCTACCCGCCGAGCGGCGGGCCGAACAGCAGCCGGAGATCCTGGCGCGCTGGTTCGAGCCCGGCCAGTGGCGACGGGTGGAAGCCCTCACCCGGCTCAGGCTGGGTGAGTAACCGCCAAAATAACCAAAATAAGCAAGGGGCCCACATCTGGGCCCCTTGCTTTGCTGCAACCGTACTACTGCGGCTTGTTGGCCTCCGGCAGCGGCTGCCAGGTGAGGCGGGTCACCTGGGTACCCTGTACCTCGCACTTGAGGCTCAGATCCTGCCACCCCTTGTCACGGCGCAGGGAGACTTCCCCCTCGATGCCCTCGGCGTGGCTCTTGAGCTTGGCCGGCTCGAAGGTCACCTTGTCCCCCCCGGCCAGCGCCATCAGCTTGCCGTTGCAGAGCCAGTGGGCCAGCTCCGCCCCCTTGAGCTTGACGCCCCCCTTGGCCACCTTCTGTTCGGCGGCGCTCGGTGCAAACAGTTGGCCCAGCTCGGCCGCCCGTTTGGTGAGCCAGACTTCCCGCTGCTGCATGCTCATCTTGCTGACGAACTCGGCGGGCTGTCCCTTCTCGTCCAGCCACCGGGTCAGCTTGCCGCCGTCGTCAAAGGCGAACTGGGCGGCGGGCTCCTTCACCCCGAACAACTTGCCGCCCTTAAAGTAGTAACGGCTCTCCCCTTCCTGCTTGCCCTGCTCGTTCATGATGGGCACGGCGATGATGACGGGAGCGCCATCCACCCAGGCCTTGATGTCTATGCCGTCGTGGCTGAACAGACGGGTATCGAGGGCGCTCTCGGCCCCCTTTTCCATCAGGGAGAACTGCTCGGCGAGGGAGGCCGCCATCGAAGGCAGGGAGCAGAGCCCCAGTCCCAGGCCGAGGCTCAGGGCGATCACGGTAGTGCGCATAAATGTCCTGTGATTGGCCGAAGGGCCAAGGTTAGCTTTCTATCAGCCAGACCCGCAGCTCCTCCCGGTGGCGATCGCCCAGGGGGATGGACTGGCGGGACTGGTAGTCAAAATGGATCAGGGTGGTTTCGGCGGTCACCGCCAGCTCGCCCTCCTGCCAGGCTTCCTGCCAGAGCGTGAAGGAGCTGGAACCGATGCGGCGGACCCCGGTTTTGATCAATACCTGCTGGCCGTAGAACAGCTCCCGTTTGAACTGAACCGTGTAGCCCGCGATGATCAGATGCCAGTTGTGCACATCCAGCTCGGGGGAGAAGATGCGAAACAGCGGGTCGCGGGCCGATTCAAACCAGACCGCCGGCACCGTATTGTTGATGTGGCCGAGGGCATCTGTCTCTTGAAAACGGGGTTGGATCTGCATTTCCAGCATGGATATCGACTCCTTGTCGTTGGACCGCGCTCAGGCTAACGCGGCCCGCCTCTGGACTCAAGCTCCCCCGTCGTATCGCCGGCGCCGACCGCCAGCTCCGGGCGCAGCCAGGCGCTGCGAAAATCGAACCAGCCGAGCGCCGTCATCCGCACTCCGTGCACGCCGACCCGGCTCTCCAGCTCCAGCCAGTGGTGAAACAGCGGCACAAACCAGCCCCGCCGCTGCACATTTGCCAGCAGCGCCCGCGGCCCCGGCTCCTCGCCGCTGGCACGCCACTGCGTCAGCCCCTGCCACAGGCCATGCTGGCCGCCCCACACCTTGCGCAGCAGCGGGGTCCCCTGCAACCAGGCATAGGGGGCAAAGGCGTGTTCGTGCTCCAGGTTGAGGGTACCGAGCCAGAGATCCACGTCCTCGTCCGCCCCGCTCACCCAGCGGCCGTAATCCAGGGTGCGTACCTCGAGCTCGATGCCCTGCTCGGCCAGCAGGCTGCCCATGGCGTTGGCACACTCGTTGAACTCCAGGTGCTGGTTGAAGCAGGCCAGCACCAGCTGACGTGGCCGCCTGGCCGGCGCCGGCAACGGGGCCGGCTGCGCCTCCCGCCAGTGGGGCAAGAGACCGAGCGCGCTGGTCCAGCCCCGCTGCAGCTCGGGGGCGACCCGCGCCATCAGGGCGATGGGGTTGAGCAGGCCGGCCAGCCACTGGCGCAGGGCGGGATCCTGCAGGGCACCGGAGCGCTCATCCTGCAGCAGGAAGTAGCAGCCGGATTCCAGCTCGGACTCACCACGCATGGTGCCGAGCTCCGGGCTGTCACGCCCCAGCTGCAGGTGGCTTTCCAGCCGCTCCGCCAGCTCCGGCAGCATCCAGATGTCGATCTCGTCGAGCAGGGCGCGCAGACCGAAGTAGTCGTCGAATGCCTCCAGGCACAGGTGCATGGGATCGTTGGCGGTCACCCGATAGGGGCCGGTGCCCACCGGCTGCAGGGCAAAGCCCGCCTCCCCCTTGAGCTCGCGCGGCAGGATGACGGCCACCGGCTCGGCCAGCAGGTGGGGCAGCAGGGGATCCGGGCTGTCGAGGTGCAGATCCAGGGTGCGCGGCCAGGGGCTCTCCAGCCGTGCCAGATGGGCGAACAGCGGACGATCCCGCAGGCTCTGCAGGCTCTCCGTCACGTCCTCCACCACCAGCTCGCGGCCGTGGTGAAAGCGCACCGCCGGCCTCAGGTAGAAGCGCCAGTGGCAGGGGCCGAGGCACTCCCAGTGGTGGGCGAGATCCCCCTCGATTTCCCCATTTTCCTCATTTCGCCGGGTCAGGCCGTTGAAGAGCTGGCGGCTCAAGTGGATTTCGGAGCGGCGCAGCGGGCCGGTGGGCAGCAGCTGGGGCAGTGGCCGGTAGTAGGGCACCCGCAGGATCTGGCGTCCTGCCCGGGTGGCCTGGCCGAGCTGTTCAATAAGCAGCGGAGTGAGCAGATCGAGGCGATCTTCCGCCAGCCGCACCGCCTGCGCCAGCTGGCCCTGGCTCAGCAGCTCCCGCAGTCGGCGCCTGGTCAGGCTCTCCTGGTTGTCCAGCAGGGTGAGGCGGGAGCGCCGCCCCCGTCCGGCCTCGGCAGACCAGCCGAGCCAGCCCTGCTCTTGCATGCGGCGCAGCAGCAGGCGAGCGTTGCGCGGGGTACAGCAGAGCAGATCCGCCACCTCGGCGAGGCTTATTTCCCGCTCGTCGCAGCCGAGCTGCTGGGCGAGCCGTTGGAATTGCTGGTAGAGGCGGCTGGTGGGCATAAAAGAGGAAATCCTTGTGCTGAAAGTCATCAGTTTTTACTTCCGCATTTTAGCTCAATACTGCTGGCGAACGTGAGAACCACAGCACAGGAGCCCCATCATGAGCCACGCCAACCCCATCAAACCGAACCGGATCCAGCAGATCCTGCGCCGTTACTTCAAGCGGATCCTGCCCCGCCCGCTGCCGCTGATCGAGGATCCCATGAGCCAGCTCAACCGTCTGATGCAGTGGGACATGCACCAGATCGACGACAAGGAGTATCGCCGCCGCCTCTGAGCCGGCCTCCCTCACGCCCCGACGAGATTGCTTTGCCGGATCTGATGGTTTACATCGGCCAAGGGCCTGATAGATTGGACGTCTATCCATCTATGACTGCTATCCAGCAACATCCAACAAGGAGTGTGTGATGAAAGATGCGACCCTGGCCCTGCACCACGGCTTTGCCAACGACCCCACCACCAAGGCCGTTGCCGTGCCCATCTACCAGACGGTGGCCTACGAGTTCGAGAGCGCCCAGCACGGGGCGGATCTGTTCAACCTGGCGGTGCCTGGCAACATCTACACCCGCATCATGAACCCCACCAACGATGTGCTGGAGCAGCGCATGGCCGCGCTGGAAGGGGGCATTGCTGGCCTAGTGGTCTCGGCGGGTTCCGCCGCCATCACCTATGCCATCCAGGCGCTGACCGCCGCCGGCGACAATATCGTCTCCACCCCCCAGCTCTATGGCGGCACCTACACCTTGTTCGCCCACATGCTGCCAAGCTTCGGGGTCGAGGTGCGCTTCGCCAAGGATGACAGCGCCGAGGCCATCGCCGCCCTCATCGACGACAAGACCAAGGCGGTCTACTGCGAGAGCATCGGCAACCCGGCCGGCAACATAGTGGACATAGCCGCCCTGGCCAAAGTGGCCCACGCCCGCGGCGTGCCGCTCATCGTCGACAATACGGTCGCCACCCCGGTCTTGTGCAAACCCATCGAGCACGGCGCCGATATCGTGGTGCACAGCCTGACCAAATATGTCGGCGGCCACGGCAACTCGCTGGGGGGCGTGGTGGTCGACTCGGGCAAGTTCCCCTGGGCGGATCATGCCGAGCGTTTCCCCCAATTGACCCAGCCTGAGCCCTCCTATCACGGGGTGGTCTACACCGAGGCCTTTGGTCCGGCCGCCTTCATCGGGCGGGTGCGCACCGTGCCGCTGCGCAATACCGGCGCGGCGCTGGCGCCGATGAACGCCTTCCTGCTGCTGCAGGGGCTGGAGACTCTGAGCCTGCGCATGGAGCGCCACGTGGACAACGCCCTGCAGGTGGCCCACCACCTCAAGCATCACCCCAAGGTGGCCTGGGTCAGCTACGCCGGGCTGCCGGGTCACCCCCACTACCTGCTGGCGGAGAAGTACATGGCCGGCCGCCCCTCGGCCATCCTCTCGTTCGGCCTGAAGGAGGGCTATGAGGCGGGCGTGCGCTTCTACGATGCGCTCAAGATCTTCAAGCGGCTGGTCAACATCGGCGACGCCAAGTCGCTGGCCTGCCACCCCGCCTCCACCACCCATCGCCAGCTCAGCGAAGAGGAGCAGGCCAAGGCCGGGGTGAAACCTGAGATGATCCGGCTGTCGGTGGGGATCGAGGCCATCGAGGACATACTGGCGGATCTGGATCAGGCGCTGGAGGCCTGACGCAAACGGTGCGGGAGCGGGCATCAGCCCGCTTTTTTTAGCTGCAGCGGTGAACCCGTCGCCGCGCCGCTGCGTACTACCGCTTCTTGTCACTGCGTCGAGGTATTCATGATAGTCCTGCACCACCTGAACAAATCCCGCTCCCAGCGCATCATCTGGCTGCTCGAAGAGCTGGGCCTGCCCTATGAGATCAAGGCCTACCAGCGCGATGCCGCCACTTTTCTGGCACCGCCCGAGCTCAAGGCCGTCCACCCCCTCGGCAAGTCGCCGGTCATCGAGTTTGACGGCCGGGTGCTGGCAGAATCCGGTGCCATCACCGAATACCTGATCGCCCGCCACGCCCCGGATCGGCTGGCGCCGGCCGCCGACAGTCCGGACTATGCCGAGTACCTGCAGTGGCTCCACTTCGCCGAGAGCTCCGGCATTCTGCCGCTGCTGCTCGACATGTTCGTGCGCAAGGACGGCAGCCCGATGCGCTTCCTGCCGGACTACGCCAAAGCCGAGTGCGCCAAGGTGCTGGGCTATCTCGATGAGGTGCTGGCAAGCCGCCGCTATCTGGTGGCCGATCGCCTCACCGGCGCCGACATCCTGAACTCCTTCCTGGTGGATCTGCTGGCGCAAAGCGGACAGCTGACCCAGTTCCCGCATTTGCAGGCCTACTGGCAGCGCCTCAACACTCATCCGGCCCGCCAGAAGGCGGCGGCGCTGGAGCGCGAGCTGGACCGCAGCGCCGGATAAGTGGCCAAGCGCCCGGCGCCACCATGCAAAACGCCACTATGATCGGGGCGTTTTCTTTTCCGTTGGTCAGCCGGTAAGCAGAGGGCGTGGGAGAGGATCCGCGCCACTATGGTTGCCAGGATGACTTACAGCGCGTGGGAGAGGATCCTGGCTACCTTGTCGGGATCTATGTCCTGCTGCTCCCCGAGCGCGGTCAGGCCGAACAGCTTGAGGTTGGAGCAGATCCCCGGGATGCAGCGCGCATCCAGGCCATAGTCGGCGAGGCGGGTACCCACCCCCATCTGCTGGAAGAACTGCTCGGTGCGGATGATCGCCTCCTCGATGCGCAGCGCCTTGTCCTCGCGGCTGGAGTGCCACACCCGTTCGGCGAACTGGGCCAGCTTCTCCTGCTTCTGGGCCGCTTGTTCGCGCAGCAGGGAGGGCAGCACCACCGCCAGGCTCTGGGCATGATCCAGCCCGTGCAGGGCGGTGAGCTGGTGACCGATGGCGTGGGTGGACCAGTCCTGCGGCACACCGCGACCGATAAGGCCGTTGAGGGCCAGGCTGGCCGCCCACATCAGATTGGCGCGCACCTGGTAGTTGGTGGGCTCCGCCAACGCCCGCGGGCCGTTGTCCACCAACACCTGCAGCAGGCCTTCCGCCAACCGGTCCTGCACCTCGCCCCCCACCGGGAAGGTGAGGTACTGCTCGAGGATGTGGACGAAGGCATCCACCACCCCGTTGCCCACCTGGCGCGGCGGCAGGCTGTAGGTGGTGGTGGGATCCAGCACCGCAAACACCGGCTGCACCAGCGGGTTCATGAAGGAGAGCTTCGCCTCCCCCCGGCTCACCACGGCGGCCGGGTTGCTCTCCGAACCGGTGGCCGGCAGGGTCAGCACGCAGCCGAGCGGCAGCGCCGCCTTGATGGGGGCCTTGTGCAGCAGGATCTCCCAGGGATCGTCCCCCTCGAAGCGGGCCGCGGCGGCCACGAACTTGCTGCCGTCCACCACTGAGCCGCCACCCACCGCCAGCAGGAAGTCGATGCGCTCGCGCTTGACCAGATCCACCGCCTCCATCAGCTGGTCGTACTGGGGATTGGCGCCGATGCCGGGGAACTCCAGCCACTCCCGGCCTGCCAGCGCCTGGGTCAACTGGTCATAGACCCCGTTCTGCTTGATGCTGCCGCCGCCGTAGAGCACCAGCAGGCGGCTGCCGGCCGGGATCAGTTCGGGCAGTTTGGCGATCTGGCCTTCACCGAAACAGACGCGGGTGGGATTGGCATATTGGAAGTTGTACACGGCAGAGCCCTCGGTTGAATGCATGCAGAGGGATTGTGCGCCTGTGGCCCCCACAGGTCAAAGAACGCGGGCACGCCCTCACATTGCACCGCGGATGCGGGTTGCCGGCAGGGCCGCTCATCCACTGTGGTCAGCGGGGGCAAGGGCTTGCCCCCGCTGACCATGGATTGCCGTTCGAGTCATTCCGCTGCTCAGGCGCTCTTGCTCTCTTCCTTGCTGCTCTTCTTGCCGGTGAGGCGGTCCATGGCGTCTTGCAGCATGGCGTCCCGCTGCTCGTTCAACGGCTTGCTCTGCTCCGCCCGCTCCTCGGCGCTCAGCTGCTTGTTGTCGGCAATCGCCTTGAGCTTCTCTTCTATCTCGTTGAACTGCTTGCGATCAAAGCCGAGCGCCTTGTCCACCAGCTGCTGCAGCACGCCCCCCTTGTCGGAACTCATGTCGAGCGCCGGCGGCAGCTTGCTGTTCTTGGCCAGGTGTTCATAGGTCAGCGCCTGCTGGGCCTGGCCGGTTATCCGTTGGGAGGAGAGGTTGACCAGATCTTCCCAACCGCCGCCACCCTGACCGCTGTCGGCGCTGCTGAGGGTCGCGAGGGCGCGATTGTTGGAGGCGCTCTGGGCAAGCTGCTGGCTGTAGGGTTTGATATCCATGGGGGCTCCAGTCTGCATGCCAAACCGGCATGACGAGGTCGCTGATTCGATGGTATGAGGCGCCTGGCCCCATCATTGGCAATAAAACCAGCAAGTTGCAGGCCAACTTGTCAGGGTGAACGAGATCCCCACCGTGGCAAGCCTGCCGCCGGTCACGGACCTGATGTGGCGTCAGAATCATGACTCATCCGCTGCTTTTATCCCGATTTCCGACACATACAACTACCTATAAAACTCCTCGCCACATAAACAGCAGGAACGCCTTGTCGATCACAAAACAAACAACCAGTGAGGCATACAATTTTGGCGCACCATCGGGCAAGCAAGCAGCGTTATGGATGATATGTTTGCGAAATCAAGCAGATGCAGACCTGTCTACCGTCGGATCCCCGACCCAGTCCGGTCACTCCCGGCCGCTTCTCCCGCCCCCTGACGCGCATCCACCGCAACCTTTCGGGCATAACTATGAAAAAACACACCTTGAGTCTTCTCTCCGCCACCCTGCTCACCCTGCTTGGCACCAGTGCCGACGCCTGTACCGGCCTCATCGTCGGCAAGGGCGCCAGTGCCGATGGCAGCGTGATGATCGCCAGAAACGAGGATTTTGGCGTCAACAACTGGAACAAATACCTGGCCTTCCGGCCCGCGCAGCAAAACGAGGGCAAGACCTGGAAACTGGGCAACGGGCTGGAAGTGCCGATGCCCAAAGCCTTCTTGGCCTACTCCGCCATCCGTGACTGGGATGCCGCCGGCAGCGACCCGGACGGCAAGTATTACGAGGAGCGCGGCATCAACGAGGCCAACGTCGCCATCTCGGCCACCACCAGTGCCGAGGTCAACGACAAGGCCCAGAAGGCCGATCCACTGATTGAGAAGGGGGTCATCGAGGCCATCATTCCGACCCTGATCCTGCCGCAGGCCAGGACGGCCAAAGAGGGGGTCGAGCTGCTCGGCCGCTATGTGGAGCAATATGGCGCCGGTGAGGGCAACAGCCTCTATCTGGCGGATGTGAACGAGTCCTGGCTGATGGAGATCGGCTCCGGCCACCACTGGATCGCAGTGCGGGTGCCGGACGACAGCTACGCCATGGTGGCCAACGGCCTGCGCATCCACGGCGTCGATCTCGACGGCGCCGACGTGCTGCACTCGCCCAGACTGCTGGAGTTTGTGCGCGAGCACAAACTGCTGGATAACGCCGACCCGAAAGAGTTCAACTTCGCCAAGGCATTCGGGGTGATTGCCGACCCCTACAACGTGGATCGGGAGTGGCTCGGCCAGAAAATGCTGACGGCCTCTCACAAGCAGCCAACCCGGCAGGCGCAGTACCCGCTCTTCATGAAGCCGGATGCCCCCATCGCCGTGCCGGACGTGGCCAGGTTGCTGAGCGCCACCTATGAGGGTACGCCACTGGCGGGCAAGGCAGAGCGGCCGATCCGCATCGATCGCCAGCTCGAATCCCACGTCATCCAGCTGCGCAAGGAGATGCCCAAAGAGCTGCAGGGGCTCATCTGGCAGAGCTACGGCGTGCTGGCCGAATCCGTGATGGTGCCGCTCTACAACACCCTGGAGTCCTATCCCCTGCCCTACCGCACCGGCAGCGACAGCTACTCCGATGATTCCGCCTACTGGCAGTTCCGCAGCCTGACCGCGCTGGCCAGCGCCGATCCGGACAAATACCTGCCGCTGCTGCGCGGTGTCTGGAGCAAGGAGAGCAGCAAGCTCTACAAGGAGGTGGCTCTGCTCGACCAGAGCCTGAAGCAGGCCTATGCCGGCGACAAGGCCACCGCCATCGGGCTGGCATCCGACTACTCCTATGGCCAGCTGGAGAAGAGCTATCAGATGGCCAAAGAGTTGCGCTACAAGCTGATGACGGATCTCACCAAGCGCACCGAGCAGAAGTATTCGCCGGAGGAGTTCAAGAAGATCATGAGCCTGTAAACAGGCCCCAAAACAGAGAGGCTCCCTTGGGAGCCTCTCTTATTTCATCCGCAGCAGCCATCAGCGACGGCTGATATGAAGCGGGCCGAAGGTCTGCGCCACCGGCATGATCTCAATGCTGTTGATGTTGACGTGAGCCGGCTGCTGGCTGATCCAGAGCACGGTATTGGCGATGTCTTCCGGCTGGATCGCCTGCACGCCCTGATAGACGGTGGCCGCCTTGGCGTCGTCACCGTGGAAGCGCACGTTGGAGAACTCGGTGCCGCCGCACAGACCCGGCTCCACGTTGGTGACACGGATGGCGGTGCCCGCCAGATCGGCGCGCAGGTTGAGGCTGAACTGCTTCACGAACGCCTTGGTGGCGCCGTAGACGTTGCCGCCCGGATAGGGGTAGGTGCCGGCGATGGAGCCGATGTTGATGACGTGACCGCGATTGCGCGTCACCATGCCCGGCAGCAGCAGGCGGGTGAGCAGGGTCAGGCCGCTGATGTTGGTGGCGATCATCTGCTCCCAGTCCTCAAGGTCTGCCTTGTGGGCCGGCTCCAGCCCCAGCGCCAACCCGGCGTTGTTGACCAGCAGATCCACCTCGCGCCACTCGGCCGGCAGCCCGTCGATGGCGGCGCGGGTGGCCGCCTTGTCCTGCACGTCGAACACCAGCGGCAGGAACTGGGCGCCCAGCTCGTCGGCCAGCGCGGCCAGCCGTTCGCCGCGGCGGCCGGTGCCGATCACCTTGTAGCCCGCCTGCACCAGCTGACGGCTGATGGATTCACCAAAACCGGACGAGGCGCCCGTTACCATTGCAATCATCTGAACCTCCATTTCTACAGCGCTATTGTTATTTATCTGTTTGAAATCAATCTGATCTATTCATCGCTCAATTCACGCCCGCTCGCCTTGCGCCAGATGAACACCAGCAGGTGGAGCAGGAACAGGCCCGAGCCCCCCAACGCGAACAGCAGGCCGGTGAGGGCATTGACCGAGGTGTCGGCGCCACACCACCACCAGACCAGCCAGCCGACCAGGCCGATGGCGAAGGTCTGGCCGGCGCAGACTGGGCAGCGCCCCAGCTTGGCCCTGATGGCGGTGGCGAGGCAGTTGTCGCAGCTCATCCCCTCTCCTCTTCTCTCCTCTCTCCGGCCAGCGGCAGCACTAGCCGGTGGGCATGCTGACCGTGGCCATAATAATCCAGCAGCTTCTGCCTTGGCCGAAAACCCAGCCCGCGATAGAGGGCCTGCGCCTCTTCATTGGCATCGCCCACCTCCAGCCGGATCGCCCCCCAGCCGGCCTCTTTGCCCTCCCGGATCACCTGCTCCAGCAGGCGGCGGGCCCAGCCCTGGCGGCGGATAGTCCAGCGGATGGCGAGGGTCTGGATGATCAGCCGATCCCAGCCCCTGTGCTCCAGCAAACAGAGGTAGCCCATCAGCTGCTCCTGCTGGTCCAGCACCAGCAGGGTGCGCCCCTTGGCCTGGGTCAGCAGATAGTGCCAGCGGCTGCGGCCAAAGGCGACTTCGGGGGGAAAACAGTAGCGTTCCAGCTTAACGATGGCGCCCAGATCATCGGTCCGGGCCGCGCGCACGGTCAACACGGGGAATCCTTGTTCGGTTATTTATCTTCATCACCAAAAATGCGACTTGTATCACAAGTTACCAAGGCGGCATATTAGGCACTGTAACCTCTTGTTTCCCCTCGCGCCATTGTCGTGCTTGTCGGTGCATCGAAGCCCACTGGGGATCCTGCCGCTTAAGGCAGTTTCATCTGTGGAGCCGAAAAAATGAGTACCTACGTCATCGTCGAAGAGCTGGGCGACTGGCCTTGCCATGCCGATTATCTGCTGACCGCCCGCACCTACCTGCAACACGGGGTGCCTACCACCGGCGGCCGTCCCCGCATCATCAACCTCTGCCGCAATCTGGAGCACCTCGGTGCCGGCTACTACTGCTCGCTGCTGGCCCAGGCCCGCGGCCACCACTGCCTGCCGGGTTTGCAAGCCATCAGCCAGCTTCAGCCCCAGCAGCCGCCGGCCAAGCTGTGGCGCAAGCTGCAGGGCTGGCTGGCTCAGCAGAGCGAGGATCGGATCCGGGTGCGCGCCATCTTCGGCCAGTGCGAGCAGAGCGAGCTGGCGGGGCTGGCCCGCTACTACTACGGCCTCAGCCAGCTGCCGCTGCAGGAGCTGACCCTCAAGCGTGGCCGTCACGGCTGGTCGGTGCGCCAGCAGCAGAGCCTGTCGCCGCTGGAGCTGAGCCCAAGCGAGCAGACGCTGATGCTGCACCACGCCCAAGCGCTGGTAGGTACAGGTGACGAGGAGCAGGCGGCGCCGCTCTACCAGCTCGCCATCCTGGTCGACCCCAACGACGGTCGTGCCAGCAGCGATGCGCTGGCGCTGGAGCGCTTCATCAAGGCGGCCGCGGCCCAGGGGATCCGGGCCGAGATCCTGGCGCCGTCCGCCATCGAGCGGCTGCCGGAGTTCGACACCCTCTGGCTGCGCTCCGAGACGGCGGTCGGCCACTACACCTTCGAATTTGCCCGCCGCGCCGAGCAGCTCAAGATGCCGGTGATCGACAGCTCCCGCGCCATCCTCGCCTGCAGCAACAAGCTCTACCTCTACGAGCTGATGGTGCGCAGCGGCGTGCCCATGCCCCCCACCATGGTGGTGACCCGCCGCGGCCGCCACCACGTGGACGAACTGGTGCAGCGGCTCGGCCTGCCGCTGATGGTGAAGGTACCCGACGGGGCGCAGGGGCGCGATCTGGCCATGGCCAGCGACGAGCAGCAGCTGGCTCGCCTGCTGGACGAAGGGCTGGGGCGCTCCGCCTTGCTGCTGGTGCAGAGCCGGATCCCCGCCGAGTTTGACTGGCGCATCGGCTTTCTCGACGGCTCGCCGCTGTTTGCCTGCCGCCGCTTCCGCCCCGAACCCGGCAATCGTATCCGCCGCCGCAAACACCCCCTCGACATGAGCCGCATCGAGGCGTTGCCGCTCAACGAGGTGCCGGAGCGGGTGTTGCAGACCGCCCGCCGCGCCGTGCATCAGCTCGGCAACGGCCTGTTCGGGGTCGACCTGCGCCAGCAGGGGCGTGACTGCGTGCTGCTGGAAATCATCGACAATCCCTGGATACGTGGCGATATTGAGGACAGAGAGGCAAAGGACCTCTACGAGCGTCTCGCCCGGGCCTTCCGCCAGCGGCTGGAGAACCGGGGGCAGAGCGCGGCCGGATAACAAGCATCGAGAGCAGAGGTGGATATGATGACGACTGATTGGTGGGACATAGCGCCCCTTGGCTGGGAGAACATCCTGGTCTGTCTGGTGTGCGGCACCCTGGTGGGGCTGGAGCGGCAGCTGCGCGGCAAGCCGGTCGGCATCCGTACCTCCTCGCTCATCATCCTCGGCACCTACTGTTTTCTTGCCATCGGTGCCGCCGTCAGCCCCCAGAGCGCCGATCAGGCGCGGGTGCTAGGCCAGCTCATCACCGGCATCGGCTTTCTCGGCGCCGGGGTGATGATGACCCGGGATGGCCAGGTTCTGGGGGTCACCTCCGCCGCCACCGTCTGGATGCTGGCGGCCCTCGGCGCCCTCATCGGCATGCAGATGCTGCGCCAGGCGCTGCTGCTCACCGGCGTCACTCTCTCCATCCTGGTGGGGGTGGACTACCTGGAGACCAGCTTCAAAGGCCTGCGCCGCGGGGTACACAACCGGCTGGAGAGCTGGCGGCACGGCAACGGCCGGGCCGATCCCCATCAGGACGAGCTCGGCAGCGGCATCGAGAAGTAACGTCCCAATGAACAAGGGCTCCATTAAGGAGCCCTTGTTGTTTACCAGCCTCAGCGCACCAGCAGGAAGCGGCCGGTGAGGGGCGGCAAGTCCACCGTCACGCTGCTGCCACCGATGGCCAGGCGCTCGCCGCTCTGCAGATCCACCAGGGCGCTGCCACTGCGCAACTTGCTGGCCGGCACCGCATAGCTCTGGGGCGTGGTGGAGACGTTGAGCAGGTAGACTACTTGCTCGCCCGCCGTCTGCTTGATGTCACCATAGACGCTGCCCTCGGCCACCAGCTTGACCCGCTCCCCCTGATAGAGGGCGGGGTGGGCGGCGCGCAGAGCCAGCAGCTGGCTGAGCCACTGTTTCAGCTCGCTCTGCTCAGTGTTCGGCACGAAGCCGGTGACACCAGGCACCTTGCCATCGCTGCGGGCCACGTGATCGTCACAGAGCCCCTGGGCGGCGCAGTCGCCCCCCACCTGCTGGGCAAAGCCAGGCACCTCGTCGCCAAACTCCTCGCCGTAGTAGAGGGTGATGGGGCCGGAGCGGGCCGCCAGGAAGCTGAAAGCCGCCTTGTGGCGCTGCCAGTAGTCCGCCGGATTGAAGTTGCCACGCTCCAGCAGATCGCCGAAGCGCACCAGATCGTGATTGCCCAGCATCAGGTTGGGCATGGCGTGGTCCGGGTAGTTCTCCACCTTGTTCCAGCTGGCATCGAGCACGCTGGCCCCCTGCCCGCCCTTGCCGGACTCCTCCACCGCCAGTGCCTGCACCAGGCCGTAGCGCAGCGGGAAGTCGAACGCCGAGGAGAGCGCCGGATTGTCGCTCGGCCCGTACGCCTGGGCGCGGATCTCGTCGGCCCCTTTCCACACTTCCCCGACCATATAGCCGAGGGTGCCCCACTGCTGGCCGGCAGCCTTGCGCACCGCGCTGGCCCGCTCCACCTCGCTGCGAATGGCGCGCCAGTCGTCAAGATCGAGCTGATAGGCCTGATCGAGGCGCCAGCCGTCGATGCCGTACTGCTCGACCCAGTAGCGGGCCACCTCCTTGAAGTAGGCCTGGCTCTCGGGCTGGCTGTAATCCACCAGCTGGCCCGGGTAGCCGGCGCCACCGCTCTTGAGGGCGGGCAGCCGTCCCTCGGGCGAAGGCTTGCTCACCCCCACCTTGTTGACGTGGCCAAACACCCCATCGAGGAAGACGTAGAGACCGCGCTGATGCGCCCCGTCCACCAATTTTTTAAGCTGGGCGTTGCTGCCGAAGTTGGGGTCCACGTTGAAGAAGTCGCAGGCGAAGTAGCCGGTGGCATCCAGTCTGTCGTCCCCGCCTTGCCCGGCGCAAGAGTCGAACACCGGGGTCAGCCAGATGGCATTGACGTTGAGGCTCTTGATGTGATCCAGGCTGTCGATGATCCCCTGCAGATCACCGTTGTGCTGGGAGGGGCCGTAGCCGACGCCGTAGTTGCCGCTGCCGTCGCCGTCGACGAACGACTCCACCATCACCTGATAGGTGCGCAGGTTGCAGGCCGGCTGGTCATTGCCGTAGCAGGCACGGCTGGCGGTGGCCGGCGGCGGGTTGGTAACCGGGGGCTGGGGCTCGCTGGAACCGCTCCCGCCTCCGCTGCCGCAAGCCGTCAGTAACAGGGCGGCCCCGATGAGGCCGCCACGACGCAACGTTCCTTGTTTCATTGTTATGTTCCCGCTGTGGTGGTATCGACGCCCAAAGCGCCGCACTGGGGCCATGATAGCGGCCCAGCCCGCACGGGTCTGTGACTGAAAACGTTACCTGATTCAGCCGGTTACCTAATCCCCGCTCAGAGCACGCCGGCCGAGGCGAAGCGGTAGCTGAGGGAGAGCCAGTAGGCACGGCCCGGCTCCGGGATGCGCCCTACCTGCTCGTAGCCCAGCCCGGCCTGACTGGCGTGCACCGACTTGGAGAGGTGCTCGTAGTAAAAGGTGTCGAACAGGTTGTCCACCCCGGCCGACAGCTGCCAGCCCGGGTGGAACTGCCAGGCGGCGCTCAGGTTCATGGTGAAGAAGCCCGGGGTCTCCCCTTGATCCTGACCGGCTACGGTGCCGGAACCCACATCCACCCGATCCTGGGTGGCCACGGCGCGGCCCAGCAGGGTCAGGTTCCACACCTCGGCTGGCTGCCAGCCCAGCGCCAGCTTGCCATCGAGGGGCGGCATCTGGGCCAGCGGCTTGTTGTCACTGCGGTTTTCGCCGTAGACCACCGCCAGGCCGCCATCGAGACGCCACTGCTCGGCAAACTGCCAACGCCCCTCCAGCTCACCGCCGCGGGTCTGGGCGTCGATGTTGCGCACCTTGTTCGACTTGTTGTTGTAGAGCAGATAGTCCTGAATGTCGGCGCTGAACAGGGAGAGGGTCAGGTCCAGATCGCGGCTGCGCAGGGCCAGCCCCGCATCCCACTGGCGGCTGCGCTCCGGGTTGAGGGTGAAGGGCACGCTGTCCTTGCTGCGCTCCCAGTAGTCCGGCGCCCGCTTGGCCTGACCCCAGGCCAGATAGCTCGACCAGGCCGGCGACCACTGGTATTCGTAGCGGCCAAAGCCGCTGTCCAGGGTCAGGGTATCGCTGTAGAGGGTCTGATCCCCCGCGCCGTAACGGGTGGTCTCGACCCTGTCCTGCCGGTAGCCCCCCTTGTAGCTGTGGGCCCCCTGCTGGCGGCCCAGCTCGGCAAAGCCCCCCTGCTGCTCGAAGCGCAGGGTGCGCTGACGCGGCTGGCTGGCGTAATCCACCCCGCTGCGGGCCCTGTGCTGATCCCGGTTGGCATCGATGCCGGCGGTCAGCAGCCAGTCGGCCGGCAGGGCGATGTCGTTGGCCCAGCGCCCGCCGGTGTTGCGCCGGTCCGGGTTGGAGAGCATCTTCATGCCGCTGTTCGGGCGCAGGCTGAAGTTGTCCATGATGTGGTCGATGTCGTTGTCCCACAGGGTCAGCTCGCTGCGCTGCCAGTGGGTGGTGATCTGCTCCTGCCTGAGCTTGAGGCCGAAAGACTCCCGATCGAACATGGGGCCGTCCATGGTGCGATCCGCATAGGCGGCGCGGGCGTTGCTGCGCTCGGCGGTGAGTTCGAGCCAGGTGTGCTCGCTGGGCGTCCAGCCAAGCTGGGCGGTGCCGTTCTCGCGCCGGTAGAAGGAACGCACCTTGTCGCCGTGGCCGTCGCGATAGTCATCGCTGTCGGAGTGGGTGAACTGGCCGCGCAGATAGCCCTGCGGTGCCCCCACGGTGGCATCCAGCATCTGGTCGTCGCGCCCGAAGCTGCCATAGAGCGCCGACGCCTCGGCCTTGACGCCGGGGGCGGTGAACTCGGGCCTGTCCCGCTCAAACAGCACGGTCCCCGCCAGCGTGGCCCCCTGCTCGAGGGATTGCGGTCCCTTCAGCACCCGGATCCGGTCGAAGGACTGGGGAAAGACGTAGGCGGTGGGTGGATCCATCCGGCCGCCGCAGCCGCCGGCCAGCATGCCGCCATCCATCTGCACGTTGAGGCGGGACATGCCCATCCCCCGCAGCACGGGATCGCCGCCCAGGCCCCCCTTGCGCACCATGCTCATGCCGGTGACGTTCTTGAGGTAACCGGCGCCGTCGGCCGCCGGCATGGGGGAGCCCGGTTTCTTGGGATCCAGGGTCACCTCCAGGGTGCTGGCGGGGCGACTGGCGACCACCACCATGGGTTCCAGTTGCTGAACCGGCTCTTGGCCGGCGGCGCCGTGACAGGCGAGACCACCCACCAGCAGGGCCAGCGGGGTGCGCATATGACAAGCCATACTCTTTCCTTATCTCTCTGTTTATTTTGTTGTTTTAATTCCAACTGCCAAACCATTCAGCTGCTGGAAGGTTTGCCGTCAGGCTGCAAAAAAGGCCTGCGGCACGGTGGCGGCAAGCCCTGAGAAGCGAAACCAGGCTAGGGTTGGCAAAATGTTGCGCAGGTTTTACCCAAAATGGGTGAGGAAGGCAAACGCTCAAACATTCCCGTTACAGGAATCTTGTGATGGCTCACAAAAACAGGGAGTTAGCTGAAGGCCTCCCGCTCGTCGATGGGCTTGATCAGGTGATAGACCTCATGAGCCGACAGAGTACAGCCTGCGGGCCACTCCAGCTGATGGTGACGATTGATGAAGACCCGGGCGAAGCGCCGCTCCGAATCCAGCGCCGCAAACAGCGGCTGGGTGCGCCAGGGGGCGAGATCCAGCGCCCCCGTGGTACCGTCCGAGAGCACCACGAACAGGCTCCACCCCTGCAAATATTCCACATCGATAAAGACCGGCATCCCTTCGGCTCCGATTGAGAAAAATCGGCGCCATTATAGATAAGCCCCCGCCCTCGCTTTGCAGGCAGGCTCACAGTTTTTCCAGTCGTTTCTGCTGTCTGCAACCCTTGTCCGCCATCACAGAAAAATCATAAAACGTGCCAAAAGTTGCGCTTTCGCACGCTCCCGACGCAACCTTTGCCCGCCACCACTGTCATAACCCTGCAATATAAAAACAATGCGCCCGTGGACGGGTGCAAACAGGCTTGTAGGAACAACAATGACCACTATCAGACGATGGCTGGGACCGTTTTGGCCCATCGCCGTTTTTTCATTGATCGCGCTCGTCTCTCTCTCCATCAGCCGGCTCGCGCTCGGCCTCTGGCAACTGGAGCGGGTCGACGCCGTCGCCGGCTGGCAGGAGATGCTGCAGCAGGGCGTGCGGGTCGACTTCGCCACCCTCTGCTGGCTGTGGGGCGTGCCCGCCGTGTTCACCCTGCTGCTGGCCGGCCCCCATGCCGTGGGCCGTGCCTGGCTGCAGTTCATCCGGGTCTGGCTGACCCTGGGGCTCTGGCTGCTGCTCTTCCTGGAGATCTCCACCCCCTCCTTTGTGACCGAGTACGGGGTGCGGCCCAACCGCCTCTACGTGGAGTACCTCATCTATCCCAAAGAGGTGTTCGCCATGCTGTGGGCCGGCCGCAAGGGCGAGCTGCTGCTGGCGCTGGTGTTCAGTTGCGCCGTGCTGGCGGGCGGCTGGTGGCTGAGCGGCCGTCTTTTGCGCGGCATCAGCTTCCCGCGCTGGTATCTGCGTCCGGCGTTTGCCCTGCTGATCCTGGCCATCGGTTTTCTCGGTGCCCGCTCCAGCCTGGGCCACCGCGCCCTCAACCCGGCCATGGTGGCATTTGCCAGCGATCCCCTGGTCAATGCGCTCACCGTCAACTCCTCCTACTCCCTCTTCTTCGCCATCAAGCAGATGCGGGCCGAGGAGGATGCCAGCCAGTTCTACGGTGAGCTGCCCCGCCAGCGCATCCTGGACCTGGTACGCCAGGAGAGCGGCCGCGAATCCCATGAGTTCAGCTCCGACACCCTGCCCAGCCAGACCTTCAACGAGGCCAGCTACGGCGGCAAGCCGAAGAATCTGGTGATCCTGCTGCAGGAGAGCCTGGGCGCCCAGTTCGTCGGCTCCCTCGGCGGCCTGCCGCTCACCCCCAACATCGATGCCTTGTCGAAAGAAGGTTGGGCGTTCGAGCAGCTCTACGCCACCGGCACCCGTTCGGTGCGCGGCATCGAGGCGGTGCTGACCGGCTTCACACCAACCCCGGCCCAGGCCGTGGTCAAGCTTGGCAAGAGCCAGACCAACTTCTTCACCATCGCCGATCTGCTCAAGCAGCGGGGCTACGACACCAGCTTCATCTACGGCGGCGAGAGCCACTTCGACAACATGCGCAGCTTCTTCCTCGGCAACGGCTTCACCACCATAGTCGAGCAGAAGGACTTCAAGAACCCGGTGTTCGAGGGCTCCTGGGGCGCCTCTGACGAAGATCTGATGGCCAAGGCCGACCAGACCTTCCAGGCCCTGCACAAACAGGGCAAGCCCTTCTTCAGCCTGGTGTTCAGCTCGAGCAACCACGATCCGTTCGAGTTTCCCGACGATCGCATCGCCCTCTATGAGCAGCCCAAGCAGACCCGCAACAACGCCGCCAAGTATGCGGACTACGCCATCGGCGAGTTCTTCAAGAAGGCGAAGCAGTCGGACTACTGGCAGGACACCCTGTTCCTGGTCATCGCCGATCACGACAGCCGGGTCAGCGGCGCCAGCCTGGTGCCCATCCCCCGCTTCCACATTCCGGGCGTCATCGTGGGTGACGGCATAGCGCCGAGACAGGATCCCCGCATTGTCAGCCAGATCGACATGGCACCGACCCTGCTCTCCCTAATGGGGATCAGCGCCGACTACCCCATGCTCGGCAAGGATCTGACCCGCATGCCCGCCGACTGGCCGGGCCGCGCCATCATGCAGTACGACAAGAACTTCGCCCTGATGCGCGGCAAGGACGTGGTGATCCTGCAACCGGAACGAGCGCCGGAAGGCTTCATCTATGAGGATGCGACAGAGACACTCACCCCGGCGCCGCAGCCGGCCACCATGAAGGATGCGGCCCTCGGCCTCGCGCTCTGGGGCAGCCTCGCCTATCAGCAGGGGCTCTACCGGACGGCGCCGGACACCCGCACCGTGCTGAACTGAGCGCCATAAAACAAAACCCGCCGATTGGCGGGTTTTTTGTTGGGGTCAAACGGGGAATCAGGTGTTGAGGAAGCAGGGCAGCGAGCGGCTGAACTTGTGCTCGAACACCAGCGAGGTCTCGAGGTGCACTACCTCCTCGCGGGAGGTGAAGTGATCGAACACGAAGTTGCGCAGGTGTTCGGTGTCAGAGACGCACAGATGCACCAGGAAGTCATCCTTGCCCCCCATGTGGAACAGGCTGATCACCTCGGGCAGCGCCAGGATGGCATCGCGAAACGCATCGATGATCTGGCGGCTGTGGCGGGCCAGCTGCAGCGACACCATGGCCTGGATGTGACCGCCGAGGGCCTGGTAATCCACCTCGCAGTGGGCGCCCTTGAGCACCCCATCCTGCTGCAGCTTGCGCACCCGCTCCAGACAGGTGGACGGTGCCACCCCGACCAGCGCGGCCAGATCCTTGTTGGTCATGCCCGCATCGCGAAACAGATGGGCCAGGATATCCAAATCCAGTTGATCCAGGTTTCTCATCTTTACTCCTTGAACCGCTCAATTTTTTAGACTCTGCCCGTAAACCGGGCTGAACACAACGCAGATTGACATCGGGGCCGCGCCCCCTATGCTTTGGCGCACTCAAAAACCGGCTCACGCCCGCCGACACTGGCTTCATAAGGAGCTTTATGCACCCCTCCCACCCCTTCTGGAGCCAGGAGGTGCCGCGCCTCGACGGCCAGCTGCTGCTGACCCCCTGCCCCGGCACCCAGCAGGTCGCGTTGCCGCTGGCCCTCGATCAGCTCAGGCTGGCCGGCGCCCGCGCCGTCATCACGCTGATGACTGACGCCGAACTGGCTCGCCTCGAGCTGGCCCACCTTGGCGAGACGGTCGAGCGCGAGGGATTGCGCTGGTTTCACCTGCCCATCGAGGATGACCAGGCCCCCGACGCCACCTTCGAGCTCGCCTGGCAACAGACGCTGCCGCAGCTACTGGCCCTGCTGCGCGAGGGGCAGCACCTGGCCATCCACTGCAAGGGCGGCAGCGGTCGCACCGGGCTGGTGGCGGCAGCCCTGCTGATGAGCCTGGGCCAGCCCCGACAGGAGGCGATGGCCGCCATCAAGGCTCACAGACCCAAGGCGTTCACCCTGGCCTGCCACCGCCAATGGCTCGACCAGCTGGCCGAGCGGCTGGAGCAGTACGCCTGATTACTTGCCACCCTGGTCGTAGGTGAAGACCTTGCCGATATCCTCCACCCGATAGCTGGTGAGCTGGTAGACGTAGTAGTTGAGCCAGTTGGCAAACAGCAGGTGGCCGTGACTGCGCCAGCTGGCGCGCGGGGTCTGGCTCGGGTCGTTGTTCGGGTAGTAGTTGACCGGAATGACGGGCTCAAGCCCGGCGGCCAGATCCCGCTGATACTCGCCATCCAGGGTCAGCGCATCGTATTCGGGATGGCCGGTGACAAACACCTGGCGACAATCCTTGGTGGCCGCCAGATAGACACCCGCCTCTGCCGATTCGGCAAAAATCTGCAGATCTGTGTTGGCGCGGATAAGATCTCCATCAAACGCCGCGTAACGGGAGTGAGGCGCCACGAACTCGTCGTCGAAACCGCGCAGCAGCGGCTCGTGTTCATCGAGCCTGTGGTGACGATAGACCCCGGAGAGCTTCTCGCCGTGAGTCTGCTTCTCCATGCCGTACAGGGCCTTCAGCGCCGCCTGCACCGCCCAGCAGAGGAACAGGGTGGAGGTGACGTGCTGATGGGACCACTCGATGATCTCGACGACACGCGGCCAGTAGACCACCTCCTCGAACTCCACCAGCCCGAGCGGCGCCCCCGTGATGATCATGCCGTCGTAGTTGTTGCCCCGCACCTGTTCGAAGTCGTGATAGAAGTTTTCCAGGTGCGCCTGGGGGGTGTTCTTCGACTCCCGATCGTCGATGCGCAGCAGATCCACGTCCACCTGCAACGGCGAGTTGGAGAGCATCCGCATCAGCTGGATCTCGGTCTCTATCTTCTTGGGCATCAGGTTGAGGATGAGCACCCGCAGCGGGCGAATGTTCTGGGTGACGGCCCGGGACTCCGTCATCACGAAGATGTTCTCCTGCCCCAGCACTTCGGCGGCGGGTAACTGATCCGGGATCTTGATCGGCATGCTTACTCCCTGTACTGCATCGGTAAATATGTCTGGACATCCAGAAGCCTATAATAAAGCGACTACCCTGTCATCAGATACCTTTTGTATTCACCCCCACCTTTGACTAGCATACGGCTCAATGTGTCTCTCGCATCCAAGACAATGACAGGTATCAAGATTTCAGTAGACCGGCTGCAAGTCGGCAATTACGTCTCTCTGCCACTTGGCTGGCGCGAACACCCCTTCCTGTTTTCCAGCTTCAAACTCAAGAACGAAGAGGAGATCGAGCTCATTCGCCGGCTCGGTCTCAAGCTCGTCACCATCATCCCGGACAAGAGCGATGCACCGCCCAAGCCGCTGAACCAGGTTCAGGCCCAGCCGCAGGAGGCGCCAGACACGGCCCAGCGTCAGGCCGAGATGCAGCAGGAGAAGGAGCGCCGCATCGAGCAGTTGCAGCAGTACCGCCGCGACCTGCAGCAGTGCGAGAAGCAGTTCCAGCAGTCGCTGGCCCAGGTGCGCAACGTGATGGGCAAGATCCAGTCCCGCCCCCTCAACGCCATCGGCGAGGCGCAGGAGCTGATAAACGCCATGACCGAGCAGCTGCTGTCGGTGGACGAGATGGTGCTGCACCTGGTCTCCGACAGCGAGGATGGCAACAACCTCTACTTCCACTCCCTCAACGTCAGCGTGCTCAGCATGCTGCTGGCCAAGGAGTGCAACATGTCGGCTGACGAAATCCGCCGGGTCGGCATGGGGGCCCTGTTCCACGACATCGGCAAGCTGAAGATCCCGAGCCAGATCCTGCGCAAGACCGAGCCGCTGACCAAGCCCGAGCGCAACCTGATGGCCCAGCACCCGCGCTACGGGCTGGATCTGCTCAACCTGGCCAAGGACTTCCCGGCCGAGGCGAAGGGGATAGTGCTGCACCACCACGAATACCTGGACGGCAGCGGGCCGGAGGGGCTCAAGAAGGGGCAGCTCGACCCGCTGACCCAGATTGTGTCGCTGATCAACGAGTACGATAACCTCTGCCACATGCAGGCCAAAGTGCCCTACTCGGCCCTGAGCGGTCTCTACAAGCAGCGCAAGGCCCAGTTCAACCCGGACTACCTCGGCATGCTGATCCGGCTGATGGGGATCTACCCGCCGGGCAGCGTGGTGCAGCTCTCCAACGGTCAGGTGGGGCTGGTGATGTCGGTCAACACCTCTCGCCTGCTCTACCCCTCGGTGCTGGTGTACGATCCGCGCATTCCGCGCCAGGAGGCCGCCATCATCGACCTGCAGCAGGCCGAGCTCTCCATCGCCAAGGTGATCCATCCCAAGCGGCTGCCGCCGGCGGTGTTTGAGTACCTCAACCCGCGCACCCGCATCAGCTACTACTTCGAACACAACAAGCCCTGATGGAGCCGGCCACCCAGGTGGCCACCCCAACCCCACCGCCAGCCCCGAGGAGCCTTTCATGCGCATCGAAATCATCAGCACCGGCGACGAGATAGTGACGGGCCTGGTGGTGGACACCAACGCCGCCTGGCTCAGCGCCCTCCTGCTGGAGCAGGGCTGGCAGGTGCGCCGCCGCGTCACCGTGGGGGACAACCTCAACGATTTGAAAGCCGTGCTGCAAGAGAGTGCCGCCCGCGCCGAGGTGGTGCTGGTGTGCGGCGGGCTCGGCCCCACCGCCGACGACCTCACCGCCCAGGCCGCCGCCGAGGCCTTTGACCAGCCGCTCACCCTGTTCCCTGACTGGCTCGCCACTATCGAAGCGCGCTACGCCAGCCGTGGCCGGCCCATGCCCGCCAGCAACGCCAAGCAGGCCTGGCTGCCGCAGGGGTGCGAGATCCTCGACAACCCGGTGGGCACCGCCTGCGGCTTCCTGGTGCAGGCGGGCCCAAGTCGGCTCTTCTTCACCCCGGGCGTGCCGTTCGAGTTCAAGCAGATGGTGCGCGAACAGATCTTGCCGCGCCTCAAGGCGCTGGCCGGTGCAGAGAGTGACACCGAGCTGCGCCGCTTCTACACGTTTGGCGTCTCGGAGTCGGCCCTCAGCGACATGCTGGATGCCGCCCCCTGGCCCGCCGGCATCGAGCTGGGCTACCGCTCCTCCATGCCCCTCATCGAGCTCAAGCTCATCGGCCACGGCGCCAGCACGGCGGACATGGACGCCGCCGAGGCACGGCTGCTCACGGCCATCGAGCCCTGGCTGGTGGGACGGGGAGACGAGGAGCCGGCACGGCAGATCCTGGATCTGTTGGGAGAGAGAACGCTGACGCTGCTGGAGGGGGAGAGCCGGGGCGCCCTGCTGGCCATGTGTCACGACCACCCGGCCCTGGCGGCCGGCTTCAGCCACACCCTGAGCGATGACCTGATGCAACTGGCGGCGCCTGCGGCCCCTTTGAGCCTGACCCTGGGCCGGGCAGGCCCGGACGGCGTGCCGCTGCTGCTCTGCGCCGACGGGCAACTGCACGGCCAGACCCTCAAGGTCAGCCACCCGGATCCCGACAGCGGCCGCCGGATCCTCGCCTTCGCCGCCCTCGACATGCTGCGCCGCCACCTGCTGGGGCTGCCGGTGCTCGGCGACTACCGCACCCTGGCCCGCACCGCCAGCCGTTAACAGCCAGCAGCTAGCAGCTAGCAGCTAGCAGCTAGCAGCCAGGCTCTCACCCCTCGCGGGGCATCAATCCAGACTCTTCTTGAAGCGATGGGCGGCCAGAGTCAGCACCAGCAGGGTGAAGCCCGCCAGCCAGAGCACGTCCGGCAGCAGCTCGGAAAGCTCGCCGCCGCGCAGCACTATGCCCCGGATCAACCGCATGAAGTGGGTGGCCGGCAGCACCTCGGCAATCCACTGGGCCGGCAGCGGCATCCCCTCGTAGGGGAACATGAAGCCCGACAACAGGATCGAGGGCAGCAGGATGAACACCGTCATCTGCATCGCCTGCAACTGGGTCTGCGCCAGGGTAGAGATGAGCAGCCCCAGGGTCAGGCTGGCGGCGATGAACAGCAGGGTCGCCAGCAGCACCTGGCTCAGGGCGCCGTTGATGGGCACCGCGAAGATGAAGTGGCCGAGGCCAAGGATGATGGCCACCTGGATCAGCCCCACTCCGATATAGGGCAGGATCTTGCCCAGCATCAGCTCCATCGAGCTGACCGGGGTGGTGATGAGCAGCTCCAGATTGCCGCGCTCCCGCTCCCGCACGATGGCCGCCGAGGTGAACATGATCATGGTCATGGTGAGGATCACCCCGAGCAGGCCGGGCACTATGTTGACCGCCGAGCGGCGCGCCGGGTTGAAGTAGAGCACGGTCTCGAAGGTGGGCGGTACCGGCTTGAGGTCGGGCCTCAGATCCGAGAGCGGCATGTTGCGAAGGCCGAGCAGGGCGCCGGCGATCATGGTGTCCGAGCCATCCACCAGCCACTGGCCCGCCGTCTCGCCGGCGCTGAGCCGACGACTCAGATCGGCGGGCAGCACCAGCACGGCGCGCACCTCGCCCCGGGTCAACGCCGCCTCGGCCTGCTGCACCCCGACATATTGCTGCTTGATGTGCACCACCTGGCTCGCCTTCACCGCCTCCACCAGCAGCCGACCCGGCACGCTCTGGCTCATGTCGACCAGTCCCACCGGGATCTGGCGCACGTCGGTGTTGATGGCGTAGCCAAACAGCAGCAGCTGGATCAACGGGATCATCACCACCATGCCAAAGGTCAGCCGGTCCCGTGCCAACTGCCTGAGTTCTTTCTGAGTGATAGCCCAGAGCCGTCGCAGACTGTTCATCGATTCGCTCCTGCAAGCTGGCGAAGTACTTGCCGGGTCATGGCCCAGAGCCCTTGCCAGCCGTTCATGCCCTAGGCTCCTGACCGGTGCAGCTGACGAATACATCCTCCAGACTCGGCCTGACCAGCGCCAGGCTGGCGCCAGCCAGCGCCGGACAGGCCTGCTGCAGCCAGGCCACCGGCTCCGCCAGCTCCTTGTCCACCAGCACCCGCAGGCGCTGGCCGAGCTGGGCAGCAGAGCGCACCGGCGCCAGTTGCACCAGTTGCTGCTTGAGCAGCCGCAGGTCGGCAGCCTGCACCTCCACCACCCGGGTGCTCATGGCATCCATCAGTGCCTGTGGCGCCCCCTGGGCCCGTACCCGGCCCGCCTCCATGATGGCCAGCTGGTGGCAGCGTTCCGCCTCGTCCATGTAGTGGGTGGTGACCAGAATGGTGGTGCCCCCTTCGCTCAAATCGAACAGCTTCTCCCAGAAATCGCGCCGGTTCTGCGGGTCCACCGCCGAGGTGGGCTCATCGAGCAGCAGCAGCGCCGGCTGGTGGATCACCGCCGCCGCCAGCGCCAGCCGCTGCTTCTGGCCGCCGCTCATGGCACCGGCCCGTTGCCGTGCCAACGGCGCCAGCTCATAGGTGGCGAGCAGCTCGTGCAGGCGGGCGGCCAGCCCGGCGCCGCCCATGCCGTGGATCCGCCCCATGAACTCCAGGTTCTCCCAGGCAGTCAGTTCGTCATAGAGGGAGAACTTCTGGGTCATGTAGCCGATCCGCCGGCGCAGGGTCTCGGCCTCGCGGGGGATGCTCAGCCCCAACACCTCCACCTCCCCCGCCGAGGGGGTGAGCAGGCCGGTCAGCATGCGCAGGGTGGTGGACTTGCCGCAGCCGTTGGGGCCGAGAAAGCCGTGGATCTGCCCCTTGGGCACGCAGAGATCCAGCCCGTCCACCGCCAGAAAATTACCGAAGCGGCGGCTCACCCCCAGCGCCCGGATCGCCAGCTCACTCATGGCCGGCCCCTGCACCGGCAGGCTCGGCCTGCAGCGGCAGACCGCTCGGCAGATCCTGCGCCGTCGCCGGCAGATCGATCTCTGCCAGGTAGACCAGCCGGGCCCGATCCCGTTCGTTGAGGGCGTAATAGGGGGTAAAGGCCGGCTCTTTCGAGATCCAGCGCAGCCGGCCGGTGAAGGGCTCGGCCACCCCGTCCACCTGCACCCGCACCGGCTGGCCGACGCCATAGCCGGCCAGGGAGGGCTCGGGCACATAGACCCTGGCATAAGGGGCCTGATCTGCCTGGATGGCAGCAAGCACGGCACCGACCGCCACCCGCTCGCCGAGGTGATAGGGCAGGCTGTCGAGCCGGCCGCTGCGGGTGGCGACGATGGAGAGATCCGCCAGCTCCCGTTCGGCCAGCGCCACCTCGGCGGTGGCGGCCTGCAGGGCGGCCTGCGCCTCGTCGATATCTTCGCGCCGCACACCCCGCGTCAGCTTGTCGAGCTGCTGGCGTGCGCCGTCCTGCTCGGCCAGGGCGCTGTCGCGCTGGGCACGGGCCTTGTCGAGATCCGCCGGGCTCACCAGCTTCTGGCGCACCAGCCGGTCGACGCGCTCGAAGTTGCGCTCGCTCTCCCTGACGGCGGCCTGCGCCTTGTCGAGGCTGGCCCGGGCGGCGGCAATGTCTTCCGGCCGCTCACCATTGGTCAACCGGGCGAGGGCGGCCCGTGCCTGGGCCTCCCGCGCCCGCGCCTGGGCCAGCACCGCCTGCTGGCGCCTGTCATCGAGGCGGGCCAGCAGGGTGCCCTCCTGCACCTGGCTGCCCTCCACCACCGGCAGGGCGCGGATGATCTCGCCGGCGGTGGCGGTGAGCAGCACCCGATCCCGCTCCAGGGTACCGAGGGCGGTGGCGGGGGCCTGCGGCTGGCAGGCACTGAGCAGGCCCGTCAGGGCCAGAGGCAGCAGACAATGACGCAAGGTTGACACTCCTTTCGCGGTGGGCGACGGCCAGTGGTGGCCTGCAGACGGACTCCCGGTGCCGTCAGCATACTCGCTGTTACTTTTCATTTCCTCGCTCCAGTTCACCCATTTGTGCTTAGCTCATTGACCAAAAAGGAGAAATGTCTGGATACTGCAGACCAGCACTATGTTGATCATCAGCATTTTTAACAAGATGCCGATTAACTGGAAACAGGCAGCCATCCCGACAGGGATGCCAGCGAGGGAAGGGATCCGGTGTTAAGCACAGAGTGGTTACTGTTGTCAGCCGATATGGAATACGCCTGCCTGCGCATCGCGCCGGGGCTGACCAAACCCATCTCGGAAAACGATATCCAGGCCCTGCTGCTGGCCTCCAACTGCCGCCGCTATCAGCCGCTGGCGGAGGGGATCAAGCAGGCCATCAGCCTGCTCAACACCCTGTTCAATGATCCGGCCGCCCCCCTGCCCGGCAACCCGGTGCCCATCGCCCAGCGCCACGATGCCAGCGTCCTGCTGCTGGTGGAGAAGGACCGGATGAGCGCTACCGCCCAGATCACCGCCGACTGGGGCGGCAAATACCTCACCAGCGAACAGCTGGAGCAGGCGATCCAGGCCAGCGAGATCAAGCAGGGGGTGCAGCCCCAGCTCATCGCCGCCGCCGTGCTGGCGGCCAAGGAGGCGACGCCAGGCACCCTGCTCAGGTTGCCGGTGGCGCAGGGCAAGGCCGCCATCAACGGTCAGGACACCCGCTTCGAGCGGCTGGTGGAGACCCCGGCCGAGCGCATTCTCAAGCCCCAGGAGCTGGATCATGGCCGGGTCGACATGCGCGACCTCGGCACCATGCTCACCGTCAAGGCCGGCGCCCAGCTGATGCGCCGCCACCCGGCCACCACCGGCGTGCCGGGCTTCACCGTCACCGGCCAGGAGCTGCCCGCCAAGCATGGCAAGGAGAGCCCCATGGTGGCCGGCGAAGGCACCTTCATCTCACCGGATGACCCCAATCTGCTGCTGGCCAGTCGACCCGGCCTGCCTCGTCAGGAGAAGAGCGGCATGAAGGTGGACGACGTGCTGAGCGTCAAACAGGTGGATATCCGCCACGGCCACATCATCTTCGAAGGGGCGCTGATCGTGGCGGGGGACGTCACCCCCGGCATGAAGGTCAAGACCAGCGGCGACGTGGTGATCGGCGGCTTCGTGGAGGGAGGCTACATCGAATCGGGCGGCACCATCACGGTGCGCAACGGCGTCATCGGCCGCAAGCTGGAGCAGAGCAACGAGTACCTCTGCCACCTCAACGCCCAGGGGGAGATCCACGCCAGCTATGCCCAGTATGCCAAGCTTGAAGCCGGCGGCGACATCCACGTCCTGACCCAGCTCAGCCACAGCTACAGCCGCAGCGGCCAGGACCTCAAGGTGGGCGACAGCGCCATGCGCAAGGGCCACCTGCTGGGGGGCATCAGCATTGCCAACCGCCTCATCATGGCGCCGATCCTGGGAGCCTCGGCCCACAACCAGACCCGGTTGCAGATCCTCGGCGGCTACTTCACCCACAAGGAGCAGGAGCAGGCGCTGCGCCAGCGCAAGCAGGAGTGCCGGGAGCAGCTGGACAAGCTGCAGGATCTGCTGCTCAAGCTCTTGCAGCTGCCGAGCGACAAGCGCAATCCCCAGACCCTGCAGAAGATCAAACTGATCCGGGTCCAGCGCCTCGAGGAGAGCAAGCAGCTCGACGAGCAGCTGGAGGCGGCGCAGGAGGAGCTGCAGAAACTGATGGCGGAGATGGACATCATCGCCACCCAGCACGCCTTCCCCGGGGTCGAGGTGGAGATGGCCCACCATCACTATCGGGTCGACATAGAGCACGGCCCCATCCACTTCGCCATCCGCGAGGATCAGCTGCAGCTAACCCCTTACGAACCCCACAAGTGAGCGGCGTCGCCCCCGTCGTACACCTCCGGCCGTGATCCGGACGGTGAATTTCGCTACACTCCCTCTCCCATTGGCCCCATAGTGCGGGCCAGCCAGACTGCAGGATAGTGAGAGATGTACAAGCTGATCGCATTGGATATGGATGGCACCCTGTTGAACTCCCAGGGCCAGATTTCCCCCCGCACCCACGCGGCTATCGCCGCCGCCCGCGCCAAGGGAGTCACGGTCGTGCTGGCCTCCGGCCGCCCGCTGGAGGGGATGAGCCGCTATCTGGCCGAGCTCGGCCTCACCGGCCAGGATGACTACGTCATCTGCTACAACGGCGCCCTGGTGCAGCAGGTGGCCGATCAGCGCATCATCCGCAGCCAGCTGCTCAGCGGCAGCGACGCCAGCGCCATCGCCGCCTTGGCCGACGAGCTGGGCGTCAACGTGCACGGCTTCTCGGTCAGCCAGGGGCTCATCAGCCCCAGGGTCAGCCCCTACACCGAGCACGAATCCCGCCTCATCGGCATGCCCATCAAGCTGCTGGACTTCGCCACCCTGCCCGCCGACGAGCAGATCCTCAAGGTGATGATGATCGATCCCGAGCCGCTGCTCTCCCCGGCCATCGCCAAGCTGCCGGCCGAGCTTTACCAGCGCTATACCGTGGTGCGCAGCGCCCCCTACTTCCTCGAGTTCATGAACAAGCGGAGCAACAAGGGGACCGGCGTCGCCGCCCTGGCCGAGCACCTGGGGCTGGATGCCTCCCAGGTCATCGCGGTGGGGGATGCGGGCAACGATCACCACATGATCGAGTACGCAGGGCTGGGGGTCGCGATGGGCAATGCCACCGACGACATCAAGGCGCTGGCCCAGCACACCACGGGACGCAACGATGAAGACGGGGTCGCCCAGGTGATCGAGCATTTCATCCTGAACGCCTGAGTCGACAAGGGGCCTGCGGGCCCCTTTTGCTGTCCGGGTCTGTCCGGGCAACGGGGCCACATGTTTAATATATCCACCACGACAATACCCTCCCCTCGCCTCCCCTTCGCTACAGCCCCCTTTTAATGGGACTCAAGCCAGCCGAGCGCAGAATATATTTAACATTTCGGCATCATTTTGTTTGACATATTGAACGGCCTTGGCAGACTGGGATCAGGATCCAGGCTGTCGTTGCCCAGGCTGACCGACGATTCTGGCACTGCGGCACGACCCCGATCCCACGACCATGCCTTGAGGCATGCCCTTGCGCTGGCAAGGGTCTGCCCAAGGCGCAGGACCGCTAAGGACAGCCAAGGTGAATCATGACTCGCAGCACCCACACCCCGCGTAAACCCGTCGTACTGATGACCATGGGCGCCCAGCCCCGCAATGGTCACGCCTATCAGGTGATGACCCACAAATACATTCAGCCGCTGGTGGAGATCAGCGGCTGCGTCCCCCTGCTGGTGCCCACCTGCTGCGGTACCGAGGATCTGGCGCAATATCTGGATCTGGCGGATGGGGTCTATCTGAGCGGCGCCGGATCCAACATAGATCCAACCCTCTACGGCCAGGAGAACCTCACCCCGGAGAAGCAGCAAGACAGAGACAGGGATCTGTTCGACATGGCGCTGGTTCGCGCCGCCCTCGACCGCGGTCTGCCGATCCTCGGCATCTGCCGCGGCATGCAGGAGATCAACGTGGCACTGGGGGGAGACATCCACCAGAAGGTCTACAGCGAACCGGGCTATGACGATCATCGAGAGGATGCGGACGATCCGGTGGACGACCAGTATGGTGAGAGCCATCAGGTGACACTGGTGCCGGGCAGCTGGCTGGCGGAGCTGATGGGACAGCAATCGATCCCGGTCAACTCGCTGCACGGGCAGGGGATCAAGACCCTAGCCAAGGGGCTGGTGCCGCTGGCCCACGCCGAAGACGGGCTGATCGAGGCGATCCACGCCCCCGCCCTCTCCCCCTTCCTGCTGGCGGTGCAGTGGCATCCGGAGTGGAAGGCGAGCCAGAACCCTCACTCCATCAAGATCTTCGAGGCCTTTGGCGACGCCTGCCGGGCCCGCCTGACCGGCGTCTGACGACGCCGGCTAGTCGCCGAACCCGCGCGCCTTGAGCTTGGGCAGCGCACCGCGAGACGGGCGCAGGGTACGGCACACATCCATTCCCTTGAGCCCGCGCTGGATGTGATCCGGCGTGTGGCCGAACACCATGCCGTTGCTGCGGTAGAGGGCGTTGTCGTCCAGCTCGAACAGCTCGCCGCCGATCAGCAGCTGCTCGCGGCCGTTGACCGTCTTGCCGCGCTTGAGCGGCAGCGTCATGTCGCTCAGCACCTCGCCGGTGGCGCACCCCTCGCGCCAGCGCGCCTCGTCTGAAAAGGGGGTGATGGCGATCTCGCGCCAGGATCCATCACGAAACTCGACCCGATACTTGTCGGCCAGCTGATCACAACCCACCAGCAGCCAGGCCCCGGCAATCCAGGCCACCTTGCTCCACTTGCGCACGCGCTCCACTCCCTTGTCAGACAGGTGCCCAGCATAAAGAAATTGCCTCGACCCCGCATCCATTTAGCGGATTGAAACCAACTATGCTGGAAATAACCAATGATAAGGGGCTGCTATGTTTGGCGATAACCTCGTTGCGCTACCTACCCTGCTGTGGATTGGCGACCACCCGTTCTGGACCCTGCTGACCCTGTTCCTGCTCTTCACCCATTTCCTGCGCAGCCCCGGTCGCCGCCGTGAGCTGGTGAGCGAGCTCGGCTTCGTGATGATAAGCCTGGTGGTGATCCTGCTGATCCAGCTAGAAGGCGGCTGGTTTCGCCTGCCCCTGCCCCACCACTGGCTGGTGGAGATCTCCAGCCTGCTGGCCGGGCTGGTGCTGGTGAAGATCTGGGGGATCCTGCTGTTCCAGTTTCTGCTGCCCCTGTGCCAGATCCGCATCCCGCGCATCATCGCCGACATCGTCATCACGGTCGGCTACATCGGCTGGTGCCTGTTCCGTCTCTACGCCTCCGGCATGGCCCTCGGCGAGATCGTCACCACCTCCGCCGTCATCACCGCCGTCATCGCCTTCTCCATGCAGGACACCCTGGGCAACCTGCTGGCCGGGGTCTCGATCCAGCTCGACAACTCCATCGCCATCGGCGACTGGCTGCAAGTGGAGACCACCCAGGGCCGGGTGGTGGAGATCAACTGGCGCGCCACCACCATAGAGACCCGCAACTGGGAGACTGTGGTGATCCCCAACAGCCACCTGCTCAAGCAGCGCTTCACCGTGCTCGGGCGGCGCCGCGACGCCCCCCTGCAGTGGCGCCGCTGGGTCTGGTTCGACATCACCCTGGACACCCTGCCCACCCAGATCATCGCCCTGGTGGAACACTCACTGCGGGAGACCCGCATCCGCAACGTCTCCGCCAGCCCGCAACCGGACTGCCTGCTGATGAACGTGGAGAACGGCATCGCCCGCTACGCGGTGCGCTACTGGCTCACCGATCTGGCGGTGGACGACCCCACCGACTCGGCGGTGCGCACCCTGATCGATGCCGCCCTGCGCCGCAACGACCGGCGCCTCACCCCGCCCATCTTCAACGTCTTCATGACCTCGGATCAGGATCACAAGGATCAGCGCCACAAGCGCCATACCGCCGAGCGGACCGACACCCTGCGCCGCTTGCCGCTGTTCGCCATGCTGCAGGAGGAGGAGCTGCTGAGGTTGGCTGATCAGGTCAAATTCGCCCCCTTCGTCAACGGTGATCGGATGCTGAGCCAGGGGGAGATCTCCGGCTGGTTGTTCGTGCTGGTGAAGGGGGATGCCCAGATGCTGGTGGAGGTGGAGGGGCGCGAGCTGCCGCTCGGCACCCTCAATGCCGGCGACTTTTTCGGCGAGTTGAGCCTGCTCACCGGCGAGCCCAGTCCGTTCACGGTGCGGGCCCAGGGGACCGTCGAAACCTATCGCATCAATCAGGCCATGTTCCAGGAGCTGGTGGCCCAGCGTGGCTCCCTGCTCGAGCCGCTCTACAAGGTGTTGAGTGCCCGTCAGCAGGAGCAGCAGGAGCTGCTGGCACGGGAGGCGGAGGCCATGAAGCAGATCGCCCCGCCACGGGATCTGCTGGACAAACTGATGGCGCTGTTTGGCGGGCGATGACGTAGCATGGGAGTCCATACTTTCCATTCGAGACGTGTTCCATGCTGCTGACCGCGCTGGCCCTGAGCGCCACCCTGCAATTTGACTGCCCCGCCACCATCGAGACCCGCCAACAACTGCTTGGGACAACCCACGGGTGGCAGGCCGTCACCCGCAACGATCTGGGGGAGCAGCACCAGCCTCTTCGCCACCGGCTGGAGAACCTGTCCCTGTTCGACGGCGACCCCGACGAGCGCGCCCAGCTCAAGCCGGACAACGGCGACAGCCACGCCATCCACTACTGGAGCCTGGATCGCCACAATCCGCGCCCCTTCTATCTGGTCTGCCATTACCAGGAGACCGCCATCACCCTGCAACAGGCGCTGCCCGCCGGGTTAGGCTACTGCCGGGTCAACCAGCCCGCCCCTTACGATCTCCGTGGTCTGATTTGCCGCAGCGAGTGACCACTCCGGCATGACCGAGTGACGGTTTCGACCAGCAGTGAATGAGCGGCCGACAAGGGATGCATGTCGGTTGCGAACTGGCGGCTGTTGAGGTCTGACTAGAGCAGCAGGTCGGCCAGCTCGCCCAGCGCGGCCAGCTCCACGTCCGGCAGCAGTTGCAGCTGCTCTCCGGGTTGCTGATGCTCGTTGAGCCAGGCGGCCTTGAAGCCGTGCAGCCGGGCCCCCAGCACGTCGGTCTGCGGGTGGTCACCCACGTGCAAAATGCGGTCGGGGGCGAGCCCCAGGGCCTTTTGCACCTGCACGAACATGTCCGGCGCCGGCTTCATTCTGCTGCCAAGACCAGCCTTGCACACCAGGGTGAAGTAATCCGCGAGACCAGCCTGGGCCAGACCCAGGTTGCCGTTGGTGATCACTGCCAACGGGTAGCGTGCCGCCAGCCGGGCCAGCAGGGCATGGGTCTCGTCGCTCACCTCGATCTTCGAGCGCTCGGCCAGAAACGCGGCGAACACCGACTCCGCCTCCTGCGCGGCCCGGGTCTCGGCCATGCCTCCGGCCATCAGCGCGGCCTGGATGCCGTGCCGGCGCGCCAGGCTGACGTCGTCGCGCAGCGCCGGTTGTTCCAGCAGCAGGTTGCGCTTGAGCTCCAGCCAGCGCGGCTTGTCCAGCATGGCGGTGGCCAGGTATTCGCTGCGCAGGTGGGCCAGCATCCACTGCTCGGCTCGCTCGATGGCGGGGCCGTTGTCATAGAGGGTGTCGTCGAGGTCAAACGAGATGGCGGCCACCGGCTGCCAGCGGCGATAGAACTGCATGGTCTCTCCTCTTGTCGGGGCCGGCTACCCGGCCCCCGTCATTCGTCGTCCGGGGTTGCGGGATCCCGCTTCGCCCGCGGGTGGGCGCTGTCATACACCTTGGCCAGGTGCTGGAAGTCGAGGTGGGTGTAGATCTGGGTGGTGGAGAGATCGGCGTGACCCAGCAGCTCCTGCACCGCCCGCAGATCGCCGGAGGACTCCAGCATGTGGGTGGCAAAGCTGTGGCGCAGCTTGTGAGGATGGACGTGGGCGTTGAGCGCCTGCTTGTTGCCCCAGCCGTCGAGCCGCTCCTGCACCGAGCGGGCCGACAGGCGCTGCCGGCGTTTGGAGACGAACAGCGCCTCCTGCTCGTCGCCGGCCAGCAGGGGACGCAGCTTGAGCCATTTTTGCAGCCACTCCACCGCCATCCGCCCCACCGGCAGCACCCGCTCCCGCGAGCCCTTGCCGGTCACCCTGAGCTGGCGCTCGTCGAGCTTCACGTCCGCCAGATTGAGCCCCACCAGCTCGGCGAGGCGCAGGCCGGAGGAGTACATCAGCTCCATGATGGCGCGATCCCGCACCGCCAGCGGATCCTGCTCGTCGGTGATGTTGAGCAGCTGGTACATCTCGTCCACATCCAGATTCTTGGGCAGCGGCCGCCCCTGCTTGGGGGTGACGATGCCGCGGGCCGGATTGGCGACCAGCCGCCCCTGGCGCACCTGCCAGTCGCAGAAGCTGCGCAGGGCGGAAACCTTGGTGGCGAGCGAGCGGGGCGCAAGACCGGCCTTGTGCATCCGGGTCACCAGGCTGCGCACCTGGCTCGCCTCGAGCCGGGCCCAGTCATCGACCCCGAGCTTCACCAGCTCGGCGGCCATGGATTCCAGATGGGCCTGGTAGTTGCTGCGGGTGTGGGGGCTGAGCTGGCGCTCGACCCGCAGATATTCGATGAAGGCCGCGAGCTCCCCCGCCAGCGCGACCGGCAGGGGCTCGGCGGCAGGCGCCGCCTTGGTGGAGGGGCTGGCCGGCGTCTTAGCCACGGGCCAGCTCGGGCAGGCGCAGCTGCAGCAGGCGGCCAAGCTGACCCAGCAGCAGGGTGTCGTTGTGGGGGGTGAAGTGGCTCGGATCCGAGCTGGCGAAGGCCAGCACGCCGAGATCGCCGAGCCGCATCAGGGCCACCGAGTTGACCAGCACGTCGTGACCGAACAGCGCCTGCTTCTCGCTCTGGTTGAGCCGGCCGAAGTAATAATCCTGACCCGGCAGGCGCTGACCCAGCAGCTGTTCGAGCTGTTTGCCCTCCGCCATGAACTTCTGCTCGGGACCGCTTAGCTGGAATTTTTTCGGGCTGAGCCAGAGCCGCAGGCCGGTCAGTCGCAGCCGCTGCACGAACGCCTTGCCCATCACGGCGCTCACCTCGAACAGGCTCCGACAGCCGTACAGCTCGCCGTAGAGATCGGCATAGACCCGGAAGATCCGCTCGTTCTCGCTGGCAATCCCCATCAGCTCGGTGATCTCCTGCTCCAGCTGCTCGATGCGCTCGCGCTGGCGGTCAAGCTGGCGCTCCACCAGGGAGATGGCGCCCTTTTGTTCATGGGGAATGCGGATCCGGTCCAGCATGGCCGCGTGGCGCTGGAAAAACTCGGGATAACGGGCCAGGTACTCCAGCACTGTGGCTTCATCCACCAGTGGTTCCTGCCGTTTGAGTTCGCTCATAACTTGGTTGGTCCATCCGAAAAAGGGGCCAAGGGCCCCGACATTAGTGCTTGGCAGTGCGGGGGCTCCCCGCCCGTGCCTATAACTCTATCTGGCCGTCAAACACGTGCTCGGCCGGCCCGGTCATGTAGACCGGCTGACCCGGCCCCTTCCAGGCGATGGTCAGCTTGCCCCCCGGTAGGGTGACGGTGACCCGCTCCTTGAGCTTGCCCTGGCTGATGCCGATCACCACGGCGGCGCAGGCGCCGGTGCCGCAGGCGAGCGTCTCGCCCACCCCGCGCTCGAACACCCGCAGCTTGATCTCGCTGGCGTTGACCGTCTCCATGAAGCCGACGTTGACCCGCTCGGGAAAGCGTTCATGGCGCTCCATGATGGGGCCCAGGGTCTCCACCGGCGCATCGGCCACCGAGGGCACCTCGATGACGCAGTGGGGATTGCCCATGGAGACGGCCCCGCACATCACAGTATGCTCCTGGGCCCGCAGCAGGTAGGTTTTTTCCGCCTTCTGGGCCCGAAACGGGATCTTGCCCGGCTCGAACTGGGGCACTCCCATGTTGACCGTGACCTGGTTCTCCCCCTCCAGCTGCAGCACGATGCGGCCGCGCGCCGTGCTCACCGCGATGCGATCCCGGTTGATCAGCCCCTTGAGGCGGACGAAGCGGGCGAAACAGCGGGCACCGTTGCCGCACTGCTCCACCTCGCTGCCATCGGCATTGAAGATGCGGTAGTGAAAGTCGAGCTCGGGATCATAGGGCGGCTCCACCAGCAACAGCTGGTCGAAGCCGATGCCGAAGTGGCGATCCGCCAGCTTCTTGATGACGTCATTGCTGAAAAACACCTTCTGGGTGACGCCATCCACCACCATGAAGTCGTTCCCGAGGCCGTGCATCTTGGAAAAATCTATCAACATCGTGCGTTCCTGTACCCTTGTTCACGCTCTCACCCGGAGGAACGCTTAGAGAAATCCATCAACCATCAGGGCAGTAAATGCTCACCGCGCCAGAGATCCGCCAACTGCTCACGCTCTCTGATGAGGAACGACTGCGCTCCGTCCACCAGCACTTCGGCGGCGCGCGGACGGGTGTTGTAGTTGGAGGACATGGTAAAGCCGTAGGCACCGGCGGAACGCACCGCCAGCAAGGAGCCCTCGGCGATCGCCAGGGTGCGCTCCTTGCCGAGGAAGTCGCCGGTCTCGCAGACCGGGCCGACCACGTCGTAGACCGCCTGCTCGTGGCTCGCGCGGCTGTCCACCTCGATGATGTTCATCCAGGCGCCGTAGAGAGAGGGACGCAGCAGATCGTTCATGCCGGCGTCGATCAGGGCGAAATTGCGGCTCTCGCCCGGCTTGAGGTACTCGACCCGGGTCAGCAGCACGCCGGCGTTGGCGACGATGGCACGGCCCGGCTCGAACAGCAGGGTCAGATCCCGGCCCGCCAGCTTCTGCTTGAGCGCCTCGGCATATTCGCTGGGATGGGGTGGCTGTTCGGCGCCATAGTTGACCCCCAGGCCCCCGCCCACGTCCAGGTGGTGGATGTGGATGCCTTCCGCCGCCAGGCCATCGATCAGCCGCAGCAGCTTGTCGGCCGCCTCCATAAAGGGATTCAATTCAGTGAGTTGTGAGCCGATGTGGCAATCCACTCCGACGATCTCGATATGTTCCATCGCCGCCGCCTTGCGGTAGATGGCGGGCGCCAGCTCGATGGGAATGCCGAACTTGTTCTGCTTGAGGCCGGTGGAGATATAGGGGTGAGTACCGGCATCGATGTCGGGGTTGACCCGCACCGACACCCGGGCCTTCTTGCCCATGCTGCCTGCCACCCGGTTCAGACGCTCCAGTTCGGCTTCCGACTCCAGGTTGAAGCAGAGGATCTCTTTATCCAGCGCGAGGCGCATCTCAGCCTCGCTCTTGGCGACGCCGGAGAAGACCACCTTCGCCGGATCACCGCCCGCCGCCAGCACCCGCGACAGCTCGCCGCCGGAGACGATGTCAAAACCCGAACCCAGGCGCGCCAGCAGGTTGAGCAGCGCCAGGTTGGAGTTGGCTTTGACCGCGTAGCAGATCAGGTGGGGGATGTCGCCCGCCGCCTTGTCGAAGGCGTGCCAGTGGCGTTCCAGGGTGGCGCGGGAGTAGACGTACAGCGGGGTGCCGTACTGCTCGGCAATTTGTTGCAGCGAGGTGTGTTCGGCCTGAAGCTGGCCGTCGGCGTCGTAGTTAAAGTGATCCAAGGGGGCGGTTCCTTCCTAAATTAGTGCGGCGCGGCCTCTGGGGCTGCCTCGGCGGTCGCAGGCGTCTGTGCTTGCTGTGTGCTCTGGGTCTGGGGCTGCTCGGGGGGTGGCATGTAGAGCGGTCCCGTCAGGCCACACGCGGCCAAACCAAGAGACAGAAGAGTGGCAAGCAGACACTTGGTAAGCTGGGTAATCATAATGGTTCGCTGCGAAAAAATTTTTGGCCCTCTATAATCGCACTCACATTGTTAAAAGCAACAGGATAAACCGATGAAGGATCACGAGTATCACGCCCTGACCGACGCCTTTTTCCAGTATGTGGAAGACACCATCGACGAGGGGTATCCGGATATCGACTGCGAACGCGCTGGCGGGGTCTTGACCCTGAGCTTCGAGAACAAGACCAAGGTCATCATCAACAAGCAGGAGCCCCTGCACCAGATCTGGGTCGCCACCCGCGAGAACGGCTTCCACTTCGAGCTGCATGGGGAAAGCTGGATCGACAACCGCTTCGGCCACGAGCTCAAGACCCTGCTGAGCCAGGCCTGCACCACCCAGGCGGGCGAGCCCGTCCAGTTCCCATGATCGACCTGCACCCTGCCGATGCCCGTCATGCAGTGATCTGGCTGCACGGGCTGGGGGATTCCGGCGCCGGCCTGGCCCCCTTGGTTGATGCACTGGCCCTGCCCGCCGACTTGCCGGTGCGTCACCTGCTGCCCGATGCGCCCGAGCGGCACATCACCATCAACATGGGCTACAAGATGCGCGGCTGGTACGACATCAGAAGCTTCGAGGATCCGGCGGATCGCGCCGTGGAGTCCCACGTCAGGGAGTCTGCGGCCCGCATCGCCGCGCTGATAGAGCAACTGGTGGCCGAGGGCTTCGCCCCCGAGCGCATTGTGCTGGCCGGCTTCTCCCAGGGGGGCGTGATTGCCTCCTTCACCGCCCTGCGCCTGCCGCTGCGGCTGGCGGGCCTGCTCTGCATGTCCACCTACCTGGCGGCGCCCGACGCCCTGCTCGGCGAGATGAGCGAGGCAGCCCGCGACCTGCCCATCTGCTACATGCATGGCATCTATGACGACGTGGTGAGCCTCTCCATGGGCTGGGACGCCAAGAACCGGCTGGAAGCGGCCGGACTCTCCCCCGAGTGGCACGAGTACCCCATGCGCCACGAGATCTGCCGCCCGCAGCTCGACGACATCCGCCAGTGGCTGCTGGCTCGCCTCGCGGGCTGAGCCAGTTCCCGAATAGCCAAACGGCCTGCAGATGCAGGCCGTTTTCATTCGATATGGGCGATGATCCTGTGCAGCAGGGGGCCGAGACCGGGGCGCTTGCGCGCACGCCGGGCGGGCCCCTGCCCTACCCCGCGCCGGCGGCGGAGCCGAGCTCGCGCCCCTGACCGCCATCGCGCAGCTGACCCTGGCTGCGGTAGGGGATCACCTCCAGCTCGCCATTGATCTGCACTATCTCGTAGTACTGGGGCAGGTTGAAGTTGCTGAACTGGCCCGCGTCGCTGAAGCGCTCGTGGCTGGAGGTGTAGAAGCGGTTCACCCCCTGCACCAGCTCATCCTTGTTGCCGGCGAAGTGCTGGTAGATCTCCACCCGGTTCGCCTCGTCCAGGATATAGATGTTGGTGCCCGCATCCCGGGTATCGAAGAAGAACTGCACCAGCCCCTCGCTGGCGTAGGCGTCGACGATGCCGGGCAGGTGCTGGCTGTGGGTCTTGTCGAGCCGCAGCGGCAGGTGATCCAGCTTGTTGTGGGAGATGTGGCGGTAGAAGTCGACCGCGTTCTCCAGCTTCTTGACCGACACCCCGCGCCGCTCGAAGAAGATGCCGTACTTCTCCTTGCCGAGCGCCAGCGTCTTGACCAGCTGCTGCTTGTCGCGGGCCAGACGCAGCTCGATGCACTCGGCCACCAGCTGCTGGAAGCGGCTGCGCACCAGGGAACGGAAGTGCTGGCTGTAGCAGAACACCTCGATCATCTCGGGGGCGGCGGCATCCTGGTGCATCTTGCCGAGTATGGTGGTGAGGGCGTCTACCACGGCTTCGTCCCCCTGGAAGTGGAGGGTACGGATCTCGCTCCAGGAGTTGCGATAGACCAGGTCCACCGAGCCCACCAGGCACTCCAGGTTGCGGCCGAACGAGAAGACGTCGGCGGCGTTGGCGTCGAATTCGATCACCTGGCCCACCCAGTGGCTGGTCGGGTCCGTCTCCAGGTTGAGGAAGATGGAGAGCTGGCGAATTTCGCACGGCCGGCTCAGGGCCAGGTTGGTAGCACGGGGATACTTGACCGGGAAGGTGCCGGAGAGATCGCGACAGAACTGGTGCAGGTTGTCGATGTGCAGATCCGAGCCCTGGTTGAACAGGTGCACCCGGGACTGGGGCGTCAGCAGGCCGTTGAAGTAGGCCCAAGAGACCAGCTTGCTGATGTAGCCGTTATATTCGAGCGGCGCCCGGCCGATGATGTCCACCGGCTCCAGCGAATGCTTGTAGAGATACCAGCCGGCGCGGTTCAGGCGACCGTGCGGCACCTGCACGAAGCTGAGATCCGGCTCGCTCAAGTCCGGCGCTATCTTGAGGTTGATCCGCTGCACCTTGCCCGGCAGGCTCTCGAACGCGGCATAGAGCTTGCGCGACAGTATGCCGATGTCTTCCGGGTTGATGGACTCGCTGATGTTGTTGCGCCGGGCAAACTGGATCAGGTTGCGGTAGCTCTGCATCAGGGCCTCCAGCAGCTCGGCGTAGGCCACCTTGACGTCCTCCACCTTCCACTCCTGGCGGTGATCCAGATGCTGCAGCCGCTCCCTGCTCCAGCCCCAGTAGTCCACCAGCTGGGTCATCAGCTCGCGGCGCCAGGCCGGGGAGTGATCCTCCTTCGGATGGCTGAGGCCGTCGCACACCTTGAGATAGAAACAGCGGCGCACCAGATCGAGCCGCTGCATGTCGCCGATGGACTTGAGGTAGTTGGTCACCTTGTCCAGCATCAGGCAGTAGTTGTCGAGCCGGTAGTGCATCCCCTCGTTGTGCTGGAACCAGTCGCGGCTGGTCACCGACAGCAGGCGGGTGTTGGGGTACTCGTGGGAGTAGGCCTCCATCAGCACCGACTTGAGCACTGCCTTGTAGGGGGAGTCGATGCCCTTGTAGAGCTGCCAGAGGGCGGAGCCGAAGTACTCCTCGGCCGGAATGCGGTTGAAGCCCCCCAGATCGAGCCAGTCATCCTGGCTCAGCTTGCCGTGGGCAAACAGGCCGTTGACGTAGTCGTCGTAGTGATCGTCATACTCGGCAGGCACCAGATACCAGAGCAGCCGCTTGCCGGCGATGTGCATGGCGCTGCGGTAGAACTCGTCGAGCAGCAGCAGGTGCTGGGCGCTGCCGCAGCTCTCACCCTGCATCTGGGCGTCGTTGCGCTGGCGGAACTTGTCCTCGGGGATCAGGAAGAAGTTGAGATCGACCCCCCGCTGCTCGGCCCACTTGGAGAGTTGCTGACACTTGAGATCCAGCAGTGCGAGCCGTTCCTGCGACAAACCGGCCACGTGGCAGACCCAGATGTCGAGATCCGAATGGCAGCACTGACCGATGGACGAGGTGCTGCCCATGGAGTAGAGCCCCTGGATCGACTTGTCATGGGTGGTGAGGCCGTTCTGGCAGTTGGCGTTCTGGCAGAGATCCTCGATGAAGGCCTGCTGGGCGTCGTTGGCGGTAAAACTCCAGATGCCGTGCGGCACATCCCCCGCCACATAACCGGGCAGCAGGGGATGATTGAAGTGCAGCATGACGGGTAACAGCTGGAAGACCTGCTGCCCGTAGCGACTCATGAGACCTAACGCCCGCTGCGTCTTGAGACGATTGATGTCGTCGTAGCGCGCCACCAGCGTGTCGAGTTTTACCAGCAATGCCCTGCCTATACGAGGTGATAAATGACGCACCAAAACGGGGAGACGTCAAAAAAGTGTGATCATGTTAACAATGCAAACAGCGGTGGTAAACAAGCCCGCACACAATCGCCGGATTATTTATGACAAGTCACTAAACAGTATCATTGGAAAGCAATAATTTTTTTAAATTTCAATCAATTAACCTTGCATTTTAGTTTAATGAAAATCATTTTCAGCCGCTGTTTTTGAGCTTGGCCCCGCTTTTGCCGGCTGTGCCATGAAAGCCCCTGCAAAGGGTGGTAAGATCGTTTTCCTTCTAAAGATGAAACAACTGATTGATATGGCAGCCCGAACCCTGAAAATTGCCACTCGCAAGAGCCCCCTGGCCATGTGGCAGGCCAACTTCGTCAAAGACCGGCTGGAAGCCCTGTACCCCGAGTTGCAGGTCGAGCTGGTCCCCATGAGCACTCAGGGTGACAAGATCCTGGATACCCCGCTCGCCAAGGTCGGCGGCAAGGGGTTGTTCGTCAAGGAGCTGGAAACGGCCATGCTGGAGGGACGGGCCGACATCGCCGTGCACTCCATGAAAGACGTGCCGGTGGAGTTCCCCGAGGGGCTCGGCCTGCACACCATCTGCGAGCGCGAAGATCCGCGCGATGCCTTTGTCTCCAACCGCTTCACCGCCATTGACGAGCTGCCGCAAGGCGCCGTGGTCGGCACCTCCAGCCTGCGTCGCCAGTGCCAGCTGCGCGCGGCACGCCCGGATCTGGTCATTCGCGACCTGCGCGGCAACGTCAACACCCGCCTCGCCAAGCTGGACGCCGGTGAATACGACGCCATCATCCTCGCCGCCGCCGGCCTGAAACGGCTGGAGATGGCGCACCGCATCACCGCCTTCATCGAGCCGGAACAGAGCCTGCCTGCCAACGGCCAGGGCGCGGTCGGCATCGAATGCCGCCTCGACGATCACGAGCTGCACGCCCTGCTGGCACCGCTCGAGCACCCCGAGACCCGGATCCGGGTGCTGACCGAGCGCGCCATGAACCGCGCCCTGCAGGGGGGCTGTCAGGTCCCCATCGGGGCCTACGCCCTGGTAGAGGGAGAGGAAGTGTGGCTGCGCGGCCTGGTGGGCAGCCCGGATGGCAGCCGCGTCATCCGCGACGAGATCCGCGGTCCGCTGGCCGACGGCGAGGCCCTCGGCCACACCCTGGCCCAGCGCCTGCTGGCCGATGGTGCCGATGCCATCCTGGCCGAGGTCTACCGGGCATGAGTGCGGGCCGGTTCGAAGCATGGCCTGCATGCCGGAGCCAGCCCTGATGGTCCCGCTGGTGGTGCGCCCGGCCGCCCAGGCCGCCGAGCTGGTGGCGCTGCTGCGCCAGCACGGCCACGCACCGCTCTGCTGCCCGCTGCTGGAAACCGTGGCGGGCGGCGAGCTGCAGCGCCTGCCCGAACTGCTGCCCCAGGCCGACATCGTCATCGCCGTCAGCATGCATGCAGTTAATTTCACTCATCATTTTCTGTTGCAAACTGGTCAGACCTGGCCAAATATTGACTACTTTGCAGTCGGCCAGGCCAGCGCGGACGCCTTTTCGGCCGTCGGCATCACGGCAGCCTGCCCGGAGGATCCGCGCAGCGAGGGGCTGCTGGCCCTGCCCGGTCTGCAACAGGTGAATGGCAAGCGGGTGCTGATCCTGCGCGGCAATGGCGGCCGGGATCTCATCGCCCGGACGCTGGCCTCACGCGGCGCACTGGTGCACTATTGTGCGGCCTATGAGCGCCACTACCCCGCTCTGGACGGGGACGCATTGACCCGCCACTGGCAGGCGGCCGGGCTCGACAGCCTGCTCGTCACCAGTGGCGAACTGCTGCAACGGCTGCTGGAACTGGTCCCGGACCGGCAGCAGCCCTGGCTGCACGACCGCCTGCTGGTGGTCCCCAGCCCGCGGGTGGCCGAACTGGCCGCGGCGGCGGGCTTTACCCATATCACGATTGCCCAGGGTGCATCCAACCAGGCCCTGACGGCCGCTCTGGAACTGAGGAAGATGGAATGACTGAACAGCAAGAAGTCCAGCCGAGTGCCGCGGCCTCCGTGGCCGACAACAAGCAACCCGGCCAGCAGGTCACCAACAACAAGAAGGGCGGCTCGGGTGCAGTGCTCGGCGGTATCGCCATCCTGCTGGCTCTCGGCCTGACCGGCGGACTCTATCTGCATGGCCACCAGAACGCGGTGGCCCAGCAGGCCGAACTTGGCGCCCTCAAGCAACAGCTGGCTGACGCCATGGCCAAACTGGATCAGAGCAACAGCAAGGATGGCGAACAGCTGGCCGCCCTCGGCAAGCAGCAGCAACTGCTGCAGGACGAGCTCAAGGGTCTGCAGACCCGGGTGCTGGATCTCAACGACAAGCGCCCCAACGACTGGATGCTGGCCGAATCCGAATACCTGGTGCGGATGGCCGGTCGCAAGCTCTGGCTGGAACACGACCTCGTCTCCGCCATCACCCTGCTCGGCAATGCCGATGAGCGCATCAAGGCGCTCAACGACCCCAGCCTGATGCCCATCCGCAAGGCGCTGGCCGAAGACATCGCCCAGCTCAAGGGGATGCCGCGCATCGACCGCGAGGGGCTGACCCTGAAGCTGGCCGCCCTCTCCGATCAGATCGAGCTGCTGCCGCTCTCCACCGTCAGCATGCCGGAAGCCAAGGCCGAGCCCGATCAGGCCGTCAGCACCAATCCGGACGAGTGGGAGAGCAATCTCAAGAAGAACTGGGTCAAGTTCACCGAAAACTTCATCACCATCCGCCGTCGTGATGGCGCGGTGGAGGCCCTGCTCTCCCCGCAGCAGGAGATCTTCCTGCGCGAGAACCTCAAGACCAAGCTGCTGCAGGCCCAGCTCGCCGTCTACCGCGAGCAGCAGGCCCTCTATGACGACAGCCTGGACAAGGCCCAGCGCTGGCTGACCCAGTATTTCGACACCGACAACAGCGCCACCCACTACATGCAGTCCGAGCTGGACAAGCTCAAGGGGGAGCAGATCCAGTTCAACTACCCGGATCGCTTCAAGACCCAGGCCATGCTGGAAGAGGTGCTGACCGAGCGCCTGCAGCGCATTCTGGCCAGCAACTGAGGAGGGCACCATGATTCGTCTGATTGTACTGGTGGCCGTGATGGTGGCCGGCCTTATCTTCGGCCCGCAGGCCTCCGGCAACAAGGGTTATGTGCTGATCTCGCTGGGCAACTACACGGTGGAGTCTTCGGTCACCAGCGCGGTGATCCTGGCGGTGCTGTTCTACGGTCTGCTGCTCATTGTCGAGTGGGTGCTGGGCCGGGTATTCGGCCTGCGCCGCAAGACGCTGGGCTGGTATGGCTCGCGCCGGCGTCGCAAGGCCAACCAGCAGACCGTGGCCGCTACCCTGGCCATGGCCGAGGGACACTACAGCCAGGCCGAGAAGCTGATGCTCAAGGGCGCCAGCAACAGCGACACCCCGCTGCTCAACTACCTGAGCGCCGCCAAGGCGGCCCAGGCACGGGGCGATGACGTGCGCCGGGATCAATACCTGCAAAAGGCGCAGGAGGAGAATCCCAAGGCCGAGCTGGCGCTGACCCTGACCCAGACCCAGCTGCAGATCGAGCAGGGCCAGTACGACACCGCGCTGGCCATGCTGGAATCCGTCTACTCCCTCAACCCGCGCCATCCCATGGTGCTGGACCAGCTGCGTCAGGTGCACCTGGCCCGCGAGGACTGGACCGCCCTCATCGACCTCATTCCGGCGCTACACAAGGTGGGCAAGCTGACCCCCAAACAGGAAGAGGATCTGCTGCAGCAGGCCTGGCGTGGTCGCCTGAACGCCGCCAGCGGCGCCCTCGAGACCCAGCGCCCGATCTGGCAGGAACTGCCGCGCAAGCTGCGCCAGGATCCGGATCTGCTGGCCGCCTATGGCGATCGCCTGCGCCAGCTGGGGGCCGACAATGAAGCCGCCGAGCTGTGGCTGGATGCGCTGCGCAAGCAGGTCTCGCCCCAGTTGCTGGCCCGTCTTCCCAAACTCAAGCTCGACAGCTACCAGCCCCTGCTGACCCTGCTGCAGAAGATCCAGGATCAACCTGGCGTTGATGCGGCGCTGGCCCAGGTCTACCTGCTGGCCGGTCAGCTGGACGACGCTCAGCGCCTGCTGGAGCAGGAGGTGGCGAAAGCGCCGAACGCCGCCGTCTACCACGCCCTCGGCCAGGTGATGGACAAGCGCCGGCTGACCAACAAGGCCAACGAGTACTATCGCCAGGCATTGCAGCTGGCCGACGTCTGACACCTGTTCGTCGCGAAACAAAAAGAGGCCGCAGTTGCGGCCTCTTTTTGTTGGGATTATTGGGATTGCTACGGATGGCTGCCCTCCCTTCTCCCCTCGCGGGAGAAGGGTCGGGGATGGGGGGAAACCAGCAACCACCCTCTCCCTGAAGAAGAGGGTGAGACTCAGGCCGTCATTCGCTCCAGTTCACCGATAAGCCAGATGGCCTCCTCCCGGTGATAGCCGCACACGTCCTGCATGGGACGAAAGCCGCCGCACACCGCCGGGCGCTCGGGCTGGCCGAAGATCTTGCAGCCCAAGTGCGCATCGAGCTGCACACAGGGCACGCCGGCCGGTTTGCCGTCGGGCATGCCGGGAATGGCGCTGCTGATACTGGGGGCGATGCAGCAGGCACCGCAACCTTGACGACATTCCATGTAATGCTTTCCTCGGCAGGGTGCGCCAGTGTAGCAAAGGGCGGGGATTTTCCTCACTGTTATCCCGGCCACACTATGAAATAGTGTCCTTGCCAACAGACAACAAAAAGCCCGACAGCGTCGGGCTTTTCAGGCGGTACCATGGGGGCTACCCCACGCGCATCCAGCTTACAGGATGATGTCGCGCACCACGCTGTCTTTGCGATCCAGGAAGTGGATCGACTTGATGCGACGGATGGTCCGCGACTTGCCACGGATCAGCAGGGTCTCGGTGGTCGCCATGACGCCGTCGCTGGTGATGCCGTCCAGCAGATCACCCTTGGTGATGCCGGTGGCCGAGAAGATGACGTTGTCATTCTTGGCCAGGTCTTCCAGCTTGAGCACCTTGCTCACGTCGATGCCGAGCGCCTCGCAGCGGGCAATTTCCTGCTCGCCCAGCGCACGCACTTCCGGGCTGTCGCCCTTGACCTGATGACGGGGCACCAGGCGGGCCTGCATGTCACCGTCCAGCGCACGGATCACCGCCGCCGAGATCACCCCTTCCGGCGCGCCGCCGATGCCATACAGCATGTCCACTTCGCTGTCCGGCAGGCAGGTGAGGATGGAGGCGGCCACGTCGCCGTCGGGAATGGCGAACACCCGCACACCCAGCCCCTGCATCTCCTTGATCGCTTTGTCGTGACGCGGCTTGGCCAGGGTGATCACGGTCAGGCGGGAGAGCGGCTTGCCGAGCGCCTTGGCCACGGCCTTGAGGTTCAGCTCGAGGGCCTGATCGAGGTCGATGGCACCCTTGGCCTTGGGACCCACGATCAGCTTCTCCATGTACATGTCGGGGGCCTTGAGGAAGGAGCCCTTGTCGCCGACGGCCAGCACGGCCAGGGCGTTGGCCTGACCCATGGCGGTCATGCGGGTACCCTCGATGGGATCGACCGCGATGTCCACCGCGTCGCCCATGCCGGTGCCCACCTTCTCACCGATGTAGAGCATGGGGGCTTCGTCAATTTCACCCTCGCCGATCACAATCTCACCATCGATCTGGATCTGATTGAGGATATGGCGCATGGCCGCAACGGCCGCCCCATCGGCGATATTCTTGTCACCACGTCCGAGCCACTTGTAGCCAGCCAGTGCAGCCGCTTCCGTCACTCGGGAAAACTCGATTGCCAGTTCACGTCTCATCGCATATCCAACCTTTGGAGCTCGAAAACGGGCGGCATTCTACCACAAGGGCAAACCTTTGCGCGCAAAAGTGGCGGTTCGTCACACAAAACACGGCCCTTTCACCAATTTGACATCAAACCGCCACCGACACTTCACGAGAGTGTCACCCCGCTGTCATCCCCCCTGCCTAGCATGGCCCCCGTCTTTTACAACAAAGCTTGCAACACAAGGGATTAAGATGAAAAAGCTGACTGTAGTGGCACTGGCTCTCACCGCGGCCTTCCAGGCTCAAGCCGTTGAAGTTTACAAGAATGACACCACCACCCTGGATCTGTACGGCCGCATCTACGCCGGCCAGTTCTTCGGTGACAAGAAGGAAGGGGTCGACAGCACCCATCCGAACGGAACTCAGGAGTACAGCGACAAGCAGGGCGCCAACCAGTTCGTCCGCTTCGGCGCCAAGGTCGACAGCCAGATCAACAGCCAACTGAAGGCGTTGGCCCAGTACGAAGTGCAGATGTACATCAACGACAGCGAGAAGACCATCAGCGAGAACTCCGACAACCTGCGCACCCGTCTGGCGTTCGCCGGTGTCGGCGCCGACTGGGGCAACATCACCTTCGGTCGCCAGAAGGGGGCCCCGGGCTTCCTGGCCGACTGGACTGACGTCTCCCTCTCCGACGGCTACGGCAACGAGGCCCTCGGCGCCAAGACCGACACCTTCGCCACCAACCGTGCCGGTTCCGTGCTGAAGTACTCCGGTCTGTTCAACGGCTTCCAGATCGATACCAGCTACAAGTTCGACGGCGGTGACACCGAAGAGACCACCAGCAAGGACAGCGATGCCGCCTACGGCGCCGCCGTGGCCTACACCTTCCCGTTCAATCTGGCACTGGGTACCGCCTACAACGTGGGTATCCGCGACAAGAACGGAGAAGAGGATGCCAAGCTGTGGCTGCTCTCCGCCAAGTACGACAACAAGGCAGTCTACGCCGCCCTGAGCTATGCGGACGGCAGCGACTTCCTGGCCACCGGCAAGGATCACACCGGCTGGGAAGGGGCGCTGGGCTACAACTTCGAGAACGGCTTCGGCCTGATGGCGCTGTGGAACAAGCAGAAGGTGGAGCAGTCCGGCAAGGCTGACTACGACTCCATCGACTACTACACCCTGGGCGCCCAGTACAAGTTCAACAAGAACCTGCGCGTCATCGGCGAGTACCGCATCAACAACCTCGACAGCAAAGAGAGCGGCAAGCTCAACGTCAAGGATGACTTCCAGCTGGCGGCCCGCTACGACTTCTAAGTCGGGCCCCTCTGCTCTGCGCGCGCCGGCTGATGCCGGCGCGCTCTTTTTGGTCCGCCCCGACGCGCCCGGCCCTCCATGATCTAGGCTCAACAGAGCCAAGACGAGGAGATCAACATGCCGCTACGCCTGCTCATCTGCTGCTGCCTGCTCTGCGCCCTGCCCGTTCAGGCGCTGACCATCGCCATGGTGCTGTGGCGCGGCGAAACGGACGCCGAGCGCGGCTTTCGCGACGAGCTCAACCGGCTCGGTCATCACCCTACCTTCGTCACCTTCAACGCCAATCAGGACAGAACCGCGCTGGCCACCCTGCTGCGCCAGCAGCTGCTGCCCTCCCTCGCCGACTACGACTACATCTACTGCTTCGGTACCACCGCCACGGCCATGGTCAAGAGCCTGGTGGGCAACCGCAAGCCGCTGATTTTCAGCATAGTTTCCGACCCCGTCGGGGCCGGCTTCCTGTCCGACGACAAGACGGAAAACCGGATGGTGGCCGGCACCAGCAACATGGTGCCGATGGCGCTGCAGCTCGCCAACGCCCGCCGCTATCTGCCCGCCAGCAAGGGGCTGCTGCTGCCGTTCAACCCGCGCGAGCAGAACACCCTGCTGACCGGCGAGATGCTGCTGCGCGAGGCCCGGCGCTACCAGTGGGAACTCACCACCTGGCGCATCGCACCGGACAAGCGGCGACTGGCCAACGAGCTCAAGCGGCTGCAGCGCGACGCCAAAGAGAGCATCGTGTTTCTCGCCGCCGACAGCTACCTGCTCTCCATCGCCCCCGAGCTGCTGGCCGCCCTCAACGAGGCGGGCATCCCCACCATCTGCAGCGCCGAGCTCTATGTGGAGCACGGCTGCACCATCGGCACCATCAGCAGCTATCAGGCCCTCGGCCGGATGGCGGCCAACATCATCCACCGCAACCTGCAGGGCACCCCGCTGCAGGATATCCCGCTGCAGACCGACCCGGCGCCGCGGCTGGTGCTGGGCAAACAGCTGGCCGGGATCGCCCCCGCCGCCGCCGACCACTGAGCCCTTTCCCCTCTTCCTTCTCTCCTCCCGCCGCCTTGCCGACAGGGCGCTCTGCCGGCAAGGCGAGCCATCCGATACCCAGCCCCATCGTCAAAACATGTTTCTATTGCACAGCTAATGAAAATCAATATCATTAGCATCCTCTCAAATGAGAGAGAACAAAATAATTACAAATAAATCAACAAGTTCAGACCATCAGGTCGCTTCTTCAAGAGTCAACACGCAACATGCACACACCTCACCACCCGCGCACTCTGCTGAGTGTCGCCCTGCTGGCCCTGAGCGCCGGCGCACACGCCGAAGACGAGACCATGACAGTGGTCGGCAAACGCAGCCAACATGAAGAGGTCGCCACCGCGACCCGCACCAACACCCCGGCCAAGCTGGTGCCGCAGGCCATCGACAGCGTCAAGGCGAGCGAGCTGACCGCCTTCGGCCAGCCCACCCTGAGCGAAGCCCTGACCGGCATCCCCGGCGTCAACGCCAGCGGTGACACCCGCTTCGACGGGGTCAACATCCGCGGCTTCAGCGCCAGCAACGACTTCTATCTGGACGGTTTTCGCGACGACATGCAGTACACCCGCGACCTTGGCAACACCGAGCGGGTCGAAGTGCTCAAGGGGCCGGCGGCGGTGCTCTACGGCCGTGGCAGCACAGGCGGCATCGTCAACCGGGTCAGCAAGAAACCGCAGAAAGGGTTGGAGTCCAGCGTCAGCGCCCAGGTCGGCAGCTTCGACAGCCGCCGGCTGGCCGCCGATCTCAACGGTGAAGCGGGTGAGCAGGTGCAGGTGCGCCTCAACCTGGCTCAGGAAGACAAGGACAGCTTTCGCAACGGCGTGACCAGCAAACGCACCCTGCTGGCCCCCTCCGTCAACTGGGAGATCAACGACAAGCTGAACTGGCTGCTGCAGTACGAGCGCAACGAGCACGACCGCACCCCGGATCGCGGCATCCCCGGCGTCAACGGCCGCCCGGCCGACGTGCCGAAGGAGTATGTCTACAGCGATACCCGCCGCGACTTCATCGACGATGTGGCCCAGTCCACCCGTTCGCGCCTCACCTGGGACATCAACGATCAGTGGCAACTGCGCCAGCAGCTGGGCTACACCAGCCTCGACAGCCAGTTCGACAACACCTATGTCACCAGCGTGAAGGGGGATCAGGTGACCCGCGCCCGCTGGCAACAGGATCTCAAGGCCAACAGCCTGATCAGCAACACCGAGGCCGAAGGCCAGCTGCAGACCGGCCCCATCGAGCACCGTCTGCTGGTGGGCTTCGAGCAGAACTGGCAGGAGCGCACCCCCAAGCTCTACCAGAACGCCACCGCGATTCCGGCCGGCAACCTCTATGATCCGGGCTCCCTGCCCACCTACGATGGCGCCATGAAACTCTCCAGCGACGCCAACCACAAGGTGCGTGGCTACGGCCTCTATGTGCAGGATCAGCTCAGCCTGGGCGACTGGCACCTGCTGGCGGGTCTGCGCCGCGACGACTTCACCGTCACCAGCCGCCGCAACGACCTCAACAAGGAGGAGACCGTCTCGGTCACCAGCCTGAGCCCGCGCCTGGGCCTGGTGTGGAACCCGATCGAGGAGCACGCCTTCTACGCCTCCTACAGCAAGACCTTCACCCCGGTGGGCGGCGAGCTTATCGGCATCACCCCGGGCGACAAGAACAACAACCTGGATCCTCAGCACACCCGGCTGTACGAGGGCGGCGTGAAGAGCGACTGGCTGGATGGCCGGCTGGCGACCACCCTCTCCCTCTACCGGCTGGAGATGTACAACAAGCGCAGCAAGGATCCGCTGGATCCCACCAAGGTGATCCTCACCGGTCTGCAGCGCACCGAGGGGATCGAGCTGAGCGCCCGCGCCCAGCTGACCGACGAGCTCTACCTGCGCGGCGGCATCGCCATCCAGGATGCCGAACAGGTCAAGGCGGATGCCGATCTGCAAGGCAAGCGGCCGATGAATGTCTCCCGCCAGAACGGCGAGCTGTTCGCCGGCTATCAGAGCGGCAAGCAGGGCTGGTTTGGCGAGACCGGGGTGACCGCGGTGGGCGATCGCTTCGCCGACAACGCCAACACCACCACCCTGCCCGGCTACGCCCGCTTCGACGCCCGGGCCGGCTACCGCTGGCAGCAGTGGGAAGCCCAGCTGAGCGTGGAGAACCTGACCGATCACGACTACTTCGTCAGCGCCACCAGCGCCTCCCAGATCATGCCGGGCACACCCCGTCAGCTGCATCTGAGCGCCGCCTACCGCTTCTGATCCCTCCCTTTTCCCGATCCCTCTGGCCAGCTCCTGCTGGCCAGATTTTTATGAAGCACCGAGCAATGAGACGCAGAAAACTCCCCCTGCACAACAACAAGTGGGTGCGCCGCATCCACGCCTGGGCCGGCTTTGCCACCCTCACCCTGATGCTGCTCTACGGCCTCACCGGCCTCTGGCTGCAACACAGGGCCGTGCTGCCGCTGCCCGGCCCCCACACCGATAAATCCAGTGAAGAGATAGTACTGAGCGCGCCGCTGGCCAGCCCGGATGAGCTGAAAAGCCTGCTGCAACAACGCTATGCAGCAGGGTTCGAGGAGGGGCGCGTCCAGCTCACCCCGCCCCAGACCCTGCCCACCCCCGACGGCCCGCTCACCCTGCCGGCCCGCTGGGAGATGCGCGGCGTCACCCTGAGCGAAAGCGTGGCCGCCAGCTATGTTGCGGGCACCCTGCTGGTGCGCACCGAACTGCAGCAGGCCAACTTCGCCGCCAGCCTCAACCGGCTGCACCGTGGCATGGGCACCGGCCTGCCGTGGCAGCTGGTGGGGGATCTGGCGGCGCTGGCCATGCTGCTGCTGGCCCTCACCAGCCTGCTGATGTGGAACAAGCTGCACGGCACGGCCGCCCGCGGCATCGCCCTGCTGCTGCTGGGCGCCCTGGTCACCGTACTGGTGGCCCTGCTCTAGCGCCTTTACCGACGGCAAAACGGGATCGGCCTCTCGGCGGCGGTAACCTTGCCTGCACTTCGGGTAACAAAGGGTAACCGGCCGCCGATGGGGTTCACAGTTGCCGGCCTGGCGGCTGGATGGGGGCCGCCCGCAGCTGCTAGGGTGCGCCCTCAATCCCAGCGGCAAGAGGCAGCATGCGCATCTCCAGCATCGAATGCGGACGGGTGGTGGCCATCCTGGCGGTGATGACCATTCACCTATCCCCCTTCAGCAACCCCTTCGATCCCACCCTGTGGGACGGCACGCCCTACCCCCTGCTCGGGGCCATCATCAACCAGCTCTGCCGCTTCGCGGTACCGCTCTTCTTCCTCTGCGCCGGCTACTTTCTGCAACCCGCCCTCGCAGCAGGCCACCCCCTGACTGTGGCGCTGCGCTACTGCCGCCCCCTGCTGGGGCTCTGGCTGGCGTGGAGCCTGCTCTACCTGCTGATCCCCTTCAACCCGCTCGCGGCGGTGAGCGAGGGCTACCTGCCAGCCATGGCAGGCCAGTGGCAGATGCAGCTGGGGGATCCGCTCAACGTCTGGTGGGTGGGCGGCATGATCCACCTCTGGTTCCTGCCCGCCCTGATGCTGGCGGTGCTGATCCTGGCGCTCTGCCAGCAGGCCCGTCTGCCCCGGCTAGCCCTGCTGCTGGGTGCTCTGCTCTACGGGCTGGCCCTGCTCGGCGGCTCCTATGGCCCACCGCTGCTGGGGGGCGAGTGGGCCCTGCTGACCCGCAACGGCCCCTTCTTTTCACTGCTGTTCGTGGCCCTCGGCGCCGAGCTGCGCCTGCGCGTCTGGCAGCCGGACGCCAGGCGCTGCACCCTGCTGATGGCGGCCGGGATGGGGCTCTACGCCCTAGAGGCTTGGGGCCTGCTGCACCTGGCCGCCGTGCCCCTCAACCGCCACGACTTCCTGCTGGGTTCGCTCCCCTGGGCGTTGGGGCTGTTCGGCCTGCTGCTGGCCAACCCGGGCTGGGGCAAGGGCAGCTGGCTCGAACGCCAGGCCCCCAAGGTGCTGGGCCTCTACTGCCTGCACATGATGCTGGTGGTGTGGCTGATGATCTTCGGCCCCCAGGGCAAGCTGGTGTGGTGGGAGCTGCTGAAGGTGCCGGCGCTGCTGGCGTTCTCCCTGCTCTGCTACCGGTTGCTGGCGCTGGGGGCGGTCAGTCGCTGGCTGCTGCGGGCCCGCTGAGGGGAATAGAGGATGGGAGGGAGGCAGATCCCTCCCCACTCGAGGCTGAATGATGGGTTCAATTTTTATTCATCGCTGATAGATAAACTCCGGGACTCCTTAAACGCCAACCCAGGAGTCATCATCCCATGACGTTGTTCACCAAGACCCTGTTTACCAAGCAAGCCGGCCTTGTCCTCGTTCTGCTCGCCGCCAGCGGCTCCCTCAGCGCCGCCGAAATCGCCAACAACAACATCACCGAAGCCGAGATCAAGGCCGCCCAGGATGCCTGGGGCAAGGCCCTGATCCAGATCAGCGACGACTACCGCAGCGGCGGCATCGACAAGGCCAGGGCCACCGCCGGCGCCGTGCTCGACAGCGCCTACGGCTACGCTCAGGGGCCGGTACTGTTCAAGCCGACCCTGGCCGGCGGCGAGCAGACCTTTCGCATCAACCGGGAGGGGGCGCTGGCCTACTTCGTCGGCAACAACAAGGCCTATCCCGCCGACAGCGGCTTTGCCCTCAAGAACTGGCAGAGCTACGACTACAGCAATGCCGCCGTCTACATCAACGGCGACATGGCCCTCACCATGGGCAAGGTGCACCTGACCGACCGAGACAACAAGCAGACCACGGTCGACAAGACCTGGGGCTTCAAGAAGGGGGACGACGGCAAGGTGCGCATCGTGCTGCACCACTCCTCCCTCCCCTACGCCGGCTAACGGCAACAGGCGACCTGAGGGTCGCCTTTTTTGTTACGAGGGCTCCACTTTTGCCCGCTGGCGGGTGACGGCAGAGCCAGTGCTGCTACCATGCCCCTCTTTTGACGAATCCAGACGAGACACTCATGCAGATACGCCCCTTCACCCCGGCCGACACCGAGGCCGTCCTCGCCATCTGGCTGGAAGCCTCCCTGCAGGCCCACCACTTCATCGAGCCCGCTTATTGGCACGCCAACCTGGCGCCGATGCGGGAGATCTACCTGCCCGCCGCCGACAGCCAGGTGCTCTGCCTGGATGACCAGCTGCTTGGCTTCTACTCCCTGCACGAGGGCTCCCTGGCCGCCCTCTTCGTGGCCCCCGCGCAGCAAGGGAAAGGGCTGGGCAAGGCCCTGCTCGAGCACGCCAAGGGGCAGTTGCCGACCCTGCGGCTGCAGGTCTATCAGCAGAACCGGAACGCGTGTGACTTCTATCGCTCGCAAGGATTTCAGGTGGCGGCCGAGAGCGTGGATCCCCACACCGGCTGCGCCGAGTGGGTAATGGTCTGGCCGGCGCAAGCTTAACGGCGCTCGGCGGGATGGGGGTCGGCGCGGGCTACCCCCGCTTCGCTCTGCGCCAGCAGAGAGCCGTGGCTCAGCGCGAAGTCGTGCATCTGCTGGAGCAGGGGGATCAGGGCGACCCCGAGCGGGCTCAGGCTGTACTCCACCCGGGGCGGCACGTCCGGGTAGAGGGTGCGGATGATGACGCCGTCGCTCTCCAGCTCCTTGAGCTGGGCGGTGAGCACCTTCTGGCTCACCTCGGGCAGGCTGCGACGCAGGTCGCCAAAGCGCAGGGTCTGCGCGCGCAGATGAAACAGGATGGCCGGTTTCCATTTGCCGGCCAGCAGGCGCAGCACCCGGTAGGCGGGACAGTGCAGTGAGGACAAGGGATGGCTCGCGAGTGGTTACTTTGCGGTAACTATGCCACGAAAATGTGCCTTCTTGCAGCCAAGTTGCCGGCTTCCTATGATGCGGATTCCGTCAATCAACACCCACGAGAGGTGCACCATGCCCAGCCTGCTGCAGATCCATTTCAACTTCCCCGCCGAGCTGATGGGGCCGGCCCTCACGAGCGCGGCCATGCCGCTGGCCGAGTCCATCACCAGGGAGCCGGGCTTCATCTCCAAGATCTGGACCGAAAACCCGCGCACCGGCGAGGCGGGTGGCATCTATCTGTTCGAGGATGAGGCGAGCGCCCTCGCCTACGCCACCATGCACGAGCAACGGGTGCTCGCCATGGGCGCCAGCGCAGTGCAGTTCAAGCTGTTCGACGTCAACGAGCCCCTCAGCCGCCTCACCCGCGGTCTGCTGTGATCCCCTCGCCCAGCGCCAGGCGGTAGCAGCCATCCTGCTGCCAGACAAAGCCCAGCCGCTCAAACAGCCGCTGGCTGGGCAGATTGTCCGGCTCGATATCCGCCAGCAGCGTGGCAAGGCCGAGCTGGCGGGCATAGGCGGTCAGCGCCTCTGCCATCCATCCCTCTCCCCAATGTCGGCGAGCCAGCATGCAGCCCACCTCTGCCTGGCGCAGACCGGCATCCCCCGCAAAGCTGTGCAGGCCGCAGGTGCCGATAAGGCGCTCGCTGTCGCGCGCCACCAGCCCCCACTCCAACGACTCGCCGGCAGCCAGCAACCGCTCCACGCTCGCCAACATCTGCGCCACGGTGGCGAGGGTGGGAAACGGCGGCTCGCCGACGAAACGCATCACCAGGGGATCCCCGTAGATGGCGAACAGATCGGCACTGTCTTTGGCATCAAACGCCCGCAGCAGCAAGCGCGGGGTCGACAGCGAAGGCAGTGCATGAGGCAGGGGCGGCACGGCGCCGCCATGCAAGGGGCTCAAAAGCGCAGGGTCAGGCCGATATTGGCCTGCCACTGGGTCACCAGCTCGCCGCGCACCTTGAACACGCACTGGTCCGGGTTGCAGAGAAACTGGCTGTTGTCGTTGACCAGGGCGCCATAACCGCGCACCTCGGCCCGCAGCGCCAGATGCTCGGTCAGGCGCGGCTGCACCCCGAGCGCCAGCGACATGGAGGGGGCGATGTCGCTGTCGTAGGCGGCGAAGCGGGTCGCCCCGATCCCGGCGCCGATATAGGGGGCCATCAGGTTGTCCGACAGGGTGAGCGCCCCGGCGAAGTGGAGAGTATCTACCGTCAACCGCTCCGGCTGATCGGGGGAGAGCCGGGTGGACTGGTGACTGTAGAGCAGCTCTATCATGCCGGGGTCGTCCACCTCCCTGCTGATGAACAGGCCCCAGCTGCCGGAGCGCTCCCCCTGCAAGGACTCCAGCCGGGTGGCGACAGGCGTCGGTTGGGGGTCGTCATTGGCCTCGAAGTCGATGGCCGAGCTGTAACCGAAGAACGGCGTCACCTGCCAGCCGGGGGCGGCCTCCTCCTCTGCGCTCCAGGCCTGCCCCAGCGGCAACAACAGCCCCATCATCATGATCCCTGCTCGTTTCATCACGGCTCCTCCGTGCGCTGCACCAGTGCCCGTCAAGCATATCAGAGCCCCCTGGCCCCTATCCTAAACCCAGCCTGTATCGCGCCGTTTTCGCCGCAAGGATCACACTCGGCCGTCCCGCCCGTTATTCATCCCCGATTAACCTCTGCCCCGTATGCTGGCCGGCAACCGGCTCATGGTGGGCCGGTGCCACTCACCAGAAGGACACAGGGAATGGTTGCCGCGCAACTCAACGACCCCCAGAACAAGCTCTCCGACACCCTGCGGGCCACCGCTCACGCCATCGAGGATAGCCATATCAGCCTGCGCCAGATGCTGGCCCTGGTCGGCGAACAGGGCATGCTGCTGTTTTGCGTGCTGCTCACCGTCCCCTTCCTGCTGCCGGTCTCCATTCCCGGCGTCAGCACCCCCTTTGGCCTCTTGATCCTGTTCATCGGCATCGGCATCACCCTCAACCGGGTGCCCTGGCTGCCCGCCATCCTGATGGAGCGCCGCTTCGCCGCCGATCAGCTCAAGCCGACCCTGCACAAGGGGGCGGATCTGCTGGCCCGCATCGACCGCTTCATCCGCCCGCGTCTGCTGTTGCTGACCGGCAGCAGCACCATCAACCGCTGCAACGGCCTGCTGATCATGCTGGCGGCCCTGCTGCTGATGCTGCCGCTCGGGGCCATCCCCTTCACCAACGCCATGCCGGCCTGGGCCATCCTGCTGCTGGCCATCGGCATGCTGCAGCGCGACGGCCTGTTCGTCGCCAGCGGCTACCTGCTGGTGAGTGCCACCCTGGTCTGGTTCAGCGCCCTGGCCATCGGCCTGCTGATGGCCGGCCAGAGCGTCTCCACCCTGTTCGGCTAACGGCTACCCAAAGAAAAAGGGCGACCAGATGGTCGCCCTTTTTGACTTGTGCGGGATCCGCCGTTACAGCAGATCGTAGATAAGGGCCGAGATGGCCAGCAGCCCGATCACCAGCACGAAGAGGGTGCTCGCCCCGCGATAACGCTGGAGGGCAGGCAGACGATAGATGGAGCAGGCCGGCAGCAGGAACAGGATCACCGCGATGAGCGGCCCGCTCACCTTCTCGATGATCTCCAGCACGTTCGGGTTCAAGTAGGTGATGACCCCGGTCACCACGAACAGGATGACCGACGAGACCCGCGCGATGGTCGCTTCACGCAGCGACAGCCCCAGCCCCTGACAGGCACCGTTCACCATGCTCACCGTCCCCTCGCTCACCCCCATGGAGGTGCCGAGGAAGGATTTGGACATGGCCAGAATGGCGATGAGCGGCCCCACATAGGCGATCAGCGGATTGGAGAACTTGTTCGCCAGCGCCGACAGCACCGAAATATTGTCGATGCGGGCCTGCGCCATTTCGGCCTGACTCAGGCTCATCACGCAGCTCACCACGAAGAACAGCACGCTGCCGCAAATCAGCAGGCTGCTGCACTTGATGATCCGTTTGGCGCGCTGGTCGGCGCTCGCCTGACAGCGCTTCTTCTGCGCCGCGCTGAAGGAGGAGATGATGGGGGCGTGGCTGAAGGAGAACACCATCACCGGCACGATCAGCCAGAGGGATTTCCAGAACGCCGGATCACGCCAGTCCACCCCCTGACTCTCGCTGAAGTAGGAGAGGCTCCACTGGGGCAGCAGATAGATGGAGAGGCCGATGAGAAAGGCAACCATGGGCAGGGCCAGCACGCTGATGGCCGACACCACGATCTGCTTGCCCGCCAGCAGCACCAGGTGCAGCCCCAGCATTACCCCCAGCACCAGCAGGCCGCGCGGGATCTCGGCATTGCCCAGCTGGTGCACCACAAAACTCTGGATCGCGTTGGTGATGGAGATGCTGTAGACCAGAATGATGGGGTAGAAGGCCATCAGGTAGACCAGCATCAGCAGCTTGCCTGCCCGCGCACCGAAGTGCTCTTCCACCACGTGGGTAATATCCCCTTCCCGGTGAGAGCTGGATAATACGAAACGACTCAATGCCCGATGGGAATAATAAGAAAGCGGAAATGCCATCAATAATATAAACAGCAAAATAACCGGCGAATTACTGCCAACGGTAATTGGGAGAAACAGTGTACCGGCACCGACTGCAGTGGCATATAAGCCCATGGTCCATACCGAATCACTTTTCTCCCATTTCAACTTTGATGCGGAATTACTCTTCTCAGCAATAGCAACACTCATTGCGATATACACCTTATTAATCTGTCATCTTATATTTTATTGGCCCGTGTAATTAGGCGTGGCGACATGCCGCGGCATATCGACCGGATCGTAGAAAAAACAAGCCCGCCTGCGATCAACATGATCACCAAGAGGAAACGGGGATGCCACGCTACCATCGTTGAAATCGCCATAAAGGTCAAGGTTAATAATTCATGACTGTTTGAATCAGCTTGTTTCAAAAGGAAATAAGATGTGTCATTTTGGCCTCAAGATAATCAATTCAGCTCCGTCTGATAACATAACGACAAAACCTCGATGAGTTGCTCAACAACTTGAATAAGGCCAGAGAGTGCCCGTTAATATTAACAGCATCAGCCCGGCAATATCAGCCAATTATGCAATGAATGGCTCCGGCCGCTGCCGATATATTGATTCTGGCCCTGTCGCCATATATCAGGGGGTTGGCTTCCCCTGTTTTGCCCCCTTGCGCTGGCCACCCGCAGGGCAGTGAGCGACCCGGTTGCGACCCGCCCGCTTGGCCCGATAGAGCCACTCGTCGGCGCGGGCCAGCGCCTGGTTGATCTCCTCCCCCGGCTGCACCAGGGTGGTGCCCAGACTGACGGTAAAGGCCACCGGATCCGCCGGCAGTGCCGCCACGGCGGCCCGGATCCGCTCCGCCAGCGCCTGCAGATCCGGCTCGCTCATGCCGGGCAGCAGGATCAGAAACTCCTCGCCGCCGCTGCGCACGAACAGATCGTCCGCCCGCAGCTGGGCGGCCACGCAGTCGCAGAAGCGCTGCAGCGCCCGGTCGCCCTGCTGATGGCCGAAGCGATCGTTGATCTGCTTGAAGTGGTCGATATCCAGCATCACCAGGCTGCAGGGGGCCTCTCTCTCGCGCCGCTGCCGGCAGTGCTCGAAGAAATAGCGGCGGTTGTAGAGGCCGGTCAGCTGGTCGGTTTCGCTCTGCAGCTTGAGCCGCTGCTGCAGCTCGTGCTGGCCGGTAATGTTGCGGGTCACCCAGGCCACCGCCCGCTTGCCGTCATAGCGGGAGGGCAGCGGGGCAATCTTGCCCTCGAAGCGCTGCATCCCCTGCGGTCCGACCGAGGCGTCGATCCCCTCCACCTCCACCGCCGCCAGCTCGTACTCCACCACCTGCACCTGGCCCGAATCCAGCGCCAGGGTCACCTGATCCATCACCCAGCGGGTCATGTCGGCGGGCAGCACATCGGCCAGTCGCTTGCCCGCCAGCGGGTTGCCATCCTGATAGGATTGCTGCTCCACCCCGCCGATGTATTCGATGTAGTAGCCGTCTTCGCTCAGGATGAAGACGGGATCGGGCAGCTGGGCCATCACTTCATATAATTGCTCGACCGAAAGTGCCATGCGGTTTCCTTGGATCCGGGGGACGAGAGGCGCACGCCGGGCTGGCCGCCTGCCCCAATTATCATGCCGGGCGCGGCGCCGAACCAGCAGCGAATCCGGCCATTCATGGATGCGCATCAAGCAATGCGGGAAAATAGCGCTTGCCCCGCCACCCGCTGATCAAAAGAGCAGCAATCATGGATCTTCAAGCCACCTCACAAGCCGCCGCTGCGCCCGTTGTCTGCGGTGCCTGCATCCATTAGGCTGACCTTCCTGAGTCTGCCCTCCCGGCCGACTCACCCCCCATCAGCCCGGCCAGGCAGACGCCGGCCCCGGAAAAGGATCGTCCAGATGAAGAGAGCCATAGTGAAAGCGCGCTTCGATGCCATCAGCATCGAGGGAGAACAGCTGACCGTGAAGATTGCCATCGGAGCCCCCGAGCCGGACCCCAAGTCCGCCGGCGGCGACTGGCGCTGCAAGGTAAAGCTCGACGGCCTTGGCAACAAGACCTTCATCTATGGCGTCGATGCCCTGCAGGCCCTCAGCCTCGCCCTCAAGTTCGTGGAGAGCGAGCTGCGCGCCTTCACCGATGCGGGCTGGCACTTCTACCTGCCCGGCAGCCCCGATCACCCGGTCGACATGGCCGCCTGCTACTTCCCGCAGCTGTGACGCCGGGCCGGCGGCAGCCGGGAAGGGGCAATAGCTTGACCAGATTGAGTCTGAACGGTTATTGATAGAGGCCCTTTACCCGGTTCTGGAGAGACCATGCACCTGACCCCGCCCCAACCCCCTGCCGAGCAGGATGTCGACGCGCTGCGCATCGGCCTGTCGGGCTACAACATCAGCCAGGCCGGCACCCACCTGCGCGAGCACATCGCCAGTTTTATCAAGGATGAAGCGGGCAAGGTGCACGGCGGCATCACCGCCGACCTCAAGTGGGGTTGGCTGCACGTGGACTGGCTCTGGATTGACGAGCGCATCCGCCAGGATGGCTGGGGCGGTCGATTGCTCGCCACCATGGAGCAGTACGCCCGCAGCAAGGGCATCAGCAACTTCCATCTGGAAACCACCAGCTTCCAGGCGCTGCCCTTCTACCAGAAGCAGGGTTACCAGGTCTTTGGCGAGCTGCCGGACATGCCACCCGGGCATACCACCTATTTTCTGAGGAAGATGGAGTCCTGACCCCTGCCAGCAGGGCTGAAATGAGAAGAGGGTTGAGTGCACAGGCACTCAA
>NZ_JBFOCQ010000027.1:332407-451909 GCF_040907805.1 Aeromonas sp. s3
GGCACTCAACCCTCTTCTTGATCGGCCGCTGGCTTGATCAGTGGCTGGCGGAGCGACTGCCGCTCCAGAGCAGCTCGCCGCTGCGCAGCTCCATCAGGGTCATCGACAGCCGATAGCGGCTGCCCTCGGCCACCAGATCCCCGTACAGCATGTAGCTGGCGCCGGTCTGGCGACCGAGCCGCACCAGGGAGGCCGGGTTCATCCTGCCCTGCTGATACTCAAGCTGGCCGGTGATGGCCGCCACCTGACCTGGGTCGACAAAGCGAAAACCGCTCTTGCTCTGGATGCGCTTGCTCATGGCCGCCGCCATGGCGCGAGTATCCACCGGCTCGCCGGTGCCGTTCTGGGGCGGGGTGAGCAGCAGCACCGGCTGACCGGTTTGCGCCAGCTCCCGCACCTCGGGGGCCTGCACAAAGGCATCGGCCATGGCCAGCGCCAACCCGGTCGGCGCCACCGGCTTGGGCAACGGCGCCCCGGCATCCGGCTTGGTCACCGGCTTGTCCGGCTGCACCACGGGGGCATCCGGCTCACTCACCGGAGCCTGAGTGCCGCCGTAGGGATTGACCGCACAACCGCCCAGCAGCAGGGCCCCCACCATCAACAAGGAACGCAGTTTCATCTTTTCTCTCCGCCAGAAGTCCGTAAACGGGCATCAACCACCACCCGCATGGCGGAGCCCCTGCCCCGCATCCTCCTTATGCTAGAGACAAACCCCGGCGGGGTCGATGCACCCACCACCACAGGGCGACAGAGACTGGCGAAGCGGAGGGCACAAAAGGGTGGCCAGGCTTCACCCGATTCCGTTAGGGTAGCCTGAGCCCAGACGCCAGAGGTGCCCCCATGCACGGACCCGACCCCGCCAACCCGCACCCCATGGCGGGCTTCCCCCAGGTGTGCTTTATCAAGAACACCATCAAGGGGCCCAATATCGAGGTGGGTGACTACACCTATTACGACGACCCGGAGGATTCGGCGGGCTTTGAACGCAACGTCCTCTACCACTTCCCCTTCATCGGCGACAAGCTGATCATCGGCAAGTTCTGCGCCATCGCCCGCGGGGTGAAGTTCATCATGAACGGCGCCAACCACCAGACCTCCGGCTTCTCCACCTACCCCTTCTTTATCTTCGGCAACGGCTGGGAGCATGCCGCACCCGCCCCGGGCAGCCTCCCCTACAAGGGGGATACCATCATCGGCAATGATGTCTGGATTGGCTATGACGCCCTGATAATGCAGGGGGTCAAGGTCGGTAACGGCGCCATCATCGCCGCCCGCTCCGTAGTCACCACTGATGTGCCCGACTACGCCGTGGTCGGTGGCAACCCGGCTAAAGTGATCCGCTACCGTTTCGACGACGACACCATAGCGCGCCTCAACGCCCTCGCCTGGTGGGACTGGCCGGTGGAGCAAATTAGCCGCCACCTGCCGCTGATAAGCAGCGGGGAAATTGGCGAGTTGGAGAGGGTGGGGTGATAGCTGCCCACCTGGAGACATTGATAAGAACCTCCCCCTACAGCCCTGGAGAGCACGGATCCATCACCAGATCAGTGCGTTACATGGGCATTTAAAACAATCAGGCCCTACATGGAGTTACCCGAATGACCGCACCAACACCCGTTTTCACTGTCGTCCACTCAACGCCGCCCGTCGAAACCTATCGCTATCTTCGAACCGCTGCCGGACTTAGCCCAAAGACGCTTGAAGCCGCAGAGCTTGGTCTGCCCAATACGCTGTTTGCCGTCCAGATATTTTGCGGTCAGACCGCCATCGGCATGGGTCGCATCATCGGAGATGGCGGGACATTTTATCAAGTGGTTGATATTGCAGTACTGCCTGAATATCAGGGTCAGGGGGTAGGCAAAAAGATCATGGCGGAGATCGCGGACTATATCGCCCGCGAAGTACCGGAGTCAGGCTATGTCAGCTTGCTGGCAGATGGGGAGGCTTACCGACTCTATCAACAATTCGGTTTCTCGCTCACGGCTCCTGCCAGTGTTGGTATGGGGCTTAAGCGGGTTGCCGTCGTAAAGTCCTGACCAATCATCCAGATGAAAAAGCAGGACAGCCAATGACATTCCAGCCCCTTGCCAACGACATACTCGTTATTCGCCCCTTCGAAGCGGGCGATGCCGACGAGTTTGTCCGCGCGGCCCACGAATCGGTCGAGACGGTCGGCAGCTGGATGAGCTGGTGCACTCCCTCGTTCAACAGGGAGCAGGCGCTGGCCTGGTTTGCCATCTGCGATCAGGAGCGCGCGGCGGGACGCGCCTTTGATATGGGCATTTTTTGCGCCACCACCGGCCAGCTCTTGGGTGGCGCCGGTATCAACCAGCTGGCCCCCCATCATCGCTACGGCAATATCGGCTACTGGGTGCGACAGTCCCGCCAAGGACAAGGCATCGCCCGACAGGCGGTCGCCCTGCTCCGTGACTTTGGCTTTCAGCAGTTGGGGCTATTTCGGCTGGAGATCGTGATGGGAGTCGGCAACAGCGCCAGCGAAGCCGTCGCCCTCGCCGCAGGGGCAACCTTTGAGTGCAGAGCAAGGAATCGAATTTTCCTCCATGGTCAGCCTATTGATGCACTTATTTATTCTCTTGTTCCAACAGGCTGATTTCTATTGCAGGGTGGATTTTCTAGGCTTATCTGTCATAGGTGGATGATGGTCATGGCAACCTCCCCCTTCCACTCCATGCTTTAGTCAAACATATTAAGTGCTCTCATATCTTCGAAGTCATAGATACATCACATTTCAACATATCTGCACTTCATATGAGACTTGCACAACAGTAAACTGATAAGTGTATTTATATCTTTAGTTTGAACAACTTAATTTTGGTATAAAAATGATCAGATCAATTACACTCCAAAATATTACCTCATATCATCCTACAACACCCACAACAATAACACTGAGTAAACAAAGAACAATCTTCTTTGGACAGAATGGTAGTGGAAAAAGTACCATAGGTCGCCTAATAAGCGCCCATGCAAAAGGAGAGCAGCTTAGCCAACAATCCAATGTCCAAAGCGATGAAAAGACAAGATATTATGTCTATAACAGCGACTTCATTAGAGAATCATTTTATGAATCAGCCTCCCAACCAGGTGTATTTACAGTTGGAAAGGATGATTCAAATGCTCAAGCTACTATAGTGGAGCTAGAAAAACAGAGGGAACTAAAATCCACTCAAATCAGTGAAGCTGAGATCCAAAGCAATGGAATTAGGCAGTCAAGAGATGAAATTCTAAAAAAATATCAAGATTCCGTTTATTCACATAAAAAACATTACCAACATGATGCCTTATCATACTGCCTAAAAGGAAGAGCTCAAAAAACCTCGTTCTTTAGTGCAGCCGAATCAGGCCGTAAAATTAATGAATTCACACTAGATGAGTTAATAAAAGAAAAAGAAAAAATCGATGCTTTCTCGGTTGAAGTGCCAATTAAACCTGAGTTTATAACTATTCATAAAACAGATGTCAATATCAATACTCTACTTGGTTCTCCTCTCGTAAATACATCAACATCTTATTTATCATCACTTATAGAAAAGTTGAATAGCCAACATTGGGTTCGAGATGGGCGTAAGTATATTGAACATACGAATGTCTGCCCATTCTGTCAAAAGACACCTACAAGTGAATTTAAAGAGCAAATTGAACAAGTTTTCGACACCCACTATGAAGATGCAATATCTAGCCTTGAAGAATATAAAGAAGAATATGAAGTATATATTCACTCTGTCAAGGAGTACTTAAATAGTAACAAATTAGCTTACATTGAAAGCGACCAAGAATACCAGAGTGCTCGGAAAGCATTCATTGACGCCATAGAGAAAAACAATGAAATGGTTGCGCATAAAATAAAACACCCCATAGAAGTCATAACTCTAATTGATCAAGAGCAATTGGCTGGAAAAATAAATGCCATTATTGATATGACCAGGCAAGAGATTGATGCATTTAGTTCACAGTTAGCACAGAAAAAAGTCACTGAGTCCAATATAGAAAAACAATTTTGGGGATTGATAAATGAAGCTCTGAGCAGAGTCTTTTCTGATTATAAAAAAGAATTAAAAATAAATGACTCTGAAATAGAAAAGAATCATAACATTGTTGTAAAACTAAAAAGTGAACTTGCAACTATAGATAAATATATTAGAGATCTTGCTGGAAGTATTGTTGGTATCGATTCTGCCTTAGACGCGATCAATAATAGACTTAAATCTATAGGTTTAGATAGCTTTGAATTAGTTAAACATCATGATGGAACATATTGCATTCATAGGGGTGGTGAAACAGACGCGGTATATCATACTCTTAGTGAGGGTGAAAAAACATTAATCACACTTGTCTATTTCATTGAGTTAGTTAAAGGTGACATAAACAGAAACGATTGCACTACTCCAAAAAATGAAAAAACTATTGTTATTGATGACCCCATATCCAGCCTATCATCAAATTATATATATGATGTTGCCACAATGATTCACAAGGATATCTTTGAAGAAAACTACGGTCAATCTATTGTCTTGACTCATAATTTATTTTTTTACCATGAGCTACTAAAGCAATCGGAATCTAATAAATTAGAAAAATTGTATGACCTCTATCGGGTTAAGAAAGATGAATACAGTAACATACATTCTCTAGGAAAGGATGAAATAAAAAATGACTATGAACTCTATTGGCTTGCCATTAGAGACTTCAAAGAAACCGGGAATTGGTCTCCACTTATTCCAAATGCAATGAGAAACATACTGGAACATTATTTTGCATTTGTACACAAGAATGACAAATTACATAAGGTAATTACAGCATTAGAGCAAACAGATCATCAATTCAAAGTTCTTTATAGATACTTAAATCGTTCTTCTCACTCTGATGCGATCAATATAACAGATATCAGTGTCGGTGATTATCAACGCTTCCTAGACATTTTCAAAAACATATTTGAAAAAACAGGAGATGAAGAACACTACCAGAAAATGATCAGTGCATAACAGCACGGGGAGAAATAATGAAGATGTTGCCGCCTTGGTATACCTCACTTACCGATTGGGCAGGGAGCGATAGTGTTTGCACACATCTTCCCAGCGACCAAAACGAAAGCGTTGGTAGCGCCGTACAGGAACACATTTGTGTTTCATGGCAGCCTCCTCGTCCGAAAACGACAGTGTTGGACACTGACATCCCTCACAGGGCCTCTGCGAGCTTGCATGTGGCTAAGCAAGAGAAGTGAAAGGCGGCAACGGCTGATAGGAGACAACAAACAGTGTTATTTGTCAATTAATACAGAAACATACATCTCATTTCCACAGTAAGGATTGAATCGCTAGCAGCTCCCATAATGGCAAGAGTGGCATCTGACGGTAGGCATGACCTTGGTTCCCCCTCTTATTCGCTGAGGCGAGCCCGCTTGTCCAGGCCGCGAGACAGGATGTCGAGCGAGCGGCGCCGGGCCATGGACGGCCCGTCGGCGTGTGCCGTCGGACAAGCGGGTGAGCCGAAGGAACCCGACGTAAGTCGGGCGAATAAGCGGGGGAGAAGACCTTTGGTGACTTTGGGTCTTTCCAAAGTCACTCGCCCCGGCCCGAAGGGCGGGCGAAACCCCTTCGAGGCCAGAGGCCTCGCGTCCTGCACGGCAAAGCCGTGCCATCGACTATCCCCCCGGACGATTACGCCTGACGGCTAATCGACCCTACGATTGCACGGCGCAGCCGTGCCTGCTTGCCACAGGCACGGTGTTTGACTGAACTCCCCGTATACCACTGGCAAAGAGGGGCGTGGCCGCCCCTATCGGCCCAGGAAGGGTTCCCAATCCTTGAACACCGGCTGCAACCCGGCCTGCCGCACGGCGGCAGCCACTTCACCCACCGGGCGGTCGTCATGGATGGCGAACTGCTCCAGCTCCTCCTCACCGCCGTCCGCATAGCCCCCCGGCTGGGTACGCGACTCTGCCGACATCTGGGTGATGCCAAGACGCACCGCACCGTTGCGAAACGCCGGCGATTCCCGGGTCGAGAGGGACAAGTCCAGGGTCGGCGAGAAGAGGCGCCAAGCGCAGATAAGCTGGGCCAGCTGACGATCCGACATGATGACGGCAGGCTCCAGCCCACCGGTGCAGGGGCGCAGGCGCGGGAACGAGAGCGAATAGCGGCTCTGCCAGTGGTGGCGCTCAAGCCAGGCGAGGTGCTCGGCGACGAAGTAACTGTCGGCACGCCAGTCCGCGGAGAGACCGATCAGCGCCCCCAACCCTATCTTGTCGATACCGGCGCGGCCGAGCCGATCCGGCGTGGCGAGACGCCATGCGATGTCCCGCTTGTTGCCGCGCAGATGGTGGCGGGCGTAGGTGGGGGCGTGGTAGGTCTCCTGATAGACCATGACCGAATCGAGGCCGAGGGTCTTGAGCTCAGCGTATTCGTCTTGGGAGAGGGGCTGCACCTCCATCGCCACCGTGCTGAAGTGGCGGCGGATGATGGGCATCACCTGCCGAAAATAGCCGAGCCCCACCTTGTGTTCGTGCTCGCCGGTCACCAGCAGCACGCTGTCAAAGCCGCGCGCCTTGATGGCGAGACACTCGCGCTCAATCTCCTCGTTATTCAAGGTCTTGCGCTTCAAGCGGTTGCTCATGGAGAAGCCGCAGTAGGTGCAGTCGTTGGCGCAGAGGTTCGACAGATAGAGCGGCACATAGAAGCCGATGGTGTTGCCAAAACGCTGGCGGGTCAGCCGCTCGGCCTCGGCCGCCATCTGTGGCAGATACGCCTCGGCGGCCGGGGAAATCAGCGCCATAAAGTCCGCCAGGGTGCGGCGGGGTGCGCTTAGCGCTCGCGCCACGTCGGCGGCAGTTTTGGCGCGGATCTGCATGCCGATATCGTCCCACTCCAGCGCCTGCCAACGGTCGAGAAAGGAAGGGGCGGTCTCTGATTCCATTGCCCCCGGCGCCCTCACCCCCAGCCCCTCTCCCTTATTTTGTGAAGAGCCGAGAGGGGGGCAATCCTCTGGCTGTGCTTGGTGCAAAGGGGAAGTGTTCATGGCCGCCCCTGTTTCATGACTCATAACGCCCCCAGAAAATCGGTCAGCGGGCTGGAGGCCTGGGCCTGCACGCCGCGCGCCCCCAGGCCCGCCTCATAGGCGCTACGGCCTGCCTCACAGGCCAACGCGAAGGCGCGGCCCATGGCGACCGGGTCCCCGCTCACCGCGATGGCGGTGTTGACCAGCACGGCGTCGGCGCCCAGTTCAAAGGCGGCGGCGGCGTGGCTCGGCGCACCGATCCCCGCATCCACCACCACAGGCACATTGGCCTGCTCGACGATGATGGAGAGAAACTCCCGGGTCACCAGCCCCTGGTTCGAGCCGATGGGGGCGCCCAACGGCATCACGGCGGCGCAGCCCACCTCTTCCAGCCGTTTGCACAGCACGGGATCGGCACCACAGTAGGGCAGCACCACAAAGCCCTCTTTGGCCAGCTGCTCGGCGGCTTTGAGCGTCTCGATGGGATCAGGCAGCAGATAGCGGGGATCGGGGTGGATCTCGAGCTTGAGCCAGTTCGTGCCCAGCGCCTCGCGGGCGAGGTGGGCGGCAAACACCGCCTCGGCGGCGGTCTTGGCGCCCGAGGTGTTGGGCAGCAGCTTGACCCCGAGTTTCAAAAGCGGGCTCAGGATATCGTCGTGGGCCTTGCCGGGTTCGAGGCGCTTGATGGCCATGGTGACGAGCTGGGAGCCGCTTGCCTCGATGGCGGCGGCCATCAGATCCGGGCGGGCAAACTTGCCGGTGCCGGTGAAGAGGCGCGAGGAGAAGGTGTGATCGGCAATGGTGAGCATGTCAGCCTCCCGCAATGGCGGTAAAGAGGTGGAGTTCATCCCCGTCATTGAGACGGGTTTCGGCCCAGCGGCCACGGGGTAGCACGGCGCCGTTAAGGGCCACCGCCACCCCCTGGGGATGGACGTCCTGGGCAGCCAGCAGGTCGGCCACGCTCTGCCCTGCCGCCAGCGGCTGGGCTTTATCGTTGAGTCGAATGGTCAAGGTCATGGGGTGATTTCCTTATCGTGTGTCGGGCATCGGCGCTGCCCGCAAACCGGGCAATCGGGATCGGGGGCCAGGGTGAGGGTCTGCCACTGATGGGCCAGCGCATCGAAACGGCGCAATGTGCCGGCAACCGGACTCGGCATCCCGAGCAGCAGTTTCAGTGCCTCCAGCGCCTGCAGGGAGCCCATCACTCCGACCAGCGGGCCGGTGACGCCGCTGGTCTCGCAGCTCTGGCTCACCTTGGTATCCTGCGGATAGAGGCAGGCGTAGCAGGCGTGATCGCTGTTTACTCGTGCCATAAGCTGTCCCTGCCAGCCCACTGCGGCGGCACAGACCCAGGGCTTGCCCTGGGCCACGCAGGCGGCGTTGATGGCCTGGCGGGTGGCGAGGTTGTCGCAGCAGTCGACAACCAGATCCACCTCTGCCACAAACTCCGGCAGGCTGGCGGCATCGAGGCGCTGATTGATGGCGATCAGCTCCACCAGCGGGTTGTGTTGGCTAAGGCGCTCGCGGGCCAGCTCCGCCTTGGAGTGGTTGACCGCCTCGGAGTCGAACAGGATCTGGCGCGGCAAATTGCTGGAATCCACCGTATCGCCATCGGCCAGCCACAAGGTGCCCACACCGGCCCCGGCCAGATAGAGGGCGAGCGGCGAGCCAAGCCCGCCCAAGCCGACGATCAGCACGGACTTATCTTTGAGCCGCGCCTGACCCGCCTCCCCCACTTCCGCCAGCATCAGCTGGCGGCCATATCGCAAATACTCAACATCAGAGAGCATGTTCCACCTCCCTTATGGCAGAGGCCGAGCATGGCTCATCCCCCGCCCCCACGGCCTCGAGCAGCCGCTCGGTCGCCCCCTGCCAGTCGTCGCTCGCCGTGATGGCCGAGACCAGGGCGATGCTGCCGACCCCACTCTCTTTTACCGCCGCGACCCGCTCCTCGCTGATGCCGCCGATGGCCACCGTAGGCCAGTCGCACATCAGGGCGCGGTAGCGGTGCAGCCGCGCCAGCCCCTGAGGGCGCGAAGGCATCGCCTTGGTGTTGGTCGGGAAGATATGGCCGAGCGCTATATAGGAGGGGGCCAGCTCGCGGGCCCGCATCAGCTCGAAGTAGCCGTGGGTGGAGATGCCAAGGCGCAGCCCGGCCGCCTGAATGGCGGCGAGATCGGCGGTCTCCATATCCTCCTGCCCCAGGTGCACGCCCCAGGCGCCCGCCTCGATGGCCTGTTGCCAGTAGTCGTTGATAAAGAGCCGCGCCCCATGGCGGCGACCGAGCGCTACCGCATCGCGAATGGCCGGTGCCACCTGAGCGGCGGGCAGATTCTTGATGCGCAGCTGTATGGTCTTGACCCCGGCCCCCAGCAGGCGCTTGAGCCACTTGACCGAATCCACTACCGGATAGAGGCCAAGGCTCTGCTCGGTCGGCGCAAAGGGGCCCTGCGGCAGGCGGGCACTGCTTGTCTCATACAGGCCGAAATGGCGATCCAGGGTTGAGCCTGCCAGCACGGCACGGGGGAAGTGGGCGAGATTGTTTGGCCAACCCAGGTGGGCGATGGGGCCGGGGCCCGCGCCCACCCCCTGCGCAGCTGCCAAGCCCTGTTGCAGGTAGGCGCGCGCCAGGGTGATGGCGTCCTCCACCGGGTAGTCCTGTGCTACCACGGCCGCGATGGCGCTGGCGTAGCAGCAGCCGGTGCCGTGGCCGTGGCGGGTATCGAGGCGCGGCGCGGCGAGCCAGAATTCGCGGGACTCGTCCTGGTAGTAGTCGAGGCAGAGATCCCCGCCCCACTCCAGATGGCCCCCCTTGACCAGCACGGCGCGGGCACCGAGTTCACGGAGCAGCCGTGCGGCGAGGCGCACCAGCTCGGGGCTGCTGACCGGCAGGCCGGTCAGGGCTTCCAGCTCGAGGCCGTTGGGGGTGATCAAGGAGAGGCGCGGCAGCAGGTGCTCGCGCACCGCCACCAGCATGCCGGGCTCCGCCATGGGGGTGCCGGTGCTGGCGATGGCCACCGGATCGTAGACCACGAAGGGAGCCTCGACGGTCGACAACCTGCGGGCCAGCACCTCCACGTGCAGCCGGGTCGGCAGCAGGCCAATCTTGATGGCGGCGGGTGGCAGATCCAGCCCCAGGGCGTCGATCTGGGCGGTGAAGGTCTGCATCAGCACGGGGTCGACCATCTTCACCGCCACCGAGTTCTGGGCCGTGATGGCGGAGATGACGGAGCAGCCGTGCACGCCAAGATCGTGCATGGTGTGCAGGTCGGCCTGAATGCCGGCGCCGCCGCCGGAGTCTGATCCCGCTATGGTCCAGACCACGGGACGCGGGGCCGCCGTCATGGCGGACAGGTCGGCGGGGCTGACAGCCCCGCGCTCGCTGCTCACGCCTCCTCCCCTGCGGCCTGCTTCAGGGTCGCCGCCTGGTGGTAGATCTCCCCACCGGTCTCCTTGAAGGTTTCCGCCATCCGCGCCATGCCGCTCTCCACCTCGGCCACCACCCGCTCCTGCTGGCCGTCCATGCCCACCATCTTGATCTCCACCGCCTCCAGCTTGGCCGCATAGTCGCGCACGTCCTGGGTGATCTTCATGGAGCAGAACTTGGGGCCGCACATGGAGCAGAAGTGCGCCACCTTGCCGGACTCCTGGGGCAGGGTCTCGTCGTGGTAGGCGCGGGCGGTGTCGGGATCCAGCGCCAGGTTGAACTGATCCTCCCAGCGGAATTCGAAGCGCGCCTTGGACATGGCGTTGTCGCGGATCTGGGCGCCCGGGTGGCCCTTGGCCAGATCAGCGGCGTGGGCGGCGATCTTGTAGGTGATCAGCCCCTGCTTCACGTCCTCCTTGTTGGGCAGGCCCAGGTGCTCCTTGGGGGTCACGTAGCAGAGCATGGCGCAACCGTACCAGCCGATGAGCGCGGCGCCGATGCCGGAGGTGAAGTGATCGTAACCCGGCGCGATGTCGGTGGTGAGCGGGCCCAGGGTATAGAAGGGCGCCTCGTGGCAGTGCTCCAGCTGCTCGGTCATGTTGCGCTCGATCATGTGCATGGGCACGTGGCCGGGGCCCTCGATCATCACCTGCACGTCGTATTCCCAGGCGATCTTGGTGAGCTCGCCCAGGGTGCGCAGTTCGGCGAACTGGGCCTCGTCGTTGGCGTCATAGACGGAGCCCGGACGCAGGCCGTCACCCAGCGACAGGCTGACGTCGTAGGCGGCGCAGATCTCGCAGATCTCGCGGAAATGTTCGTAGAGGAAGTTCTCCTTGTGGTGGGAGAGGCACCACTTGGCCATGATGCTGCCGCCGCGCGAGACGATGCCGGTGAGGCGCTTGGCGGTCATGGGCACGAAGCGCAGCAAGACACCGGCGTGGATGGTGAAGTAGTCCACCCCCTGCTCGGCTTGTTCGAGCAGGGTGTCGCGGAACAGCTCCCAGGTGAGGTCTTCGGCGATGCCGTTGGTCTTCTCCAGCGCCTGGTAGATGGGCACGGTACCGATGGGCACCGGGCTGTTGCGCAGGATCCACTCGCGGGTCTCGTGGATGTAGCGGCCGGTGGAGAGATCCATCACGGTGTCGGCGCCCCAGCGGGTGGACCAGACCAGCTTCTCCACTTCCTCTTCGATGCTGGAGGTGACCGCCGAGTTGCCGATGTTGGCGTTGATCTTCACCAGGAAGTTGCGGCCGATGATCATGGGCTCCGCTTCCGGGTGGTTGATGTTGCTGGGGATGATGGCGCGGCCGGCGGCCACTTCATCGCGCACGAACTCCGGCGTGATGTTCTCCGGCAGTCTGGCGCCAAAGCCCTGACCCGGATGCTGGGTGCGCAAGAGTTCTGAGCGAACCCGCTCGCGGCCCATGTTCTCGCGCAGGGCGATAAATTCCATCTCGGGGGTGACGATGCCGGCGCGGGCATAGTGCAGCTGGGTCACCCGGCGGCCCGGCTTGGCGCGGCGGGCGCTCGGCAGGTGTTCGAAGCGCAGGTGATCCAGCCCCTCGTCGGCTAGGCGCTCCTGGGTGAAGGTGGAGCTCAGCCCTTCCAGCGCCTCGGTGTCAGCGCGCTCCAGCACCCACTCCTCGCGCAGGCGCGGCAGACCGCGGCGCACGTCGATGGGGGCGGCGTCTTCCCCATAGGGACCCGAGGTGTCGTACACCGGCACCGGCTCGTTGGGCTCGAACTGGGGGGCTTCCTTGGTGCCGCCGACGAAGGTGTCCGCCAGTTGGATCTCCCGCAGGGGCACCCGGATATCGGGGCGGGAGCCCTGGATAAAGATGCGGCGGGAGTTGGGGTGGGCCATCCCCTTGAGGTTGTCGATAAAGGTCTGGGCGCTGGAGCGCTGCTCGCGGCGGCTGGATTTGGTGGTATCAGAAATATTGGTAGACATAGCAAAACTCACATTAACTGGTTGAAGTTATGGGTGTTTGCTTGTCTGGAGTTCGAGGAGAAGATGAACTTGCGGCGGGATGTGTTCGGGGGGAGTGAGTCGGGCATGGATCTTCCCAGCTCTGCCATCCCGGTGTTTCCCTAGTCTGGAAACCCGGCGCCCTATGGACGACCGGATGGGACAGCCTCCCCCTCTGCGCCTGAGCCATCGCGGGCGGTGCCCTTGATGGGTGGAGCCCTGCTCCTGATGAGCGAGGATTTGCCCCGGCGCGGTAACCCGCAAGTTACCCTTGTTTCCCTTCGCAGGTCTTAACCTGATCAGGTTCCACGGATCCCGAATTAACGGTCTCAGCTTAGCGTCGTTCGACGGTCAGCACTCCGACAAGATGGCGCCAGTATAAGTGGGGAAATGGAAAGCACAAGCCTTTAACAAGCCCGACCAGTGCAAACGAAAACCGGGCCAGAGGCCCGGTTCCATCACTACAACGCACTGCCGTTATTGATTGGCTGCTGGCGTCACGCTCAGGCTGACGTTGCTGAAGCCAAGCCCGGAGAGCTCTTGCGCATCGAGCGGGATCTCCAGTCTCAGGCCCTGTTCTCCCCCTCTCGCACTGAGAGCTCGAGGAGCCTTGCCATCCGCCGCGAGGGGCACGGGCGCACCGATTTCGATATTGCCAGCAAACTGGCTCTCGGCGCTGAAATCGCCGGTGATCCCCGCCCGCACCGGGCGCAGCACTCTGGCCAGGTTGTTCTGCATGGTAGACAGGCCGTTCTGCTGGATGGTCCAGTTCCAGTCCCACCACTTCACTTCACCCGGGATGTAACGCTTGTCCCACTGGTAGCGAATGCTGCTCGCCTTGTCCTTGTACGGCCCGATGACGAAGGTGTGGTTCCAGTTCGGGCGATTGTCCGGATGGGTATACCAGGCATTGCCACCCCAACGCAGGAAGCCACTCAGGGTCAGGTCATAACTGACATCGGCCTTGAACTCATAGGGATAAGAGATATCAGCCTTGTAGAGCTCGATCTTCACCGGGATCTTGGAGCGGGCCGGCACCGTCGGCCGCACGGATTGCGACAGGGAGGTGGTGGTAGAACCCCCGTTCTGGGATGCCCATGACTGGTTGGCCGCAATCTCGATGGAGAGTTCGGTTTCCCCTACCAGTGGCCACTTGAACTTGTTCTTGGTAGTCACCTTCTCGCTCAGGCCATAGGTATTGGTCTTGGACCAGTTGGTGGCGGTATCGTAACGCAGGGTGACGTCATACCCGGATTGCGGGGTGTCACTGTCGTTGATCGCCCAGCCCACCACCGTCTTGACCAGTTGGCGATCAGACTGGGTCACGTCACCATGTTTGAAGCTGTCGGGGTCCAAATTGTACGCAAAATTGCTGACCTTGATGGACGTCTTCTCGCCACAACGATAACCCTCGCAACCGCCGTCATTGTTGCCACGGATCACCCAGCCATCGCCATCGCGGGTCACATCCATGTCTTCACCGACATATTGGCTGTGATTGCCGCCCACCCAGGCATAACCGAGATAATGCGCCAGATAGCTGGTTGGCTTGATGAAATTCGCGCTGTCGTGTACCAGTCGCCACTGCACATCCACCTCATCACCATCTGGAATATCCAGGGCTGACAAGGTGGGTATTTCTCCGGTAACAGGATTGACAGGGTAACACCAGGTATTGGACGCCGAGCCAGGTTTTATTTCACCATTATAACCCGGTCCCATTATTACCCAGCCGTTGGCCAGACCGCTTATTTGCCACTGGCCCATCATATTGACAATATTACTTTTAACGCTCTGCGCTTCTTCTCGAGTAATAGGGCGATACTTGTCGCCACAGACCTCCTGACCCAGCGAGAACAGGCGCAACTGGTCTGGATAGACGGGCTCTGCCGCGTGAGCCTGGGCCATCAGCAGGCCGGATATGATCAATGACAAGCCAGTTATTTTTAGTTTTTGCATAGCAACCCCAATATATTGAAACATTGACATACATTCACCAACGCTTATATATCCGCAGGTGACATGTGAGTACGACAATATCAGTCATATTGGCTTCAATATGCGATCCAGACCACGTTTTGATGCATGTATAACATTAATAAAGTAATTAATTGAAGGCTTTTTGATATTAACAAAAATAATATCAGAGCATTCACTTTATTATTTTATTCATCACTTAATCATACTTCAGAATATAGACAAATAGATATTTCTAATTTAGCAATATATATATTAAGTAGCGGGATGACATGGCTCTTATTCTGGTTCATCTTCCGGATTGGCTATCAGGATCTCGGTCAGGCGGCCCTGCAGGTTACGACTGAGCACCAGTTTGCGGCCCGGTTGCAGGTCGGCCGGGCTGCCATTCAGCCAGCGAGTATCGTCATCGAAGGACAGCACGCCAAGCCCCTGCAACCGCAGGGCGCGGCCCGTGACGGCCAGCAGGGAGGCTTCGGCCCGGCGCCACTGGCTGGTCGGCAAGAATCCGGCGATGGCGTCGGCCATGCCAATGCGCTCGGCGACTCCATCACGGCTGAGGATGGCCAGACGCATGCCGGGTCTGAGTTCATCGTTGCCTGCCACCCCGCTCAGCGCGGCATTGCCGAGCTCGAGTTCGGCCCCCTGAAACTGCAGGCGCAGGCCATCGTTGTGTTCCAGCTCCACCAGCCAGAGTTCGCCATCGGCGGCCAGAGCGCAGAGCGGCAGCGCCAGCAGCAGGAGGGAGGTGCGTGTCATAGCAAAAGGCCCATAGTGAAACCGTGCGAGGTTTAACTATGGGCCCGCTGAGTGGTTTTTTCCGCCCGGTTCGTCTTGCCGTGCGTCAATCATCCTCGCGGCAGCGGCTCAGGCGCATGCCGTCAAACTTGCACTCCAGCTCCAGCCAGCGTCCTTCGAACGGGGCCAGGCTGTCGTCCGAGGTAACATAACCCCAGATCCGCCCCTGTTCCACCGGCCCTTCCAGATCCATCTCGTCATCCTCCTCCAGCTTCTCGACCTCCCGAATAAGCCGCAGCTCGCCCTCAACCACCCCTTCCAGGTCGACCCAGGTACCGCCGAGATCGTCCTCTCTCAGCCCGTCCTTGAAACGGGTCTGTTCGTCGAGCACAAAGGGAATGCCGTTGACCATCAGCTGGCCCAGCTGCCAGGTGGTGCGGCCGGTCAATTTGAACTCCGCCGACTGCGCAGCGCCGAATGGCAGCAAGATCAGCAGCAGGAGAGTGCAGAGAGACTTCTTCATCGGGGATCCTCGGGGTTACACTGCCACACAGGATGCCTCATCCGGTGTGAGATGACCGTGAAATGGCGGTCGGAACCAGGAGATCAAAGCATGAAAATACTGGTGGTGGAAGACAATCCCCAGGTCGCGGAAACCATCATGGATTATCTGGAGCTGGCTGGCCACCGGCTGGACTGCGCCTACCACGGCCAGGCGGCCCTGCAGTTGCTGGCCGAGCAGCGCTTCGACGTCATCATCATGGACGTCATGATGCCGCGCCTCGACGGTCTCAGCACGGTGGCCCGCCTGCGGGAGCAGGGGATCCCAACCCCAGTGCTGTTTCTCACCGCCCGCGACAGCCTGGATGACAAGCTGGCGGGCTTCAAGGCCGGCGGCGACGACTACCTGGTCAAGCCGTTCGCCATGGAGGAGCTGGAAGTGCGGCTGCAGGCGCTGGCCCTGCGCGGCCCCCGCAGCGACATGGGAGCGCTGTGCGTGGGCGAGCTGACCCTGGATCCCGCCAGCGGCCGCGCCACCCGGGCCGGGGTCGAGCTCAAGCTCGGCAAGATCCCGTTCCAGATCCTCACCCTGCTGGCCCGCCGGGCCCCCGCGCTGGTCACCCGCCAGGAGGTGCTCGACACCGTCTGGGGCGACGAGGAGCCGGACTCCGACGCCTTGCGCAGCCACATCTATGCCCTGCGCAACGCCCTCGACAAGCCCTTCCCTGCTCCCATGCTGGAAACCCTGCACGGCCAGGGCTATCGACTGGTGACCCCATGACGGGCCGCCAGCGCTGCCTGAACCTGCCCACAGGGAGGCCGTCATGAGCCTGCCCAGCCTGCGCCGTCGCCTGATCCTCACCCTGAGCGGTGCCGGCCTGCTGCTGCTGATCATCATCAGCCTGCTGATGGTGGTGGCCGAGGACAAGATGGAGGAGCTCAGCCTGCGTCACTGGCTGGAGGCCGAGGTGACCCGCTACAGCGACGACTGGTTGCGGCTCGGCATGGCGGCCCCCGCCCCCAGCCCGCGCCAGTTCTCCAGCTACTGGACCGAGGCCGGCCGCCTGCCGGTCTGGCTCAAACCCTACCAGAGCCCGGGCTTCTACGAACACGTGCTGGGGGACGAGGACAAACACTTCCTGGTGCGGCCCCATCCGTCCGGTAAGGGGCTGCTCTATCTGGTGTTCAACGACGACGCCGACGACTACCTGGATCCCTACGAGGATCAGCTGCACCTGGCCACCCGGCTGATCGGGCTGACCCTGCTGCTCGGCTGCATCGGCTTCGGCATCTGGCTGGTGCGCCACATCACCCGGCCGCTGCAGCGGCTGCAACAGCGGGTCGCTCACCTCACCCCGGATCAGGCGGACTTCGTGCCCGACGCCCCCTGGCAGGAGCTCAGGGACATAGAGCTGGCGCTGCTGGCCGGCAAACAGGAGGTGGCGGCCGTGTTTGCCCGCGAGCAGGAGTTCAGCCGCTTCGCCAGTCACGAGCTGCGCACCCCCAACATGGTGATCCAGGGCTCGGCCGCCCTGCTCGGCAAGGTGAGCGATCTGCCGGCGCCCGCAGCCCGCGCCACCACCCGCATTCGCGCCGCCGCCGATGAGATGGCATTGCTCACCGAGACTTTTCTGCTGCTGGGCCGCAAGGAAGAGGTGGAGCGCCCGCCCCAGCAGGTGGCGCCGCTCATACGCCGGGAGCTGGCCCGTCTCGCCCCGCTGCTGCAGCGGGAAGAGCTGGATATCCGGCTGCAACTGGACGATGAGAGCGAGGCGCTGGCCCCCCTCTCTCTGCTCGCCATTGCGCTCGGCAACCTGCTGAAGAATGCCCTCAGCTACGCCGAGGGGCACATCGACATCGAGCTGGTCGGCCCCCTGCTCACCATCAGCAACCCCACCGCCGCCGCGCCGGATCAGATCCTCGGTTACGGCTGCGGCCTCACCATCATCCAGCGCATCTGCGAGAAGCTGGGCTGGCAGATAGAGACCCGGCTGGAGGGCGGCATCTTCAGCGCCAGGCTGGTTATGAGGTCAAATTCACATGCATGAAAAAGACATCTTTATCCGACAAATACTTAATCGTTCCCATGACCATAGAAAAGCAATGCAGCTTCTTAGCTCAGCGAATATTCCAAGCCAAATGATTGCAGTCCTTCGGCAAGAATTGGATTCCATGGTACGAGTCATTTACTTACTGAGTCAGGAGCCCTCCCGACAAACTCTCCTAATAGAGGCTTCCGTTAATGGCCAACAATGGCAGCAATCTAATGGTAGGGGTCGCGTAACAGATCGAGAAATGGTTGAATTAGCTCAGCAGCTCCAAGGTTGGACGAAATCAGTGTACAAATTTGGTTGCGCATTCATTCACTTATCCAATTTCCATGATTACAACAATCGTGACCCGATGAAGCAACTTTCAGCCGAAGAACAAGAAGCCATCCTTGAGCACTGCAGACATTATCATGGAGGTCCAGAACATTCTGGATTCACAAATCTAATACCATACCTACCAAAGGTGCTGGAGAAAGTCGCAAGTAATCTTGAACACTATCTTGCACTGTTGCAGGAAGGTAGCCAGCGTCAACCTACTCAGATATAAAATAATTCATTCCAAAAACAACAGGGCGCCCGAAGGCGCCCTGTTTGCAATGCGTTGGCGGCAAGCCCGGCGTCACTCCGCCGGCTTGTGCTTGCGACTCGCCTTGAGCTCGAGAAACTCGATGATCTTGCCGGCCACGTCCTTGCCGGAGGCAGCCTCCACCCCTTGCAGGCCAGGGGAGGAGTTGACCTCCAGCACCAGCGGGCCGCGGGCACTGCGCAGGATATCCACCCCGGCCACGTCCAGCCCCATGATCTTGGCGGCCTGCACCGCGGTGGCCCGCTCTTCCGGGCTTATCTTAATCGCCTCGGCGGTGCCGCCCCGATGCAAGTTGGAGCGAAACTCCCCCGGCTGGGCCTGACGGCGCATGGCGGCCACCACCTTGCCGTTGACCACCAGACAGCGGATGTCGGCGCCGTTGGCCTCGCGGATGTACTCCTGCACCAGGATGTTGTTGTTGGTCTGGATGAAGGCCTCGATCACGCTCTCGGCGGCCTTCTGGGTTTCGCACAGCACCACGCCGATCCCCTGGGTTCCCTCCAGCAGCTTCACCACCAGGGGCGCACCGCCCACCATGGTGATGAGGTCGGGCACGTCGTGGGTGCTGTGGGCATAGCCGGTCACCGGCAGGCCGATGCCGTGGCGGGAAAGCAATTGCATGGCCCGCAGCTTGTCGCGGGAGCGGGAGATGGCCACCGAGCTGTTGAGTGCCATGGTGTTCATCATCTCGAATTGGCGCAGCACGGCGGTGCCGTAGAAGGTGATGCTGGCCCCGATGCGCGGGATCACCGCATCATAGCTCTCCAGTTCCCGTCCTTCGTAGTGGATGGAGGGGTTGTGGGAGGCGATGTTCATGTAACAGCGCAGGGTGTCGAGCACCTCGACCTGATGACCGCGCGCCTGCGCCACCTCGACCAGACGGCGGGTGGAGTAGTTGTTGGGCTCACGGGATAAAATGGCGATCTTCATGACAATTCCGCTAGAAGGCAGTGCCTGGGCAGGATGGGGCGGGAGAGTATAAGGTGCCACAGCGCCAAGACAACGCCAATTGTTTCTCCTGACAACAAGACAAACCACACAGAAACGTGCGCTGCCATCCCGCTGTCACCCGCTTGTCAAACGACGGCACCAGACTGGTCTGGATGCCGCCTCCTTCAGCGAGGATCAATCGGGCCGACCCCTCAGTGCAGGTTCGGCCCCAGCCAGCGTTCGGCCTCTGCCAGGGTCATCCCTTTGCGCACGGCGTAGTCCTCCACCTGGTCCCGCTGGATCTGGGCCACCGCGAAGTACTTGCTGTCGGGGTGGGAGAAGTACCAGCCGGACACCGCTGCCCCCGGCCACATGGCGTAGGACTCGGTGAGCTGCATGCCGATGGCCTGTTCCACGTCCAGCAGCTCCCAGATGCTCCCCTTCTCGGTGTGCTCCGGGCAGGCCGGGTAACCCGGCGCCGGGCGGATGCCACGATAGTTCTCGCGGATCAGCTCCTCGTTGGAGAGCGCCTCGTCCGGGGCATAGCCCCAGTGCACTTTGCGCACCTGCTCGTGCAGGTACTCGGCGAACGCCTCCGCCAGGCGGTCGCACACCGCCTGGATGAGGATGGCGTTGTAGTCGTCGTGATCCGCCTTGTAGGCCTTGGCGATGGCCTCCTCGCCGATGCCGCCGGTCACCGCGAAGGCGCCGATCCAGTCGGGCTTGCCGCTCTCCTTCGGCGCCACATAGTCCGCCAGACAGTAGTTGGGGAAACCCTGCTTCTCGCTCTGCTGGCGCAGGTGGTGCAGCACTTTTTTCACTTCAGTGCGCGACTCGTCGGTGTAGACCTCGATGCTGTCTCCCACGGCGTTGGCGGGGAACAGGCCTATGATGCCGGCGCAGCGCACGCTCTGATCTTTCTCCAGCTGGTCCAGCATGGCGTTGGCGTCGGCAAAGAGGCGCGTCGCCTCCTCCCCCACCACTTCATCTTCCAGAATGCGGGGGAACTTGCCCGCCAGCTCCCAGCTGAGGAAGAACGGCGTCCAGTCGATGTAGGGGCGCAGCACCGAGATGGGCACGTTCTCGAACTTCTGTACGCCGAGCTCCCGGGGCGCCGGCGGCTCATACCCCACCCAGTCCAGCTGATGGCGGTTGGCGCGGGCCTCCGCCAGCGTGATGGGGCGCGAGCGCGGCTGCTTGCGAGCGTGCTGCTCGCGGGCAATCTCGTACTCCTTGTCGATGCGGGCGACAAAAGCGGGCTTGAGATCCTCGCTCAGCAGGCTCTGGGCCACCCCCACGGCGCGGGAGGCGTTGGAGACATAGACCACGGGCTCGGAGTAGTTCTGCTCTATCTTCACCGCGGTGTGAGCCTTGGAGGTGGTGGCGCCGCCGATGAGCAGCGGCAGCTTGAAGCCCTGGCGCTCCATCTCTTTGGCCACGTGCACCATCTCGTCCAGCGACGGGGTGATGAGGCCCGACAGGCCTATAATGTCAGCCCCCACCTCCCGCGCCGTCTTGAGGATGGTCTCGCAAGGCACCATGACCCCGAGGTCGATGATCTCGAAGTTGTTGCACTGCAGCACCACGCCGACGATGTTCTTGCCGATGTCGTGCACGTCCCCCTTCACGGTGGCCAGCACGATCTTGCCGTTGCTGGAGCCGCCGGACTTCTCCGCCTCGATGTAGGGTTGCAGGTAGGCCACCGCCCGCTTCATCACCCGGGCCGACTTCACCACCTGGGGCAGGAACATCTTGCCGGCGCCGAACAGATCGCCCACCACGTTCATGCCGTCCATCAGCGGCCCCTCGATGACGTGCAGCGGCCGCTCGGCCCCGGCACGCGCCTCTTCGGTGTCCTCCTCGATAAAGTCGGTGATGCCTTTCACCAAGGCGTGTTCGAGCCGCTTGCCCACCGGCCAGCTGCGCCACTCCTGCTCCCGCGGATCCTCGGCCTGGGCGCCGGCACCGCGGTACTTCTCGGCGATGGCCAGCAGCTCTTCGGTGGCGTTGTCATTGAGGTTGAGCACCACCGCCTCAACCTTCTCTTTGAGCTCGGCCGGGATGTCTTCATAGATGGCGAGCTGGCCGGCGTTGACGATCCCCATGTCCATGCCGTTCTTGATGGCGTGGTAGAGGAAGACGGCGTGGATCGCCTCGCGCACCGGCTCGTTGCCCCTAAACGAGAAGGAGACGTTGGAGACGCCGCCGGAGATCATGGCGTGGGGCAGGTTATCCTTGATGTCCTTCACCGCGTCGATGAAGTCCACCGCGTAGTTGTTGTGCTCGTCGATGCCGGTCGCCACCGCGAAGATGTTGGGGTCGAAGATGATGTCTTCCGGCGGGAAGTCCACCTGATCCACCAGGATGCGGTAGGCGCGCTGACAGATCTCGAACTTGCGGGCGCGGGTATCCGCCTGCCCCACCTCGTCGAACGCCATCACGATGACGGCGGCGCCGTAGCGGCGCAGCAGTTTCGCCTGCTCGATGAACTTGTCCACCCCCTCCTTCATGGAGATGGAGTTGACCACCGGCTTGCCCTGCACGCACTTGAGACCGGCCTCCAGCACTTCCCACTTGGAGGAGTCGATCATCACCGGCACCCGGGCGATGTCCGGCTCGCCGGCGATGAGGTTCAAGAAGCGCACCATGGCCGCCTCGGCGTCCAGCATCCCCTCGTCCATGTTGATGTCGATGATCTGGGCGCCGTTCTCCACCTGCTGCTTGGCGACATCCAGGGCCTCGTCATAGAGACCCTCCTTGATGAGCCGCTTGAACTTGGCCGAGCCGGTGACGTTGGTGCGCTCCCCCACGTTCACGAACATGGATTCAGGGGTGATGATGAGGGGCTCCAGGCCCGACAACCGGCAGGCCACCGGCAGATCCGGCAGGGCGCGAGGCTTGATGCCCGCCACGGCGTCCGCCATAGCGCGGATGTGGGCCGGGGTGGTGCCACAGCAGCCGCCCACCAGGTTGAGAAAGCCGCTTTGGGCCCACTCGCGGATATGCTCCGCCATCTCGGCGGCGTCGAGGTCGTACTCGCCAAAGGCGTTCGGCAGACCGGCGTTGGGGTGGGCACTCACGAAGGTTTCGCTGATGCGGGAGAGCTCCTCCACGTACTGACGCAGCTCGTCTGGCCCCAGCGCGCAGTTGAGACCGAAGGAGACGGGTTTGACGTGGCGCAGCGAATGGTAGAAGGCCTCGGTAGTCTGGCCCGAGAGAGTGCGACCGGAGGCGTCCGTGATGGTGCCGGAGATCATCACCGGCAAGCTGTAGCCCAGCTCCTCGAACACCAGATCCACCGCGAAGGCGGCCGCCTTGGCGTTGAGGGTATCGAAGATGGTCTCGATCAGGATGATATCGGCGCCGCCCTCAATGAGGGCGTGGGTCGATTCGGTGTAGGCGGCCACCAGCTGGTCATAGGTGACGTTGCGCTTGCCGGGGTCGTTCACGTCCGGCGAGATGGAGGCGGTACGGTTGGTGGGCCCCAGGACGCCTGCCACGAAGCGCGGCTTGTGGGGCTCTTTCGCCGTCCACTCGTCCGCCACGGCGCGGGCCAGCCGGGCCGCCTCACGGTTGATCTCGGCCGAGAGATCTTCCATCTCGTAGTCGGCCATGGCGATGCGGGTGGCGTTGAAGGTGTTGGTCTCGAGGATGTCGGCGCCGGCGGCACAGTACTGATCGTGGATCTCGCGAATGACAGAGGGGCGACTCAGCACCAGCAGATCGTTGTTGCCCTTGATGTCGGTATGCCAGTCGGCAAACCGCTCCCCCCGGTAGTCCGCCTCGCCGAGCTTGTAGCCCTGGATCATGGTGCCCATGGCCCCGTCGATGATCAGGATCCGCTCCCTGAGACAGGCTTCCAGCTTGTTTGTCACATCCGACTTTTTGTTCGACACCGCTCGTTCCTCTTACATCCATGCAACTGCGTAAACAGCATCCTAACAGCAAACAAATCAAATGGAAATCTAGCCGTCTATCTGTCTATATCGGCGCTCTATATACTCACAAATGGGTAATGAGTAACATGTGACCCAAGAGTACCCTATGCCCGTCCTCAATAGGGATACGTGCTTGCTGTTTACTAAAGAGAAAAATAACTATGAGCGTCTACTACACACTCTGCTTCCTGGCAGCGTTGGCGATCTTTATCGCCTTTGCCAATCAGTATGTTGTGAAGATCCAGACCACCATCGCCATCACTGCGGGCTCCATGCTGATCTCCGCGCTGATGGTGCTGTTCGGTAAGCTGGGCTGGTTCAATCTGGAACCCCTGGCCGTCAAGACCATGGAGAGCATCGACTTCCAGAATTTCCTGCTGAAGGGGATCCTGGGCTTCCTGCTGTTCGCCGGTGGTCTCGGGATCAACCTGAAAGCCCTGCGTAGCCAGAAGTGGGAAATCACCATTCTGGCCATATTGGCGACCCTGCTCTCCACCTTCCTCATCGGCTATGGCTTCTGGTTCATCGCCAAGCTGCTGGGTTGGGACGTACCGCTGGTCTACTGCATGTTGTTCGGTGCCCTGATCTCCCCCACCGACCCCATCGCCGTGCTGGCCATCGTCAAGAAGATGAAGGCACCACCCCAGATCGCCATCCAGATTGAGGGGGAGTCGCTGTTCAACGACGGTGTCGGTCTGGTGATCTTCGCCACCGTGTTTGCCGTGGCCTTTGGCGGCGTCGAGCCCACCTTCGGCAGCGTGGCCGGCCTGTTCCTGCATGAGGCCCTCGGCGGCATCCTGTTCGGTGCCGTGCTGGGTCTCATCGCTCACGTGATGATCAGCGCCACCGATGACGGCTCGCTGGAGCTGCTGCTGACCCTCTGCATCCCGACCGCCGGCTTCGCCTTCGCCAACATGATCGGCGTCTCCGGCGCTCTGGCCATGGTGGTGACCGGCATCATGATCGGCAACTGGACTCGTCACAGCGGCTTCTCCGAACAGAGCAGCCATCACCTGGATCACTTCTGGGAGTTGATGGACCAGTTCCTCAACGCCCTGCTGTTCCTGCTGATCGGTCTGGCGCTGGTGCTGCTGGATCTGGCCTGGCAAGACTGGATCCTGCTGGTCATCGCGGTGCCGCTCTGCCTGGCCGCCCGCTTCATCAGCGTGTCGCTGCCCTATGTGGCCTTCCGCAAGTTCCGCAGCTACAACACCTTCTCGGTGCGGATCCTCACCTGGGGCGGCCTGCGCGGCGGTCTGGCCATGGCCATGGCGCTGGCACTGCCGTCCGGCGTCATGATGCTGCCGGAGCACGGCGTCGACCTGCGCCAGGTCATCCTGGTGATGACCTACTCGGTGGTGATGTTCTCCATCGTGGTACAGGGTATGACCATCACCCCGATGATCACCGCAGCCAAGAAGGCCTGCGGCGACTACTGAGCCATCGGCTGAGGTCAACGGATGATGAAAAAAGGGCTCCTTCGGGAGCCCTTTTTGTGGCCGCCAGACGGCCGTGAAGGAAAAACTGCAAATAATTGTTTGCTTTTTACCCATGTCGAGGAGAGAATGCGCGCCGGCTAGTTAATCAGCCCTGTTTATGTTTGCCCTGCAATGCTTCACCTCACGATGAATCCTGTCAGTACCCGCATAACCTTCTTCTGATTTACTCGCCCTGAGAACCGTTCAGGCTGTCCGCCTGCGTTGCCCGGCTCTCACGGTGCAGACCCGATCTGCCCACTCCCAAGTAGCATCATGCATCCGCGTGGTCCTTGGCGCATTCCTTGAAAGTGCAGACGCCCCTGAACCGGGCTGGGTATTCCTGCGCGCTCGTCCGCTATCTTGCTGACCGCGCCCATCGACCTGACATTTGCCAATACAAGGAGCAAAAACTTAATTTATATAGAGAAATACCATGATGAAAAGCGTACAAACTCGCAAACCCCTGCGTCGCAGCAAGCCCATCAACCTGCCCGTGCAAGAGCACGACTATGATGCGTTTCTGATCCAGTTCAGCACCCGTTTCAGCGGCGGCTTCGCCGTCTCCTGTGACGGCATTGCCGGCGAGTTCTCCATCGAAGAGCTCAACTGATCCTGCCTGCCCACCGGCAGCGCCCGATGCAGACAGGCCGCAACTCACGGCGGCCTCTTTGCCTCATTCCCCCGGCACTGCTGATATCCTGCCAGCCATGCCACAGCCCCTCAGATCGGGCAAGCCTCTACCCCTTCAGCCTCCAGCAACAGACACTCATCCGCATCCTCGGCCAGTTTGACCAACCGGCTTTGCACCAGCCCTAGCTTGGCCAGCAGCGCCACCGAACGCGCGTTGCCCGGAGTGACGATGGCTACCACTCGCTCGATGCCGAGCCGCTCCCGACCATCCTGCAGCGCCGCCAGCGCCGCTTCGATGCCATAACCCTGACCGCGCCAGGCGGGCAGGAAGGCGTAGCCGATGTCTTCACAAGGTAGGGTATCGCGCTTGATCAGGCCGCAGATGCCGAGCTTGGCTCCGTCGCTGCGCCTTGCCACCAGATAGAGACCGTGACCATGACGGGCATAGCTGACCGCCGGCCCTTGCTGGATGTAGTTTTCGGCATCCTGCAGGGTGCGGATGCCCCGATCGCCGATGTAGCGGTGAAAGTCGGGATCGTTGAGCAGTTCGAGAATGAAGGAGGCATCGGCAACCGCCAGTTCGCGCAGTTCCAGGCGCTCGGAGAGGATCATGGCAAGGGCTCGCTTAGAAGAGACAGGCCCCAAGACTGCCCCCGCAACCGCTCATTGGCAAGGCCGTCACCATGAAAAAGGGCCGCGGTGCGGCCCTGGTCGATGAAATGGGTGGCGTCAGGCCGCCAGCAAGCCGGCATAACCGTTGCCCTGCTCGCGCAGCGCCACGAACACGGCGGCGCAATCGGGCCAGGCGAGGCCGAGTCGCTCGGCCACCTGGGTTGGCCACTCGGGCGGTGCCGCTTCCCCCACATCCGACTGCGCCGCCAGGGCGATGGCCAGATGGATGATCGCAGCCTCGGCAGAGAACTCCTTGGCCAGCAAGGGGTTGTAGTGGCACTCCACCGCATGGCAGATGCTCAGGGGGAATTGCCAGCGCCTGGCCATCTCGGCCCCTGTCTGGGCATAGTTGAAGCCGACCACCAGCTCCTCGGCCTTGGCGCGTCCCTTGCTGGGCTCCAGATCCTTGATGTGGTTCACCATGTTCTCCGGCAGCCCCACGTGCATGATGAGCCGCCCCATATCGTAGAGCAGGGCGCAGGTGAACACCTCCTCCCCCTTCATGCCCTTCAGCTTGGCCAGCCGCCTGGCCAGTTCGGCCACGTCGAACACCTTGCCCCAGAAGTGCTTGAGCTCGATGCCGGGCACGGCACCGATGGAGCCGGTCAGGCCGCAGGCGAACACCATGTTGCGCACCACGTCGACCCCGAGCCGCACCACGGCCTCGTTGACGGTGGCGACCTGGCGACTGCCACCAAACTTAGCGGAGTTGGCCAGCCGAAGCAGCTTGGCGGAGATCACCGGATCCTTGTTGATCTTCTTGGCAATCAACAGGATATCCGGCTCTTTCTCATTGAAGGTCTGCACCAGTTCGCGCATGACTTCGGGCACGTTGGGCAGGTTCTGGGGCTTGGATAACAGCGAGTCTATGGTGGGCATATTGGTATCCGTCCATGCGATTTCATGATGGTTGTCGTTTGCAGACCGCAAACCCACATTAATTATGAGTAACAAAAACAGCCCATACCGAAATGTTTTTATCGAAATATTTCAATGTGTTAATAGCTATATCGCTATACTGGCATCCCTTATGACATGACGAGGCACAGCACATGAGCGAACCCACCGAGTTCTTCGACGAGCAAACCCTGCTGGAGATGGTCGACAACCAGCTCAGCGACGGCCACCCGCTGCAGGTCAAGGCGACCCTGATGCGGCTGGTGATGAAGGGCACCCCGCGCGAGGAGGCGCTGCAATATATCGCCTGCGCCCTGGGGGCCGAGCTGATGGCGATGGAAGCGGATCAGGGCCCCTTCAACCTCGAGCGCTACGGCCAGTTTCTGGACTCCCTGCCCGAGATGCCCTGGGCCGAATAAACCTTCTTGCCCGCCGGCAGCAACCCGGCCGCCGACTTGTTCCCGTTAGGCAAGCCCCCCCGCCAGCCATTATCATTACTGCCACCGGACAGCAGGGGAGCAAGCATATGCGCTGGCAAGATCGCCGCGAGAGCAACAATGTGGAAGACAGGCGCCAGCAGGGGGGCGGTGGCGGGATCCCCATCGGCGGCAAGGGGCGTCTGATCCTGCTGGTGGTGGTCATGGTGGCCGGCTATTACGGGGTGGATCTCTCCCCCCTGCTCAACGAGCCGGCATCCCAGACCCCGCCCCAGCGTCAGGAGATGTCTCAGCCGGCCAAGGATCCCCTCGCCAGGTTCACTTCGGTGATGCTCGCCTCCACCGAGGATGCCTGGGGCGAGATCTTCCAGCAGAGCGGTAGCCGCTATCAGGCCCCCAAACTGGTGCTCTATCGCGGTGCAACCCGTACCGGCTGCGGCCAGGGTCAGTCGGTGATGGGGCCTTTCTACTGCCCGGCGGATCGCACCGTCTACATCGATCTCTCCTTCTATCAGGAGATGCGCGACAAGCTGGGAGCCGACGGCGACTTCGCCCAGGGCTACGTGGTGGCGCACGAGGTGGGCCACCACGTGCAGAACCTGCTCGGCATCGAGCGCAAGATGCGTGAACAGCAGCAGGGGCTGAGCCGGGCCGAGCAGAACAAGCTATCGGTCAAACTCGAGTTGCAGGCCGACTGTTTTGCCGGTGTCTGGGGCCACTACATGGAGCGGGAACAGGTGCTGGAAACCGGTGATCTGGAGGAGGCGCTCAACGCCGCCCAGGCCATCGGCGACGATCGTCTGCAGCAGCAGAGCCAGGGCCGGGTGATCCCGGACAGCTTCACCCACGGCAGCTCGGCCCAGCGCTACGCCTGGTTCAAGCGCGGCTTTGACAGCGGCAAGCCCGCCAGCTGCAACACCTTCGCCGCCCGCTAGACGCCCAAAAAAGGGGCCGGATCCTGACAGGATCCGGCCCCTTTTCTCATGCAGGGATGAACATCAGTACTGGGAGTTGACGATCACCTCCTCCCCCAACGCGCCAGCCAGCGGCAGCGGCCGGTAGGTGGAGTTGGCCGCGCGCAGCAGCCGGATGCCGCGAATACCGATCTCCTGCGCGGCCTTGATGTCGCCATCGGCATCGCCGTAGAAGACCTTCATCTGCTTCTCCTTGAGCCACTGCACCTTGGTGTTCTGGCCCGGCTGGTCACCGGCGAAGATCACCGGGTTGAGCTGGTCGGCCGGAATGTTCATGGTCTGCTGCAGGGTCTGGCTGACGGTCTCGGTCCTGGTGGCCGAACGGCCGGTAACGAAATAGATGTGATCGCCGCGCTGGAGGTGCATGGCGATGAGCGCCTTGCCCACCTCTTTCGGCACGCTGAAGGCGTCCCAACCGTTGTTCATCTTCTCCCAGAAGGCGGGGTTCTTCAGGTAGCTCTCGTCGTTGGGGGAGAACTCTTGCTTGCCGCGATAAAACCCCGGGCTGGAGAAGAGCAGGGTGTCGTCGATGTCAAAACCGACCGCCATCGGCGGCAACCCATCCAGGCTCCTGGCAATCTGCGCCACCGACACCCAGTGAATGGGCGCCTGCTGGGACAGGGTCACCGCAGTGACACCGGCAGGGCTGGCCGGAGCTTCGACGGCCACGGCAGGCAGGGTCAGGCTGGCGGCAACCAGGGAGGCAAGCAGGGCAAAACGGGGCAATGCGGACATGATACGACTCGTCACATGAAGGAAACAGGGGGCCGATCCTGCCCCATGCCGGCACAGGAAACCGTGAAACCCGCCACAAAACAGGGCCAGGTGGCACGCATCACCACCGCAAGCCCCCATCTTGGCGCAATCGCCAAACAGGATGGCGTAGACGCCAAGGTCGGAGCAGACCACAGGCCCCATACTGGCCGCTCCCATCCACTCAGGAGCCCATCATGGATTACAAGCAACGACTGCAAGCCTGCCTCAACCGGGTCATCTGCGACCCCGATTTCACCCCGGCCGAACTCGATCACTGGTTCTGCCCGGACTATGTCCAGCTGGTGGATGAGCAGCGGCTGGATCGCGCCGCCTTCGAACAACACCTGCTGGCCCTGCGCCAGAGCCTGGCCCGCTGCGAGATCCGTTTTGTTTCGCTGCTGGCAGAGGGAAACCGGGTGCACTCCCTGCATCGGGTGCGGGCCTGGCGTCACGACGGCGCACGGGTCGAGTGCAAGGTGAGCGCCCTGTTTACCTTTCAGGGCGAGCGCCTGAGTCACACCGATGAGCTGACCTGCCTGCTGGCGGGGGAGCCGACCGACCGGGATCTCGGCTCCCGTCTCACGGCCCCGTCGGTTCCCGCAAGCAACGATTGAAGGCGTGAGAAAAGGCGCTGAAATCCCCGTACCCCAGTTCAAGGGCTATCCGCGACAGCGGCTGGCCCTGTTGCTGCAACTGGCGGGCTCGCCCCATCACCACCTGTTGCCGCCATTGTCGAAAGCTGCAGCCCAATTGCTGACTGAACAGCCGGTTGAGGGTGCGCACCGAGGCACCTGAATCGGCAGCCAGCTCCGCCAACCCGTATTCGATGGAAGGGCGCCTGCAGACCCGCTCCAGCACCCTCAGCAGCCGCACGTCCAACGTCGCGCTCAGCATGAATCCGGTCGCCGCCGGCGTTTGTCTCAGTTCGGCTGCCAGTACCGTCAGATAGGCATCCCTGAGGCCCGGCTCCGCCATGTCTGCCAGCCGCTCGAACAGGCCGGCCAGCAGCGGGCTCACCTGGTGGGTCGTCAACTCGCCCCCTCCATCCAGGTCATCCAGATAGACCAGACTGAGTTGGGAGTGGCGCAGCACCCTGAACTCATGGGCAAGTCCGGCCGGGATCAGACAGAGCTGACCCGCCACCAGCAGCACGCCTGTCGCCTGACTGCTGATCACGCCGCCGCCCCGATGCAGGTAGCAAAACTGCGGGCCGTCGTGACAGTGAAGGGACGTGAGTGCCCCCTGGGGGTAGTCGCGATACAGGAGGTTCATGACGAAGCCCCCAGGCCCAGGGCCCACCCGCAGACAGGTTCTTTCGGCACTTCTTGTCCCACGCTCTCGTCCCGGTGGGCTATAACTGCTGTACGCTTTCTAGTGACATTCAAGTCAATTGCGCCTTTTATTGGAGATACCATGGACGTGCACACCGCCGTTGCCCACCCGAACACAGCGACTCCCTCTTCACCCCAGGCCAGGCTCGATGCCATCGACCAGCTGATGGCCAGACTCGAACTCTCTCCTGACGGGCAGATCCTGGACGCCAACCCGCGTTTTCTCGCCATCATGGGCTATCAGCTAAGCGAGCTCAAGGGCCAGCATTACGCCATGCTGTTGCCGCACGACGTGCTCGACTCGCCTGCTCATGCCGCCCACTGGGAGGCGTTGAAGGCGGGCAGGGAGCAGGAGGGAGAGTTTCACCGGCTGGATCGGCACGGCCAGGACATCTGGCTGCGGGGCAGTTGCAGCCCCCTGCTGGACGAGCAGGGCGCGCTGAGCCGGATCATCGAATACAGCATGGATCTGACCGAGCAGAAACAGCTCAACGCCAACTTCGAGGGGCAGCTCAACGCCCTGAGCCGGGTCATGGGCAAGGTGGAGTTCTCGCTGGATGGCACCATTCTCGATGCCAACCCGCGCTTTCTCGAGATCGTGGGTTATCAGCTGGAGGAGCTGAAAGGCAAGCACCACAGGCTGCTGGTCGATCCTGATTATGCCCAGTCGGCCGATTATGGCGCCTTTTGGGAGACCCTGCGCCGCGGCGAATACCTGGTGGGAGAGTTCTGCCGGATCGGCAAGCAGGGGCAGGAGGTCTGGATCCAGGGATCCTACAACCCGGTGCTGGATCTGACCGGCAAACCCAGCAAGATCGTCAAGTTTGCCACCGACATCACGGCTCAGGTGGAGCAGCATCACCAGCTCAAGCGCGCCATGGAGGAGGCCGAAGAGGCCGCCAGGGTACGCGAGGAGCTGCACAAGTCGCTGCAGGAGATGTCGACCCCGGTGACCCCCATCTGGGACGGGATCCTGCTGCTGCCGCTGGTGGGGATCATCGACTCCATGCGCACCGCCGACGTGATGAACAAGTCGCTGACCAAGATAGCCGAGACCCGGGCCCGGGTCTTCGTGCTGGACATCGCCGGGGTCGCCACCGTGGACACCGGGGTCGCCAATCAGCTGATCAAGATCACCAAGGCCACCCAGTTCATGGGGTGCGAGGCCATCATCTCCGGCGTCTCGCCAGCCATCGCCCGCACCATGGTGGAGCTGGGGGTCTCGGTCGGTGACATCCGTACCACGGCGACCCTGCGGGATGCGTTCGAGATCGCCCTCAAGCGGGTCGGATCCACCCTCTAGGAGCGCCGCCCATGTTGCTCAACAACGATCTGGGCATCGCCGACGTGGCCGACTGCATCGTCGTCAGCATGCGGCCAGACCTCGGTGACGAAGGCATGCAACAACTGACGCAGGCACTCTCCCTGCGGCTGGTGCAGGGGCGCCAGCACGCGGTGCTGTTCGACTTCTCCGGGGTCATGCTGCTCGATCACCACGAGTTTCGGCAGGTTCGCAAACTGGCCCAGGTGTGCCGCCTGCTGGGAGCCGTCTGCCTGCTGGTGGGGCTGAATGCGGGGATCGCCGCCTTCCTGGCGCTGGCCGACGCCGAGCCGGGGCCGCTGCGCTGCTTTCTCGACATGGACGACGCCTTCGCCCATGCCCGCACCCTCAAGGGTGAGGAGTAGGCACCATGGAGCAGGAGCTGAGCACCCAGCAGGCCCGCTACCCATTGCGTCACGACATCGATCTGCACCTGACGGTGATGGCGGTGCGTCGCCTCCCCTTCATCGTCGACCTCTCCGAGGTGGATCGCACCATGCTCTCCACCGTGGTATCCGAGCTTGGCAGCAACATCCTGAAGTATGCCGAACGGGGGGAGATCACCCTTACCCTCCACCATCCCAGAGGACGCCCCTGCATCGACATCATCGCCCGCGATCAGGGCCCCGGCATACCCGACATACATCAAGCCATGCAGGAGCACTACAGCACCTCGGGTACCCTGGGGCTGGGGCTGCCCGGCGTGCGGCGCATGATGTCTGAACTCACCATCAGCACCCCGCCGGAGGGGGGTACCCTGGTACAGGCCCGCAAGTGGCTGGGTGCGGCCCCCGTGGAGCCAAGGCCGGTTTCTCCCCTCTCGTGCACGGGGCAGCAGCATGCCGGCCTTGACCTGGCATGGGCCAGCGAGAACCGCCCCTGCTATCCGGAGCGGGTCTCCGGCGATCTGGCGTTCATCCGGCCGGGGCCCGAGGGGGTGTCGCTGGTCCTGATCGACGTAAGCGGTCACGGCGCCTCTGCCAACCAGCTGGTACAGATATTGGAAGCGACGTTGCAGCAGACCCGTGAACAGGAACCCGCCCGTCTGCTGCAACTGCTGCACCAGCGCTGCATCGGTACCCGGGGCGCCGCCGCCGGCGTGGCGCTGGTCAACGGCAAGCGGGGTGAGCTGAGCTATGCCGGCATCGGCAATACCCGCATCCGTCTGCGCGGTCACGCCCCCTGGCGCGGCATCTCCCGCGACGGGGTGCTGGGGGAGCGTTTCCCCACCCCCCTGCTGCAGCGCCAGCCCCTCGTCGCCGGGGACGTGGTGATGCTCTACTCGGACGGCATCAGCGAATCCCTCAATCTGCGCGACGGCGCACTGGATCTCGCCGCCGAACCCGCCACGCTGGCCCACCAGGTCATCGCCCACAGCGGCCGCAGCACCGACGATGCCAGCTGCATCGTGTTGCGCGTGCTGCCGGCAGAGGAGAAGTAGATGCGGCAACTGATCGGTGAAACCCTGTTGTCCGGCCCTGCGGCGGCCCTCACCGCCCGGCGCAAGGTGATCCAGGTGCTCACCTGCCTCGATAAATCGCCGACCTTCGTGGCCCCGCTGGCAGGGGCAACCTCAGAGCTGGTGCGCCAGCTGATGGCGACCTCGGATCCACTGCAACTGCAGCTGTGGCTGGAACCAGAGGCGCAGGAGCTGTGGCTCACCCTCACGGCCGATGTCCCGCTCTCCCCCGCCCCTGCCGACATGCATCCGGGCAGCATCCGGCTGGAGGTGCACGCCGACAATCTCCTCGCCCTGGTCTGCCGGTTGCCGCACTGGCCAGATGCCGGGCGACAGCAACAGATGCAGCAGCAATTCGCCGAACCGACCCGGGAAGAGCTGTTTGCAGTGATGCAGGCCAAGAACCAGGAGCTGGAGCAGGCCTATGAACTGGCGGAGAGCGCGACCCGGGCCAAAAGCGAATTTCTCGCCAACATGAGCCACGAGATCCGCACCCCTATGAACGCCATCCTCGGCATGTCCCACCTCGCCCTGCAGACCCGGCTCGATCCGCAGCAGCTCGACTATGTCAGCAAGATCCAGCGTGCCGCGCAGCACCTGCTCGGCATCATCAACGACATCCTGGATTTCTCGAAGATCGAGGCGGGCAAGCTGGATCTGGAACGGATCGAGTTCGATCTCGACCACGTGCTGGAAAACCTCGCCACCCTGGTGGGTGAAAAGGCGGAAGCCAAGGGCATAGAGCTGTTGTTCGAGGTCGACCACCAGCTCGACACCCTGCTCTATGGCGATCCCCTGCGTCTCGGCCAGATCCTCATCAACTACGCCAACAACGCGGTCAAGTTCACCGAGCAGGGAGAGATCCTGGTCAAGGTCCGCTGTCTGGAGAAGCTGCCGCAGGAGGTACTGCTGCACTGCTCGGTGCAGGATACCGGGATCGGCATGAGCCAGGAGCAGCAGCAGCGGCTGTTCCAGTCCTTCCAGCAGGCGGATAGCTCCACCACCCGCAAGTACGGCGGCACCGGGCTTGGCCTTGCCATTTGCCGCAAGCTGGCGGGCCTGATGGGGGGTGAGGTGGGCGTGCAGAGCGAGCCGGGCCAGGGCAGCACCTTCTGGTTTACCGCCAGGCTCGGCCGCGGCAGGCGCAGATCCCGCTATCTGCCGAGCCTGGATCTGCGCGGCCGCCGCATGCTGGTGGCCGACGACAGCGCCAGTGCCCGTACCATACTGGCCGCCCTGCTGCGCGGCATGAGCTTTGTGGTGGACACCGCAGAGTCCGGCCAACAGGCCCTGCAGATGATCGCGGATGCCGAGCAGCAGGGAACCCCCTATGAGGTGGTGCTGCTGGACTGGCGCATGCCGGGACTGGACGGCATCGAGACGGGGCGTCGTCTCATCGCCCGAGGTGCGGGCCGGCGCCCCTATCGGGTCATGGTGACCGGCTACGGGCGCGAGGAGATCTTTCGCGAGGCCGATGCTGCCGGTTTTGATCGGGTACTGGTCAAGCCGGTCTGCGCCTCCGTGCTGTTCGATACCGTCATCGGCCTGTTCGGGCAACAGGCCGCGACCCTCTCCTTCAAGCATCAGGCGACCCATCACTATCGCTTCGACGGTCTGCGGATCCTGCTGGCGGAAGACAACGAGCTCAATCAACAGGTGGCGCTGGAGCTGCTGCAGGCGGTCGGCGCCAAAGTGAGCGTGGCCAGCAATGGTGCCATCGCACTGGATATGGCGACCAAGGCTCCCTACGACCTGATCCTGATGGACATGCAGATGCCAGTGATGGATGGGCTGGCCGCTACCCGGCAACTGCGCCAGCAAGAGGGAACCGGGCAACACATTCCAATCCTGGCGATGACCGCCAACGTCATGGCCGGCGATCGCGAGCGCTGCCTCGCCGCCGGCATGGACGATCACATCGCCAAGCCTATCGATCCCGACAAGCTCTATGACGCCCTGCAACGCTGGGCAACCTCCTTCAGTCGCGAGGTCGGGGCCAGATTCAAGACGTCGCAACCGCCCCCGGCATCGTCGTTGCTGCCACAGCTGTGCGAGCTCGGGCTCAATGCCGAACGGGCCTTGCAGCGGCTGATGAACAACTGGGGCTGGTATCAGGATCTGCTGCTGCGCTTCGCCCAGCAGGGTACGCAACCCATGGCAAGCCTGCTGACCGCTTTGCAGGCAGACGAACGGGAAGAGGCACACCGGCATGCCCATACCCTCAAGGGAATAGCGGCCACCCTGGGCGCCGAATCATTGCAGGAGATCGCGGCCACACTGGAAAACGCCATCACCCGGGGTGACGAGGCTGCCGCTCTGCTGCCACTGGCCGAACAGGGGCTGCAACTGCAAGCACAACTGGCGCAGGGGCTGCTGCAGTTGCTGCCAGACGAAGTACCCGAGCAGCCCGAGCAGGAGAAGATCGATACCGCTCCCCTACTGAACCGGCTCACCGGGCTGCTGCTGGAGGATGATGCCGAAGCCTTCACCCTGTTTCAGCGCCATCAGGCCCGGCTCGCCCCCCTGCTGGGGGAGAGGGCGTCAGCCATCGGTGAGGCCATGAGCCGTTTTCGTTTCGACGATGCACTGGCTCATCTGCAACAAGTCCGGGCCCTCAGACCCGATCTGTTCAACCAAGAGTGAGGGCACCATCATGCTCAACTTGCTGGATCCAGATACCAAACCCACCCTGCTGGTGGTCGACGACACGCCGGAGAACCTCTCCCTGCTCAGCGCCCTGCTCAGCCCCCACTATCGGGTCAAGATAGCCATCAGCGGCCAGCGGGCGCTGGAGATCCTCTCGACCGGCCCCCGGGTGGACTTGATCCTGCTCGACGTGGTGATGCCCCAGATGGATGGCTACCAGGTGATGCAGGCGCTACAGGAGATGCCGCAGGCGCGGGAGATCCCGGTGATATTCCTGACCGCCCAGGTGGAGGAGAGCGCGGAGGCGCACGGCCTGGCACTCGGGGCCGTCGACTACATCCACAAGCCGATCTCCCCCGCCATCGTGCTGGCCAGGGTCAGAAACCACCTGGAGCTGAAGGCGGCGCGGGATCTGCTGCACGATCAGAACGCCTATCTGGAGCAGGAGGTGGAGCGGCGCACCCGGGAGAACGAGCTGATCCAGAACATCACCATCCACTCCCTCGCCTCGCTGGCCGAAACCCGCGACAACGAGACCGGCAACCACATATTGCGCACCCAGCACTATGTGCGGCTGCTGGCGGAGACCCTCTGCGATCACCCCCGCTTCCATGCCGAGCTGACCCCCAAGACCATAGATCTGCTGTTCAAGTCGGCCCCCCTGCACGACATCGGCAAGGTCGGCGTACCGGACCGCATCCTGCTCAAACCCGGCAAGCTGGATGAAGAGGAGTTTGCCCAGATGAAACACCACTCCATCCTCGGCAAGGAGGCCATCGTCCATGCCGAGGAGGCGCTCGGGGTGGAGGTGGAGTTCCTGCGGCTGGCCAAGGAGATCGCCTGCTACCACCACGAGAAGTGGGACGGCACCGGTTATCCCTACGGCCTGATCGGCGACGAGATCCCCCTCTCGGCCCGACTGATGGCGCTGGCCGACGTGTACGACGCCCTCATCAGCAAGCGCTGCTACAAGGCCGCCATGTCCCACCAGGAGGTGGTGCCCATCATACTGGCCGGACGGGGCAACCACTTCGACCCCGACATCACGGACGCCTTTGCCTCCATCCACCAGCAGTTCCACGAGATCGCCCTGCGCTACAACGACGACAAGGGCGAACGGGAGCCCAACCGCGACTAGGCGGTGGCGGGCAGCAGATCGGTGAAGACGAAGCCGTCCCGCTCCACCGTCTCGCCGGTCCGGATGGCCAGCGGTTGGCGGAACATGGGGCCATCCCAGGCCAGGGTATGAAACTCGCCGTTCTCGCCGCACGGGTCCACCCCGTCGGGCAGCGTCGCCAGCAAGGCCGCATCAAACTCATGCCCGCCGAGGGTGGCAGGCAGCTTGCGCGGATCCAGGGTGCTGATCCTGGCCCTGAGCCCTGCCGCCATCATCTGTTGCGCCAGCTCGCCTGTCTTGCTGCCCCACAGCGGAAACAACGGTGTGATCCCCGTCCCCGCCAGCTGCCGCTCCCGATAGGCGCGCACGTCTTCGAGAAAGAGATCGCCAAACGCCATGTGGCGGATCCCCTGCGCCACCACGTCGGCGATGAAGTCGGTCATGATGCGGGCGTAATCTTCGTTGCTGCAGGGCCAGGGCAGGTCGATGGTGGTCAGCGGCAATCCCACGCATTCGGCCTGAGCCAGCAGCAACTGCTTGCGCACCCCGTGCATGGCCACCCGCTCGAATGCCTGGTTGAGGGTAGTGAACAGCCCCACCACCTCGATGGCAGGATCCTGCCGCAATGTGTGCAGCGCCCAGGCGCTGTCCTTGCCGCTGCTCCAGGAGAGCAGCACCTTGGTCTTCGTCATGATATCTCCAGCAATCCGGTGGCCGGGCACTGGCGGCCAGCCGGCGCACCTTGGTTGTCATTCGCCCCGGGCGCGGTACCCGCCCTCGCCTTGCTGCACCAAAAAGCTGCAAGACAGTGTTGCGAATTGTGCGATTTACAGGTCGGGATGCAAAAGCATACCCTCGGTAGTGAGCGTGTCCCCTGCAAGGATGGGGAACAATAACTAAAAAGACGATGGGAAACATAAGGATATGACGACAGTCACGCAAGCTTACGACCACAGCCGTCCCCTCAACCGACAGGACTACAAGACCCTGAGCCTGGCGGCGCTGGGCGGTGCCCTCGAATTTTACGACTTCATCATCTTCGTCTTCTTCGCCGTGGTGATCGGCGAGCTCTTCTTCCCCGCCGACATTCCCGAGTGGTTGCGCCAGTTCCAGACCTTCGGCATCTTCGCCGCCGGCTATCTGGCCCGTCCGCTGGGCGGCATCATCATGGCTCACTTTGGCGATCTCATCGGCCGCAAGCGGATGTTCACCCTGAGCATCATCATGATGGCGCTGCCCACCCTGCTGATCGGCCTGCTGCCCACCTACGCCGTGCTCGGCATCGCCGCCCCCCTGCTGTTGCTGCTGCTGCGGATCCTGCAAGGGGCCGCCATCGGGGGTGAAGTGCCCGGCGCCTGGGTGTTCGTCGCGGAGCACGTACCCGCCCGCCGGATCGGGGTCGCCTGCGGCACCCTCACCGCGGGATTGACGGCCGGCATCCTGCTCGGCTCCTTGGTGGCCACCGCCATCAACCGCGGCATGAGCCCGAGCGAGGTGAGCGACTGGGGCTGGCGTCTGGCCTTCGTGCTTGGCGGGGTGTTCGGCATCGTCGCCATGTACCTGCGCCGCTGGCTGCACGAGACCCCGGTCTTTGCCGAGATGCAGGCCAACAAGGCGCTGGCGGAAGAGCTGCCGCTCAAGACGGTGCTGCGCAGCCACAAGGGCAGCGTCGTGATTTCCATGCTGCTCACCTGGCTGCTCTCCGCCGGCATAGTGGTGGTGATCCTGATGACCCCCACCTATCTGCAGAAGGTGCACGGCATCAGCCCGGCCGATGCACTGACCGCCAACTCGCTGGCCATTCTGGCCCTGACGCTGGGTTGCATCGTCTATGGCCGGCTCATCGATGCCCTCGGCAGCGGCCCCACCTTCATGCTGGGTTCATTGCTGCTGGCCGGCGCCAGCTACGCCTTCTATCACGGGCTGGCGAGTGACACCAGCCAGCTGGTGCCGCTCTATGTCCTGGCCGGTTTTGCGGTAGGGATCGTCGGCGCCGTGCCCTACGTCATGGTCAACGCCTTCCCGGCGGTGGTGCGCTTCTCCGGGCTGTCGTTCTCCTACAACGTGGCCTACGCCATCTTCGGCGGCCTCACCCCCATGCTGGTCACGCTCTGGATGAAGAGCGACATGCTGGCCCCCTCCCACTACGTGGTAAGCCTGTCGGTGCTGGGCTTTGCCATCGGCCTGTGGCTCTGGCTGCAGCAGCGCAGTCAGCGCCAGAGCGCGCCGCAGGCCGCCTGAATCCTCCCGAGCCCCGCCCAGTGCGGGGCTTTTTTCATACCGCCTGTGTTCAGGTTGGCCGACTTAAGATAGCCTCCCTCTCGGGCCCCTCGACGGCCCGGGACTACTCCGCCCCCCAGTCATTCGAGGTTCATGATGTTCTTTCAGGTCGTATTTCTCGCCTTGCTGGCGCTGCTGCCCATGGTCAACCCGCCCACCACGGCCACCCTGCTGCTGGGGCTGAGCAAGGGGATGTCGCGCGAACACGTGCGCCGCCAGATCAACCTGGCCGCCATCTATCTGTTCTGCACCCTCTGCGTCAGCTTCTTCATCGGCTCCTCCATCCTGGATCTGTTCGGGATCTCCATTCCTGGCCTGCGCCTGGCCGGCGGTCTCATCATCGCCTTCATCGGCTTTCGCATGCTGTTCCCGGCCCCCAGCCAGGCGGACGGGGTCGACATCAACCAGAGCATCGCCTTCGTGCCGCTCACCATGCCCAGCATGTGCGGGCCCGGCACCATGGCGCTGGTGATCAGCGGCGCCGCCCAGATCGCCGAGCTGCCGGACGAATACAACCGCTTCACCATCTATGCCGCCATGGTCACCGCCTTCGCCCTGATGAGCCTGCTCAGCTGGGGCGTGCTCAAGCTGGCGGACCCTGTCTGCAAGATCCTGGGCGCCACCGGCATCGACGCCATGACCCGGATCATGGGCTTCTTGCTGGTCTGCATGGGTATGCAGTTCTGCATCAACGGCATCAAGGAGGTGGCCCAGGATCCGGTGTTCCACAGTGCGCCGACGGTACAAATGGCACCCGCGTTGCCACACGTATCCGGCACCCTTGATCAACTGCAGGATCCGCGCCAGCCCTGACTGAAAACGGTGTCATAAATGCGCAAAAATCGGCGCTGATCTTGCGCCTGATCATGTTGCTGACACACAAATGAGTTAGTTTGTTTTTTATACAGATTCGATTCAGAGTGTGCTTGGTAGGTTTGTGGATGGACACCCACTCACTTCAGGAGATGTGCAAATGGAAAAGATGCTGACCGAGATTGGAAGCTACAGCCTGTTTCATGAATATCTGAACGTGGTCGGTGCCGCCAGCCCCGCTCTGACCCGGATCAAGAGCCGGTGGGAGTACAAACAGAGCGATCGTCTGGTTGCCCAGATCAGGGTCGACCAACAAGGCAACGCGCGCTTCTTCATCGACGCCCGCGCCATTTCAGTCAACTGACCGAGCCCCGTATCTGCAGCCCCGGCCCTTGCCGGGGCTTTTTGTTTCCCATGATCCCGGATAGCAAAACCCCGGCACCTGGCCGGGGGTTTGGCGATCACGGGAGTACCGCTCACTGCCCTTACTGGGTGCCGCCCACGGTGAGCTGATCCAGCTTGAGGGTGGGCTGGCCGACACCGACCGGCACGCTCTGTCCCTCCTTGCCGCAGACCCCGACCCCGCGATCCAGCGCGAGATCCTTGCCCACCATGGAAACCTGGCTCATCGCCTCGGGGCCGTTGCCGATCAGGGTCGCCCCCTTGATGGGCGCGGTGATCTTGCCATCCTCGATGAGGTAGGCCTCGGAGGCGGAGAAGACGAACTTGCCGGAGGTGATATCCACCTGACCGCCGCCGAAGTTGGGGGCGTAGATCCCCTTCTTCACCGAGGCGATGATCTCGGCCGGATCGTACTGACCCGCCAGCATGTAGGTGTTGGTCATGCGCGGCATCGGCAGGGCGGCGTAGGATTCGCGGCGGCCGTTGCCGGTGAGCGGCACGCCCATCAGGCGGGCGTTCTGCTTGTCCTGCAGGTAACCCTTGAGGATGCCGTTCTCGATCAGCACGTTGTAGCCGCCCGGCGTCCCCTCATCGTCGATGGAGACGGAGCCGCGCCGACCCGGCAGGGTGCCATCATCGACTATGGTGCAGTGCTTGGAAGCCACCTGCTCGCCGATGCGGCCGGCAAAGGCAGACGAGCCCTTGCGGTTGAAATCCCCCTCCAGACCGTGGCCCACCGCCTCGTGCAGCAGCACGCCGGGCCAGCCGGCACCGAGTACCACCGGCATGGTGCCGGCCGGTGCATCGATGGCGTCGAGGTTCACCAGCGCCTGGCGCACCGCCTCGCGCACATAGCCAAACGCCCGGCTCTCCAACCCGTCCAGCTCGAGGAAGTAGTCGTAGCCGAAACGGCCACCACCACCGGCACTGCCGCGTTCGCGACGATCGCCCTTTTCGGCGATGACGGTCACCGAGAGACGCACCAGCGGACGCACATCGGCGGCCAGGGTGCCGTCGGTGGCGGCCACCAGCACCTCTTCATAGACGCCACTGATGGAGGCCATCACCTGATTGATGGCGGGATCCAGGCTTCTGGCGAACTTGTCCATCTGCTCCAGCAGGGCGATCTTCTGCTGCTTGTCGAGGGTCTGCAGCGGATCCAGCGCCGGGTAGAGCAGGTTTGCCGAGGTTCTGGCCCACGCCTTCACCTTGCCCTGCGCACCGGCAGCCGCGATGCCACGGGCGGCAGTCACCGACTGTTGCAATGCCAGCAGGCTCAGCTCGTCCGAGTAGGCGAAACCGGTCTTCTCGCCGCTGACGGCGCGTACCCCCACCCCCTGATCGATGTTGTAGCTGCCATCCTTGACGATGCCGTCCTCCAGCATCCAGGACTCGTGCCAGCTACGCTGGAAATAGAGGTCGCCGAACTCTACCTGATGGCTCATCAGGCTGCCGAGCAACTGCTGCAGCCGCCCTTCGTCGAGATCGTTCGGGGCCAACAGGGAGGCACTAACCTGGCTCAATAGACTCAATCTTTCTCTCCACTCTCGATGCGAGATGTCGTAACGGTTAAATCCCCGACCCTGGGTTCGATTGGCGAAACGTCATCGAACGTCCAACCCACCATCGGGTTTGCAAGCGTCCGATCCCCCGCCACAGGGCGAATCGAACCTGCACATGTTCATAGCAGACGGGCATGGCCCAGCACCGGCATGGTGCGTTGCAGTTCGTCCATAAGACTTTGGTCCAGCGGTGCCAGCACGGTGCCGCGCCCGCTGTCCAGGCTGGCCAGCACCCGGCCCCAGGGGTCGATCACCATGCTGTGCCCCCAGGTCTGGCGCCCCGTCTCGTGGGTGCCGCCCTGATTGGCGGCCACCACGTAGCACTGGTTCTCGATGGCGCGGGCCCTCAGCAGCGGCTCCCAGTGCGCCTCGCCGGTCACGGCGGTGAAGGCGGCAGGCACCAGCAGCACGCGGGCGCCAGCGCGGGCCAGCCGGCGGTACAGCTCGGGAAAGCGCAGATCATAACAGATAGAGAGGCCGAGGGGACCAAACGGGGAGTCCACCAGCACAGGCTCCTCGCCGGGGCTGAAAGTCTCCGACTCCCGATAGCGGCCGTGAGTGTCCGCCACGTCCACGTCGAACAGGTGGATCTTGTGGTAGTGGCCCTTGAGATCGCCGCTGGGGTCAAACACCAGGGTACTGGTGTGGATATGGTCGGAACCGGCGATGCTGGTCGGCATGGCCCCCGCCACCAGCCAGATACCGTAATCACGGGCCCACTCGGCCAGTTGCTGCTGGATCGGCGCTGCTCCGTCCAGATCGGAACCTATGGTCTCGGCCCCGTCCAGATAGCCCTGCCGCTCGCCAAACAGGGCGAAGTTCTCCGGCAGCAGCACCAGCAGCGGCCGCACCTTGGGCAACAGGGCCAGCTCGGCGGCGATCTGCTCCCGGTTATCCTGCCAGTTGCGGCCCGATACCAGCTGTATTGCGGCTAACCACATGGTTCTCTCCTTGTCCACGTTACTCGCGATCCACAATATTCGGGTCTTTATCCATCTCTGCCAACAGTTTACGCAGATGATGCCTGACTAATCCCCGTTGGCCCCGTTCCGCCCATTTGAGGCAATCGAACAGCTCCCACACCAGACCATCACCGTCTCCCATGTAGGCAGGGAAATCCCAATGGCTGGGAGCAGGCCCCGCGACCTCCAGTGCCGATAGCGAATGGGCTTTATCAAAAAGAGGCAAGTAAGGCTTGGCAAGTGGAAAACCGGCATCGCGATCAAGGATATGGATCTCGATGCTGGACATATCCAGGAAGATATAGCGCCAGTAGGAACAGACATCTTCATGTCTTCCTTGCCAACAGTGGAACACCGCACGTTCACCGACAATGGAACGAACCAGCGCTTCCCCATGCTGATGAAAACCCGGTTCGGCCAGCAGCAATACATCGACATCGGATACCCGGTCAGCCGTGCCCTTGGCAAGCGAGCCAACTACCACCCCGGCAGCAATGGCGGGATGGGCTTTGCCATGTTCCACCACTGCCTGCAGTAGTGCGAACTGAAGCGGTGGAATCTTGGCCCAACGAGCCTCGTCCATCATGACTGCGACCCTAGCGTGACCGCATCGCCGGCCTGCAGGGTGTAATCCAGCACTATGATGCGCTCCAGCACCGGGCGGAAGATGGCCTTGAGGGCATCGTGATCCGGGTGGGGCAGATAGCGCTGGCGGGCCGCCTCGTCGGCAAAGGTCATCAGCACGCTGTGGGTGAAGCCCTCGGCCCGCCCCTCCGGGCTGTCGTCCCGCCCCCACTCCACCGCCAGCACGCCGCTGACCTGATGGGGAATGGCGAGAAAGGCGGCGCGCACCGCGTCTATCTGTTCAGGCTGGGTGCCCGGCTTGAAGGCGATCAGCAGGATATGTCGGATCATGGCTCACTCCTTGTGATGGTGCCGGGCCGCCCGCTCAGCGCTGGGCGGGGCCGGCGTGCTTGGGGCTGAGCAGGAAGGGGGTTACTTCCTGCGCCGGCAGGTTGGGGGCCACGGCGTCGACCGCCTCCTTCTGCTGCTGGTTGAGCTTGATGCGGGCCCGGTTGCGCCCCGCCTCGATCAGTTTGGGATCGTCGAGCGGGCCTGAGACCCGAAAATCGATGCGAGTGACCACGTCCACCACCGGCTCCAGCAGCTTGGAGAGCGCCAGCACGTAGAGCCCGGTGATCGGGGTCAGCGAGAAGGCCGCCACCACCGGCAGGGTGCCGCCCAGGTTCGGCGAGAAGCTCAGCTCGTAGTCGAGCCGCCAGCGCACCAGGTCGGCGATGCCCTCGCCGCGCAGGTTGCCGGCCGCCCCCTTCATGTAGAAGTCGTCGTTCTCCACCACCCCCTGCTTGATCCTGGCGGAGGCCGACATGGACTCGAAGTAGAAGCCCTTGTCGAACACGTCGCGAAAATCGAGGCGCAGCTTGCGCAGCAATGAGTCGAGGCTGAGCAGGGAGAGCAGTCGCGCCCCCTTGTCGTTGACCTCGCGCAGGGTGCCCCCTTCCAGCTGGTAGTCGACCTTGCCGGCCAAGGTCGGCAGGTTCGGCCGGTACGGTACGTCGCGCCAGCTCAAGTCCAGCGCCATCTTGCCGGGTGCATCGCCGATGGGCGAGGTGTAGCCGAGCCGCTTGAGCAGCAGCTCGCTGTTGTTGCTGCTGATGTGGGCGCGGGCACGGGTCTGCATGCCGTCCGCCCCGGCCAGCCACTCGGCGCTGCCGCTCAGCTGGCTGCCCGCCAGCCGCATCTCCAGCCCCTTGAGGCTCAGCTTGTCGGCCCCCGGGATCAGCTCCCCCTTCACCTCCCCCAGCGGCAATTCACCGAAGCGGCAATCCACACAGCTGAAGGTGAGCCAGGGGATGGCATCCATGATGGCCTTGTCCTGTCTGGCATCGGGATCCGGGCTCAGATCCGAACTCTTGCCGGACCAGTAGATACGGGCGAACTTGGCATCGATGGGCTGGCGATCGGACACCGGCAGGCGCACCACCCCCATCACGTCCGGGCTGTCGATCATCACCTCGGTGGCCTGATTGACCGGCCCCACTGTGAAGTGCACCGCCTTGAGGTTGGCGCTGCCGATGTCGGCGCGGGCCAGCTGGCCGTCTACCCACCACTCCTGCGGCAAGAAAGAGGGACCCACAACCGCATTGCCGCTCGGGGCCGTGCCGGCTGGCAGCCACTGCTTGAGGCGGGCCAGCCAGCCGGCCACGTCGGCCTGCTGCTGGTTGATGGCGAGCAGCATGGGCCGATCGCGCAGCACCCGGGCACCGGGCTGACCCACGTCCACCCGCACCCGGCTGAGGTAGGGCACGCCGTCGCCGTACACCAGCCGGCTCTGCATGTCGACGTCGGCCCCCAGCACGGCGCGAATGTCGGCACTGCCGTCGCGGCCGCGGGCGGTCACCTTGAGCGGCAGCCGGTTGTCGGCCGCCTTGGCGAGCGGTGCGGGCAGATCCAGTCCCATGCCCTGCAGGTTGGAGTCCAGCGCCAGCTGGAAGCTGAACGGCTGATCGTTTGGCAGGGTCAGCCCCAGGCTGCCGGCCCAGTTGCTGCGCCCCTTGAGGATGGCCAGCGCCGGGATGTCCTGGCGCTGGCGGCGGCTGTCCCACTGTCCCTTGAACTTGAGATCGACCTGATAGCGATTGGGCTGCTGGCGGCCCTGATAATCGAGGGTGAGCGGCTGGTTCCACAGGCTCGCCTTGAGGTTGCTGAAGCGGGTCTGCTCGTTGTCATACTCGAGCCGCCCCTGCACCTGATCCAGTGGCAGATCCAGGCTGGTGATCCGCACCTTGTTGTTGCTGAACAGGGCGTCGCCGCTGGCCTTGACCTCGCTCTCGCCATCCAGCGGAATATCCAGCTTCACCGAGCCCTTCATGGGGCCGCGGATCTCCACCTCCTGCAGCGCCTGACCGACCGAGCCACCGAGCGGCGAGTCCTGCAGGTAGTCACTGATGGCCTTGCCCTCGCCCTCCACCTTGGCATCCACGTAGAGGTGGGCCCCCGGGTAGAGATCCGGGATCCAGGCGTGCACCGAGTCGGAGCTGGCCTTGCCGAGCCGGGTGGCGCGGCTGTTCATGTCGAGGCTGGCGTTCTGGAACAGCAGATCGATCTGCAGGTCGGTAAGCGGTTGCCAACCGGGGAAGAATTCGTAGGAGGCCTGCTTGAGCGGCACCGCCACCTGGAAGATGCCCTCGCCCTTGCTATAGGGGAAGTCGCGGAACTCGCCATACCAGAGCAGGTCAGCCCCCTTGGCCTTGCCCCCCTTGATGGCCCCGCTCAGGTAGTCCACCAGACTCTTGTCCATCACCTGCAGTGGATAGTAACGATCGGCGTTGGCCGCATTCTTGACGTCGATGCGACCAGTCAGGGCGAGGAAGGGGTGCTCGAACAACTCGAGCCGAAAGCGGCTGGCGAGGCTCAAGTCCGGGTTGTCCAGCACCAGATCCTGGCCATAGAGCACCCAGCCCTGCGGCGCCTGCCACCAGTCGAGCCGCGCCGAGAAGCGATCAACGGGGATCGGCTCCTTGAAGTGACGGGCCGGGTCAATGGCATCGTTTGCCAGTTGCAATCGGGCGCTGCCGCCGGTCGGGGTGAGCCAGAACTCGCCGTTGAGATCGCGCACGCCGGGCACGTCGCGCCAGGCGTTGACCCTGATGTGGGAGAGCTGGCCGCTGACGGAGAGCCCCTGCCAGCCGGCATCCGCCTGCAGGATCAGATCCTCAATCTTGCCGGTCGGGCGGGTGCGTTTGAGGGTCTCGGTCAGTTCGGGATAGATCCCCGACACCAGCTGGCTCAAGTTGGCGATCTGGTCCAGATCGATGGCCGGCACATAGCCCTGGATGCGATCGCCGACCCGCTCGAGCTGCAGCCGGCTGTGCAGCCAGGGCTTGCCGTCGAGCTTGAAGGTGACGTCGTGGCTGGCAAACTGCCACTCCTTGCCGTCCCGGCGCAGCTGGATCTTGCCCCCCTGCAGCCCGAGCCGGTGCAGGTCACCCTGTTTTTCATCCTGCCAGATGAGGTAGTTGTCGCCAAACGCCAGCAGCGAGTCCCCCAGCTGGCCGGCCTTGAACTCGCTCCAGAGCTGGAAGTCGAGCTGGCCGCTCACCTTGGGCTCCCCTGCATGGGTGCGCGCCAGCATGGGGCTGATATCTAGCTGACGGGCCCCCAGATAGAGCTGGCCCTTGAGCCGGTCGAGCCGCACCTGGGGGGCATCCACGTCGACGATGAGGTCGAGGGTACTCTCGCCCACCCCGTTGATGAGATAGGCCTTGCCGACCCCCTGGTGGCGCTTGCCGCGGTTCTGCCAGCGCAGCTGGGCGATGTCGAGGGCCCGCACCTCCCCCAGCGCCGTGGTGAGGCTGAGGCGGGTGTCATGAATATCGAAGGTGGAGAGCTGGGTCAGCAGAAAACGCAGCAGGGCCTGCTGCTGGTCGCTGCCGTCGCCGCTTTCCGGCTCCGCGGGCTGGCCCAGATCCAGCGCTATGTCGCCATCACTCAGGATCAGCTGACCGAATACCGGCTTGAGTTCGTTGAGGGAGCGCCAGAAGTCGAGGTGGGCCCACACCTTGCCAAGGCGCAGGGCGAAGCGACCCGAGTTCGGCGCGATCACCAGCTGCTGCAGCTCGAGGGCCGGGCCGCGCTGGGTCCAGTCCAGCCCGATGCGATCGACGCTGGCCTCCAGCTTGCTGTCGGCCAGCAGGGTATCGAGCAGCGCCTGTCTGTGCTGATTGAGCAGGGGGCCGCCAACGCGTACCAGACTGACCAGGATGGCCAGCAGTACGAAGAAGACCCCGAGGGCCAACCAGCCCCGACTCAGCCAGCGATAGACCAATTACATCATCACCACGTCGAACTGCTCCTGCCCGCAGAGCGGCTCGCTCACCACCCTGACCTGCTTGCCGATGAACACTTCCAGCTCCGCCAGGCTGTGAGACTCCTCGCCCCGCAGATAGTCGGCCACCGCTGGGGCGGCGTAGACGGTGAACTGATCCGCGTCGTAGGCGCGGTTGACCCGGATGATCTCCCGCAGGATCTCGAAGCAGACCGACTCCACCGTCTTGACCCGGCCGCGCCCCTTGCACTCGGGGCACTCGGAGCAGAGCACGTGCTCCAGGCTCTCGCGGGTACGTTTGCGGGTCATCTCCACCAGACCGAGCTGGGAGAAGCCGTTGACGTTGGTCTTGGCTCTGTCCTTCGACAGCGCCTGCTCCAGGCTGTGCAGCACCCGGCGGCGATGATCCTCGGACTGCATGTCGATGAAGTCGATGATGATGATGCCGCCGAGGTTACGCAGCCGCAGGTGGCGGGCGATGGCCGCCGTCGCCTCGACGTTGGTGTTGAAGATGGTCTCTTCCAGGTTGCGATGGCCGACGAAGGCCCCGGTGTTGATGTCCACCGTGGTCATGGCTTCGGTCTGGTCGATGATGAGGTAGCCGCCGGATTTGAGCTCCACCTTGCGCTCCAGCGCGCGCTGGATCTCGTTCTCCACGTCGTAGAGATCGAAGATGGGGGATTCGCCGGAGTAGTACTCCAGCTTGCCGGCCAGCTCAGGCACGTACTCCTCGGTGAAGCGCTTGAGCTGATCGAAGCTCTGGCGCGAGTCGACCCGGATCTTGTCGAGCTCGGCGCCGACGAAGTCGCGTACTACACGGAATGCGAGGCTGGGATCCTCGTAGAGGATCTTGCAGGGGGGGTACTTCTGCTTGCGCTCCAGGATCTTGCGCCACAGGCGCTTCAAGAAGGCGGCATCCTGCTCCAGCTCCTGCTCACCCACCCCTTCGGCGGCGGTGCGGATGATGTAACCGCCCAGCTCGTCCACATAGCCGGCCACGGTACGCTTGAGGCGCTCGCGCTCCGCCTCGGACTCGATGCGCTGGGAGACACCCACGTGAGCGCTGCCCGGCATGAACACCAGATAGCGGGACGGCAGGGTGATGTCGGTGGTGAGGCGGGCCCCCTTGGTGCCTAGCGGATCTTTCACCACCTGCACCATGATGTCCTGCCCCTGGCGCACCAGCTCGGCGATGTTGCCGGCCTGGAACTGCTCCTTCTCCTTCACCGCCACGCACTCGGTGTGGGGCACGATGTCGGAGGCGTGCAGGAAGGCCGCCTTGTCCATGCCGATGTCGACGAAGGCCGCCTGCATGCCGGGCAACACCCGGCTGATCTTGCCCTTGTAGATGTTGCCGACGATGCCGCGCTTGGCCTGACGCTCCACGTGCACTTCCTGCAGCAGACCGTTCTCGACCAGGGCGACCCGGGTTTCGGAGGGGGTGACGTTTACCAGCAGTTCTACCGACATAAGTTACCTTGCCTTTCTAGTTTTAAATTCTGGCAGCCAAACCGGCGCGCAACCGGTGAGTAACGCAGTAAGAAACAGCCGGCGGTTGTCACCGACCTATGCCTTGCCTGTGATGGCTTCAAATTCTGGCCGCCCTGTTCGAATGCCATGCCGGCCAGTGAGGCGGGCGGCGCTGACCACGGCGGCGACGGGATTAGCGGACCTGTTCCAGATGATGCTTGATCAGCAGATCCGTTTCCAGCAGGGGCAGGCCGACCACGGCGCTGTAGCTCCCCTCGATGCGGCTGACGAACTTGCCGGCGATGCCCTGGATAGCATAGGCGCCGGCCTTGTCGCAGGGCTCGCCGGTACGCCAGTAAGCCTCGATCTCGGCCTCGTCCAGCTTGCGAAAGGCCACGTTGGTGGTGACCAGTCGCACGTCGCAGCGCTCCGGGGTGGCCAGCGCCACCGCCGTCATTACCTGATGCACCTTGCCGGAGAGCGCCTCCAGCATGTCCTTGGCATCGAGCAGATCGGAGGGCTTCTCCAGCACCCGGTCACCCAGCACCACTATGGTGTCGGCCCCCAGTACCGGCAGCGCCGTGGGCGCGGCGGCCACGCCGGCCATCGCCTTGTCGCGGGCCAGCCGGCACACGTAATCCTGGGGCTTTTCACCCTCTTCCCGCTGTTCCGGCACATCCAGCTTGAGGACTTCGAAACGGTAACCCAGCTGGGTCAGCAGTTCGTGGCGGCGGGGTGAGCCCGAGGCGAGATAGAGTTGCAGTTCGTTGTGCTTGTTCATAATCGCTTGATGAGATGAGGTACGGTTACAATTAGTTGTTTTTACTCACATTCACTTGATATTGAAGCGCCGGCGCACCTTGCGCAAGACCAGGAAAACCCAGGGCCATATTAGCATGGTGCTCAGGGTCGACCAGAAGTAGGCGAAATTGAGGCTGGCCCGGCTGAACAGGTGCTCGGCCCAGAAGATAGTCACCTTGCCCACCAGCGAGAGGCAGCCGATGATCAGCGCCTGTTGCCAGAGGGAGAAGTTGCGGATCTTCTGGAACTGGAACGCCGCCAGGTAGGTGGTGATGGCCATCGCCATGGCCCGCACGCCGAGGGTGCTGCCGAGCAGCACGTCCAGCAGCAGGCCCGCCACCCAGGCGGTGCCGACGTTGGTCCGGTGCGGCAACGCCAGCGCCCAGTAGATGAGCACCATGGCGAGCCAGTCAGGCCGGAAGGGTTCGAGTTGGAAAGGAAGCGGCAGGATCGACAGGCTCAAGGCCAGCAGGATCGAGATCCAGATCCAGATCCAGATCCTGCCGCTGGCGGGTTGTAACATCAGCGCGTCGCTCCCGCAGCAGAAGGCGCCGGCGCGGTAGCCGGGGCCTCTTCATCGTCATGCACTTCCGGTTTCTTGTCGGTCCACAGCAGCAGCAGATAGCGCAGGCGGTCCAACGCCACCAGCGGTTTGGCCTCGACCTGGGCGAAGGGCTTGCCCTCCACGTAGTCGGAACGGGTCACGGTCGCCACCGGATACCCTTCCGGGAAGCGGCCGCCGAGGCCCGAGGTGACCAGCAGATCGCCGACCTGCACGTCGGTGTTGCGCGGCAGGTTGCGCAGCTCCAGCTTGTCGAGCTCGCCGCTGCCAGAGGCAATGGCGCGCAAGTCGTTGCGCAGCACCCGCACCGGGATGCCGTGGCTGGAGTCGGTGATGAGCAGGACGCGGCTGGTGGTGGAGCCCACGTGCAGCACCTGACCTATCACCCCCTGATCGTTGATCACCGGCTGGCCGTTGTAGACACCGTCCAGCGCCCCCTTGTTGATCAGCACCTGATGGCTGAAGGGGTCGGAATCCACCGACAGCAGCTCGGCCACCATCTTGCGGGACTCCTTGTGCACCGGCGAACCGAGCAGCTCGCGCAGGCGCTGGTTCTCGTGCTCCAGATGATCCATCTTGAGCAGGCGCGAGCGCAGGGTGAACAGCTGTTGTTCCTGCTGCTTGGTCTGCTCGATGAGGCCGGCCCGGGTCTGCACCTGGGTCGACATGGTGTCGAGCAGGGTGCCTGGCGCATTGGCCATGTATTGCAGCGGGCTGACGAGTGAGCTGAGGTAGACGCGGACGTGGCTGAACACACCGAAGCGAGAGTCCGCTACGATGGCAGCAATGGAGATGATGACGGCGAGAAACAACCGTAACTGAAGCGAAGGGCCTCTACCAAAAATGGGTTTCATGGGTCGTCAAAAAAGAGCCGGCACGCTGGCCGGCTTTGGGTCTTATTCGTAGTGGAACAGATCGCCACCGTGCATATCGATCAGCTCCAGCGCCTTGCCGCCACCACGGGCCACGCAAGTCAGCGGATCTTCGGCCACCACCACAGGGATGCCGGTCTCTTCCATCAGCAGACGGTCGATATCTTTGAGCAGGGCACCACCACCGGTCAGCACCATGCCGCGCTCGGAGATGTCGGAAGCCAGCTCGGGCGGAGACTGCTCCAGCGCCACCATCACGGCGGAGACGATACCGGACAGCGGCTCTTGCAGCGCTTCCAGGATCTCGTTGGAATTCAGGGTGAAGCTGCGCGGCACACCTTCGGCCAGGTTGCGACCACGCACTTCGATCTCGCGCACCTCTTCGCCCGGATAGGCGGAGCCGATCTCGTGCTTGATGCGCTCGGCGGTGGCTTCCCCGATCAGGCTGCCGTAGTTGCGGCGCACATAGCTGATGATGGCTTCGTCGAACTTGTCGCCGCCGATGCGGACGGACTGGGAGTAAACCACACCGTTCAGGGAGATGATGGCCACTTCTGTGGTACCACCACCGATGTCCACCACCATGGAGCCGGTCGCTTCGGAGACCGGCAGGCCGGCACCGATGGCGGCAGCCATGGGTTCATCGATCAGGTAAACCTCGCGGGCGCCGGCGCCCAGAGCGGATTCCTTGATGGCGCGACGTTCCACCTGGGTGGAGCCGCACGGTACGCACACCAGCACACGCGGGCTGGGGCGGAAATAGTTGTTGTCGTGAACCTGCTTGATGAAGTGCTGCAGCATCTTCTCGGTCACGTAGAAGTCGGCGATCACGCCGTCTTTCATCGGGCGAATGGCGGAGATGTTACCCGGGGTACGACCCAGCATCTGCTTGGCGGCATGACCGACAGCAGCGACCGATTTGGCGTTCCCGCGCTCTTGGCGAATGGCGACAACTGAGGGTTCGTTAAGGACGATCCCTTGATCTTTTACATAGATCAGGGTGTTGGCAGTTCCCAAGTCGATCGACAGATCGTTGGAAAAGACGCCTCTGAGCTTTTTGAACATGGCTACGGGAAATCCTAAGAATTTGGAGGTGCAGAAAACCGGCTAACTTTACCAATGCCCACCCCAATCGGCAAGCGCTCAAACTGTCGCCAGCCCATCGGGCGCGACAAAAATGCGAGTCATCACTCACCCGCACAAGCCGGCAAACGCTAATAAACAAGGGGATAGGGGGTCGGCGGCCGGCCAGCGCCCCCGCAGCCCCGCTCAATGCATCACTTCGCGCCGATAAATAATTCTGTCATTACCGCGACTTGAGCCGAAAATGGCCTCCCCTTGCAGGGTCTGGGGATCCGACAGCCAGAGTGGTTGTGTCGGCTGTTTCGCTAGCTCCACCCGGTACGGAATGCGCACCGCCATCTCGGGTTTGCCAAACTGCAGCAGGATCTCGCCATCTTTGGCCACCGCCGCCATGCCGCCCGGTGGCGAGCTGCCCAGCCCCAGCTTTATCTTGCGATTGCCCCCTATGTTGAGCTCGCTGCTGGCAGTATCGAGGCTCTGGCCTGCGCCCGAGAAGCTGAAGCCCTGATTGGCCAGCGACAGCAGGGTGCATTGATCCAGCCTGTTTTGCTGCCAGCCACCGGCCTCGTAATACTGCATCTGCTGCGCCACGGCCAAGGCGGCCGATGCCACCCCGGTCTCGGTCTTCGCCAGCAGCCGGCCGAAATAGACCTGCATCGGCACTATGTCGATCAGGCGGGCGTTGCAACTGCCACCACTGCAGTCACCCACCACCCCATCGTTGAAATTGGGCATGGCGATCAGGCTTCTGTCGCCATCGTTATCTCGCATGTAGAGGCCAAACAGCAGCGACTCGTAGGGGCCATCCGGCTGGACGTCAGACACGCGAACAAACTCGCTGCTGCCGGTAAAGGTGGCTCGTCCATCGAGCCATGGCAGCGGCTGCAGGCTGCGCAGGCGGCTCGACAGGGTCTTGCCATCCTTGTCGTTGGCCACGGTGATAAACGCACTGCCCTTGGCGAAATCCCCCGTGTAATTTGCCGTCTGGGCACCGGCCAGGTTGCGGGCGCGCACATCCAGCGCAACCCCGAAGGGCTGCCCCATATATGTGAAGGGATCGCAGGCCGGTACTATGTCGCCGCTCACCAGCTCGAAGTCGGCCGGGATGAAGCGGCCCACCGGCTGGCTCTGGCTCGGCGGGACTGTGGTATTGAAGTAGCCGTTGGTCGGCGGGGTCGCCGTCAACCTGAACACCCCCACCTCGCTGACGCTCTGTTCCATGCTGGTCGTCCCGTTGGCCGCGGCGCCATGGTCATAACTGGTTTTACCCAGGCTGGCGGTACTGCCCGGCGTCGGCGCCACCAGGGTATTGCTCAGGGCGATGCCGCTGAGCGAGAAATTGGGGGTCGCGAGATTGCCGGTGCAGATGTCGCCGTCGTTGGCTGACTCCCAGGCCACCGCCTTGATGTCGACCTGAAATGATTCCCCCGCCTTCTTGAAGATCGGGCAGCTGGCATAGTTGCCCGTACATGCTGCCGCTGCGGTCGTGATGCAGAGCCCCACCGGCCGCGCCACAAATGCATCCGAGCCCAGCATCACCAGGCCAGCTTCACTGCCGGTGCCGTCGTAGCGGGCATCCAGCTGAACCTTGCCGGCATCCGGATAGGTGACCGTCATGCTCGACTGCCCCTGGGCATCGAAACTGAGGGAGAGCGCAGTGGCATTGCCCTGGCTGGTGCCGATCACGCTGTTGTTGACGCTCATTCTGTTGTTGTAGATGTTGCTGGCGGGCGAGACATAGCTGCTCCAGAACTTGATGCTCTTGCTCTGGTTGGCAAACCCGGGCACACACTGCTTGGTCACGTCGCTCTTCTTGACCGCCTTGATGGCCACCGTCTGCGGCTGGTTCGAGTAGGTGTCGGGCACATCGAAGATGAAGCCGCTGTCGGCAAAGGTGAGGGTGCAGGCGGCGCTGCTCAGCGCCCCGCCACCAGAGCGGCAGAGGGTGGTGCTGAGCGGTTTGGTCGAGGGTGTCGAACCGCTGACCCCCACGGTGACCGCGCCTGCCGTCGTGTTTCTGAGCTGCAACGTTGTGCTGCCGCCGCTGAAGTTGACTACGTTGCCCCCGACCCAGCCGCCGCTGGTCGTCGTGGTGGGGAGCAGGGTCGCGCTGACCGGATCGGTGATCAGCACGCTGCAATCCGGGTTGGCACAGGCCCGGATGGTGAGGGTCTCCGGGTTGCAGGTCAGCGCATTGCCGCTGTGATCGAACTCGAAGTGATCGATCTGGGTACCCACCGGGCTGGATCGCAGGGCGCAGATCCGCACGTTGTCTATCTCGTGGTAGTTGGTGACCGAGCCGGTTGAGCCGGTCAGCGACAGCAGGAAATTGGCCGGCACCGCCGCCTGACCGGCCTGGCTCGCCATGTTGAGGGGGCCGATCAGGGAGCTGTAGCCAGCCCCGGTATCCCGCTCCACCGTGGCCAGCGAGCTGCCAGCCACCCGGGAGTCGACCGTGATGCGATAGCGGTGGGGCCGGTTGCCGTTGGTGCCGCTGTCGACGGTCGGGCTCAGGTAGCTGCCGGTACCGGCGAGATAGTTGTAGCCTGAGGTGCCAGACCCGGAGCCGCGGATGGAGACCGCCTGCGGCCGCGACCCCAGGTTGGTACTTCCCCCCTCGTTGGCATAGTTGCCGTACTCATCGAGCCCGACCCCGAGCCAGCCGCCGGCAAAGCCGCTGATCCCGGTCTTGTAGCCATAGCCCAGCGGGCCGCCGAAGGCCCCCGGTTGCGGCGTCATGGTCGAATCGGAGAGCACCACCGCCATGCCGTCGGCCCCGCTCGTGCCAGAGGTCTTGTAAGCGTATTGATCGAATTCGATCGTCACCAGGTTGCCGGCCCCCGGAAAGAGGCGCTGGAAGGTCGCCGAGGTGGCCTGATCGGTGACGTTCTGGGTGAGTCGCAGGCGGCCATTCTGTACCGATGGCAGGGTACTGTTGTTGCGCTGGGCCACCACCCAGCTGTCCGGGTTGATCTGGCCGCTGTCGAAACCATCGGTAAAGCAGGTCAACGGCGGCGGCACCGAGTAGTCGTTGATGCTGGACTGGGCATCCATGCTCAGGTAACCGGCCGTCACCCTGCCATAGACGGTGGCATTGTTGTTCATGGTCAAGCGGCCGTCGGTGTAGAGATAGCCATAAAATGTGGTGGCGTTATCGAGCACCATGTTGCCGTAATTGACCCAGACAAGGCTGCCCTGATTGGTCGCATTAATGTTGACCGTGTTGACCAGCTTGACATCCTTGTTGACAAAGATGCGGGTGGTACCGCTGCCGGAGAGGCGGATGGTGGCATTGTCGAGTACCAGTGCATCGATGAAATAATCGCCGTCCCCCAGCACCAGCACGCCATTGTTGCGCACCGCCAACGTCTTGAACTGGTAGGTGCTGCGACTGGGGAAAGTCATGGTGCAGCTTTCTACCGTCATGGAGCCATAAGCAGCACTGCCAGCAGTTTGCGAGCCGGACGAACAGTTCTGGATCGTGTTGGTATTGTTGGAAGGGAATGCGTTGTTGCCGTTCAGCGCCAGCCCTCGAATATCACTGCCGGTAACGGTGCAGACCTTGTAGCCACCCACACCGTTATCGCAACGGAGCGTATTGTTCTGATCCGGCTGAATGGAACAAAAATTGAGCGGCAGCCCGCCGGTACCGTTGATCTTGGCGTTGTTGAGCTGGCTCAGCTGATAGCCGCTGATCTGGTGGCAAACATCGCTGTTGTTGCCATGATGACCCTGCACCACGGCCGGGAAGAGGGAACCCGTATCGATGGGATCGAAGGCCCAGACCTGGCCAGTGAAGAGGGCCAGCGCCCACAACCATTTCATCATCAGCCTCCGTCGTACGCTTCGACCATCAGGGTGCGGCTCACCCTGAAGTCTGGACTGGCACTGGTCAGGTCATTGCGCAAGCCGCAGGTGCCGACACTCTCGAGCCGATAACCGGTGCTCGTCACGTTGTTGTAGCTGGTCGCCAGGGTGCGGCACTGCACCACCGCCTGACAGTCGACCAGCCCGAGGTTGCCGGCGAAACTGATCGTCCTGCTGGGCTCGCACTGTGCCGTTGGCTGGGGCTGGGCCGCTGTCCGGTTGGGGAACAGTCGATAGAGCGCCAGCTCCAGCCCGCTCTGGGCCGCCAGCAGGGCACGCACGCTGTGCACCTCCACCGTGTTCTTCTCGCTGCTGTCGAGCAGAAAACGCCCCATGACCGCCGCCAGCATGGCCATCACCACGATTACGAACAGGGCGATCAGCAGGGCACTGCCCCCCATCTTCTTGCTCTGGCGCCGCTCAGGGAACATTGAACACCCCCAGCTTGTGGTTGAAGGTGACCGCTTCCCCCTTGCGCTCGAACACCAGCCGCACGCCGAACTCCCCTTCGCTGTTGAAGGCCGTGGCCTCCCGATAGAAAGAGCCGGCCCGCAGGGAGTCGGCCATCAGGATCCCCAGCGGCATGGCCGCGCTTGCACCATTCAGCGCCATGCTGGCGCGGTACATGGACCCCGCCTGCACACAATAGCGTACCTGTTCGCGGGCAAAGTAGACCCGGCTGCCAGGGGAGAGGCCGGCCAGACTCTCGGTCGCTGCGTAGCGCAGGGTCTGTGCCCCCGAAACCGGAGCCAGCACTTCGGTGACCCTGGCGACACAGCGCCCGTACTCGCAACCATTGCTGAGCGAAGGCTGGTTGGCATCGGGCAGCGGGAAGACGGCCAGCAGATCCCCCACCGCGACTGCACTGGCATCCGGGCTTAAGGGATCGACGGCCGAGGCAGGGGTGGCCATCACCAATTCGAGGGTGGTTGTGCTGCCGGACACATTCCGGTTGAGGGCAATGTAACGGCTGGAGGTGCTGATGGGCCAGAAGCGCAGGCAGGGACCGCTGTCGCTCCAGCTGCCGTCCAGCGTCTCGATGCGCTCGGAACCCGGCAGCGCATTGCGTACCTCGCGGTTGAGCCGCTCCATGGCGAAGCGGGCATCGCTCATCAGCTGCTCGCGGCTGCTGGCATCCCCGTAGACCTGGCTGCCGATGCCGATGAACTGGCTGGCGAAGGTAGCCATGATCCCCAGCAGCAGGATCACCATCACCAGTTCGATCAGGGTAAAACCGCTCGCCGTCCGCATCAGTAGTTGCCCCGGTAGAAGGAGAAGTCGAGCACGCTCTCATCCGGCAGTTTGATCTGCAGATCGATGCGCTTGCCCACCGAACAGGGGGACGCACAGCTCTTGAAGGTGCCATCGCTGAAGTCGACCGGGCTCACCGCAATCCTGACCTGATAGTTGCGATACTCGTCGCTGGCGATAATGCCGCCGCTCTGGGTGTAGAAGCTGGCATCCTGCCAGCTGCCGGCGGTATCGAAATCGTCCACGTCGTTGAACGCATAGGGGGTGGGTTCGCCGTCCGAACCGTAGCGGGTCGAGCAGGCCGGGATGGTGACACTGGCCACCACTTCACCACAGCGATAACGGCCGCCGTTGTGATCCGACTGCTCGTCGAACGACTTTTGCTGGATCTCGCCGGCCAGCCGCTGGGCCAGCTGAGCCGCCCGCACCTGCTGCACCGGATCCACCGCGCTGGGGGCCTGGTTTACGAGCAGACCCAGGATGCCGGTCAAGGCCACCGCCAGCAGCACTATGCCGACGATGAGCTCAATCAGGGTAAAACCGCGATCAGGGGCTCTCATGAATGAAGCCCTCCGACTCTATCTTGATGCCACCCGTCTCCTGGCCATCGCTGACCCGCAGGGTGCAGCCCGTGGCACAACCCCCGAGCGGCCTGCCCATCTGATCGAAGCGCAGCACGAAACTGCTGGCGTTATTGAGGGAGACCGCCATACCGGCGGAAGGAGTGACAAGACGGCCACGGGTGCGTTGATTGTCGCTCCAGCCGGCCATGAGGCCGGGGGCCGGACAGCCAGCCCCGGTCGCCGCCAGCGTGATATGGGCAAAACGGGAAGCCTCCACCACCAGCTGGGTACAGCGGTCGGCGGGTTCATGCATGTTGATTGTCTGCACCAACCGCAGCCGGGTCAGCAGCTCATCACGCAGGGTTTGGGTTTCAACGCCGCCTTTGCCCAGCCATTTGGGCACGGCAAAGGCGGCCAGAATCCCGAGCAACAGGATCACGATAACCAGTTCAATCAGGGTAAAGCCAAGTCTGCTCATTGAAATAGATCGCATACCATTTTTACCCATCAAAAATGAGCAGAGAGAACCTCTCTCTCTCTCTGCTCATCCGAACATTGTATTAATTGCAGTCAGTGGTCACCGCTGTCGGTACTGAAGTCGACGTTGCCTCGGTGTAAGTCACGAAGCAAGTGGTAGAAGTGGTAGATACGCCATTCGGGAAAATTTTGATGGCGGCAGGACTAGAACCAGTCGGTGCGGAAAACGCCCATTCAGTACTATTCAACTCAACAACAGTTGACAGCGCAGCAGAGGTCGCAACCGGGTAGCCAAACAGCGTAGAAACTGTTTTTCCATTGCCCAGATCCAGGTCGTAAGCAGTGCTTTCTTTGTCTTTCCCTTTGAGAACTGACTTGCTGTAAACCATGGCACCAGCAGAGTTCAAGGAACCAGCAACACCTTTCAAGGTGGACGTTCTGGCATCATCCTGCAGATTCAGGAACTTGGGTGCAGCGGTCACTGCCAGGATACCCAGAATGATGATCACGATGACCAGTTCGATCAGGGTAAAACCCGCCTGTTTTTTCATCTTGTTTTCCTCTGTCAATTAATGTTGGTGGTCACCTGACCGGAAGCCGGACGGTAACTGAAACTCATGAATGCATCAGTACTGCCTTGCGGATCCTGATACTTGCCATCACTACCCTTACTCAAACTATTGACCAGATAGTAGCGGCAGACCGAGTCCAGGCCGTTATTGGTCACACTGACATAGTATTTCAGGTCATTGCCACTACCACGCACCTCGCTGAAGCTGGTGGTAGCCTTGGGCGGGTTCTGCAGCAGACCCTCCCAAATCTTGAGACAGCGCGGGGCCGTCAGGTTGGCCGGATCCACGTCGATGCCACCGCCCGCCGAGGTATCCATGGGGTAGCCGGGCGACAGCTCGCCATTGCTGACCTGGGTATCGGTCGGCGTGGTCAGGTAGAAGCGGGAGCCGTCATAGAGCACGGTATTGAGGCTGTCCTGCTTGGCGCGCCCTTCGGCCTCCCACTGGGCCCGCACCAGCGACACGCCAGTAGCAAAACCGCCGGAGACCCCCTCCACGCTGGCTTTCTTGGCTTCGTCCGTGACATCGAGAAAACGGGGCAAGGCCGTCACCGCCAGGATCCCCAGGATGACGATGACGATCACCAATTCGATCAACGAGAAACCCGCTGCCCGATGGGGGCTCGCCACACCGGCATATTTTGGAACCAGTCGCGTTGTTGTCATGAACCCTCCGTAATAACCCACATTATTTCATGTAGATACAAAAAAATCATTTAGCTGGCTCGCAAAAAAAGCCTCATTCAGGGCTTCTCCAGCACTCTGCCGTCAGAAAAGTGATAAATCAGCCAATTAGGTTCCAAGCCGAACTCACATCCGGTGCCATCCTGGCTCGCCAGGGCCTGCACCGGCGGCTGGGTCGAGGCCGTTGCGCCGATGAGCCGATCCCACAGCCAGCGGCAATGCTCGGAGGGCGTCAGCGGGTCACCGCTACCCAGCGGCCAACCCCGCGCATCAAACTGCCAGGCCACCCCGTCGACGTGCAACAGGGCCGGTCGTCGCTGCTCGAGCCAGAGTCCGTGCAGGCGCTGGGCTCGCTCGGCAAACTGCTCCCCCAGCAGGGTCAGGCTGACGGCCAGCGCCTCCTCCCGGTGGACAAGATAGCTCCGGGCCAGGGTCGCCACTATGATCAGCAACAGGATCACCGCGGCCAGCCGCCGATAGCCTCCCAGCCAGTGCTCATCCTGTTGTGACTGTCGACTCACCCGTCTCGCTCCACACTCTGCCGCTTATCCACACCGCCCGCATCATATCCCGCCTCGTTGACCGGTTATTTGCCACGTACGGCGCACACCATGCCCCGCAGTGACGGTAAAGATACCGGCTATTTGCCGCGTACGGCCCGCATCATGTCCCACATCGGCGTAAAGATACCCAGTGCCAGGATCAATACCATGACCGCCACGATCCCGATCAGGATCGGCTCGATCCGGGCGGTGAGGCTCTTGAGGTCATAATCCACCTCCCGCTCGTAATACTCGGCCGCCTCGTGCAGCAGATCATCGACCTGGCCGGTCTCTTCCCCCACCGCGATCATCTGCATCACCAGCGGGGTAAACAGGCCGCTGGCCCCGGCGGTGCGCAGCAGGCTCTCGCCCCGCTCGATGCCGGCCCGCATGTCGCGGATCCGCCCCGCCATGTGCGCGTTGTCCACCGCGTCGGCCACCAGGCTCAGCGCCGTGTTGAGCGGCACCCCGGCCTTGAGCATCATGGAGAAGCTGCGGGCGAAGCGGGCCAGCAGGGAGCGCTCTATGATGGTGCCAACAATGGGCAACTTGAGCTGCCATCTGTGCCAGGTCAGCTTGCCCTTGACCGTGCTGACCCAGTGCCGCCAGCCGAACACCATGGCCAGCAGCACGCCGAGCATCACCCACCAGTAGTGCACGAAGAAGTGGGAGGTGGCGAGCAGGATCCGGGTCGCCAGCGGCAGCTCGACGCCAAATTTGGCGAACATGCCGGCAAAGACCGGAATCACCATGATGTTGAGGATTACCATGGCGATGCCGATGGCAATCAGCACGAAGCTGGGGTAGCGCATGGCGGTCTTGATCCGCTTGCGGGTTTCCAGCTCCAGCTCAAAATAGTTGGCCAGTTGCAAGAACGCCTCTTCCAGCTGACCCGTGTTCTCCCCCACGTGGATGATGGCCACGAACAGGCTGCTGAACACCCTGGGATGGGCCTGCATCGAACTCGACAGCGGCCGGCCGTTGCCCAGATCCTCTCCCAGCGCGTGCAGCGCCCGCTTGAGCGGCTTGCTGTGGGCACTCTCCTCCAGCCCGGCGATGGCGCGCAGGATGGGGATGCCGGCCCGGGTCAGGGCATACATCTGGCGGCTGAACACCACCAGCTCGTCCAGCCGCACGCCCCGCTCCAGCAACAGGGACCAGTCGAGGGCGGCCGCCTTCGCCTTGCCGGGTTTCAACTCGGTGGGCATCACGCCGCGACGCATCAGCTGCTCGGCCGCGGCCATCTCGTTGGCCGCGTCCACCACGCCGCTGACGGCATTGCCCTGGCTGTCGCGCCCCTTGTAGGCGAAGCTGCTCATGGGGTGCCTCGCGCCAGCCAGCCCCGTTCACTGCCGATGAAGTTGGTCATCACTTACCCCAGATCCTCGGCCAGTCTCAGCACCTCGTCCACCGAGGTGATCCCCTGACGGGCATAATCGAGCGCCGTCAGGGCCAGCGGCCGGTAGTGCTCGTGCTCCCGCGCTGCCCTGGCGAAGCCCTCGGCATCGTTGCGGCGCAGGGCATCCATCATGGGCTGATCCAGCTCCAGCAGCTCGTACACCCCGATCCGGCCAGCGTAGCCGGTGAAGTTGCAGCTCTGGCAGCCGCGTCCCTTGTGGTAGACGTGCTGGCCCGGCGTTTCGCCGGAGAGTACGGTCAGCCAGGTGGCCTGGCCCTCGTCCGGCGCCTTCTCCTCCACGCAGTGCTCGCACACCCGCCGCACCAGCCGCTGGGCCACCACCGCCCGCAGCGCGCTCGCCACCAGATAACCGGGCGCCCCCATGTCGATGAGGCGCAGGGCGCTGGTGACGGCGTCGTTGGTGTGCAACGTGGTCAGCACCAGGTGGCCGGTGATGGCACCGCGCAGGCCGATCTCCACCGTTTCGTTGTCCCGCATCTCCCCCACCAGCAATATGTCCGGGTCCTGGCGCAGGGTGGAGCGCAGCACGTGGGAGAAGGTAAGCCCGATCTTGGGATTGACCTGCACCTGATTGACCCTGGGCAGCCGGTATTCCACCGGGTCTTCCACCGTGATGATCTTCTGGCTGGCCTGGTTGAGCTCGGAGAGGGCGCCATAGAGGGTGGTAGTCTTGCCACTGCCGGTGGGCCCCGTCACCAGGATCATGCCGTGGGGTCGCTTGAGCTGACGCCGGAAGCGGGTCAGGATCTCCGGCGGCATGCCGGTCTCGGTCAGCGACAGGATGCCGGAGGATTGATCCAGCAGCCGCATCACCACGGATTCGCCGTACTGCACCGGCATGGTCGACATCCGCACATCCACGTCGCGGCCGCGCACCTTCATGTTAAAGCGGCCATCCTGCGGCAGCCGCTTCTCGGAGATGTCGAGGCCGGCCACCAGCTTGAGGCGCAGCACCAGCGCCTGGGCGATGCGCACCTCGCTCAATATGTTCTCGTGCAGGATGCCGTCGATGCGCTGGCGAATGCGCAGCACCTTCTCGTCAGGCTCGATGTGAATATCAGAAGCCCCCACCTGCACCGCGTCCTCGAACAGGGAGCGCAGCAGCTTGGCCACCGTCGCCTCCCCCTCGTCACCGGCCCCCAGATTGCTGGAGCCGAGCTCAAAGCCGGCGTCCTGATACTCTTCGTGCAGCTGCTCGGCGAAGCTCTCTATTTCGCGGGTGCGGCGATAGAGGCGGTCGAAATACTCCAGCAGCTGCCCTTCCCGGGCCACCGCCAGCACCATCTCGCGGGGACTGAGCAAGGCGGCGATGGCGTCAAGGGCGCTCAGGTCCGCCGGATCCGACATGGCCACCGTTACCCTGTTGTCGGTGAGGTTGACCGCCAGCGCCCGGTAGCGGCGCGCCTGCACTTCCGGCAGCAGCGGCACCGCCGATGCATCTATGGTGAGGTTGTTGAGATCGAAGAAGGGCACGTCCAGCTGGCGGGCGAGGAACTGCAGCAGCTGCACCTCGCTGATGAAGCCGAGATCGATCAGGGTGGTGCCCAGCTTGCGGCCGGTCTGACGCTGCTGCTGCAGGGCGAGCTGCAGCTGATCATCCGAGATGATCTGTTCCTGTACCAGCAGGTCGCCGAGGCGCATTTTCAGTCTGGGTTGTGCCATGCAAACTCCAAAAAAGTGATCCCGGCCGCCCGTCAGGGGGCGAGCTGGGCAATACGCTGTTCAAGCCAGCTGGTCGAGGCCTCGCCCAGGTTGCCGTGCAACTGGGCATTGCGATAAGCGTCCAGCGCCCGCTGGCTGTGGCCCTGCCCATCCTCGGCCACGCCGAGCCCGAGCCACCAGCGGCCTTGATCCGGCTGCTGGCGCAACAATTTCACATAGAGATCCGCCGCCTCGGTGTGCTGGCCCAGCTCCTGGCTGAGCCCGGCCCAGGTGGCGTAATAGTCCAGATTGCTGGCGAGATCCGGTCGGTAGCCGGTCAGCCAATCCAGCGCCTTGCGCTGATCACCGCCACTGATGGCGAGCCGCGCCAACAACAGCCGAAAATCCGCCTGCCCCGGATCGAGCCTGAGCCCCTCCTCCAGCAGCTGGCTCGCCTCGCTCAGCCGCCCCTCGCCGTAGAGCAGACCCGCCAGCTGTTCGCGCGCCCCCTGATTGTGCGGGTCGTGGGCCAGCACCTGATAGTAGTTGTCCTGGGCATCGCGCAGCTGCCCCTTGGCCATGGCGGTGGTGGCCTTGCGCTCGGCCAGGGTGGCCAGTTCGGCCTCGGAGAGGTTGACCGTCTCTATCTTGAGCACGCCGGGCTTGCGCGGCGCGGTCACGGGGGCCTCCTGCTCCGCCGTCAGTTCGGCATAGAGGTCGGGTTGCAGCTCCTCATCGCTCGGCCCCTCCTCGTCGATGGCAGCTACGGCTGCCTCTTCCGGCGCCTGTTGCGGCTCGGCGGCCGGTGATGGAGCAAGCTGACGCGGGGTCGGCAGCGCCACCACCTGATCCACCGGCTCCTGTTCTGCACTGGCCGGCACAAGAGCGGGCACGGCGTGGGCAACAGCGTCCGGTTTGGGCTCGCCGGTCGTCTGCAGCTGGCGAACTTCAGCGACCCGCTGGCTCTGCTGCCAGTAGATCCAGGTGCGCCAGCCCAGAATGCCGAGGGCCAGCCCGCAGATCAGGGTCAGCAGCAACATCCACCAGCCCTGCTGGCGCACGGGAGGCACATAGACGGCCCCCTCGCCCACCTGCTGGCGCTGTTCCAGATCCTTGAGCATCTGATTGATCACGCTCATTGCCAGACTCCATAGGCGAGGGCGCAGCCCAGCAGCAGCACGAATGGCCACCAGCGCCGCGGCACGAAGCGGCGGGCGTCATCGGTGTCGCGCACGGCCAGCCGCACCAGCCGGCAGTCGATCTGGCGCGCCCCCTGGCCATAGGCCAGCATCAGACACTTCTGGGCCAGTATGTTGATGAGTCGCGGAATGCCGCGCGAGGCGCGCCACAGCTGGCGCAGCGCCCGGCCGCCAAACAGCGGGGCCCCGCGATAACCGGAAATCTGCAATCTGTGCTCCAGGTAGGCCCGGGTTTCATCGAAACGCAGCGGCCGCAGGCAGTAGGAGAAGCCGATCCGCTGGCGCAGCTGGCGCAGATGAGGCTTGGCCAGCCTGGCGTCCAGCTCGGGCTGGCCGAACAGCACTATCTGCAGCAGCTTGCTCGATTCGGTCTCCAGGTTGCCGAACAGCCGGATCGCCTCCAGCGTCTCGTCCGGCAGCGCCTGCGCCTCGTCGATCAGCACCACCACCCGGCTCCCCTGCCGATGCAGACTGATGAGGTGGCGATGGATGCGATCGGTCAGATCCAGCTCGCTCTGATCCCGCACCGACAACCCCAGCTCCAGCGCCAGGGCGATGCGCAGCTCGGCCGGCGTGAGATGGGGATTGGGCAGCCAGGCCAGACGCACCGGCCGCTCCTCGGAGCCCAGTTCGCTCAGCAGCTTGCGACAGAGCAGGGTCTTGCCGGTGCCGACTTCGCCGGTCACCTTGATGAAGCCCTCCCCCTGTGCCAGCGCCCAGTTGAGCACCTGCAGCGCCTCCTCATGCGGAGGCAGCCCGTAATAGAAACCGGTGTTGGGGGTGAGGCCGAAGGGGGCCTCCTGCAACCCGAAGTGGTTCAGGTACATGTCGTCAGCTCCCATGCCAAGGCCGGATGGTCTGCAACAGACCACCCGCCAGCACCAGATCAGGGGACAGAGCCTGATACGCGTTCATGCCATCAACCCTTGGGGGGATACCATTTGTCGAGCAGTTCGGAGGAGCGCTGCAGTTCGTTCTGCCAGGTGTCCTTCTCCACCACGGTCGGTTTGAGCAGGATCACCAGCTCCACCTTCTTGGTGCTTTCGCGCCGGTTGGTGAAGGCCTCGCCGACCCAGGGAATGTCCCCCAGCAGCGGTACCTTGCTGACGATCTCCTGCTTGTCGGTCTTCATCAGGCCGCCGATGACAATGATGTCGCCGTTGTTGGCCTGCACCACGGTATCGGACTCGCGGATCGAGCTCCTGGCCAGCGGCAGGACCAAGGGATCCGCCGTGCCGACATCGATGGTTTTCTTCTGCTCTTCGGTGTCGATGACGGAGGGGTGGATATGCAGCAGCACCTTGCCCTCTTCGTCGATCTGCGGCGTCACATCCAGCGCGATGCCGGAGAAGAAGGGGGTCAGCTCTACATTGGGCGTGACTATCGGTGCCGATGTCCCTGAGGTGGTGGTCGTGGTGGAGGCGTTGGTGACGAAATACTCGTCGGACCCCACCTTGATCACCGCCTTCTGGTTGTTGGTCGCCGTCACCCGCGGGCTGGAGAGGGTATTCACATCCCCCTGGGTCTTGAGCAGGTTGACCGCCACGTTGAAGTTGCCATCCGTGATGGTAAAACCGGCACCGCCACCAATTGCCTTGAAAATCGGGTTTGTTGCGCCCACCAGGCTGGTTCCCAGCGAACCGGCACCGTTCAACAGCTTGTACGCAGGGTCGCTGCCCGGAGCAGTCAGGATGGGCTGAGCCACCGTCGGAATACCCTTGTTGCCATCCCAGCTGGCCGTCAATCCGCTCCAGTCCACCCCCTGCTCGTAGCCTTCGCTGAGGGCCACCTCCAGGATCCGCGCCTCCAGCACCACCTGGCGCTTGAGATGACTCTCAGACTGGTTGAGGAACTCGCGCACCGCCTTGAGCTCCTTCGGATAGGCCCGGACGGTGACCAGACCCGCCTGCGGGCTGGTGATGACGGCGCGACCGTCACCGCTGCCGACCAGGGTCTGCAGGGTGTCGCGCAGATCGGTCCAGTAGTCGCTGTTGGTGTCGGTCTCGATGCGGGTGCCGTTGCCGTCACTGCCCGAGCCGCCATTGGAGGAGCGGTTGCTGGTGTTGTTGTTGGTACTGCCGTTGGCGTTATCTAAGTTGTTGTTATTGCTGCTGTTGCTGTCGTTAGAGGCCACCCCGCCGGTGCTGACCGAGGTACGGGAGAGGCCGCGTCGGGACATCATCAGGTAGTTGACCGGAATGGTCTCGGTACGCAACCCGGCCGGGTAGACGTGAAACACGTTGCCCTTGCGCTGCACGTCGAAGCCGTACATGTCCCCCACCACCGCCAGCACTTCGGTCAGGGTCACGTCCTTGAGCTCGACCGAGATCTGGCCGACCACCCCGGGATGCACCGCCACGCTGTAGCGGGAGCCCTTGAACAGAGAGCCGAAAAATTCCACCGCATCCACGTCGTGCGCGGCGATGCGCAGCCTGGGCTCCGGCATGCTGATGGCCTGGGGCGGGCGGTTCAGTTGCAGCAGTTCGCTCTGTACCGACTTGGGTACGCTGGTCAATGCACCGGCCTTGCTCTGCTCGGTCATGGCGTGCCGAAGCGCGTCCTTGGCCTGCACGGGTTCTGGGTGGCGGTAGCTGGTACAGCCTGCCGTCAGCACGGCCACGGAAATCAGGCAGAGATGATGTTTTTTCATGTAATTAGTGCGCCCTGACTTGCAATTAAACTCGACAAACCTGGCCCCGCCCATCCCGGACGGAGCGCGTTCAGATGCGGATCTTGCTGGCAAACAGGGTCAGCGACAGGCGCTTGCCCCCCTTCTCCAGCACCACGGCATCTGCACTGATGGCCACCACGCGATAGCCCTCGACCTGCTGGCCGACCCGATAGCTGCTGCCGTTGAGCACCGCCAGCGCCGGGCCGTTGCCCAGCATGATGCTCTGCAGCCTGGGCAGACCGGCCTCGCGGGAACCGGTCGCACTGGCGCCACCGGTGACGCCGCTCAAGGGAGCGGTGGGATCCTGCAACACCTCGGTCTGTGCCTGGGCCAGCAGGGTGAACAGACACGCCCACAGGGGAAACCATCTAGCCACGAATGAACTCCTTGCTGGTGCTGAGGGTGTAGATCTCCATCTCCACCACGGCCCTGGGGTGCTCCTGCACCTGATAGTCAAACTGCTTCCAGTAGAAGTGGCGCGGCAGCGCCTCCAGCGCCTTGAGGTACTGGTAGACGTCGAAATAGCCGCCCTCCAGCTTGAGGCGGATGCCGTGCTTGAACAGGTTTATGCGCTGCTCGCCCGCCATCAGCGGCTCGGGCGCCAGCGAAGTGAGCGCCACCATGTGCAGATTGGCGGAGCGCGACAGCAGCGCCTCCAGCACCTCCGGCATCTCGTGGGCCTGGATCAGATCCACCGTCTGGGCCTTGAGCGCCGCATCCAGCTTGCCGATCTCCTCATCCACGCCAGCCAGCTGGGTGCGCACGTTTTGATCCGGATCCCGCGCCAGCCTGGCCTGCTTGCCCTGGTTCTCGAGATCCATGATCTCCAGATCCCGCTGGGCAGAGCTCAGCGCCAGCCGATCCTGCTCCAGCCGCACGACGGCGGCATCCAGCCAGCCATAGGTAGCGATGGCACCGACCAGCACCACACCGGTCAGCATGATCAGCACCCGCTCACGCTGGCTGAGGGCGGCCAGCTTGTCCGCCCAGGCCTGCCACTGCGCTTTCAGGCTCATCAGGGCTTCTCCCGTTCGATGCCGCTGAGCTGGAAGGCCAGACGGCCCTCCTTGTCGCGGCTCAAGGTCAATTCACCAAACTGCTTGCCCGCCAGACTGGGGGTCTGCTTGAAACGGTTGACCCAGGCCGGCACGTCCTGACTGCGCCCGGCAAAGCCGGACAGGTTGACACGCCCGTCGGCGATCTCGATCCGCTGCAAGGAGAGCTGCGGATCCCGGATACGGGAGAGATCGGCCATCAGCCCGGCATAGCCCCTGGATTTTTGCAGCGCCAGGCTGCCCAGCTGCCTGATCAGGCCCTGCTTGGCGGTCAGCTCCTCCTGCCTGGTAACAAGCTGTTGCTGCAGCAGGCCATCGGCCTGGTGGCGGGCCAGCTCGGCATCCAGCCGCTGCGCCTCGCCGCGTTTGACCTCCAGTTCAGCCCGCAGTTGGGCCAGCTCGCGCTCGACCCCGTGCTGCTGCCAGCCGATGACGGCGGCTGCGCACAGCAGCACCAGCACGCAAGCGCCCCACACCAGCGCCATCTGGTTGAGGCTGGCCCACTGCCGTCTGGGCCGAAACTCGGCACCGTAGAGATTGATCTGACGCTTCATCAGGCATCCTCCCCCAGAGCCGCTGCATAGGCCGAGAGATATTCGACTCCAGACAGGATCGCCTTGTTGGCCATGGCGGAGACGGCAAAACCGAAGGTCTGCTCCATGTGACGCACCAGGGTACCGATGAAAGGTGAGGCGATGGCGAGCTGCATCTGCCCGAGTTCCGGCAGCTTGAGCTGGCCCGCCAGGTAATCGAGGGAGCGCTGGATCTCCAGCGCCAGCGAGTCGAGCAGCATGGCGTCCGGCTCGTGCTCGCCGGCGAGGGCCGTGAAACCACGCAACTGACGGGAGAAGCAGAGCCCCCCCTGATGGAACACCAACAACTGCAGGTCCTGCCCCTTCGGCTGCCACAGCAGCATGCGTACCGTCTGATCCGGCTCGTAGAGGGCGGTCATCGCCAGCTCATCGCTGACGATGGACTCCAGGGTAGCCACCTGATTGACCGCATCCGCCAGCTGCTGCACCCGGGCCTTGGGCACGCAGATCACGTTGATGCGCGGCCGGCCGGCCGGCGGGGTGGGCAGGTCCACATAATCCATGGCGAGCTGCAGCACGGGCTCGTTGACGTAATCCTTGACCGCCCAGGGCAGGGCGCCGGCCATTTCGGCATCGGGCACCGCCGGCTTGTCGATCTGGACCTGTTGATAAAGGCTGGCCGCGAGGGCGACTCGCACCTTAGACTTGGCGAGGCCGTGGCGGCTGAACAGCTCGCCCATGGCCTGAGACCACTCTTGCGGGCCGTTGATGGCGCGGGTGGCGAAGATGGGTGGGTTGCCGAGCGAAGCCAGCATGATCCGATCGCCGGCCAACAGGAGTCCCACCTGCCCGCCCGGGGTCGAACGTCTGAAAAGTTGTTTCATTGAAACCCGCACCTGGCCGCCAAAAATGGATTAAACCTTAGCATAAACAGAGCATTAGCCTCCAGATAAATGACGGATTACTCATTGCCACCCCAGCCCCAATCCGGCTTGTCGTTGCCGTTGCAACCGGCCCTGCTGCCCTCGCCGCTGCACGCTGTCTCGCACCCGCTGTTGAACGCCCATGATGTCCAGCTCTGGTGCAAACGGGACGATCTGATCCACCCCGCCATCTCGGGCAACAAGTGGCGCAAGCTCAAGTACCACCTGCGGTATGCCGAGGAGCAAGGCAAGCGCCATCTGCTCTCGTTTGGCGGCGCCTACTCCAATCATATCCATGCCCTGGCGGCGGCCGGGTGCCAATCTGGCCTGCGTACTACCGGCATCATACGCGGGGAACCGGAGGCCGTCAGCAACGCCACCCTGAGCGCGGCGAAAGGCTGGGGCATGGATCTCATTTTTGTCGACCGCCAGAGCTACCGGCGGCGGCAGGATCCCGCCTGGCTGGACCAATTCCAGGATGAAGAGACCCTGATAGTGCCGGAGGGGGGCAGCAGCCCGCTGGCCATCCCCGGGGTGGCCGAGCTGGTCGACGAGGTGCCCTTCTCGCCGGATCTCTGGGTGCTGCCCTGTGCCAGCGGCGGCACCCTGGCCGGGCTCATCGCCGGCAAGCGGGATCCGGAACAGATCCTCGCCATCGCCGTGCTCAAGGGGGGCAGCTTCATCGCCAACGAAGTGCGCCGCCTCCACCCGGCCGCCGCCGACACGCCCGGCTGGCGGATCGCGCTGGATCACCACGACGGCGGCTATGCCAAATTCACTCCGGCGCTCTGGCAGTGGGTGCAGTCCTTCAGCGCCGAGACTGGTCTGCCACTTGAGCCCATCTACAGCGGCAAGGCGATGTGGGGGCTGTTTCGCGAACTGGCGGCCGGTCGCATCCCGCGCGGCAGCAAGATCGTCTTCATCCACACCGGCGGCATGCAGGGGCTGGCGGGGCTGAGAGAGCAGGGGCGCCTGTGATGGACGGTCGGGCGCGGCGCAGGCGCTGAACCACCGCTCTTGACCACAAAAAAAGAGAGGGTCGCCCGGGCGACCCTCTCTTGCCTCCGTCAGGCGCCGGCCGGTTCCAGCACCAGCCGCTGTGGCTCGGCAAACCAGGGGCCCTGCCCGGCGTGCACTCCGAGGTGGCGCAGCATCTTCCACTCGTCGCCACTCTCCACCCCCACGGCGATGACCCGGGTGCGGGTATTGGCACAGCCCCCCACCAGGCTGCGCACCGCCATCTGGTTGACCTGGCGGGTGTGGATCTCGCGCACCAGGCTGGGGTGCAGCTTGAGGAAGTTGATCTCGAACTCCTTGATGTACTGAGTGCTCACCACATCCTGGCCGGCATGATCGATGGCCAGCTGGCAGCCCAGCATGCGCAGCGCCCGCAGCGGCCGCTTGAGCGCCTCGTAGTGGCGGGTCACCTGGGCCTCGGAGAGTTGCAGGATCAGCCGCTCGTTGGTGCTGCGCGGCAGCTGGAACAGATCGAAGAACAGCCAGCGCTGGAACTCCCGGTGCAGCAGGCTCTGGGCGCAGAGGGTCAGGCTGATGGGGCAGCTCTGCTCGGAGCGCTGACGCAACAGGGCGAGGGTCTGCTGTGCCACCAGCCGATCCAGCGGCAGCAGCAGCCCCGCCTTCTCCGCCATCGGCATGAAGACGCCGGCCTGCAGTTCCCGTCCCTGCTCGTCGTGGATCCGGATCAGCAGATCCTGCTGCAGCACCACCTGATCCCGCTCCTGCTGCACCGGCTGCACGTAGAAGTCGATGCCGTGCTCTTCGATGCGCCGGCCGATCAGGGTGCGCCAGCGCACCGTGCCCTTACTGCTCTGCTCCTCGTCCAGCTGCTTCTCGTAGAGGAACCAGCCGGTGTGACCCTGCAGTTGCGCACTCTTGAGTGCCAGCTCCGCTTCCTCCTGCACCTTGAGCAGGGAATCCTGCGCCTGATAGCAGACCGCTCCCAGATAGACGGCGGTGTCGGCATTGACCGCCTCGGGCCAGTGCAGTCGCTGCAGGCTCTTGTGCAGCTGGCCGGCGGCATCCACCATCTCGCTCTCCGACATGTTGGGCAGCAGCACCGCAAACACCTGGCCGGCATAGCGGGCTTGCAGGGCACCGTTGTGCTTGCGCACGAAGGCGGCGATGGAGGCGCTCGCCTCCATCAGCAGATCCTGGCTCTGGCGGCCGTTCAGCTCGGGATCCAGCTCCTCCAGCCCGGCCAGCTCGATCAGCAGCACGCCGCCACTCATCACGCTCGCCTCCATGATGGCGCTCTCCAGCCGGTTGTCGAAGAACAGCCGGTTGCCGATGCCGGTCAGCTTGTCGACGAAGGCGTTGCTGCGGATGAAGTTGTCGAAGCGGCTGCGCTCCTTGCGGGCATCCGCCAGCTCGGCCAGCAGATAATCGAGGGCCTGGCTGGCGGACTGCGGCCACTCGTCGGCCGGATCGTGGGCCAGCTTGGTCAGCTTGCCGTCCAGGATCAGCTGGGCCCGCTCTGCCAGCAGCTCGGCCCCGCGCAGTTGCAAACGCAGCCAGCGGATGGAGTACCAGAGACCGAACACCACGATGAAGATGCCCAGAGAGATGCCGGACATGGCCTTGATGGAGTACTCGAACTCCTTGAACGGTCGCTCCAGCTTGAAGTCGGCCTGCATGTCGGGTTGATGGGGAATGGCCTGGTGATAGGGGATCAGCAGGCTCTCGTCGGTCGGCTGCTGCACGTCGCGAAACCAGTAGATCCGCTGCTTGTTCTGGCGGATCTCCAGCTCAACCACGTGGGCCGAGCGCAGCAGGGTCGGCAGCCAGCGGGTGAGATCCTGATGATCGTCGGCGATCTCCAGCTGCTTGTCGATGATCTCCACCAGGGAGTTGACCTTCTTCTGCTGCAGCTCCATGCCCAGCTCGCGAAAGCTGAACACCCCGCCAAGCAGCACCATGGCCATGGCCGCGATGACGCACAGGGTAATAAACGAGACAAGCTGGGTGGTCAGTTTCATGTACCTTTCCGTATGCCCGACAACTTCCATGTGGCTTCATCGTATCAGCCAACCTTGAAGCGCGCCTATGGACGAAGATCCCGCTTCTGGAATTAAGCGGGCGAGCATACCCAAACAGGTGCGAGAACACCAAGCCCCGGACAGGGTGGCGGCCAAAAAAGGAGGATCAAGGAAGAGAAAGAGAGGCTGGGCTCAGGGCCATGGCCGAATGACAGGCAGAAAAATGGTCCCGCAGAGGGGACCAAAAGAAACACTCATATCAAAACTAACACTCTGTGCTACTGACAAAAAAACAGATACAGGAGTATTGAACACACGGTGAGTCAAACCGCACGGCTACTCTAGCCACTTCAGATAAGCTGGACAATTGTCATTTATGACAGGTCAGCGATTGAATCTTCAGCAGCCGATTTTATAAAACCATTATTTATCAGCAGATTATAAATCTACGACACAAGTGTGATCGCCTCCGCTCAAATCGATGCAGCTAATGCACTATGATGATGCCACTCATATGCATCCTATTCGCCCATCAGGCAGGTGCCCCTTGCGAACCATCTCCCCACTCTGGCTCACTCTGTTGCTGTTCTGCCTGCCGCTGCTGGCCAGTCTGCCCCTCAGCCAGCTGCTCGGCGGCACCCTGGCCCACCAGCTGCTGCAGAAGAAGAAAGAGGAGATCAATGCCGCCCTGGTGGAGCGCCATCAGGTACTGGACGAGAGCATCCGCAACCAGCTGGTGCAGTTCCATTTTGACTGCGGCGAGCAGGACATGGCGTTGCTGCGGGCCCCCCGTTTTTACAACGAACACATCCGCATCCAGGGGCTGCTGCTCGCCTCCGGTGGCGGCTGTTCCAGCCTGGGGATGGATCTGCCCTTCACCCTGGCCGAGCTGCCCCCCTACCCCAATCAGGATGCTTTCGGGATCGCGGCCACCCAGGCCCGCTTCAACACCGAACAGGAGATAGTCGCCTACTACCGCAGCGGCGGCAACATAGTCTACTGGGTGCTGAGCAACAGCTGGAGCCACGCCCTGCTGCAATATCCCTGCGCCAACTGCTTCTACCTCGAATTCAGCCAGCTGCAACCGGGGGGCTCCAGCCCGACCTTCCCCCGCGGCGACAGCGCCATCAAGGAGGAGGCAGGCAGTCAAAGCCTCAGCCTCAGTTTTCTCGATCCCCACGAGCAGATCCGGCAGACCCTGTGGGCGGGCCGGGCGCTCGAGCAGTACGCCCTGCAGCAGGCCCGCTACTACGGGCTCTGGTGCGGCGCCGCCGTCGGGGCCCTGCTGGTCGCGGCCTACTGGGGGCTGCGCAACTACCGGCGCTCGCTCAAGGGATTGTTGCAGGCCGGGCTGGCGCGGCGGGAGTTCGTGCCCTTCTACCAACCCGTGGTGGACAGCCGCAGCCAGCAGGTGGTGGGATTCGAGGCGCTGCTGCGCTGGCAGCGGGGCGGCGGCCTGATCCCGCCAGGGGCCTTCATCGACTATGCAGAAGAGCAGGAGCTGATCCTGCCCATGACCAGCCAGCTGCTGGAAAAAGTCATCGCCGACCTGCCCAAGCTCATCCCCGGCCAGTGGGTCAGCGTCAACATAGTGGCCTCTCACCTGGAACAACCGCACCTGCGCAATCTGCTGCTGCGCCACGGCTGGCCCTCTCCCGCCCAGCTCACCTTCGAGCTGACCGAGCGCAAGCCCATCACCGACATCGAGACGGCGAGCGCCGAGATCGGCGCCCTGCAGCAGCGGGGCTACCACTTCAAGCTGGATGACTTCGGCACCGGTTACGGCGGCTTCGCCTACCTGCAGCGACTCGGCATCCGCCAGATCAAGATCGACAAGATGTTCGTCGACACCATAGGCACAGACGATCTCAAGCGCAGCGTGCTGGATGCCACCATCGCCTTTGGCCGCGAGTCGGGCATGGAGATGATTGCCGAGGGGGTCGAACGCCAGGATCAGGTGGAATATCTGGACCAGCACGGCGTGCACCTGATCCAGGGTTACGTCTATGCCCCGCCCATGGCCCTGACCAAGCTGAAGATCTGGCTGCTGGCCTGGTACCAGAACCACGGGGGCGAGCGCTGAGCCAGCCTCTGCCCTCTCGACCGCCCCCTCGACCGCACAGGCGAGCACGACTCTGTACTGGCAGCGGGTGAGGATGCGGCTCCCCTCATATCTTGCAACAAAATGTTTTTTCCTTGCGCGGACAACAGCCTTTATCATTGGCAGGGCCGTCACTGCGGTGACATGCCATCCTGCTCCATACCCGTCGGCTCACGCCGCCCCGAGATGAGAACCACTGCCTATGAAGTCATTTATCCGGCAAGAGATTGCCCTGCCCGTCGGCCTGCTCACCCTGCTCTTCTTCAAGACGCTCGGTAGCGACCTGCTGACAGAGACAACTCCGCTCGGGATCTATCTTCCGGTGTCGGCTGTGCTGCTTGCCATCGTCACCTGGGCCATCTTCTCGGTGGTGCGCCACTCCGATGCCCTCGCCATCAAGCTGGGCGAACCCTTCGGCACCCTGATCCTGACCCTGTCGGTCATCTCGCTGGAGGTGGTGATGATCTCCTCGGTCATGCTGACCGGCGAACCCAATCCGGTGATGGCCCGCGACACCATGTTTGCGGTGGTGATGCTGGTGACCAACGGCCTGGTGGGCTTCACCCTGCTGTTTGGCGGCTGGCGCTACCACACCCAGAGCTTCAATCTGGACGGGGTCAAATCTTATCTGGTGGCCATCATTCCGCTGGCGCTGCTCTGCCTGGTGCTGCCCAACTTCACCGAAGGGGGCAACATCGGCAGCATGTCGAGCGCCATGTCCTGGATGCTGATCATCATCTCGGTGCTGCTCTACGGCGTCTTCCTGCTGATCCAGACCCGCAGCCACAGCCACTTCTTCATCGACAGCGATCACGAGGATTACGAAGAACACCACGGCCCGCTGCAGAGCAACGTCTACCACACCCTGTTGCTGCTCGCCTATCTGGTGGTGGTGATCCTGCTGGCCAAGACCCTCGCCATTCCCATCAACCACGGGGTCAAGGTGCTGGCGGCGCCGCCGGCGCTGGGGGGCTTCATCGTCGCCTGTATCGTGCTGGCCCCCGAGGCGGTCGGCGCCATCAAGGCGGCCTTCAACAATCAGCTGCAGCGGGCCATGAACCTCTACTTCGGCTCTGTGCTGGCCACCATCGCCCTCACAGTGCCCGCGGTGCTGTTCATCGGCGCCATGCTGGGGCAGGAGGTGCGTCTGGGCCTCTCCGCCGCCGACATGGTGCTGCTCATCACCACCCTCATGGTGTGCAAGGTGACCTTCAGCAGCGGCCGCACCAATGCGCTGCACGGGGCTACCCACCTGGTGTTGTTCGTGGTCTACCTGTTCCTGATGTTCGAGCACGAATAACCGCTGAATCATCAACCCCAGCAACGAAAAGACCGCCCGATGGGCGGTCTTTTGTCATGGGCTGAATGGCCGCTTAGAGGCTCGGCAGCACGCCGGCCGGGATCAGGTCGTTGTAGCTGGCACGGCCCAGCAGGGCGGCAGCCGCCTCGATGTCCGGCGCGAAGTACCTGTCCTTGTCGTAGAAGCTGACTTCTTCGCGCAGGCGGCCCTTGGCCAGCTCCACCAGCTCGGTGGAACGCAGCGGTGCGCGGAAATCCAACCCTTGCGCTGCCGCCAGCAGTTCCACCGCCAGGATGCCGCGGGTGTTCTCGGCCATGTCCGCCAGCCGGCGACCGGCGAAGGTGGCCATGGAGACATGATCCTCCTGGTTGGCGGAGGTGGGCAGACTGTCCACCGAGGCCGGGTGGGCCAGGGTCTTGTTTTCGGAGGCGAGCGCCGCCGAGGTGACCTGGGCGATCATGAAGCCGGAGTTCACCCCGCCGTTGTTGACCAGGAAGGCCGGCAGACCGGACATGCGCGAGTCAATCAGCAGTGCCATGCGACGCTCTGAGAGCGAGCCGATCTCGGCGATGGCCAGCGCCAGGTTGTCGGCGGCGAAGGCCACGGGTTCTGCGTGGAAGTTGCCGCCGGAGAGAATGTCCTCATCCTCGGCAAACACCAGCGGGTTGTCGGAGACCGCGTTGGCCTCGCACACCAGCACCTCGGCGGCCTGACGGATCTGGGTCAGGCAGGCGCCCATCACCTGGGGCTGACAGCGCAGGGAGTAAGGATCCTGCACCTTCTCGCAGTTGTGGTGGGACATGCCGATCTCGCTGCCATCCACCAACAGGTGGCGGTAGCAGGCGGCCGCGTCGATCTGGCCGCGCTGACCGCGCACCGCGTGGATGCGGGCATCGAAAGGCCGGCGGCTGCCAAGGGCCGCCTCCACGCTCATGGCGCCTATGGTGATGGCGCCGGCGTAGAGATCCTCGGCGTGGAACAGCCCTTCCAGCGCGAAGGCAGTGCTCGCCTGGGTGCCGTTGAGCAGGGCCAGCCCCTCTTTCGGTGCCAGCGCGATGGACTCCAGGCCTGCAATCTTGAGGGCCGTGGTGGCGTCGATCAGCTCGCCCTTGTGGCGCGCCTTGCCTTCACCGATGAGCAGGCAGCTCATATGGGCCAGCGGCGCCAGGTCGCCGGAAGCGCCGACGGAGCCCTTCTTCGGCACCACCGGGTAGACCTCGGCGTTGATGAGCCGCATCAGGGCCTCCAGCACCACCAGCCGGATGCCGGAGAAGCCGCGGGCCAGGGAGTTGAGCTTGAGCACCATCATCAGCCGCACGGTGGCGTCATCCATGTACTCGCCGATACCGGCGGCATGGGAGAGCACGATGGAGCGCTGCAGCTCGTCCAGCTGCTCCACCGGAATGCGGGTGTTGGCCAGGAGGCCGAAGCCGGTGTTGATGCCATACACCACCCGGTTTTGCTCGATCACCTTGGTAACCACGGCGGCGGAGGCGTGGATCCCCGCCAGGGCGGAGGGATCCAGCGAAACGTGTACCGGCTCGCGGCTGACGCGGCGCAGGGTGGCGAGATCCAGCTCGCCCGGGGTAATAGTCAGTTCAAACATGGTGTTACACCTTTCCTTTGACACCGTTGGCGCCGTCAATCATCGGCAGATCCAGTTTCTCATCAACGGCACAGTTGATGGCAATCTCGTAGCCGGCATCGGCGTGACGCATCACCCCGGTGGCCGGGTCGTTGCGCAGCACGCGGCCGACCCGCTTGGCGGCGTCGTCGGTGCCGTCACAGACGATCACCACGCCGGAGTGCTGGGAGAAGCCCATGCCGACCCCGCCACCGTGGTGCAGGGAGACCCAGGTCGCCCCGCCGGCAGTGTTGAGCAGGGCGTTGAGCAGCGGCCAGTCGGAGACGGCATCGGAGCCGTCCATCATGGACTCGGTCTCGCGGTTCGGGCTCGCCACCGAGCCGGAGTCCAGGTGGTCGCGGCCGATGACGACGGGGGCTTTCAGCTCGCCGTTCTTCACCATCTCGTTGAAGGCCAGGCCCAGGCGCACCCGATCCTTGACCCCGACCCAGCAGATCCGCGCCGGCAGGCCCTGGAAGGCGATGCGCTCGCGGGCCATGTCGAGCCAGTTGTGCAGGTGGGGATCGTCCGGGATCAGCTCCTTCACCTTCTGATCGGTCTTGTAGATGTCTTCCGGATCGCCGGAGAGGGCCACCCAGCGGAACGGGCCAATGCCCTCGCAGAACAGCGGGCGGATGTAGGCCGGCACGAAGCCAGGGAAATCGAAGGCATTCTTGACCCCCTCTTCCAGCGCCATCTGGCGAATGTTGTTACCGTAATCGAGCGTGGCGGCGCCGCGGGCCTGCAGGGTCAGCATGGCTTCCACCTGGCGAGCCATGGAGCGGCGGGCGGCCACATTGACCTCTTGCGGCGCGCTCTTCTGCAGGTCGCGCCACTGGGCCACGCTCCAGCCCTGGGGCAAGTAGCCGTGCACCGGGTCGTGGGCAGAGGTCTGGTCGGTCACCACGTCCGGCGTGATGCCACGGGCCACCAGTTCGGCGAAGACGTCAGCGGCGTTGCCGAGCAGACCGACGGAGACGGCGCTGCCGCTCTGCTTGGCCTCTTCGATCATGGCCAGCGCCTCATCCAGGCTGTGGGCCTTCTTGTCGACGTAACGGGTACGCAGACGAAAATCGATGCGGGTCTCGTCGCACTCCACCGCGATCATCGAGAAGCCGGCCATGGTGGCGGCCAGCGGCTGGGCGCCGCCCATGCCACCGAGCCCGCCGGTCAGGATCCAGCGCCCCTTGGGTTCGCCGTTGAAGTGCTGGTTCGCCACCGCGAAGAAGGTTTCGTAGGTGCCCTGCACGATCCCCTGAGTACCTATGTAGATCCAGGAGCCGGCGGTCATCTGGCCGTACATCATCAGGCCCTTCTTGTCGAGCTCGTTGAAGTGCTCCCAGTTGGCCCAGTGCGGCACCAGGTTGGAGTTGGCGATCAGCACCCGCGGGGCGTCCTTGTGGGTCTGGAACACGCCGACCGGCTTGCCGGATTGCACCAGCAGGGTCTCGTTCTCCTCCAAGCGGGTCAGCACCTCGACGATCTTGTCGTAGCAGGCCCAGTTGCGGGCGGCGCGACCGATGCCGCCGTACACCACCAGGGATTGGGGATGCTCGGCCACTTCCGGATCCAGGTTGTTCATCAGCATCCGCAGGGGCGCCTCGGTGAGCCAGCTCTTGGCAGTCAGCTGGGTGCCGTGGGGAGCACGGATGATCCGGCTCGGATCGTGGCGGGGATCCTGGTGTTGTACAGACATAGACACTCCTTGTTTAGCGATACGGTCAGGCGGCGCGGTGCGCCGCTACTTGGTCAACTGGTGAACCAGGCGCGCGGCCACGCGGGCGCTGCGGTTGTCCTGATCCAGGTTCGGGTTGTACTCGGCCAGATCGGCGAGCCTGAGCTTGCCGCTGGCCCGGATATGGGCGATCAGCGGTTCGATGACCGCCAGCTCCACGCCGCGGGCGGCAGGGGCACTTACCCCCGGCATCACGGCGGCGGGCAGCACGTCCAGATCGATGGTCAGATAGAGGTGGTCACAGCGGGCGATAAAGGCATCCAGCCCGTTGAGCAAGACTGGCAGCTCGGTCGGCGTCATCGCCTCGTCCAGCACGTGCCACACCCCCAGCGCCTCGGCACGGGCAAACAGGGCCGCGGTGTTGGCGGTCTCGGCCACCCCGAGGCAGGCGTAGGTAAAAGGCGAGCCCTGGGCGACGCACTGCTCGGCAATCTGGAAGAAGGGGGTGCCGGAACTCGCCTGCTCCTGCTTCATGCGCAGGTCGAAGTGAGCGTCGAAGTTGATGATGCCCACCCTGCCACGGCCGCCCAGATGACGGTTGAGGCCGCTCCAGCTGCCGAAGGCCACCTCGTGGCCGCCCCCCAGCACCAGCGGGAACTGGCCCTGCTCGAGGGCAGCGGCCACCCGCTCGGCCAGCCGCTCGTGGGCGGCATCGAGATCGCCATCCTCACAGTGCACGTCGCCGCCATCATAGACCGGCTGGCCCAGATGCCAGGCCGTGTTGGCGAGCAGCTTGCGCACCGCCAGCGGCGCACCGGCCGCACCGACGCGCCCCTTGTTGCGGCGTACCCCTTCATCGCAGGCAAAGCCGAGCAGTACCACGCCGGGTTCACCGCGCCCCTGCCAGGGCCGCACCCTGTCATGCCAGCGCAGGGCCAGTTCACCGTCTTCCGGATCCTGACGCCCCTGCCAGACCGACATGTCGATCCCGTTGATCTTATCCATGCAGGGTCTCCTCCCCGTTGACCACTCGGCTCACCAGCTGATCGACGCCGATGAGGTAGCTGAGTTCGGCCGGATGGCCGCAGTTCCAGACCAGGAAATCCGCCAGCATGCCGACCCTGAGCTGTCCCAGCTGCTCCTGCTCGCCAAGTGCCCGGGCGGCGTGGCGGGTCACCCCGGCCATGGCCTCCACCGGGGTCAGGCCGAACAGGGTGCAGGCCATATTCATGGCCATCCGCAGGGAGACGATGGGGGCCGTGCCGGGGTTGATGTCGGAGGAGACCGCCATCGGCACCCCCGCCTTGCGCAGGGCGGCGACCGGCGGCAGCTTGGTCTCCTTGAGGAAATAGAAGGCGGTGGGCAGCAGGGTCGCGACCACACCGCGGTGAGCCAGCGCCTGGACCCCTTCCGGATCCAGATACTCCAGATGATCCACCGAGAGGGCACCGAAGTTGGCAGCCAACGTGCTGCCGCCCAGGTTGGAGAGCTGATCCATGTGCCCTTTCACCGCCAAGCCATATTGATCCGCCGCCAGATAGACCTGCTCGGTCTGGGCCAGCGAGAAGCCGATGTGTTCACAGAAGACGTCCACCGCATCGGCCAGGCCCGCCTCGGCGGCGGCCGGGATGATCTCCTGACAGATGGTCTCGACCCAGGAGTCGGGATCGTCGCGATACTCCGGCGGCACCGCATGGGCTGCCAGCAGGGTGGTCTTGACCCGGATCGGCAGCGCCTCTCCCAGTCGGCGGGCCACCCGCAGCATCTTGAGCTCGTCTGCCAGGGTGAGGCCGTAGCCGGACTTGATCTCCACCGTGGTGACCCCTTCCCGGATCAGCGATTTGATCCGTGGCAGTGCCAGCTCAAACAGTTGATCCTCGCTGGCGGCACGGGTGGCACGCACCGTGCTGATGATGCCGCCGCCTTTGCGGGCGATCTCGGCATAAGGCACACCCTTCTGGCGCAGCTCGAACTCTTCGGCACGGCTGCCGGCGAAGATGAGGTGGGTGTGGCAATCGATGAGGCCGGGGGTAACCAGCTTGCCCTTCATGTCCTGCCAATGGGCGGGATAGGGGCCCTTGAGATCCTGCATGGGCACCAGGGCGTGGATCCTCCCCTCATGAACGCCGAGGGCATGGGGCTCCAGCAGACCGTAGTCAGCCAGATCGGAGCGCAGGGTGGCGGGTGTCACGTTGAGCCAGACCCGCTCGCAGTTCAACAGTTCCTTGTTCATACCGACCTCTAAATGTATATACATTAACTTATATCCGATCTCTGACGGGAAAGAAAGGATCAAGTTCACATCTTGATAACAGCGTGTTCATTAGAGCTTAAACACAAAAAAGCCCGCCAGAGGCGGGCTTTGTCAAAAATGATATGTATATACAATTAGCTGAGACTGGTCTTGGAGCTCAACTTGTAGCGGGAGCCTGGCGAGAGCAGGCGGGCATAGGAGACCAGATAACCATCTGACCAGGTACGCCGATGCAGCAGCAGGCAGGGGGTATCGACCCGTACCTGCAGCAAGCCGGCTTCGCCGGCGCTCGGCAGCACCGCCTCCACCACGTGCTCCATCTCGGAGAGGGGGCAGACCTCCATCAGATAACGATTGGGGGTCTGGCTGGCAAAATCCTGCTCGCCATACTCCGGCAGCCGCTCCGCATCGACGAAGCGCTCCTCCAGCTGCAGCGGCTCACCGTCGGCCTGATGGACGATGAGGCTGTGAAAGATGGGCGCCCCGACCCGCAGCCCCAGTTGCACCGCCACCTTCTCGTCGGCGGCCTGGCGCTGCAGCCGGATCACCCGGCCGCTGTACTCGCTGCCCCGCTCGGCGATCTCGTCGGCGATGTTGCGAATGGCCAGCAGCGGCGACTCGGTGCGCCGGTCCGCCACGAAGCTGCCGGAGCCGGCGGTGCGCACCAGCCAGCCCTCGGCCACCAGTTCGCGCAACGCCTTGTTGACCGTCATCCGGCTCACGGTGAACTGCTCGCACAGGGCGGCCTCGGTCGGGATCCGGTCGCCCGCCTGATAGTGGCGTTCGCGGATCCCGTCCAGGATGTGCTGCTTGATCTGCAGATAGAGGGCCGGTGCCAACGGGATGCTCCTCAGCGACGGCGATGGGGCGGACGCATGTCCGGCCAGGCGCGATAGACGTCCGGGATCTGCTCAGGCCCGCTGATGCAGAGATCGAGATCGTGCAGCAGACCGTCCTTGATGCCGTAGATCCAGCCGTGCACCGCCAGCTCCTGCCCCTTGCGCCAGGCGTTCTGGATGATGGTGGTGTGGCAGACGTTGGCCACCTGCTCGGCCACGTTCAGCTCGCACAGGTAGTCGAAGCGCTCGTGCTCATCCTCGATGGCATCCAGCTGCTCGCGATACTTGAAGTAGACATCCTTGATGTTGCGCAGCCAGTTGTCGATGAGCCCCAGCTCCTGGTTCTGCATCGCCGCCTTGACGCCGCCGCAGCCGTAGTGGCCGCAGACGATGATGTGCTTCACCTTGAGCACCTCGACCGCGTATTGCAGCACCGAGAGGCAGTTGAAGTCGGTGTGTACCACCAGGTTGGCGACGTTGCGGTGGACGAATACGTCCCCCGGCAGCAGCCCCATCAGCTGGTTGGCGGGTACCCGGCTGTCGGAGCAGCCGATCCAGAGGTATTCGGGGGCCTGCTGGGCGGAGAGGGTAGCAAAGAATTCGGGATCCTCAGCCTTGATCCGTTCCGCCCACTCGCGGTTGTTGGTAAACAAGTCGTTCAAGAGTTTCACTATCTGCTCTCCCTACTGTGGCAGTGGCGGCAACATACCATACACAAGGGTAACCAAGGCAAGGCCGACCAGATCTCCGCCAAACAAAAACAGGGCCATCAGGCCCTGTTTTCATCAGGAGGCTCAGGCCTCCCTCGTATCTTTCAGCTGCCTGGGCGCGTGCTGCTCAAGCTGACGAACCCGCCCGGCGCATAGGATTACGCTTCCATCGCATCCTTCAGCTTCTTGAGGGCATTCTTCTCAAGCTGACGCACCCGCTCGGCGGAGACGCCGTAGGTATCGGCCAGCTCCTGCAGGGTGGTCTTGCTGTCATCGTCCAGCCAGCGGGCGCGGATGATGTGCTGGCTGCGCTCATCCAGGGTGGCCAGGGCCGAGCTCAGACGACGGGTCGCATGATCGTCCCAGTTGTCGTTCTCGATGGTGGCGGCCAGATCGGAGGATTTGTCCTCCAGATAGTGGACCGGCGCAAAACCGCCCTCTTCGTCCTCATCACCGACCAGATCGAACGCCTGATCGTAGTTGCTCATGCGCGCTTCCATCTCGGTGACGTCGGCGGCGGAGACGCCGAGGTCAGCAGCCACGGCCTGGACTTCTTCGTGGTTCAGCCAGCCGAGACGTTTCTTGGACTTGCGCAGGTTGAAGAAGAGCTTGCGCTGGGCCTTGGTGGTTGCCACCTTGACCATGCGCCAGTTGCGCAGCACGTATTCGTGGATTTCGGCCTTGATCCAGTGCACCGCGAAGGAGACCAGACGCACACCGACGCTCGGATCGAAGCGCTTGACCGCCTTCATCAGGCCGATGTTGCCTTCCTGCACCAGATCGGCCTGGGGCAGACCGTAACCGGCATAACTCTTGGCGACGTGAACGACAAAACGCAGGTGCGACATAACCAGCTGACGGGCAGCCTCGAGATCGCCTTCCTGCTGCAAACGCTCAGCCAGCTCACGCTCTTCCTCTGCGCTCAGCACCGGAATCGAGTTTACTGCCTGGATATAGCCTTCCAGACTACCTTGCGGAATCAGAGCCATAGTGCGCTGCAATGAAGTTCCCATGTTCTACCTCTTACTTTTCAATCGAATCAGTCTAACACCCTGAGAGGGTCTGTCTACTGACCGGACGCCATTCTGCGGCCTGCATCAAACATGACTGGCATGTCTGAACCGGAATTATCTTAGGCCGGCAGGATGAATCATGAATGAACAGTCAAAAAAAGGGGGTCACAATGAAGGACCCCCGAAAAGTAGCATGCTAAGTCCATTGTTGCGGAGCTCGCAACCTTCACATGCTTGCCAAGTCAGACGAGCAAGGCATAGGGGCCACACCCGTATAAATTCTTCGCAATTGTAGACTGCTTATAAATCAGAAGGTTCACAGGATCCAGAGAAGATCCTGAAGACTGGTGCTATCCAGATTACTCCCAGAACGGTGGCCGTGCCAGAAACGGCCACTCTTTTACTTGATCCAGGTCGCAAAATCCAGCGCTTTGAAACGCTGATAAATTAATCAGGACGGTTCGATGTCGCGAATGTGGCGATGGACCGAAAACCAGGAGGCGATCAGCCCCAGCAGGGCCCCCAGCAGGATCAGGTTGATCCCGTCCACCGCTCCCATGCCCACCAGCCTGAAGTTGCTGTTGTAGAGACCCGCCAGCTCCTTCACCACCCCTTCGCTCCAGATCACCATCACCTCGGTCAGCCACCAGGCCAGCATGCCACCGATGACCCCGAACCAGATGCCGGTATAAAGGAAGGGACGATGGATAAACGCATCGGTCGCCCCCACCAGCTTGAGCACTTCGATCTCGGAACGCTGGTTGAGGATATTCAGGCGCAGGGTGTTACCGACAATCAGCAATACCGCGGAGAGCAGCAGCACGGCGATGCCGGTGATGGTGTGGCGCAGCAGGTTCATGATCCCCTGCAGCCGGGTCAGCCACTGCAGATCCAGCTTGCCCTGCTCGACCCCGTCTTCGTTGCTCAGCTTGTTGAGCAATTCGGCCGCCCCTTCCGGGTTCTGCCAGCGCGGATCCGGGATCACGCTCAGCACCGGCGGCAGCGGGTTGCTGTCGAGGTAGTCGAGCGCATCGCCAAAGCCGGAGATCTCGCGAAACTCCTTGAGCGCCTCATCCCGGCTCATGTAGGTGACCGACTCCACTTCCGGGTAGAGCAGGATCCGCTGCTTCATGTCGAGGATGTTCTGCTCGGGCAGATCCTTGCGCAGGTAGAGGGAGATCTGGGAACTGGTCTGCCAGCTCCCCTCCACCACCTCGGCGTTTTTCAGCAGCACGTGGAAGCAGGAGGGCAGCGCCAGGCTCACTCCCAGCACCGCCAGCGTCATCAGGGAGGCGAGCGGATTGCGCCACAGCTCCCCCAGACTGGCAAAGGCCTGGCGGGCGTGGTCGACCCAGTACATCATGAAGCGCCGCAGCGGCGGCTGTTTGTGACGCGCACGAATGGCCATCAGAGCTCCTCCCCGGACGAATACATGCGACCCGCCTTGAGGGTCAGGGTGCGATAGCGCATGCGGGCAATCAGCCCCAGATCGTGGGTGGCAATCAGCACGGAGACGCCGAAGCGGTTGAACTCCTCGAACAGCCGCATGATGTCCATGGAGAGCTGGGGATCCAGGTTGCCGGTTGGCTCATCCGCCAGCAGCAGCGGCGGCTTGTTGACGATGGCGCGGGCGATGCCGACCCGCTGCTGTTCACCGCCGGAGAGCATGCGCGGCTGGTAGCGCTCCTTGCCGAGCAGCCCCACCTTGTCGAGCGCAGCGGCCACCCGCTTGTTGATGTCTCCATGGCTGTAGCCGTCGATCACCAGCGGCAACGCCACGTTGTCGAACACGGTGCGGTCCATCAGCAGGCGGTGATCCTGAAAGATCATGCCGATCTGGCGGCGCACATAGGGGATCTCCCCCCGCTTGATGTGGCTGACGTCATCGCCATGAAAGAAGACGCGGCCGTCGGTCGGCCGTTCCATTACGCTGATGAGTTTGAGGAGGGTACTCTTGCCTGCGCCCGAGTGCCCGGTCAGAAAGGCCATCTCCCCCTTGCGCAGATGAAAACTGACCTTCTGCAGCGCCTGATGGCCGCCGCTGTAAACCTTGCTGACCTTGTCAAAACGGATCATAACGGTTCCCTGACAGTGACAAGCCCCGACCTGGGTCGGGGCAGGGGGCGCTCAACTCACGGCGCCCGAGCTTGCTCATCGCGAAGACACTCACTCCTCGCGACTGAAAAGCGCCTCGATGAAGTCGTTGGCGACGAACGGACGCAGATCGTCGATCCCCTCGCCCACCCCGATGTAGCGGATCGGGATCTGGAACTTGTCGGCCACCGCGAAAATGACGCCGCCCTTGGCGGTGCCATCCAGCTTGGTGAGGGTGATGCCGGTCAGCCCCACCGCCTCGCTGAACAGCTTGGCCTGGCTCAGGGCGTTCTGGCCGGTGCCCGCGTCCAGGGTCAGCATGATTTCGTGGGGCGCCGCATCGTCCAGCTTCTTCATCACCCGCACCACCTTCTTGAGCTCTTCCATCAGATTGCTCTTGTTCTGCAGGCGGCCGGCGGTATCGGCGATCAGCACGTCGGCCCCGCGCGAGCGGGCCGCCTCGATGGCATCATAGATGACGGAGGCGGAGTCGGCGCCGGTGTGCTGGGCAATCACCGGAATGTTGTTGCGCTGGCCCCACACCTGCAGCTGCTCGACGGCGGCGGCACGGAAGGTATCGCCAGCGGCCAGCATCACGCTCTTGCCCTCGGCCTGGAACTGCTTGGCCAGCTTGCCGATGGTGGTGGTCTTGCCGACCCCGTTCACGCCCACCATCAGGATGACGTAAGGCTTCTTGTCGGTGTCGATCACCAGCGGCTGCTCGACCTTGGCCAGCATCTCGCCCATGTCCTGCTTGAGCAGGCCGTAGAGCGCCTCGGCATCCTTGAGCTGCTTGCGATCCGCGTGCTGCACCAGCCCCTCGATGATGCGGGTGGTGGTGTCGACGCCGAGATCCGCAGTCAGCAGCTGGGTCTCCAGCTCCTCGAACAGCTCGTCGTCGATCTTCTTGCCACGGAACAGGCCGAAGAAGCCGGAACCGATGTTCTCCTTGGTGCGCACCAGGCTGCGCTTGAGGCGGGCGAAGAAGCCCTCCCGCTGCGGCTTGTCCTGGGTGTCGTCGTCCACCTTGGCTGCCAGTGGCAGTGCGGCCAGTGCGGCAGCCTCAGCCTCCATCTCGGCCACCAGGCGCAGATCTTCCGCCCGCTGGGCCTCTTTGGCGATCCGGGCTTCCTCGGCAGCCTGAGCTTCGGCAGCGATACGAGCCTCTTCCGCAGCGCGAGCTTCAGCGGCAATACGGGCCTCTTCTACGGCACGGGCTTCAGCGGCAAGACGAGCCTCTTCTACGGCACGGGCTTCGGAAGCAAGGCGAGCCTCTTCTGCGGCGCGGGCTTCGGCTGCGATACGGGCCTCTTCTGCGGCGCGGGCTTCGGCGGCAATGCGAGCCTCTTCCACGGCGCGGGCTTCGGCGGCAACGCGAGCCTCTTCCGCAGCGCGGGCCTCGGCAGCAACGCGAGCCTCTTCCGCAGCGCGGGCTTCGGCAGCAATGCGAGCCTCTTCTGCGGCGCGGACTTCGGCGGCAATACGAGCCTCTTCGGCAGCCTGAGCGGCGGCGGCAAGGCGGGCTTCTTCCGCTGCCTTGAGATCGGCCGCCACCTGGGCAGCCTCAGCGGCTTGCGCCGCGGCAGCCGCGCGCTCCTCTTCGGCGATCAGGGCTTCATTGACGATCACCGGCTCCAGATCGGAGGCGCACTCCTCCACCACCAGCGGACCATGGTCGTCCAGCTCGGCAGGCGGACAGCAATCATCGTGCAAAACAGAATTCTGTGCGCTGGCGGGCACTTCAGCAGCGACGGCCGGCGTACTATCGGAAACAGTCGTCTCGGAAACGGGAGCGGGATGAGCCGCAACGTCGGGCTCAGCGGTAGTCGGGGTGGCTTGCGGTGTCTGTGGTTGGACAGCCTCAGCCTCTTCTTTCTTGCGGCCGAAACCCAGCCAGGAAAACAAACCTTTTGCCATCTAAAAATACTCACATCAAAGGCTGACTGCTAAGATAGCCGTCCCTCGGCGGGTCGGCATAAAAATGAACCGCCTTATACTATCACTTTATTTTCTGACGACGAAACGCGATGCCCAGAGTGAAATCCAGCCGTAACGGCCCGAGCAAGAGCCCAACCCCGCAGGGGAAATCGGGCTTTGTAAGAATCATCAGCGGCCAGTGGCGAGGCCGCAAACTGCCGGTCAGGGATGTGGAAGGACTCAGACCCACCACGGATCGCGTCAAGGAGACCATCTTCAACTGGCTGGCTCCCCATGTGCGCGGCACCCGCTGCCTGGATCTGTTCGCCGGCAGCGGCGGGCTGGGGCTGGAGGCGCTGTCGCGTTACGCCGAGCAGGTCACCCTGATCGAGATGGACAGGGGCGCCGCCGAGCAGATCAAGAAGAACCTGACCACCCTCGGCAGCAGCCAGGGCCTGGTGATCCAGGCCGATGCCGTCAGCTGGCTGCTGGGGCCGGCCACGCCGTTCGACCTGGTGTTTCTCGACCCCCCCTTTCGCCGCGAGCTGCTGCCCCAGGTGTGCGAGCTGCTGGAACAGCGCGGCTGGCTGGCACCGGACGCCCTCATCTATCTGGAGCGGGAGAAGGAGATGGCCGATCTGCCGCTGCCGACCAGCTGGCAACTGCTCAAGGACAAGCAAGCGGGTCAGGTCTGCTACCAGCTCTATCTGCGAGACATCAACAATGACGCCGCGGTTTAAAGGGGGAAGATGGGCACGGTGCCCCTCCTCATCAATCTGGACAACGACTCAAGGACAAACAGGCCGGTCAAATCAGGCCTGCTATCAACACTATGTGCGGGAGGTAAACGATGAAGCGGGTGTTTAATCTGTTGGCGATGGGTCTGATCCTGTTCTTCTGGTTCGGCGTGCTAGTTAGCCTGATCGCCCCGCTGCCGGGCAAGCTCAATGGCTTCCTGCCGGTGTGCGGCGTGATCGTGATCCTGATGCACTGGGTGCAGGCCAGCATGGTCAAGGCTGCCTGCAAGCCCTACTTCGCGGTGAGCCGGCTCGAGTTTACCCAGGTGCTGGTGTTCGGGGTATTCGGCATGGTTGAGATCCGCGCCAGGCTGCAGGCCATCGTCGATGCCAAGCGGCGCGGCGAAGACAACAAAGCCGGGTAATCCCGGCTCTGTCATGGTGGTGATGGAAGGAGTGCTGGTCACTCCTTCTCTTTTTTCCCCACGCTGATACCGAGCTTGATGGAGAGCACGGCCAGCAACAGCAACATCATGATCAGCGAGAAGAAGTTGCTGCCAAGCTCTGGGTACTGCACCTTGACCAGCGCCGAATGACCGAACACGCCGATGAAGAAGCTGAGCAGCATGCAGACCGGGGTGTTGCCCTCCAGCGAGACATGACGGTAGTGCTGGTAGAGCTGATAGGCGGCCAGCACGAAGGCGATCATCGGGAAGAAGGAGAAGGGCACCGCAGACTCTGACAAGACCGTCAGGGAGGCATCGCCACAGATGCCGATGAGCAGGGCCAGCAGCAGTGGTTTCTTCGGAATCGTGTTCTGGTCATGCATGGAGCTGTCCATCCTTTGACTTAAGAGAGAGGTTCACGGCGCTTCTGGTTCTGGACCTCGGCGCCCATGGCGATCATGCGCAGCTGACGGATGGTGCGATCGGACAGGGCCCGGCACTCCTCGCTGGTCATGTCGAGGGCATCGGCACCGGCACTGAAGACGATGGTCACCATGGCCTCGGCCTGGATGTAGGCCTCTTCCCGCGGCGCCCCCGTGGTGGCTTCGAGGTAGTCGGTCAGCTCGGCGATAAAGTGCTGGATCTCCCGCGCCACCGCCTGGCGAAATGCAGCAGAGGTGCCGGAGCGCTCGCGCAGCAGCAGCCGGAAGATGTTCGGGTTGTTCTCGACGAACTCCATGAACGTCTGTACCGAGGTGCTGATGACGCTGCCGCCACCCGCGATGCGCTGACGCGCCTGGCGCATCAACTGGCGCAGGGTCAGGCCGCCTTCATCCACCAGGGTCAGCCCCAGCTCCTCCATGTCGCGAAAATGACGATAGAAGGAGGTAGGCGCAATGCCGGCCTCCCGCGCCACTTCCCGCAGACTGAGGTTGGAAAAGCTGCGATTGGCGCACAGTTGGCTGAACGCCGCCTCGATCAGAGTACGCCGGGTTTTTTCTTTTTGTTGCGCGCGAATACCCACGAAAACAGTCACCTTCAGGTTATCGAGGCCAAATGATAACCCGAAGGCTGCGCCAGGATCAGGTTTGTCTCCGACTTTTTTACCATTGACCCCAATTCCGGCTGCATGGAAAATAGCGCACAGCTGTTCGCTGAAAGGAACCGAGTGAGATGGAACGCCCCCCGATCATCATGACCAACACCCTGCTGTTCGCCCTCTCCGGGCTGACCGCCCTGATCGCCGTGCCCTGGTACGGCATGACCCATGGCTATGACCTCTGGCAGTGGGGCAGCTTCCTGCTGCTGTTCTGCTATTGCGGCATCTCCATCACCGCCGGCTACCACCGGCTCTGGTCGCACAAGGCCTACAAGGCGCACCCGCTCCTGCAGTGGATCTTCGCCATCGGCGGGGCCCTCGCCCTGCAAAACTCGGCGCTGCACTGGTCTTCCGATCATCGTCGCCACCACCGCCACGTGGATGACAACCAGAAGGATCCTTACAGTGCGGGCCGCGGTTTCTGGTTCTCCCACATCGGCTGGATGCTGCGGGAATATCAGCGCGACATCTACCACGACTACAGCAACGTGCGAGATCTGCAGAACAACCCCGTGGTCGCCTTCCAGCACAAGCACTATCTGGCGCTGACCCTGGCCACCAACATCGGCATCCCGCTGCTGCTGGGGCTCGTCCACGGCGATCTGCTCGGCATGCTGCTGCTGGCCGGGGTGCTGCGCATGGTGATGACCCATCACACCACCTTCTTCATCAACTCGCTGGCCCACATCTGGGGCAGTCAGCCCTTCACCGACCGCAACAGCGCGCGGGACAACGGCATCCTGGCCTTCTTCACCTTCGGCGAGGGCTACCACAACTTCCACCACCTGTTCGAGAACGACTATCGCAACGGCATCCGCTGGTGGCAGTTCGATCCTACCAAGTGGCTGATCCGCAGTGCCGCCTGGTGCGGGCTGGCACGGGATCTGCGCGCCTGCCCGGAAGAGCGGATCGAGCAGGCCAGGCTGGAGATGCAGCTGAAACGGGCCCAGGCCAGGCTGCACAGACAGGACGACAGGGAGCTGTGGCAGGCATTGCTGCAAGAGGAGTACGACAAGCTGAGCCAGCAGCTGCAGCACTACTACGCCAGCCGCAAACGCCTGCTGGAGCAGCGCAAGCGCAAGGCGCTGGCCCGTTACGATCAGCTGAAACTGCAGCTGGAGTATCGCAGCCTGCACGATGCCTTCACCGTGGCCAAACGCAACTGGAGCCGCCTGTTGGCAGGCATCGCCTGACCATAGACCGTCAGACGACACAAACAAAAAGACCGCCAATCGGCGGTCTTTTTGTTCAGCCCAGCCAGCAGGCCATAAAAAAATGGGGTGACACTCGCATGTCACCCCCTCGCAAATAGCATGTTCCATATTGGAATCCGGTCCCGTCGGGTTCCTCTCCTGTTTCCTGAGTTTCCGCTACCCATCTGAAGCAGGCTCCGGCTGGAGCGATCCAGTCGGCCGATTCCCTTCACGACCCTCTTCCGCACGACGGCAAGCCGCCGTGTTGTCCTTGCAGTTGAAATATTACGCAGATAAATAAAATAAAAAACCGATATATTTGGCCATCTATGCAAGCATCTGCCGCTCATCCAACTTCAACCAGAAAACAATCTGATTAAAAACAATACGATAAATCACCCCATCGCCATTGGATGGCAAACGTTATCCTCGAAGGCGCACAAGGCTTTGCGAGATCTCGCACAAGCCGTGATCCACTCACAACCAGCGCTGCAACGGCAACCAGTCACTGACCCTGGCCAGCAGGCGGCGCAGGGTCGAGGGCGGGGCAGCCACCGAGTGGGATGAACGCTGCTGCCAGGTCGTCAGCCACTGCTGCAACTCCGCGCACAGCGCGGGGCAGGCCAGATGCAGTACCAGCTCGGTGTTGAGCAGCAGGGAGCGCGGATCCAGATTGAAGCTGCCGAGCAGCGCCTCCTCCTCCCCCACCAGGATCAGCTTGGCGTGCAGGCTGAGGGACGCCCCCTCCAGCTCCGACAGCGCTATGCCCTGGCGTATCAGCCAGGGACGGTGACGGCGGTAGGCGCCGTACACCAGCGGCACATCCGTGCTGGCCAGGGAGTTGGTCAGGATGTCGATGGTCACCCCCGCCTGGCGCTGCTGCCTGAGTCGGCGGCGCAGCCCCCGGGTCAGGATGAGATAGGGGGTGACCAGGCGCAATGCGCCCTGATTGTCGGCCAGTTTGCGCCAGAGCAGGCGCGCCGTGGTGGGCCGGGATACCAGCCCCTTGCCGGGGCGGTCAAACCACACCTCGGCCCGCCCGGCATGCCAGCGCAGAGGGATGGGCTCGGGATCGAACAGGCTGGCGGGCAGGTCATAGACGGCCGCGATCTGCGGCTCGTTCAGGGTCAGCAGGAAGTCGTTCACCACCTGCACCTCGGCCCGTTGCAGCGGGCGGCGCAACAGACGGCGGATCGGGTGGCTCCAGCGGCTGTGCCAGAATTGATCGAACCCCTGCTCGACCCGCTGGCAGAGCGGGCCGCGACAGGCGAGATCCAGATCGACGAACTGGGGAGCACCGCCGAGTCCGAAGTAACGATCCCCGATGTTACGACCACCGATCACCGCCTGGCTGCCATCCACCAGCAGCAGCTTGTTGTGCATGCGGTGATTGATGCGGCGAAAGCTGAGCAGCCCTTCCAGCAGCAGGGTCAGTGGCCGCCAGCCGCGCAACCAGAAGGGATTGAACAGGCGCACCTCGATGCCCGGCTGGTGGGCCACCATCTCCAGGAAGCGGTTGTCGCCGGCATAGAGGTCATCGATGAGCAGTTGCACCCGCACCCCGCGTTTGGCGGCATGCAGCAGTTCCGACAGCAGTAGCTTGCCGCTGCTGTCCTCCTCCCAGCTGTAGTACTGGGCCTGGATCCGGCTTCTGGCGCCGCGGATCAGCTGACAGCGCAGCTTGAGCGCCAGCTCGGGCTGGTCTATCAGGGCGAATTCAGCGGGGATCATGGCGTCATCCGCCTGTCATGAGGAAATGGCATAACGCTGGCTAAGGGCCTCGTAGCAACAGGATGAAGGAATTTACCATGGAACTCACGGATCGCCCCGCCATCAGTCACAGACCGCAGGCCAGTGAGCCGGATCCCTCGCCGAGCGGCCAGCTGGCACCCTGGTATCTGCAACACAGGGATCAGGCCTGGCAGCCCTTCACCTCGCCCACCCCATCGCACTAGCCGGACGTCAGGGCTGGGCCACCGCCTCGATGGCGGCCGCCTTGCCCTCCAGCTGGGGCAGACTGAAGCGGTAGGCCACATAGTACTTGTAGATGGTGCTGACATAGTTGATGGGACCCTGCCCCACCTCGTTGGCCACCAGCTGCTCCACGTTGCCGAACCAGACGTCGGGATCCAGCCCGGCGGCCTCGGCCTTGGCCCTGAGCGCCTGCACCCGATTCGGGCCGGCATTGTAGGCCGCCAGCGCAAACAGGTGGCGGTTGAGCACGTCCAGCTTGGGATCGTTGAAATAGGTGTCGAGGATCAACCGCATGTAGCGGCAGGCCGCCTCCACGTTCCCCTCCAGGCTGGCGAGGCGAGCGCCGCGAATGCCCACTTCGCTGCCAGTACTCGGCAACAGCTGCATGATCCCCACCGCCCCCCGTTCGGAACGGATATTGGCATTGAGGCCAGACTCCTTGTAGGCCAGCGCCGCCAGCATCAGCCAGTCCAGCCGGTACTTGTCGGCCTGCTGCTCCAGCACCTTGCGGATGATCGACAACCGGCCCAGCGGATCCGGCGCCAGTATGTTGCTCATCTGGTCGTTGCGAGCCAGCAGGCGGCGCAGGGCCATGTCGCTGTAAAGAGTGCGCTTGCCGGCATCGGCCAGATAGTCGTTGACCGCCTTGAGCAGCTCGGGGCTGTTGTTGCGCAGGGCCCAGGCGCTGCGGCCGTTGTCCCGCAGCGGGATCAACTTGTGGGCTCGCAGCCCGCTGATCATGCCGAGCCAGATCCGCCCCTTGAAGCTGTCGGTCACGGTGAGCGGTATGATGCCGGCCGCCACCATCTCCAGCAGATCCCCGTCCTGCAGGTATTCAGGCACGGTTTCGATATAGACGGGGGGCAGCCCCAGCTCGCGAAACAGCCAGTTGAGCTGGCGCAGGCTCTCGTAATAGCTGGAGCTGGCCCGCACCCAGACCCGCCGGCCTGAGAGCTGGGTAATGCGGTTGAAGGTCGGCAGGCTGTGCTGGCTCACTACCCACTCTTCGATGGGGGCGATCACCGGGTTGGAGAAGGTCACCTGTTCGCGCCGGGTCGGCGTCACCGTCATGTTGGCGGCCACCAGGTCCCCACGCCCTTCGGCGAGGTAGTCCAGCAGCTTGTCCTGGCGCACCGGGATGTAGATGATCTTGAGCTTGATCTTCTCCTTGGCCAGATAGGTCTGGTTCAGCCAGCGCTCGAATCCCTGCAGCTGGTTGACCAGGATGCCGTGCTGGGTCCCCTTGTCGAGGAAGAAAAAGCCCCGCTCATAGACCACCAGGGCCCTCAGCTCTTTCTTTTGCAATATGCTGGCGAGATCCCCTGGCTGGGGCAGCCGCTGCGGCTTGAGATCCGCCGCCAGCAGCGGCAGCGCCCACAGAATGAGCAGGCTCCAGAGCCAGCGCCGCCTCATGGCGTCACCGCCAGTGGCTGTCCGGCAGCAGGCAGGTCAAACGGATGATGAGCGACGTGGAGGGGGATGGCGAAGAGCCTGCGCTGAACCATGATGAGATCGCCTTCTGTTGGCCGACTCGCGTCGGGCAAAACCGTCTGTGGGATAACTAACTATAGAACGCAGACCCACAGCAGAAGGGTCAGCACGGCAGGCGAACCTGCCGTGTTTTCAGGGGGCTCAGATAGAGCGGGCACGCATCTCGAAAATGAGTTTTTCGGCGGTGCAGGTGAATTGCAGGCGGGCTTTCAGGATCACGCCGTTGGCGCCCTGGCTCAGTTCGCTGCTGCTCTTGGCTTCGGCGGTGACCTGCTTGGCCAGCGCCTCGTAGGCGGCCAGCTTGGCGCGGGCGTCGGCCTCTTCGGCGGCCTCGATCACCAGCTCCATCACATCGTCACCCTCGCCGATGATGGTGCCAATTTCGGCGAAGCAGCCGCAGCTGTCACAGGTCTCGTTCAATTCCACTTTATCTTCTACGGACATCATTCAACTCCCACTTATTTCGGCTGTGATTCATCGTCACGCAAGGCTTTACGAAAATCCCTGATGGCGGTGCCCAGATCTTCCCCGGCGCCGGCCAGGCGTTTGCTGCCAAACACCACGACCACGACGGCGAGCAGGATCAACAAATGCCAGATATGAATTCCACCGAGTCCCATAGGGATACTCCTGACTGATAGATACCGATCGTTTGTATCAAAAGAAGGCGCAAAGATTGTTGGGCAAAATCAAGACAGGCGCAAGTTTGCAAATAAATCACCAAAAAATACGGCGACCCAAAGGCCGCCGTATTGCTTGATGCTACTTGTCCCCTCAACCACTACATCCTGTACCAGCCGCCATTGAAGGCGAGAGACGTTTCGAGCATAAGTTCGCCTAGATATGAAAACAAATGGTATAAATTCATCTAAGAATTGAAGAGGATTCATATCATGTTGCTGGAACAGCTGGGGCGTATCGACCTCAATCTATTGATAATCCTGCAAGTTTTGCTGGAGGAACGAAACGGCAGCCGGGCGGCCCGTCGCCTGCATCTGAGCCAGTCTGCCGTCAGCAAGGCCCTCGGCCGGCTGCGGGAAACCTTCGACGATCCCCTGTTCGTACGCTCGGCCTACGGGCTGGAACCCACCGCACGCGCCCTCAGCCTGCAGCAGCAACTGCAGCCGATCCTGCTGTCGCTGGACAACCTGATCCAGCCGCCGGATTTTGACCCGACCACCACCGAGCGGGAGTTCGTCATCGCCAGCATGGACAGCGCCTTCACCCTGTTCGCGCCGCTCTACCTGAGCGAGCTGAAACGGCAGGCCCCCGGCATCCGGCTGCGCTACGAGGAGTGGACCGAGAACAGCCTGACCGAGATGAGCCAGGGCCAGGTGGACATCGCCTTCACGGTGCGGGAGAACTGCATCAACTCGGACTTTCGGCTCGATACCCTGCCCAACGCCATCTGCCAGCGGCTGCTCGCCATCGACGATCTGACCTGCCTGGTGCAGCACGACCACCCGGCCCTGCACGAACCCGAATGGGATCTCACCCGCTACTTGGCCTATCCCCACGTGCAGACCTATTGCGAGGGGCGCGACCGCTGGATGCTGGATCACAAGCTGGCGGAGCAGGATCTCTACCGCCGCATCGAGGCGACCGTCCCCTCCTTCGAGGCGGCGCTGCGGATGGGCATGCACTCGGACATGATAGTGACCCTCTCCCGGCTCTACGCCCGCCATGCCACCCAGGTCTACCCGCTGGTACCGCTGCCGCTGCCCATCGCGCTGGACAGCATCTCCCACCTGCTGATCTGGCATCAGCGCCACGAGGAAGATCCTGGCCACCGCTGGCTGCGGGAGACCCTGCTGGCCCTCATCATGGGCAAGCTGGAGCCCACTGCTGCCGAACCGTCCTGATTGTCGGCACAGGGCCGCAAGACCCTGACGGTCACCACGCCGGATCACAGGCAAAAAAACGGGGCTCATCGAGCCCCGTGTCTTTTCTGCTGTTATACCGGCCGGTCAGTTCTGACCGGTCACCGCCAGGTAGTGATGCACCCCGTCGAGCAGCATCTGCACCGAGATCATCACCAGCAGCATGCCCATCAGACGCTCCACCGCGGTGAGTCCTCGCTCACCCAGCAGCTTGTTGAATACCTCGTAGAACATCAGGATCACCGCGCTGGCGCCCCAGGCCATCAACAGGGCCAGCGACCAGTCCGCCATCCGGGTCGGCTCCTGGTTGGCCAGCAGCAGCAAGGAGGCCAGGATCGAGGGGCCGGCAATCATGGGGATGGCCATGGGCACCAGGAAGGGCTCCTCACCCGCGGCCAGCCCGGTCACTCCGCCTTCACTCGGGAAGATCATCTTGATGGCGATAAGGAACAGGATGATGCCGCCGGCGATGCTGACCGCCTCCTGCCGCAGGTTGAGGAAATTGAGGATCTGCTGGCCGACGAACAGGAAGGCCATCATGATCACCAGTGAAAACAGCAGCTCCCGCATCATCACCTTGCGGCGCCGCTTGGGATCGATATGACGCAGGATCGACAGGAAGACCGGCAGGTTGCCCAGCGGATCCATGATCAGAAACAACATGACGGCAGCGGAGAAAGTGTCCATACAACGCCCAGGCTAAGCCTTCAACAAAAGGAGGGGAAAGAGGGCGAAATATAACAAAGGCGGCTGGATTCGGCGAGCGCGGCAGGCGCTCGCCGGCGGGGATCAACCGTGGTTGCAGATCTTGTCGGCGCGGGTCTGGAAACCCTGCTCCGATTCGATGAACTTGCCGCGCTTGGCCAGGAAGTCGATCAGAGCCTCGGCATCCATCTCGCTGGCGCTGCAGGTGTGGAAACGGGCATCCGCCCCGAAGCGTGCGTCGATGGCCTGCTTGAGGCTGGCCCGGGTGAACTGGCCGCCCTGCGCCAGCATCATCTCCATCACTTCGTGGCCGTGTACCGATTGAGTCATTGCAAACCTCTTGAATAGACATATTTGATGCCTATTAAATCCTGCTCCACTGCCGACGACCTTGATATAGGCCAACAAATTGCCGATTTCCCTACCCCCGCACTGGTGATGGTCACGGCTTTGTCGATAATGTGGCAACCTGAGCAGGGGATGGCTACACTAACGCCCCTTTTTGCCAACGCAGACCGAATATAAGGACATTGGCGTCATGCTGTTCCATGGACTGGCTTTCAAACCCTGGCGGATCTGGACCCGCCGTCCGCTCTGGTTGAAGACCCTGCTCGGCATGCTGACGGGGATCGGGCTCGGCGCCGCTTTCAGCGAACAGGCATTGCTGCTCAAACCCATTGGCGTGCTGTTCGTCAACACCATCCAGATGCTGATGGTGCCTCTCATCTTCTGTTCGGTCATCGCCGGCCTCACTTCGCTGCTCAAGGGCAAGGCCCTCGACCGCATCGCCGGCAAGGCCATCGGCCTCTACCTCTGTTCCACCGCCGTCGCCATCTGCATCGGCCTGATGATGGGCTGGCTGCTGGAACCCGGCATGGGCGCCAATATGGGACCCTATGAACGGGTCGGCATGGCGGAGTCCCCCACCCTGGCCAGCGTGCTGAGCCACCTGGTACCGCGCAACCCGGTGCAGGCCATGGTGGACGGCAAGATCCTGCAGGTGATCGTGTTCGCGGTAGCCCTCGCCCTCGCCCTCAACGCCACCGGTCGACGCGGCCGCCCCGCCATCCTCTTCTTCACCTCGCTGGCGGAGGGGATGTTCAAGCTGACCCAGATGGTGATGGCACTGGCCCCTTACGGCGTCTGTGCCCTGATGGCCTGGATGACCGGCAAGTACGGCATGAGCCTGTTGCTGCCGCTGCTCAAGGTGATCGGCGCCGTCTACCTCGGCTGCCTGCTGCACGTGCTCGGCGTCTACAGCAGCCTGCTGATCCTGCTGGCCCGCCTCAATCCACTGCACTACTTCAAGAGCATCGTCGATGCCCAGGCGGTGGCCTTCACCAGCAGCTCCAGCAACAGCACCCTGCCCATCAGCCTGGCCTGCGCCGAGCGCCGGCTCGGGGTCTCCCCCGCCATCACCGCCAAGGTGCTGCCCATCGGCGCCACCATCAACATGGACGGTACCGCCCTCTATCAGGGGGTGACCGCCCTGTTCGTGGCTCAGGCCTTCGGGGTGGATCTGCACCTGGTGGATTACCTGACCATCATCAGCATCGCCACCCTGGCCAGTATCGGCACGGCGGGCACGCCGGGCACCGGCCTGATGCTGCTGACGCTGACCCTGACCGCGGTGGGACTGCCGCTGGAGGGGGTGGCACTGATCGCCGGGATCGACCGGATCCTCGACATGGCGCGCACCACGGTCAACGTCTCCGGCGATATTCTGGTTTCCGTATTGATTGCCCGCAGCGAGCGGGAGCTGGATCTGGCGACCTATCACGACGCCAGCGCGGGGGAGGACATCGACTTCACCCTGCGCTGAGGCAGGGCGAGCGATTAATTTTCGTGGGGATCGTGGTGGCAGCGCCAGCAGACATCGAAGTTGGCGCCGTTCTCCTCCCCGCATTGACCACACAGCCAGCCGTTGCCCTGACGCTGCTGATAGCGCTCGATGACCCGCCCCGCCTTGCTGCGATCCTGCTCGCGCACCATCAAGGTCACCTGCAGCATGTCCACCGGCAGTTCGCCCAGGGCGCCCGACAGCGCCTCGCCATTGAGCCGCACCGGCACCCCTTCCACTTCCAGCGCCCCTTTCAGGGCGTGGGCCTCCAGCGAATGGGAAGCCCGATACAGATTGATCCAGTGATCCATGTCTTCCCCCTCAGATCCCCCGCGATGCCGTTACCACGGCACCGGCTCTGGCCGGCTACAGCAGGGTGTCTATGCCGTAGTCGGCCCCCTTGGCCACGATGAAATCGATGAACACCCGCAATTTTCGCGGCATCAGCCGCCGCTCCGGAAACAGCAGGTAAATCGGCACCCGAGGCTGCTGCCATTCGGGCAGCACGGACACCAAGGTTCCGCTCGCCAGCTCCTCGTGGCAGAGCATGGCGGGCAGAGAGGCGAGCCCCAACCCGGCCTTCGCCGCCTCTCTGGCACAGGTTATATTATTAACCCGAAAGCGGGAGGGAGGGTCAACCAGCACCTCCTTGTCATCCCGCTCGAAGCACCAGTGCGAGGCCAGAAAGCCGCTGGTCACCGCCACCCGCTCATGTTGTACCAGATCCTCGGGATGAGTGATGGCGGGGCTGCGCGCCAGGTACGCCGGGCTGGCACAGATCAGGCGGGCGTTGCTCCACAACCGCCGCGCCGCCAGGTTCGAGTCGCTCATGTCGCCGATCCGCACGATCGCATCCAACCCCTCGTTGATGGGATCCACGATGCGATTGGTCAGCTCCAGCTCCACCTGCAGGCCGGGATAGGCCTGCAGAAACTCCGCCACCAGTCGGCCCACCACCAGCTGCCCTGCCTCGATAGGCACCGCCAGCTTGAGGGTGCCGGTCACCTCCTGCTGGCTGGCGCTCACCATCAGCTCGGCCTGGGCCAGCTCGTCTACCGCCTTGCTGCAGCGCAGATAGTACTGCTCGCCGGCCTCGGTCAGGGTGAGCTGGCGGGTCGAGCGGTAGAGCAGCCGCACGCCGAGGCGCTGCTCCAGCTCGGCGATGCGCCGGCTCACCGTCGCCTTGGTCATGCCCAGCTCCTGGGCGGCCGCCGTGAAGGAACCCTTGTCGACGATCCGCACTAGAATCAATGCAGCGTTCAGATCCATTGTTGCACCAGTGAAACTGTATATCTCATAAATGGATACTAATCGAAACAGTTGGCCAGTGTTAGCCTACCTCTCTTAAGTTCAGGAATCCCCCACATGAGTCAACACAAGAAGATCCCCCTGCTGGCCGCCATGATACTGGCCCTGCTCGGCCTGCTGTTTGCCGGTTACTGGTATCTGCACGGCCGCTACTTCGAGAGCACCGACAACGCCTACCTGCAGAGCGAGGTGACCGGCATCGGCTCCAAGCTCTCCGGCTACATCAGCGAAGTGCTGGTGACCGACAACCAGCCGGTGAAGGCCGGCCAGCTCATCGCCCGCCTCGACGACCGGGAGTACAAGACCAAGGTGGCCGAGGCCGAAGCCGACCTGCGCCTCAACCAGGCGACGGCGGAAAATCTCGCCGCCACCCGCACCCAGCAGCTGAGCCTCATTCGTCAGGCCGAGGCCAAGGTCAGCTCGGCCAATGCCGAACAGGTCCGGGCCCAGCAGCAGGTGCGTCGCGTCAGCCAGCTCAACCAGCGCCACTACAGCTCCCAGGATAGCCTGGACGAGGTGCGTGCCGGCCTGCAGGTCAATCAGGCCCAGGAGCAGGAGGCCAAAGCGGCCCTGCAGGCCGCCCGCGAGCGGCTGCTGGTGCTGGATGCCGAGGCCAAGCAGAACCAGGCCAAGCTGGCATTGAGCGCCGCCCAGCTGGAGCAGGCCAAGCTGGAGCTGGCCTATACCGAGCTGCGGGCACCGGCCGACGGCATCATCGGCAAGCGCAGCCTGCGGGCTGGGCTCTACGTTCAGTCCGGCATGCAGGTGGCCAGCCTGGTGCCGCTGCAGCAGGTGTGGGTCGAGGCCAACTTCAAGGAGACCCAGCTGCTCCACATGCAGCCCGGCCAGAAGGTGGAGGTGATCCTGGATGCCTATCCGGATCAGCCGGTCGAGGGGATCATCGACAGCCTGGCGCCGGCCACCGGCGCCAAGTTCGCCCTGCTGCCGCCGGAGAACGCCACCGGCAACTTCACCAAGATCGTGCAGCGAGTACCGGTCAAGATCCGCATTCCGGATCCGGGCGCCCTGGCGGGCAAGCTGCTGCCTGGCCTCTCCACCGAGGTGATCGTCGACACCCGCAGCCCTGATCCCGTGGTCGCCGCCAACTGATGGACGCCATACCACGCCGCAACTGGATCGCGGTCATGGGGGGCCTCATCGGCGCCTTCATGGCCATCCTCGACATCCAGATCACCAACGCCTCCCTGAAGGACATTCAGGGGGCTCTGTCGGCCACCCTGAGCGAGAGCTCCTGGATCTCCACCTCCTATCTGGTGGCGGAGATGATCGCCATCCCGCTGAGCGGCTGGCTGAGCCGGGGGTTGAGCGTGCGGCGCTACCTGCTGTGGACCACGGGGGCCTTCATCGTCGCCTCCGTGCTCTGCTCGTTCAGCTGGAACCTCACCAGCATGATCGTCTTTCGGGCGCTGCAGGGCTTCACCGGCGGGGCGCTGATCCCCATGGCCTTCTCCCTCATCGTCAGCCTGCTGCCGCTGCACAAGCGAGCCACCGGCATGGCGCTGTTCGGCCTGTGCGCCACCTTCGCCCCCGCCATCGGCCCGACCCTGGGCGGCTGGCTAACCGAGCAGATGTCCTGGCACTACATCTTCTACCTGAACGTGCCGCCGGGACTGCTGGTGATGGCCATGCTGGCCCACGGGCTGGACAAGAAGCCGGTGGACTGGGAGGTGATCAAGCGGGTGGATCTCATCGGCATCCTTACCATGGCGGTGGGGCTTGGCCTGTTGGAAGTGGTGCTGGAAGAGGGCAACCGGGAGGACTGGTTCGGTTCCAGCTTCATCGTGCGGCTCACCGTCATCTCGGTGGTGGCGCTGGTGTTCTTCGTCATCAGCCAGCTGCTGCGCCGCCACCCGCTGGTCAACCTGCGGCTGCTGCACAACCCGCGCTTCGCGCTGGCCTGCTTCGCCTACCTGGTGCTCGGCATGGCGTTGATGGGCTCCATCTATGTGCTGCCGCTCTACATGACCCAGATCCACAACTACAACGCGCTGGAAATCGGCGAGGTACTGATGTGGATGGGGTTGCCCCAGCTGCTGGTGCTGCCCTTGGTACCCAAGCTGACCCACAAGATAGATCCGCGCTATCTGGTCAGCTTCGGTTTTCTGGTGTTCGCCGTCAGCTGCTTCATGAACATGAACATGAGCGCGGACTACGCCGGCCCCCAGCTGATCCAGTCGCTCATCGTGCGGGCGCTGGGGCAGCCCTTCATCATGGTGCCGCTCTCTCTGGTGGCGACCGCCAGCCTGACGCCGGACGAGATTCCCTCCTCCTCCACCCTGCTCAACGTGCTGCGCAACTTGGGCGGCGCCTTCGGCATCGCCATCATAGCCACCCTGATCGACAACGACACCCGCACCCATGTCAGCCAGATCGGCAGTACCCTGGCCGCCACCAGCATAGAGGGACAGGCCTACCTGTTGCAGCTGGCCCAGAGCATGATGGCCCAGGGCTCCGGCCCCGAGCTGGCACGTCTGCAGGCTCAGGCCATGCTGTCGAACACCATCAGCCGCGAGGCGGCCATCATGGCCTACAACCAGGTGTTCTTCGTGATGGGTATCTTCCTGCTGATCGCCAGCGCCCTGATGCTGCTGCTCAAGCAGCCGGCCCCGAGGGCGCCGGATGCCGAACCGGTCGAGGCGTGAAAGAGTGGGAAGGGAGTAGCAAAACGGGCCGGCAGGCCCGTTTTTTATTGCGGCCCGCCGGTCAACCCGCCAACGAGGCGGCGATCAGGAACTGGGCGGCGAAGTAGCTGCTCATCACCCAGGCGGTGGCATGGGGGAAGGGGCGACGGAAGCGATCCAGCGCCAGCATGCTGTCGGAGAACAGGAACATCAGCGCCCCCACTAGGGCGGCGGCGCTGCCGGCGGTGAGGGAGGCGTGCCAGGCACCGGCGGCCACCCAGGCCATGCCGATGATCACCAGCATGTAGCAGAAGACTGGGATCTTCATCTCCCCGAGCTTGCCCCACAGCAGGCCGAACACCATGCCGGCCACCAGCAGCAACAGCAGGCCATCCACCAGGTTCAGCACCAGCGGCCCCTGGGCGAAGCCGACGATGTAGCAGAGGTGCGCGACAAGAAATGCCGCCAGCCCCTGGATGAAGCGGTCGCTCGGCAGCATCAGCAGCACGTCGCCGGCCAGCGACAGGCAGAGACCGAGCAGGATCCAGGCGTGGGAGCCGTCGTGGTCATAGCCCTGATAGCCGAACGCCAGCGCTATGATGAGCAGCATGGTCAGCGGCTTGCTGATGTAGAACTGACGGGAGTCTGAGCCGTAGGCCGCACGAATGTGCCACCAGCCCGATGCGATGATCAAGAAACTCAATAACATGCCCTGCTCCTCACGTGTCGCTCGCAGTCATACGGCAACATCTTCTTGCTGACAGGGAGAGTAACAAATTCCCCCGGCCAGTGGCAGAGGCGCTCAGCAAACGAGCACTCTACGCCTAAAGTCTAATTGTCCCGCACACCCGGTTCGGGCATAAGGAACGGGTTCGGAGGATCACCATGGAAGAAGCAATGAGAAACTATCTGCCCGCCATCGACATCATGATGTGTCACTTGGGAATCAGCTTTGAGCAAGCCTGCGAGCAGCTGGGATTGAGCCAGGTGGAGCAACAGACCCTGAGCCTGCTGCAGGAGCAGGATCCGCAAGAATAAGCCCTCCCGGTATTAGTATCATAATGCTCCCTATTCTGGGGATCAGCCTGAGCCTGCTGCAGAAGCAAGCTCCGCAGGAATAACCCCACACGGGGTAAATAAAAACGGCGCCATCGTGGCGCCGTTTTTATTGGGTGCGGGATCAGCGTGCCTGACGGCGCCGCTGCAGCCAGATCACGGCACCGAACAGCAGGAAGCCCGGCAGCCACATCAGCTCCTTGGGCCAGCGCTCGGTGGGCGCCTTGACGCTCAGGATCTGCTGATCCATCTCCAGCCCCAGCTCGGCGGCCTGGCTGCCGAAGGTGACGCTGTCGATCAGGATCTTGCCGTCCTGCTCATAGGTCTGGATCCCCAGCTTGGCCAGACGATCCTCACCGCTCGCGCCATCCGGCACCGGCAGCAGCACGGTGAAGCGGCGCAGCTTGCCCACCGCATCTTCCCCTTCCATCCGCAGGCGCAGGGTGCTCTCGGCCTCCACCTGGCCCATGGTCTGGGCCAGCTCGGCTGGCGCGGCGTCGCGATACGGGTCGTGCAGCATGTCCATCCAGAAGCCGGGACGGAACAGGGTGAAGGCCACCAGCAGCAGCAGCACGCTCTCGTACCAGCGGCTCTTCACCAGGAAGTAGCCCTGGGTGGCGGCGGCGAAGATCAGCATGGCGATGGTGGCCACGATGAAGATCAGCACGCCGTGGGCGAAGTCCACGTTGATGAGCAGCAGGTCGGTGTTGAAGATGAACAGGAACGGCAGTGCCGCGGTGCGCAGGCTGTAGTAGAACGCCGTGATCCCGGTCTTGATGGGGTCGCCCTTGGAGACGGCAGCCGCGGCGAACGAGGCCAGCCCCACCGGCGGGGTCACGTCGGCCATGATGCCGAAGTAGAAGACGAACAGGTGCACGGCGATGAGCGGCACGATGAGGCCGTTCTGCTGCCCCAGGGTGACGATCACCGGCGCCAGCAGGCTCGACACCACTATGTAGTTGGCGGTGGTGGGCAAGCCCATGCCGAGGATCAGGCTCAGCAGGGCGGTCAGCAGCAGCATCAGCAGCAGGTTGCCCATGGAGAGGAACTCCACCAGATCCGCCAGCACCAGGCCGACGCCGGTCTGGGAGACGGCCCCGACTATGATGCCGGCAGTGGCGGTGGCGATGCCGATGCCGATCATGTTGCGGGCACCGGCGATCAGCCCCTCGCGCAGATCCACCACGCCGTCGGTGAAGCTGCCGTAGTCATGCTTGCCATCGGTGCGCAGCCAGTTCAGCAGCGGGCGCTGGGTCAGCAGTATGATGATCAGCATCACCGAGCCCCAGAAGGCCGACAGGCCCGGGGAGAGTCGCTCCACCATCAGACACCACACCAGTACCACCACCGGCAGCAGGAAGTGCAGGCCGGAGAGCAGCACGGCGCGGGTTTCCGGCAGCTCGTCCAGCGGCTTGTCCGGATCTTCCGACGGCAACGGCTCGTTGCTGGCGGCGATCTTCAGCAGTCCCAGGTAGGCGGCGGCCAGCAGCACGCTGATCCCCGGCAGGGCGTAGTCGCCCAGCGCCGGCTTGAGCCAACCCAGGCCGTAGTAGACCGCCATGGAGAGGCCGCTGATGAGAGCGGCACCGAAGGCGAAGCCGGTCAGGCGGCGCAGCCAGGGGCGCGGCTGACGGTTGCCGATGGGCTGCATGCCGAGCTTGAGCGCCTCGAGGTGCACTATGTAGAGCAGGGCGATGTAGGAGATGGCCGCCGGCAGGAAGGCGTGCTTGATGATGTCGACGTAGGGGATGCCAACGTACTCCACCATCAGGAAGGCGGCGGCTCCCATGACCGGGGGCATGATCTGGCCGTTGACCGAGGAGGCCACTTCCACCGCGCCGGCCTTCTCCTTGGAGAAGCCGACCCGTTTCATCATGGGGATGGTGAAGGTGCCCGTGGTCACCACGTTGGCGATGGAGGAGCCGGAGATGACGCCGGTTAGGGCCGAGGCCACCACGGCTGCCTTGGCCGGGCCGCCGCGCAGGTGGCCGAGCAGGCTGAAGGCGAGCTGGATGAAGTAGTGGCCCGCACCGGCACGCTCGAGCAGGGCGCCAAACAACACGAACAGGAAGACGAAGCTGGTGGAGACCCCGAGGGCAATGCCGAACACCCCTTCGGTGGTGATCCACTGGTGGTTGGCCAGCGCATGCAGGCTCACCCCACGGTGGGCCAGCAGGGAGGGCATCCAGGGGCCGGCCAGGCTATAGGCCAGGAAGACGATGGCGATCACCGCCAGGGCCGGGCCGAGGGCACGGCGGGCGGCTTCCAGCAGCAGCGGAATGCCGATACAGGCGACCACGAAGTCCATGGTGGTCAGGTTGCCGGGGCGCTGGGCCAGCTGCTCATACATGATGAACAGGTAGCTGGCGACGGCGGCGCCGATGAGGCCAAGGGCGATGTCACCGAGCGGCACCCGGTCGCGCGGCGAGCTGCGCATGGCCGGGAACACCAGATAGGCGAGCAGGATGGCGAAAGCCAGGTGAATCGAGCGTGTTTCAGTGTCATTGAGAACACCGATGCCGAGAGAGAACGGCAGCGGCGAAGCGATCCAGAGCTGGAACAGGGACCAGATCAGCGCAAGACCCGCGATGATCCAGCTCATGGTGCCCACCGGCAGGCGGGCTCCCACATCCTGGGCGATCAGCTCCTCGGCCGAGAGCGCCTCTTGTTGTTGTGTTTGCTGCATAGTGTGGCTCTGTTGGTACTGCAATAAATGAGACTCGCCCCCCCGAGGGAGGAGCGAGTCTGGGGCACATACGAAACCGCAACCGGATTACATCCAGCCACGTTCCTTGTAGTAGCGCACCGCGCCTTCATGCAGCGGGGCGGAGAGACCCACCTTGATCATGTCGGCTTCCTTCAGGTCGGCGAAGGCCGGGTGCAGGCGCTTGAAGCGATCCAGGTTGTCGAACACGGACTTGACCAGCTGGTAGACCACTTCCGGATCGGCCTTGGCGCTGGTGGAGAGTACGGCCTTGCCACCGATGGACGGGGTCGGGTTCGGGCTGCCCTTGTACAGACCACCCGGGATCTCGGCCTTGCTGTAGTAGCTCTTCTCGGCCAGCAGCTTGTCGATCTCGGGGCCGGTCACCGGCACCAGCACGGTGTCGGTGGTGGTGGAGGCTTCCTGGATGGCACCGTTGGGGTGGCCAACGAAGTAGCTCATGGCATCGATGTTGTTGTCACCCAGGGCAGAGGCCTGCTCGGCGGGTTTGAGCTCGGAGACCAGACTGAACACGGACTTGTCCCAGCCCTTGACGGCCATGATCTCTTCGAAGGTGTCGCGCTGGCCGGAGCCCGGGTTGCCGATGTTGACGCGCTTGCCCTTCAGATCGTCGAAGCCGGCAATCTTGGCGTCCTTGCGGGCCAGGATGGTGAACACTTCGCTCTGCAGGGAGAAGACGGCGCGGATGTCATCCATCGGACCCTCGGCCTTGAACGGCTCGACGCCCTTCATCGCCTTGTACTGGTGGTCGGACTGCATGATGCCGAAGTTGAACTCGCCGGAGCGGATGCCGTTGACGTTGGCAACACCGCCGCCACTGGCCGGGGCGTTGCACTTGATCTGGTGATCGGCGGCGCCGCGGTTGAGGAAGCGGCAGATGGACTGGCCCGCCACGTAGTAGACACCGGTCTGACCGCCGGTGCCTATGGTCACGAAGCGCTCCTGCGCCTGTACCGGACCACCAAACGAGACACCGACCAGAGCTGCCGACAAGGCACACGCCAGGGATAATCCTTTCATGTTGTTCATCCTTTTTGATTGATTCAGCTCGCCCGTTCCACGGGCGAATGCAAGACAAACCGCCGTGCTGCGTCGGCGGTCGTCCGTGACCTCGCGATGAGGAAATGGGTGAACGACCAGCGTTCCCCAAAAAGCCACCAGCATCCTGTGGTGAGACAGTCGGCTTCATGCCAACCAGAGATAATTGGCACCGAGGGGGCCAATTAAAGAGTTATAACGGCATCGATTAAGCACACGGCGCCAACATAAATCAAACAAAAACACAAAATGAAGGATATCGGTCGCCAGAAATTTGAAGCCGATCATTAATTTGCCGATCGAAGATTAATTGGTTGTGCTACCGGACGGCAGGCGGGAAGAGGGAAAAGAGATTCTTTTGCAGCCCTTGTCTGGCAAGGGCTGCAACCTTGGTGACTTATGCTTTTGGCTTGGCCAGATCCAGGATAAACGCAAACTCCAGCGCGATATCCTCGTAGGCCTTGAAGCGGCCCGACTTGCCGCCGTGGCCGGCGTCCATGTCGGTACTCAGCAACAACTTGTTATCATCCGTCTTCAGCTCCCGCAGCTTGGCCACCCACTTGGCCGGCTCCCAATACTGCACCTGGGAATCGTGCAGGCCTGTGGTGACCAGCAGATTCGGGTAGGCCTGCGCCTTGACCTGATCGTAGGGGCTGTAGGCCTTCATGTAGTCGTAGTAGCGCTTCTGGTTCGGATTGCCCCACTCGTCGTACTCACCGGTAGTGAGGGGGATGGACTCGTCCAGCATGGTGGTGACCACGTCGACGAAGGGGACCTGGGCCACCACGCCGCGATAGAGCTGGGGCGCCTGGTTGATGACGGCTCCCATCAGCAGGCCGCCGGCGCTGCCGCCCATGGCGTAGACCTGATCCCTGGCACCATAGCCCTGCGCCACCAGCGCCTCGGTCACGTCGATGAAGTCGTTGAAGGTGTTCTGCTTTTTCAACAGCTTGCCATCTTCATACCAGTGGCGACCCAGCTCCTCGCCACCCCGGATGTGGGCGATGGCGTAGACGAAGCCGCGATCCAGCAGGCTCAGCCTGGCGCTGCTGAAGTCCGGATCCATGCTGGCGCCATAGGAGCCGTAGCCGTAGACCAGCAGCGGATTGGTGCCTGCGCCGGTCCCCTCCTTCTTGAACTGGTCCTTGCGATAGACCAGCGACACCGGCACGGCCACGCCGTCACGGGCAGTGATCCAGAGCCGCTCGCTGGCATATTGATCGGCCTTGAAGCCCGCCACCGGCTGCTGCTTGAGCAGGGTGCGCTTGCCGCTGTTCAGGTCGAGCTCGTAGGTGGAAGACGGCGTGGTCATGGATGAGTAGCCATAGCGCAGGGCGCTGGTGTCCGGCTCCGGGTTGTAGGCAAGCCAGGTGACATAGGCGGGATCGTCGAAGGCGATCTCCTTCTGCTCGCCGCTCTGCCAGTTGACCTGGCGCAGCCGGGTCAGCCCCTGACTGCGCTCCTCCAGCACCAGCCACTCCTTGAACAGGGCATAGCTCTCCAGCAGCACATCCGGATTGGGGACGATCACCGCCTTCCAGCGCTCCACCGGGCTCTCTTTGGTCTCGTACAGGCCGAAGTTCTTGCCGTCCTTGTTGGAGCGCACATAGAAGCGGCCGCGGTAGTGATCCAGGCTGTACTCGTGATCCACCTGGCGTGGCAGGAACAGCCGCGGCGCCTGGGTCGGCACGTTGGCATCGATGAGGCGCGCCTCGCCGGTAGTGGTGCTGGAGAGGGCGATGACGATGAAATCTTCCGAGGTGGTGGCATAGAGGCTCACATAGAAGGTGTCGTCCTTCTCCTCGTAGACCAGGGTGTCCTTGGCAGGATCCGTGCCCAGCTCGTGGCGATAAACCTGGTAGGGCAGCAGGGTCTTGGGGTGCTTGCGCACGTAGAACACTGTCTTGCTGTCGTTGGCCCACACCAGATTGCCGGAGGTGTTCGGAAGCGTATCGGTGGCCCACTTGCCGCTCTCCAGATCGAAGAACTGGATCTGGTACTGGCGGCGGGAGAGGAAATCTTCCGCCACCGCCAGCCAGCGGTTGTTGCGGCTCACCTCGAGCGCCCCCAGGGCGTAGAACTCGTGGCCCTCGGCACGCTGGTTGCCGTCCAGCAGCAGGCTTGTAGCCTCTTCACCAATTTTGCTGCGTGAATAGATGGCGTACTCCTTGCCCGGCTCGTAGCGGGTCTGGTAGCGATAACCGTTCTTCACATAGGGCACCGACTCGTCCTGCTGGGGAATACGGGCCACCATCTCCTGATAGAGCTGGTCGCGCAGCGGCTTGACCGGTTTGAGCATGGCGTCGGTGTAGGCGTTTTCGGCCTCCAGATAGGCCAGCACCTCGGGTTTCTGGCGCTCGTCATCGCGCAGCCAGTAGTAGTTGTCGACCCGGGTATCCCCGTGTTTTTTCAGGGTATGGGGATGTTTGGCGGCCACGGGAGGCTGGATCTGGGTGTCGCGTGTGGGCATGGCGGACTCATCATTGGCATATGAACAGGGAACGGCGGCCAGGCAAGCCAGCAGCAGAAGCCCTCGGGAAAAGGTGAACATGTCGCATCCTTTGCGCTTTAAAAGGGTTGGCGGACCTGAGCCTTGGCTCCTTGGACAGGGGACCAATCTGCCCCTTGTCGCCTTCAGTTGCAAGTTCTCCCGCGCCGGGATGTAAAAGGGCCGCCATCTCGCGATGGCAGCCCCCATACCTGACCGTGAGCGACACGGGCTCGCTCAGGTGTGCCTCACATGATGGAAGTGTGTCTGCTCACGGCCAGTCTTCATCAACCGGGGTAGCTCGACCAGACCCTGGTCGCGCCCTCATTGCTGATGCTCAGCACCTGATAGGGCTGACCCGGAATATCCATGCCCGGCGCACTCTGGGGCATGCCCGGAATGGTCAGGCCGCGGATCGCCGGTTTTTCCTTGAGCAGTTTCTGCACATCGGCGGCGGGCACGTGTCCCTCGATCACATAGCCGTTGACCACGCCGGTGTGGCAGGAGGCCAGCTGCGGAGTGATGCCGTACTGCTGTTTGACCGGTGCAAGCTGTTCGGTTTCGATGACCTCGAGCTCGAAGCCATTCTCTTCCATGTGCTTGTTCCAGGCCTGGCAGCAGCCGCAATACTTGGATTTGTAGACGGTCATCTTCTCGGCCGCGAGAGCAGAAAAGCTGACGGTACCGGCCAGCACGGCCAGTAGCAGGGATTTGTACATAACTCACCTCAGATTGAATGAAACATGCCCGGGAACGGGGGTCAGATTCAAGCCAGGGTGCGGGGAGGACGCTCCAGCCGGTCGGTCGGGACATCCGGCATGAACTGGGAAGGGGAGATGAAATCCGGGGAGTCTGGTTCCAGCATGGCAACCGTCAGGCTGTCACTGCTGAGCACCGTCATGGCGAGCGCCGAGGTGAAGCTGCCGCAGGGCATGGCCTTCTCCAGGGTGCGTTCGCTCTGGCTGCAATGAGGCGTCAGGGTACAGAGATCGGTCGCCGCCCTGCTGCCAAACGACATCAGCACCATCAGCAGACTCCACAGGGGGAGCCAGCGGCGGGCGCGAGCGAGTTGGCGACGGGTCAGAACCATGAGACGACTCATTGACGAAAGGTGGCCTATGGTAACCCCTGGCCCAGGGGGAGGGTCAAGCCCTCCCCCTCTTCCAGTCAGCCTCCATCAAGGTTGCTGACGGGTGGCCGCCAACACGATCTCGCGCACGCAGACATTGGCCGGCTGGTGCCATGCATAGAGCACGGCCTCGGCGATCACCTCGGGCGCGATGACGCCGCCCATCTGATCCTTCCAGTCGTGGTAGCCGGCCTTGATGCTCTCGTCCGTGGTGTGGCTGAGCAGCTCGGTCTCCACCGCGCCTGGGGCTATGGTCACCATCCGCACGCCGACATCGGCCACCTCTTCCCGGATGTTTTCGGTCAGGGCGTGTACCGCGAACTTGGTGGCGCAGTAGGCGGCATGGTTCGGGAAAGTCTTGCGACCGGCGATGGAGCTGATGTTGATGATGGTGCCGCTGCGGCGCGCCTTCATCCCGGCCAGCACGGCGTGAACACCGTTCAACACCCCCATCACGTTGATGTTGAGCATCTGCTGCCACTCGGCCGGGTCCTGCACGTCGGCCTGGCCCAGCAGCATGACGCCGGCATTGTTGACTAGGCAGCCGACCGGACCGAATTGCGCCTCGGCCTGCTGGATGGCGGCCTTCATGGCGGCGGTGTCGGTCACGTCGACCCCGATGCAGAGGGTATCGGGCAGGCCCAGCGCCTGCATGGGCTCGACCCGGCGGGCCAGCAGCAGCAGCGGATGGCCGGCAGCGGAGAAGGCGCGGGCGATGGCGGCACCGATCCCGGCGGAGGCACCGGTGATCACGACGAGAGGCTTGGACATGATGTTTTCCTTCTGATTCAAGAGTCGGTTTGAGCAAACAAGCGGCTGGCCAGCACGGAACGGGATCACTATAGTCACTGCATCCATCAGTGATAAATATTGTTTTCCGCTGGTTATCATCTGAAAAAACTATGGTTGGGCTTATGCTGGATCTGAGACTGCTGCGCTTCTTCATCGCCATCTATGAAGAGAAGAACATCACGGCGGCGGCCGAACGCTGCCACGTCAGCCAGCCCTCCCTCTCGGCGGGGCTGCGCCAGCTGGAAGAGACCCTGGGTGACAGCCTGTTCATTCGGGGCAAGAAGGGGGTGGAGGCGAAGGACCCGGCCCACTACCTCTATCCCCACGCAGTCAAGCTGGTGGAGGAGGCGCGCCGTCTGCCCGAGCTGTTTCGCCAGAAGGCGACGCGTGCGCGGCTCAATCTTGCCATCATGCCGGACCTGAGCCGGCGCCGGCTGGCGGGATTGCTGCAGCAGGTACAGGCGGTGCTGCCCGAGCTGGATCTCACCCTCTCCGATTACGGGACGCCTGCCGACTGTCGGCTGACCCTGGATGCCCTGCGCCGGGAGGACGAGATCTTTCTGCCGCTGTGGGAAGAGGACTATGTCTTGTGCGTGCGCCGCGACCATCCCCTCGCCGGCCGCCGGCAACTCGAACTGGCCGAGCTACAACATTATGATTTTATTGAGTGCCCACCCTGCGAGGCCCATCAGCAGACCATAGGCCTGCTGGCCTGTGATCGGCTCACCCTCAATCTGGTGGCCAAGGCCGAGAGCAAGGGGCTGGTGATGGCGCTGGTACTGGCCGGGATCGGCATCAGCTTCCTGCCGGACGGGCTGGTGGAGGACGAGGCGGGGCTGTGCACCGTGCCCGTGAGCGGGCCCCGGATGTTCCGGCGCATCGGTCTCTGCTATCCCGCCCACCAGACCCTCAATCCGGCGCTGCGCGAGCTGATCCCTGAGCTGGCGAGCCACGGCGCTTCTTGCTAACGTCGCTGTGCAATGCATCTTTTGCCGGCATCCACTCCTCTTCAGGTCAGGACCCCATGAAACGCATTCTGGTCATCTTCTCACACCCGGCGCTGCAGAGCTCCCGGGCCAACAAGCAGCTGCTGCAGGCCATCGACGGGCTGGAGGGCGTCACCCTGCACGACCTCTATCTGCACTACCCGGACATGTTCATCAACGTGAAGCGGGAGCAGGCCCTGCTCTCTGAACACGACATCATCGTCTTCCAGCACCCCTTCTACTGGTATTCCTGCCCGGCCATCATGAAGGAGTGGATGGATCTGGTGCTGGAGTACGGCTACGCCTATGGCCCGGAAGCCCACGCCCTCAACGGCAAGCAGTGGCTGTCGGCCATCACCACCGGCGGTGCCCCCGAATCCTACTGCAGCGCCGGCTACAACCAGCGCCCGCTGCTCGACTTCCTGCTCCCCTTTCAGCAGACGGCCCAGCTGTGTGGCATGAGCTGGCTGCCCCCGTTCGTGCTGCACTCCTTTCACAAGATACGGGACCCGGAGGCGCTGCGCCGCTGCGGCCAGGACTATTGCCAGTTGCTGTGCGCCCTGCGCGACGAGCAGCTGACCCCGGCACAACTCGGCGGCAGCCCCTATCTGCGTGATCTGCTGGAGGTACTCCCATGACCCGAACCCGCTCCGGGCGTAGTCCCGGCCTGCCTTCATCGGCCTCCACCACGGCGCGGAGGATCCGCTGATGGGACATGGTTTGCTGTTCGATGCCTTTATCTACCTCTCCGCCGCTGTGATCGCGGTGCCGCTGGCCAAGCGCTGGGGGCTGGGATCCGTGCTCGGCTACCTGCTGGCGGGGATCATCATAGGCCCCTTCCTGCTGGGGCTGGTGGGTGAACAAAAAGACGTGATGCACTTCGCCGAGTTCGGGGTGGTGCTGATGCTGTTTCTGGTCGGGCTGGAGCTCAGGCCGGCGCTGCTGTGGCAGCTGAAGGGGCCCATTCTCGGCACCGGCGGACTGCAAGTGCTGCTCACCACGGCAGCCCTGACCGGCGTGGCCCACCTCATTGGTCTGCCCTGGCAACAGGGGCTGGCCATCGGCCTCATCCTGGCGCTCTCCTCCACCGCCATCGTGCTGCAGAGCCTGCAGGAGCGCAAACTGATGCAGAGCGAGAGCGGCCGCTCCGCCTTCGCCGTGCTGCTGTTCCAGGACATCGCCGTCATCCCCATCCTGGCGATCCTGCCGCTGCTGGCCATCGCGCCGGTGGCCAGCAGCGGCAGCTCGGAGCTGGCCGGCTGGCAACACGGCCTGCTGGTGGTTGCCGCCATCTCCGGCATAGTGCTGGGGGGTCATTACCTGATGCGCCCGGTGTTTCGCGCCATCGCCCAGTCCCACATGCGGGAGATCTTCGTCGCCGCCGCCCTGCTGCTGGTGATCGCCATCGCCGTGCTGATGGAGTCGGTCGGCCTCTCCCCCGCCCTCGGCTCCTTCCTGGCCGGGGTGGTGCTGGCGGACAGCGAATACCGCCACGAACTGGAGGCGGACATAGAGCCGTTCAAGGGGCTGCTGCTCGGCCTCTTCTTCATGTCGGTGGGCGCCGGTATCAACTTCGGGCTGTTTGCCGAACATCCGCTGCTGATCCCGGCCCTGGTGGTCGGCCTGATGCTGCTCAAGTGGCTGGTGTTGATGGCGCTCGGCTTCATCATCCGCATCTCGCCGAGCCAGCGCTGGACCTTCGGGCTGGCGCTGGCTCAGGGGGGGGAGTTCGCCTTCGTGCTGTTCTCGTTCGCCGCCCAGAACAGGGTGTTGCCGGGGGATACCATCGCCCTGCTGACCCTGGTGGTGGCGCTCTCCATGGCGCTGACGCCGCTGCTGCTGATCCTCAACGATCGGGTGATCCAGCCCTGGTTCGACTACCGCAACCAGAGCGAGGTCCCGCAGCACGAGCAGCCGGAGCTGGTGGAGCACCCGGTGATCATTGCCGGCTTCGGCCGCTTCGGCCAGATAGTGGGACGCTTGCTGCACGGCCACGGCATAGGTACCACCATCCTCGAGCAGGATGCCAGCCAGATCGAGATGCTGCGCAAGTATGGCTATCAGGTGTTCTACGGGGATGCCAGCCGGCTCGACCTGCTGCACGCCGCCGGTGCCCACAAGGCCAAATTGCTGGTGCTCTCCATCAACGACCCTGCAACGTCACTCGAAGTGATTGAAATGGTGAAGAAACACTTCCCGCACCTTAAGATACTGGCGCGAGCCCAGGATCGTCCTCACGCTCACGAGATCCTGCGTCAGGGCGTGGGCAGCGTGTATCGGGAAACCCTGGGTTCCGCCGTGGATCTGGGGGTGGAAGCCCTGACCCAGCTCGGTTTTCGGGCCAACCAGGCCTGGCGGGCCGGGCAGACCTTCAAGCAGCACGACAACTGGCTGCTGCGGGAGCAGGTCAACTACCTGGACGACGAACACACCTATATCAACAAGAGCCTGCAATACCGGGACATCCTCTCCGATCTGCTGCAAGACGATCAGGAAGGACAGGAGCGCATTCACGCCCACAACTGGAACAGCGGTCTGCCCGACAACGACAAGGAAGCAATATGATTGCCTATTACCCCCTGCTCAAACACCTGCACATGACGCTGGCACTGGTCAGCGTGCTGCTGTTCCTCTATCGCTGGCTGCTGGCACTGGGGGGCAGTGCCCGCCTGCAGCAGAAGTGGCTGAAGATCCTGCCCCATGTCAACGACACCTTACTGTTGCTGTTCGGGGTGCTGCTGGCGGTGACCCTGCAGATGAGCCCGGGTCAGCAGCCCTGGCTGATGGCCAAGCTGATCGCGCTGGTGGTTTACATCGGCTTCGGCGTCATGGCGCTCAAGCGCCCTGCGCGCAGTCAGAAGCTGGTGGCCGGCCTCGCTGCCCTGGCGGTATTCGGCTATATGGTAGGCGCCGCCATCACCAAGTCGGCCTGGTCCTGGCTGGCCTGATCCGACAGCAAAAATCCCCGCCCGGTGGAGGAGAGTCCTCTCCTCCACATCATATTCTGCGCTTACCCATCATTTCTGTTTTTTCTTCTACATCAAATCCGTAAGACAGCACTTTCATTTGGCGAATTTTCATCATTTTTTAGCCTCAATTGCTGCCAGAAAAGAGAGCGTTCTCTTTTATGATCATGTAGTTAGCTTGGTTTGTATGAAAATGGCGACAGTTGTCGCAGCAAAACTTGCGACATAGACTGTCGCAAGGCATGGCTAGGATACACTCAACGCTAAACCAGTGAAGGCATGCACCATGAGTAAGAAGCTGTTACGACAACTGACCTTGGCGCGTTGCATCCCGCACCGCCCTTACAAGCTGACCGCCAGCCAACTCCAGGTAAAACTGGAAGAAGAAGGCATTCATGTCAGTCTGCGTACCGTGCAACGGGACCTGGAAGAGATGTCCGGCATGGGGTTGTTCGATCTCACCTCGGATGAACGCAGCAAACCACACGGCTGGTGCTTCGAGCGCCATGGCCTCAACGATTTTGCCAACATCATGCCGCTGTCGCTGGCAGTGGCGCTGAAAACCTGGAGCGACCAGGCCAGCCAGCTGCTGCCCGCCAGTGTCCTGACCGAATTGAACCCGCTGGTCGACAAGGCCAGCCAGGTGATCCGTGACAGCCAGAGCGAACTGGCGGAACGCTGGCTCGAGAGCGTGCACCAGTCACCGCGTCCGTTTGCCGGCAACCCGGAGATCCGCCGCAGCACCCTGATCCGCGATGCATTGTGGCGTGGCCGCAAGTTCAGCGCCGAGATCCAGCGTGTCATCAAGGAGCGCACCGTGTGGCTCTGCTATGACCGCATCAATCCGCTCGGCATTCTGAACCAGGCGGAGGGGCCGACCCTGCTCTGCACCCTGTCCGAGCTGGATCCCAAGGTCTACGGCATCCCGTTCGACCACATCAAGAACGTGGAGCTGACCAACTTCAGCGCGACCCAGCCGAAGGATTTCAATATCCAGAAACTGATCCGCGATCAGGGGTACCAGGATGTCAGCGGGCCGATCCGCTTCGTCGGCCGCATCGATGCCAACTGTCCGACCCTGGTCGACGGCCAGATCCCCGGCCACAACCCGCGCATGACCCGCTACGACAAGCGCAGCGTGGTGGTGGAAACCGAGGTGCAGGACACTCCGGAGTTCCGTACCTGGCTCAACAACATGAGCGGGAACCTGGAAGTGCTGGCGCCAGAATCCTTGCGCAAGGCATATCCGACACCGGGTAGCCGCGTCAGCTGACACCTTCTCAAAAAGCCGGGCCAAGCCCGGCTTTTTGTATTCTTTTTGAGCATATTTATTCAACTAATTTTTAAGCCTTACCCTCCGAATTGAGCCTGTTTTTACCATCGTTTTCGCCCTGTTTTTGCGTGTGAGAGATCAGCCATCGCCGCTGTAAGAGGCCACTGTGTCGAACCGTACGCGAAGGCATCTTTGAATCCTTATGCTTTCCTGTGAAACAAACTAACGCCATGATTAATATGAATTTATTATCACAACTATGATCGTTTAAGCGTTCTCATCACGCCGACAACGCCAGATCCTCCCTTGTTCCGCCCTCTCGTTCCCTTAATATGGGTCTCACAAGGACGAAACTGATTCGGCAGGATGCAGAAACAGCGCATAAGCAGGGAATAAACCACAGGACGTGGGCAGGGAACACCTCAGGATGAGGCCGATAGCCAGGATGGTTATCAAAGGGAATACAGGACACCGCGGGACGTGGTTGAGGACACCTCGGGATGAGGCAGAGCAGCAGGATGGTTGCTCTTCAGGACGAACAGGAACCTCGCTGGAGGCGAGCAGGACAGCTTCAGGATGAAGCGAGATAACCCGGATGGTTATCTGTCAGGATGACGCAAGGAACACGGGATGTGGTAACGGACACCTCCAGGATGGAGAGAGTGCAGCAATCAGGATCGATTGCCAGGCTAGGATGGCCACAGGACACCTCAACGGATTGGGAAGGGGATATTCCGAAGGATCAGGATAAAGTCAGGGATTGCAGGGAGCGCTGCAGTTCAGGGACTGGACGAAATGACTCGAGGGGACGGCAGCAGCCGTCCCCTTTTCTTTTTGCGCTTTTTACTAGATGCAACCCAATCACATCACTCACGCTGCAGATGTTGTGCATGCCACTTCCCTGCGCTTGCTCCTGCTGCTCGTCACTCTCGCCCATGCCTTGACAGAGTCTTTCGACAAGACCTCTCTAAAGGCCTGAAAGAAGCGCCGAGACATTCAAGCTGCACTTCGCGTATGAGTACAGAGCACAGAGGCGCTATGCAGTCTTCCACGACACTCAGTGGAGTGTCCTTCTCCCCTCATGTCATTGTAGGCAAGAGAGACAGCGGTAGCAGCTGATCCAGCAGGGTCCGGGGGATCACATCAATATCCCTGCCCGCCAGAAGCACAGGGTCGAGTGGACCCATCCCGACATGACCACCGTCTGGCTCTGTGTGTTTTACTGAGTCGCGTGAGGAAAAAGAGGCAATTCGGGGGAAATGAGGACGGTGTCGGAAACGAAAAAAAGCCCAGTCTTTCGACTGGGCTT
>NZ_JBFOCQ010000028.1:0-136572 GCF_040907805.1 Aeromonas sp. s3
GATATCACCTACGTCTGGACCGGTGGCCGTTGGCATTACCTGGCAGCTGTGCTTGACCTCCATGCCCGCCGGGTCGTGGGCTGGGCGATGTCTGACAAGCCCGATGCAGAGCTGGCAGTAAAAGCGCTCGAGATGGCCTATCAGCAACGAGGTTGCCCATCAGGCGTGCTGTTTCACTCCGACCAGGGCAGCCAATATGGCAGCCGGGCATTTCGGCAACGGCTGTGGCGCTATCGCATGACCCAGAGCATGAGTCGTCGTGGTAACTGCTGGGATAACGCCCCGATGGAGCGGTTGTTCAGGAGCCTGAAGTCAGAGTGGCTCCCTGTGACGGGATACATGAGCCTGCGGGAAGCGAAACGGGATATCAGTTATTACCTGATGGATTACTACAACTGGCGGCGTCCACATCAACACAATGACGGGATACCGCCAGCAAAAGCCGAAGATCGGCCTAACCAAGTGTCCGGATTTAGTTGACCACTACAACCACTACACCACCGAATTTAGTACCACAGCCCTTGTGGTACTAATAATGGTACTAAATGAGCTGGCTTCTGGCGACTCCCTCGGACTTTTACGGACAACAAAAAACCCGCAAAGCCTTACGCTATGCGGGTTTCTGTACTTCTTCGTTCCCGGCCGGAACATTATTTGGTGGAGCTGGGGGGATTTGAACCCCCGTCCAAAATTACTACATCCTTGGCACTACATGCTTAGTCACTCTTTACATTCGCCAACCCGCTGCGGAGAGACACGCCACGAATTGACTAGCTCGATTGGTTTTAATGCTTCCGCCCCGAGCAGGACTTCCACACGATCCTGTGAAGGATGACCTTCCGATTCCCTAGGACACAGGCAAGCTAGGGTAGAAGGGCTCTGCGCAGGTTATTAAGCTGCCAGTGCGTAGTTTTCGTCGTTTGCGACTATTTTTTTGCGGTTTATTAACGAGGCCTACCGCACCTCGGCATGCACCTTGGGTTTCGTGAATCTTGTCGAATCCAGAATCAGCCCCAAGTTGTTAAGAGGGATTGTACGCAAAAATCCTGCCATGGCAAGGCGTTGATGGTCATTCCCGCAGGGTGTTGCTCCGTTTGCCGATTTATTGTGCGCACGCCTGGCGGGAGCGGGTAAGCGGCGGGCCGGAAAAGAAAAAGTCCGGGCAGGAGCCCGGACCTTGCAGCATCAAGCGGATTAGCCGCGGTGCTTGTTCTTCATGATGCGGGCTTTTTCCCGATCCCATTCGCGGGCCTTGGTGTCTTCGCGCTTGTCGTGCTCTTTCTTGCCCTTCACCAGGCCGATTTCGACCTTGACCCAGCACTGTTTCCAGTAGAGGGCGAGCGGCACGATTGTATAGCCCTGACGGGCGATCAGACTTTCGAGCTTGTCGAGTTCACGACGGCTCAGCAGCAGTTTGCGGGTCCGGGTCGGGTCGCACACCACGTGGCTGGAGGCAGCCTGCAGTGGCAGGAAGCTGGAGCCGAACAGGTAGGCCTCGCCATCGCGGAAGATGACATAGGCTTCGCTGATGTTGGCCTTGCCCGCCCGCAGGGATTTGACTTCCCACCCTTGCAGGGACAGACCCGCTTCGATCTTCTCTTCGATGAAGTATTCGTGGCGCGCGGTTCTGTTGAGTGCAATGGTGTTGGACCCGGCTTTGTTTTTACTGTTTTTTTTGCTCATGACGGGCGATTTCCGGCAATGACTGGGAGGAGGGCATTATACGTGGGCAAGGGCGGCTGTAAAACGCGCAGCGGGTCAACTGATGGCTTTATGAGCAGTTTGACCGAGGTTTTACCTCCAAAAGCGCAAACATGGTGATAAAATCGCGGCGATTGGATGAGGAAAAGCCATGCCCCGTATTACTCGCAGTGCCCTGGTGATGTTCAGCGCAGAACAGATGTTCAGGCTGGTCAATGATGTTCACGCCTATCCGGAGTTCCTGCCCGGTTGTGTCGGTAGCCGTGTCCACGAGACCGGTGATGACTATATGACGGCGTCGGTCGATGTGGCCAAGGCCGGGATTGCCAAGACTTTTACCACCCGCAACCAGCTCGAGGCCAATCGGCAGATCAAGATGGAGCTGGTGGAGGGGCCCTTCAGCAAGCTGGCGGGCTGGTGGACCTTCACCCCGTTGGACGTGGATGCCTGCAAGGTGGAGTTCGATCTCGACTTCGAGTTCACCTCCAAACTCATCGAGCTGGCGTTTGGCCAGATCTTCCGCGACCTGGTGAGCTCCATGGTGCTGGCCTTCTCCAACCGCGCCAAGGTGGTGTATGGTGCCTGATCAACTCAATATCGAAGTGGTCTATGCCCTGCCTCAGAAACAGACTGTGCTGCGGCTGCGGGTGGCGCCGACCACGACGGTGCAGGCCGCCATCGAGCAGTCCGGCATCATGAGCAAGCACCCCGAGATCGATCTGGCGGTCAACAAGTTCGGCATCTACAGCCGACCGGTCAAGGGCGCCGAGCTGCTGCAAGATGGCGATCGCATCGAGATCTACCGTCCGCTGATCGCCGATCCCAAGGAGATGCGTAAGAAGCGCGCCGAGAAGGCCAAGGAGGAGGGGCGTGCCGACGTGGTGACCGGCGGCCGGCCCAATGCCAACCGCAAACAGTCCGACTGAGAGCCTTTGGCTCGACACCGCATCTAAAAAAGGCGCCTTGGCGCCTTTTTTGATCCCGTCATCCCGCCAAGCGGGGCGCTTCGTTACAGCTGGAGCAGCCGTTCGTTCTCGACCACTTCGCAGCCGGCGGGCTGGCGGGAGAGGGCTATCATGGCGCGGGCCACCTGGCCGACCTCGATGGCGCGCCAGCGGCGCAACCTGCCTACCAGCAGTGGTTTCAGCAAAGGGTAGATGGCCTGGAAAAACTGCTCCGAGCGGCGCGGCGGCTGGCGATCCCCCAGCAACATGGCGGGACGCACGATGGCGAGCCGCTGCCAGGGCTGGGCCAGCAGGGCCTGCTCCATCTCCCCCTTGGTACGGGGATAGAGGGCGGGTGAGTGCGGGTTGGCCCCCAGGCTCGAGACCACCACCAGCCGCTGGCAGCCGTGGCGACGGGCCAGCTCGGCAAAGGCCAGCACATAGTCGAGATCGACCCAGCGAAAGGCCTCGGCGGAGCCCGCTTCCTTGCGGGTGGTGCCAAGGCAGCAGAAGGCGAGATCCACCAGCTCGGGCAGATTCACCTCGGCCAGCATATCGAAATTGACCGGCAGCCAGTGGTGGGCGGGCTGCTGCTCTCCTGGCTTGCGGCAGAGCAGGGTCAGTTCATGCTCCGCGGGCAGTTGTCGCACCAGCTCGCGGCCGATGAGGCCGCTGGCTCCGGCGATCAGGATCCGGCTCATGCTGCTCTCCCTGTGTGATTGAATCGAGGCCAGTATTGGACGAGGGGCTGCCCGCTGCAAGGGGGTAATGGGTGGCCGGCGGCAATAAAACAAAACCGGCGCGAGGCCGGTTTTGTGGATGGGATCAGAGCGGGGTATGGAAGGCCGCTGGCAGCGGGAAGTCGCCGGTGACCGTGGCCAATCTGTCGTTGACGAAGGTCAGGGTGAGCTCCTTGCGCTCTTTTTCGCCGCGCCCCGGCTGGAATTCATAGAGGTAGTACCAGGTGTTTGGGTCAAAGCCATCGCGCAGCATGGCAGAGCCCAGCACGAACTCGACCTGCTCGCGGGTCATGCCCTGGCGCAGTTTGTCGACCTGTTTTTGTTCCACATAGTTGCCCTGGGGAATATCGATGCGATAGACCAGGCTGCAACCGGACAGGGTGAGGGCGGTCAGGGCCGCGGCAATCAGGTGTTTCATCCGCATATCGAGTTCAGATCATCCATTCAAGTCTTTTTAAGCTCGGCAAATCATACCGGCTCCCTCTACGGAAGTAAAAAGCCATTGATCCATCAGCCAATAAAAAGGGCCGCCATGCGACCCTTTCTGCCCATTGCGCCCCTTACATGGCGGCGCGGAAGATGGCGACGATCTCGTCGTGGCTCGCCTGTTTCGGGTTGGTGAAGCCGCAGGCGTCTTTCAGGGCGTTCTCGGCCAGCACGTTGAAGTCGTCGGCCTTGACGCCGAGCTGCTCCAGCCCGGCCGGGATCTTGACGTCGCGGGCCAGCTGCTGGATGGCGGCAATGGCGGCGGCGGCCCCTTGCTCATCGGTCATGGCGCTCACGTCCACCCCCATGTGACGGGCCACGTCCTTCAGGCGGCCGGCGCACACCTGGGCGTTGTAGGCCTGCACGTGGGGCAGCAGCACGGCGTTGCACACCCCGTGCGGCAGGTCGTAGAAGCCGCCCAGCTGGTGGGCCATGGCGTGCACGTAACCCAGGCTTGCGTTGTTGAAGGCCATGCCGGCCAGGAACTGGGCGTAGGCCATCTGTTCGCGGGCGTGCAGATCGTCGCCCTGATTGACCGCGGTGCGCAGATGTTTGGCGATGAGCTGGATGGCCATGATGGCGCTGGCATCGGTCACCGGAGTGGCGATGGTGGAGACATACGCCTCGATGGCGTGGGTCAGCGCATCCATGCCGGTGGCGGCGGTGAGGCCGGCCGGCTTGGCCAGCATCAGCTCGGGGTCGTTGACCGACATCAGCGGGGTGACGTGCTTGTCGACGATGGCCATCTTCACGTGGCGGGCCTCGTCAGTGATGATGCAGAAGCGAGTCATCTCGGAGGCGGTGCCGGCGGTGGTGTTGATGGCGATGAGCGGCAGTTGTGGCTTGGCGGAGCGATCCACCCCTTCGTAATCCTTGATGCTGCCACCGTTGGCGGCCACCAGGGCGATGCCCTTGGCGCAGTCGTGGGGCGAGCCGCCCCCCAGCGAGATGACGCAGTCGCAGCCATTGGCCTTGAGCATGGCCAGGCCCGCTTCCACGTTGGTCATGGTGGGGTTGGGTTTGGTCTCGTCGAAAACTGCGCTTTCAATGCCATGTTCTGCCAGCAGGCCGGCCACCTTGGCGACCACGCCAATCTGGTTGAGGATCTTGTCGGTGACGATCAGCGCCTTGCGATGGCCATAACCCTTGATATCGGCTGCCGCTTCTTGCAGGCAGCCTGCTCCCATCAGGTTGATTGCGGGAATGTAGAACTTGAATGTCGCCATGATGGACTCCGTATGATTAGCCATTAAGTGGTATACGGGCGCCAACATAGCACCGTCAGGGGGGATGAAAAGGGGTCAATAGTATCTGCTTTGCAACTTTATGGACTCGATCACGTACCGGAAACATGGGCCGCGACAGGGATTGACAAGCGCGCTAGCCTGTTCGCGAACAGAAAAACGTTTTTCAATTAATTCATCAAGTTAGCAAACGTTTTGCGCCGAATTTGTGGCTGTCAATGCAAGGAAGTGTGAGATGCTTCAAGGAATTGGAAAGCGCTTTCGACCATAGTTGGCGCCTCCCCGACGAGGGGAGTGAAGGCTTGAAAGTACCATAAAGAATCACCTTAACTTGCCCCTGACCATGCTGGTGGGGAGCAACCAGGAGTCCACTATGTCTGATGTATTTCACTTGGGTTTGAAAAAAGCGGATCTGCAAGGCGCCACCCTGGCGATCGTCCCCGGTGACCCCGAGCGCGTGAAGCGCATCGCAGAGCTGTTGGATAACCCGGTGCACCTGGCCAGCCATCGTGAATTCACTACCTGGCGTGGCGAGATGGACGGCAAGGCCGTGATCATCTGCTCCACCGGTATCGGCGGCCCGTCCACCTCCATCGCGGTGGAAGAGCTGGCTCAGCTGGGCATCCGTACCTTCCTGCGCATCGGCACCACCGGCGCCATCCAGCCGCACCTGAACGTGGGCGACGTGATCGTCACCACCGGCTCCGTGCGCCTCGACGGTGCTAGCCTGCACTTCGCGCCAATGGAGTTCCCGGCCGTGGCCGACTTCGACTGCACCACTGCGCTGGTCAACACCGCCAAGGAGCTGGGTTCCAAGTTGCACGTGGGCGTTACCGCCTCTTCTGACACCTTCTATCCGGGTCAGGAGCGCTACGACACCTTCTCCGGCCGCGTGGTACAACGCTTCCAGGGTTCCATGAAAGAGTGGCAATCCATGGGCGTGCTGAACTTCGAAATGGAGTCCGCGACGCTGCTGACCATGTGCTCCAGCCAGGGCCTGCGCGCCGGCATGGTGGCCGGTGTCATCGTGAACCGTACCCAGCAAGAGATCCCGAACGCCGAGACCATGGCGAAGACCGAATCTGATGCCATCAAGATCGTGCTGGGCGCTGCCCGCAAGCTGATCTGATAGCCCTCTTTGTAACAAAGAGTACCGAGTGGGGGGTGGGGGCCGTTGCGAAAGCACGGCCCCTATCTTTATCCGCCGTTTACCGCTTTTCCCCTTCTCTTTTTCCCCTCTATTTCCTTCTGAGTTATCCCTGTTGCCCCGTCATGGCCGCCAGCGCCTGCTCAAAGGGTGCCTCACAGCGGATCCGCATCGGCTCGTCACTGATCGGGTGAACAAAGTCGAGCTCACTGGCGTGCAGCATCAGTCGCGGCGCCTGCTCGCAGCCGGGCGACAGCAGGCCGCCATAGAGATCGCAGCCAAGGATGGGATGGCCCAGCTGTTGGCTGTGGATGCGCAGCTGATGGGTGCGACCGGTTTCCGGTACCAGCCGCACCGAGGTCAGCGGTACGGCGTCGCCCTGTACCTGGCAGATCAGGCGCGTCATTACCTGATAGCGGGAGCGGGCGGGCTTGCCGCTGACGGCGCAGATGCTCATCAGCGGAAACAGCGCCGGATCCTTGGCGATGGGAGCATCGATCACCCCCTCGTCTTCGGCCAGATGGCCGCACAGCAGGGCGCTGTAGGCCTTGCTCACCGTGCGCTGGCTGAACTGGCGGCAGAGCAGGGCGTTGATGGCCTTGTTCCTGGCCACCAGCATGATCCCCGAGGTGCCAAAATCGAGGCGATGGACCAGGGCGCAGCCGGGATAATCTTGCACCAGCCGGTGGTGCACCGAGTCGAGGTTCTGCGGGTTCTTTCCCGACAGGCTCAGCAGGCCGCTCGGCTTGTTGATGAGCAGCAGGTGCTCATCCTCAAACAGGATCTCGATGGCGGCCGCACAGGGCGGGGCGATGAAGGTGTCGATGATGGCGGACATGGGGCGCACGGTCTGAAAAGGGAGGGGGATCATACCCGAACCGGCGGGGCGCGGCGAATAACTGCAGAAGCGGCTCTCGTCTTGTGACTAACTGCTTGATAACGCAGGGAAGGGGCCGTTTTGTGACCCCTTCCAGAGTTAATGCGGCCGCGGCTTGCTAAGGTATGGCTCCCTGTCATGTTGTAAGGAGCCTGTCCATGGCGTTGCCCGTTATTCTCGATTGCGATCCCGGCCACGATGATGCCATCGCCCTCATCCTGGCGCTGGCCAGCCCCGAGCTCAAGGTGTTGGCGGTCACCACTAGTGCGGGCAACCAGACGCCGGACAAGACCCTCAACAATGCCCTGCGCATCCTGACCCTGCTGGGGCGTGACGACATTCCGGTGGCGACGGGGGCTCCCAAGCCGCTGGCCCGCGAGCTTATCATCGCCGACAACGTCCACGGCGAGTCGGGCCTCGATGGCCCCAAACTGCCGGATCCTGCCTTTGCCCCCGTGGCCATGACCGCCCTCGAGCTGATGGCCAAGTGCCTGCGCGAGAGCCCTGAGCCCGTGACCCTGGTGCCGACCGGCCCGCTCACCAACATCGCCCTGCTGCTGGCGGCCCACCCCGAGCTCAAATCCAAGATCGCCCGCGTCGTGCTGATGGGCGGTGCGGCGGGAGCCGGCAACTGGACCCCGGCGGCGGAATTCAATATTTATGTGGACCCGGAAGCGGCCGATATGGTGTTCAAGTCGGGGCTCCCCATCACCATGTGCGGGCTGGACGTGACCCACGAGGCGCAGGTGATGGACGAGGATATCGAACGGGTACGCGCCATCACCAATCCGGTGGCCCAGTGCGTGGCCGGTCTGCTCGATTTTTTCATGATCTACCACCGGGATCCCAAGTGGGGATTTGCTGGCGCCCCGCTGCACGACCCCTGTACCATTGTCTGGTTGCTGGCTCCCGCGCTGTTCCACGGGGTCGAGTGCCGGGTCGATATCGAGACAGGCGGCACCCATACTAGCGGCATGACGGTGGTGGATCGCTACGGTCTGACCGGCAAGCCGGCCAATGCGCTGGTGCTGCTGGGGCTGGATCGGGCCGGTTTTATCGATCTGCTGGTCACGCGGCTGCGGGCCTTTGACTGAACGCAGTTCCACTCTTGCAAGAAGGGGCGAAGCGATGTGGAAGACAGGGCTGGCATTGTTGGCCGGGTTGCAACTGACGGGGTGTGCCACGCCGTTCGAGTCGATGTGGCAGGGGCTGGCGACCTGCGAGCTGGACGATCTCTATCTCGACAGCGAGACGGGCAAGCCGGCACACCCGCAGCTCAACCACTACACCCCCTACAAGGTGGCGGACGGCTTCGCCTGGTACAAGACCCGCCAGGAGCTGCACGGCCTGCCCATCAGTGGTTTTCTCATTCCGGCCTCCACCTTCGAGGTGCACGCCCTGTTCGTGGATACCCCCATCGCCAACGCGCGCCGGCTTACCCACAACGCCTACGGCAGCGAGTTTTCCGACGAGCAGAAGCACGATGAAGGGTTGGCCCCCCTGCTGCTGCGCGATCCCAACAACCCCAAACGCTCCATCATCGATTGCACCCGGGGCGAGAGCCAGGAGTCGCTGCCGGAGGAGCCTTTCCCCGAGTAGAAACAAGGCCGACGCCTTGGTAGAGATAGAAAGAGGGCCTGCCTTGTCGGCTGGCCCTCTTTCTATCTGGCGGATTGGTCCCAGTCACAGACGATCAAGTCTGTGGTTTCAGGGGTAACCCAGCGTCTCTTTGATAACCGGTAATTGGGCTTTTATCCAGGCGGGATTGATGGGCCCCCAGTCACTGATGCGATAGTGCCCCTGCAGATGGCGAGCCCCCTCGGTCTGCTCGAAGCCGCAGCTGATGTCCAGCTCGGCCAGGGCGCTGAGCGTATCCTGCGCGGTGCGGCGCGGCATGCCGGTCGCCTCCATGATGGCCGGCACCGTATCCGTGCCCTGGCTGATCAGCCATGCCACGTAGAGCCGCCGATAGAAGCTGGTGCGCGTCTTGCTCGGCTCACTCATATCTCGTCCTCGAGACGATCGAAGTAGCGCCAGGTGGCGATGGCAGCCTTGCCCATCACCAGGGCCCAGATGCCGAACCAGAACCAGCGGAAGAAGCTCCAGGTGGAAGCGTCGGGCTCGGTGCTCTCAATCTTGGTGACGTTGGGGAACATGGAGAACATGTTGATGCGCCAGCCGTAGGAGGTGATGATGGCCAGCCGTTTTTCGAACTCCATCGACTTGGCCTTGGCCTGCACGTCGGCGGCGTTGAACTTGAAGTAGAAGGGCCAGCCCCACTCGGTGTCTTCGTTGCGGAACACGCGGATCTTCTCGCCGGGACGCTCGGTATAGATGTAGTAAACGTCGGTGGTGGGGCCGTCGGCCGGGTTCTTCTGGCTGATGGGGCCATCCTTGTCGGTGCGTTTCACCTCCACCCCTGTGATGGTGGCGATGGTGTGTTCCGGCAGATAGAAATCGAGCCAGATGGCGGTGACGAGGGCGATGAGCCCGAGGCCGATGAAGGCCGGTTTCTTGAAGGACAGCTTCATGATGATCTCGCATGAGGGGGAGTGACGTGCCTCTACCATACCCATATTTGGTGAGGTAGCCCAGCCCCCAATGAAGCCTGATCATAAAAAATAGCGTTTAAAACAATAACAAGTCGTCAGCGTCATTAACAGAGAGGCCCCGCGTGCGGGGCCTCTCTATCTGGTCAGTGGGTGTGTGTCACAGCTGGAACTGGGACAGCTGCTTGCGCTGCTGCTCGGCGAGCTGTGACAGTTCGTGACTGGCGGCGGCACTCTGGCTGATGCCGGCTGCGTTCTGGTTCACGATCTCGTGGATGTTGGTGATGTTGCGGTTGATGTCGGCGGTGACGCAGGACTGCTCCTCGGCGGCGGTGGCCACCTGGGCGTTGGCGCCGTTGATCTGGTTGACCGCCTCCGTGATGCCGCCCAGCAGATCCTGCACCTGGCCGGAGAGCTGCTGGTTGTGGGCCAGGATGGCCAGGGTATCCTGCACGCCGTTGTTGGCGGAGAGAGACTGGCTCTGCAGCTGCTCGATGATGGCCTGGATCTCCTTGGTGGAGTCCTGGGTGCGGGCCGCCAGCATGCGCACCTCGTCGGCCACCACCGCAAAGCCGCGACCGGTTTCACCGGCGCGGGCGGCCTCGATGGCGGCGTTGAGGGCCAGCAGGTTGGTCTGTTCGGAAATCCCCTGGATGACCTCGATCACCTTGCCGATCTGCTCGGACTGGGACTTGAGGCTGGCCACCACGGAGGCGGCGCTCTCCAGGCTGTTAGCCATCCGGCTGTTGGCCTGAATGCTCTCGGCAAACAGTGCCAGCCCCTTTTCGACCCGCTGGTTGGCATCGCGTGCCAGCTCGTCGGCCAGGGCGGCGTTGTGGTTGACGTTGTCGGCGGTGCTGGCCAGCTCGGTGACGGCGGAGGCCACCTGCTCGGTCTCACCGCGCTGCTGCTGGGCATTGACCTCTGCCTGGGTCATCACGGCGGCAAGTTCGGTGGCGGCGGAGGCCACGTTGCCGCTGATGCCGGTCAGGGTGTTGATGGTGCTGCCAAGCTGGCTCAGGGTCTGGTTGATGTCGGCGGCCAGCTGGCTCAGCTCGTTGTTGCCATCGCTGGCGGCGCGCACGTTGAAGCGGCCCTGGGCCACCGCGCGCATCACCTGCTGCAGCTGACCGATGGGGCGCACGATGCGGCCGGAGAGCCACCAGCCGCCAAACAGGGCGGCGGCCAGGCTGGCCGCCATCAGCAGCAGGGTGCGCAGCAGGGTGGCATGGTAGTGAGCCTGCTCTTCGGCAATTTCAGCCAGGATCAGCTGGTTGACGTGGGCGGACATGGCATCGATCTGCTTAATGAGATCTTCCCCCAGATCGCGAAAGCGCAGGCGGGCCTGCTCATAGGCGGCAGGATCGCCGCCGCCCTGGTGCTTGGCGGCCAGCAGCGGCAGCATGTTGCTGCGGGTGTGGCCGAGGTAGGCCTGCAGGGCGGCCGCGACCCGGCTGTTGTCCTGCTCGGCGCCGGCGATGGCCAGTCTGGCCAGGATGGCACCTATCTCCTGCTCGACGGCGGAGAGCTCGCTGGGCAGCTGGGCAAAGCGGGCGGGATCGTAGAGGCCGTAGATGGCGTTGGTGCGCAGCCGGTAGGTGGCGTGGATCAGGGTGGCGATGTCGTCCTTGTGACGGGTCACGCTGGCGGTGGTCTCGTTCATGTCGTCGATGGCGCGGTCGATGTCCTGTTTGCCGATCCCGATCATCAGGATCATCAACAGGCTGGCGAGCAGGAGAGGGATGAGTACTTGCAGACGGATAGAGAGATTATTCAATGACATGAAAGATCCTGACCCAAAAGAGAAACAAGGCGGCATCTTACACAGGCGCGACAAAGCTTGTCACAGGTTTTTAAGGTGCAAAACCGGCTATTTGAAAAGGTTTTTTCTTGTGTTAAATGAGTGTGATAGGCAAGATCGTCGGTCTGTTACCATGGAGGTGTTGTGTGTCCGACTGGATCGATCCTGCCATTTTGGCGCTGTTTATTCCCACGTTCTTTTTTGTCTCCGTGACCCCCGGCATGTGCATGACCCTGGCGATGACCCTCGGCATGAGTCTGGGGGTGCGCCGCACCCTGCACATGATGTGGGGCGAGCTCATCGGAGTCGGCCTGGTCTCTGTGCTGTCGGTGATCGGGGTGGCGGCCGTCATGCTCAACTACCCGGCGCTGTTTGCCGCCTTCAAGTACGTGGGCGGCGCCTATCTTATCTGGCTCGGCATCCAGATGTGGCAGGCCAAGGGCAAGCTGGCGATCCCGGCGGATCTGTCGGCAGCCCAGGAGACGCGGCCGCTGGCGCTGGCCATGCAGGGCTTCGTTACTGCCATCGCCAACCCCAAGGGGTGGGCCTTCATGGTCTCCCTGCTGCCCCCCTTCATCAATGCGGCCAAGCCGATGACCCCCCAGATCAGCGCCCTGGTGGCCCTGATCCTGCTCATCGAGTTCTCCTGTCTGCTGCTCTACGCCAGTGGCGGTCGCACCCTGCGCCACTTCCTCGCCAAGAGCGGCAACGTCACCCTGATGAACCGGATTGCCGGCTCTCTCATGCTGTTTGTCGGGGTCTGGCTGGCGCTGGGTTGATACCGCACTTGCCAGCTGGTCTGTTACTGCCGAGAAGCCCCGCCATGCGGGGCTTTTTCGTATGCTGGCGGGCGGTCGGCCACATTTGCTTACATTTATCCGGTTTGCAAACGGCCAGGATGCCGTCAGTCTCGAATGGCATTCTCTTGCCCCTGCGAGAGAGTGCACAGGGTCCGTTTATTAACATTCCGAGCAAGGAGATTTAAGGATGATGAGGCTGACCAGTATCGCATTGCTCCTGTTTGCCGGCGCGGCGGCTGCCGGCAAAGAGAGGAACCTCGATTTTTACAACATCAAGGAGCCGCAACTTATCGAGCTGTTTGCCCGCCAGCAGGGGGCGCCGGGTCAGACGATCAAGACCTTCTCCAGCCTGTTTCTGGGCAACCCCTATGTGGCCAACCGGCTGGTGGGGTCGAACGAGGAGCAGGAGAAGCTGGTGGTGGATTTTGGCGGGCTCGATTGCTTCACCTATCTGGATTATGTCGAGTCGCTGCGTCGCGCAACGAGTGTGCATCACTTCATCGAGAACCTGATGCACACTCGTTACGTGAACGGTGAGGTCAACTATCTGACCAGAAAGCATTTCTTCTCAGACTGGGTGCATGGTGACAACAAGGTGAGCGATGTGACCCATCTGGTGGGCGGCGCCGCTGTGACCACGGCCAAGCTGCTCAACCAGAAGGCGGACGGCGGCCACTACATTCCGGGGCTGGGGGTGACGGCGCGGGACATCACCTACATTCCCTCCGCCAGCATTGACGAGAACACCCTGAGTCTGCTGGAGGAGGGGGACTACATCGGCATCTACACCGATCTGGCCGGGCTCGACGTCACTCACACCGGCATCTTTATCCGTGGCGAGAACGGCCCCGTGCTGCGCAATGCCTCCTCCCTCTCGAGCAAGATGCAGGTGGTGGACTCTCCCTTCCTGGAGTATGTGCAGAACAAGCCGGGGATCCTGGTCTATCGGCCGCAGGCCGAGGACGCGAGCTCCTAGGGAGGGGCCCTGGCCGAGATGGACGCCTTGCGCCTGACAAAAGAAAGCCCCGGGCAGTGCCCGGGGCTTTTTGTTGGCGGTGCCCCTCAACGGGGTTTGAAGCGGGCGACCCAGGGATTGGCGCTAAGACCGTGCAGGATGACGCTCAGTATGATGGTGCAGAGCACGGTGGCGATGATGGGGCGCTGGCCGAGGAGGGCCGGCTCGTTTTGCAGCACCATCACCGCAAAGACGATGCTGGCCAGTCCCCGCGGCCCGAACCAGCCGATGAAGAGCTTGAGTTCGAGCTTGAGGCCGGTGCCGAGCAGGCTCAGCCAGACCGGCACCATGCGCAGCAGGGTGAGGCTGGCTGCGGCATAGAGCCAGTATTGCCAGTGCAGCAGCTCTGCCAGCATGGGCATCAGGGTGGCGCCGAACACCATCCAGATCACCACCGAGAGCAGATCCCCGTAACCCTCGCAGCTGTCCAGGTAGGCGTGCTTGTGCTCCCCCAGTTTGCGGCCCATCAGCAGGCCGCCGACGAAGGCGGCTATAAAGCCGCTGCCACCTAGGGTCTGGGCCAGCGCGAAGCAGAGCAGGGCCAGCCCCGGCATGGTGAGCTGGCGCCAGAGCGGCAGCTGCCAGCCGTTGAGGTAGGAGGTCTTGAGCAGGCGCAGGGTGAAGGTGGTGAGTCCCCAGGCCACCAGCAGGCCGATGCCGATCTCCTCCAGCAGCAGGGTGATGGCCAGCAGACCGGTGCCGCTGTGCTGCTCGGTGGGGGCGATGAGGGCGAGCAGCAGGAGCAGCACGGGCACGCAGATGCCGTCGTTGAGGCCGCTCTCCTGGTTGAGCCCCTCCCGGATGGGGGCGGGCACCGCCGGGTTGCTCACCACCGCCTTGCCGAGCGCCGCATCGGTGGGGGCGAGTATGGTGGAGAGGATGGCCAGCTCCAGCAGCGGCAGGTCCGGGTAGATCCAGCGGCCGAACAGGGTGCCGGCCAGCAGGGTGAGCGGCAGGCCGATCAGCAGCAGCCGGATGGGCAGGCTGCGGTTGGCCAGCAGCACCTGCCAGTTGGTGTTGGCCGCATCGCTGAACAGCACTATGACCAGGGTCAGCTCCGCCAGCAGTTTGATGCCGTCGCTGTCGATGGAGAGGGAGAGCAGCTCGATGCCGCCCGGCCCCAGCAGCCAGCCCATCAGCAAGAACAGCAAGGGGCCGTTGATGAGGCGGGATTCAAAGCGCCCGGCGATCAGGCTGTAGATGAGCAGGAAGGCGGCGATCACCGCCAGGTTCTGGTAAATCAGGGACGCGTCCATGCTGCCTCCTGTGGCAATGTGCCTGGGTGGGGATCAGTCGGTGAGACAGTCCGGGTCGAACACGTACTCGCCATCGAGCCAGCGCAGGATCTCGTCTACGCAGGATTGGTCGCGAAACGGCAGGTAGCGGGCCTTGAGGTGAGTCACCTGCTCAGGGGTCAGCTGGGCCAGCCCTATGTCCTGAAACAGCGGCAGGTCAGCCTGGATCATGGCGGAGATCTGCGGGCCGCAAGTGGCGTTGAGGGAGGCGTGCAGCGCCTTGTCCGGATCGTACTGCTTGCCGAGCTTGTAGCTCATGGGCAGGGTGGCCAGCGGCAGGGCCGACAGCGCCGCCTGCTTCATGGGGTTGACTGCATGGCCGCTCACGAGATCCGCCAACTCCGCCGGGCGGTTTTCGAAGGCGCGCAGGTGCAGGAAGCTGCTGGCCTTGCTGCCGTCGTTGACCGGGTAGTTGTCCCACAGGAACGGCTTGCGGTGCAGCCACTCGGCCGTCTGGCGCAGGTGGGCTGCCGGGTACTCGCTGGAGCAGACCTTGGGGCCGGTCCAGAAGATGTCGATGCGCCGATCCAGCCCCTGCCCCAGATCCTGCAGATAGTGGGGGGGCATGGCGCCGAACACCTTCTCCAGCACAGGATCCGTGCTGTAGTAGCTGGGGCAGAACAGCAGCCGGCCGGCACTGGTATGGGCCGCGATGTCGTGGGTGATGGTGAGCTGCCAGTGGGCGAGATCCGGGGTATCCCCCTTCATGTCGTCAAACAGGATCGCCAGGATGTCGGGCTTGAGCTCCTCCTCGATGAGCCGCACCTTCTCCAGCAGGGCCGGCCGCTGGCGGGCATAGTCGTGGTGAGCGCCCATGGGGCTCAGCCCCACCCCGAAGGCGAGGCCGTTGTCACGGCACTGGCGGGCGAGCTGGCGCAGCGCCTCGAGCTGGGCGGCAGGCCAGGGCTTGGCCCAGTGCTTGCGCAGATAGCCATCCTCTTTCGGGGCATAGAGATAGAAGCCGTAACCGTGGCGGGGCAGCCACTGGGCGTAGCGGGCGCGGGCTTCCCAGCCCCAGCCCTTGCCAAAGAAGCCCTCGATCACCCCCAGGTTGGGCGAAGGGGGCTGCAGGCCGGACAACAGGGTTTGGTAAGGCATAGATAACTCCCTTCTCGCAGAGGACGAGGCAGACGGCGATCAGACCGGATCTTCTTCCAGAAAACGCACCCCTATCTTGCGGGGTTCACCCTCTTCCATTTCGGCTACGGTCCAGATCAGCCCCTGCCATTCGACGTGGTCGCCGACCACCAGATTATCGCCCAACTGCTGTGCAATAAAATGGCCAAGGGTCTGATCCGCCACCTCGCTCACATCCAGCCCGTACAGCGGCGCCAGATCCACCAGCTTGGCGGCCGCCTCCAGCAGGAAGTCACCGAAGAAGCGCGGGCCCAGATCCTGCTCCGGCGCCTGGCTGAACAGCTGGCCGAGGGCCGGCAGGTCGCGCTCGTGGCCGATGACGCAGAGGATGTCGTCCGATTGCAGACAGGTACTGCCAGAGGGGTGCAGCAGCTCCTGCTCGCGGAACAGGGCGCAGATGCGGGTGCCCTTGGGCATGCGCAGATCCCGCAGCGGCGAGCCGATACACCACTTCTCGTCGCTCAGGCGATAGACGAAGGTCTCCCACTGGCTGTCGAGATCGATCTCGAGCCCGGAGCGGTTGATGGGCGAGGGGGGCGCCGGCACTTCGACCCGGGCGAGGCGGGAGGCCAGCGGTAGCGAGCTGCCCTGCAGGATCAGCGAGACCAGCACCACGAAGAAGGCGACATTGAAGTAGAGCTGGGCGTTGGGCAGCCCCGCCATCATGGGGAACACCGCCAGAATGATCGGCACCGCGCCGCGCAGCCCCACCCAGGAGATGAACCAGCGCTCGCGGGGGGCGAAGTTCTTGAACGGCAGCAGGCCTATCCAGACCGAGATGGGGCGGGCGAACAGGATCATCCACATGGCCAGCGCCAGCGCCGGCAGGGCGATGGGCAGCAACTTGTGGGGGGAGGCGAGCAGCCCCAGCACCAGGAACATGCCGATCTGGCTGAGCCAGGTGAGGCCGTCCAGCACCGACAGGGTGGTGCTGCGACTGCGCAGGGAGAGGTTGCCGAGCAACAGGCCGGTGAGGTAGATGGCCAGGATGCCGCTGCCACCCACCGCCGTGGTGAGGGCGAAGATGAGCAGGCCGCCGCTCACGGTCAGCAGCGGGTAGAGGCCGGGGGCCAGCCGGGCGCTGTTGATGAGCTTCCACAGCAACCAGCCGGCGCCAAGGCCGATGCCGGCTCCCAGCCCGAACTGCTTGAGCAGTTGCAGCAGCAGAAAGCCGCCATCCAGCCCCTGTTGGGCGGTGGCCAGCACCTCGATCAGGGTGACTGTAAGAAACACCGCCATGGGATCGTTGCTGCCTGACTCTATCTCCAGGGTGGCGCTGACCCGTTCGTTGAGGCTGCGTCCGCCGAGCAGGGAGAAGACCGCCGCCGCATCGGTGGAGCCGACGATGGCGCCAATCAGCATCCCCTGCAGCAGGTTGAGGTCAAACAGCCAGGCGGCGGCGAGGCCCGTCAGGCCGGTGGTAATGGCCACCCCGACCGTGGCCAGCGACAGGGCGGGCCAGAGCGCGACTCGAAACGAGGAGACCCGGGTGCGCATGCCGCCGTCCAGCAAGATGATGGCGAGCGCCAGGTTGCCCACCAGGTAGGCGATGGAGTAGTCGGCGAAGTGGATGCCACCGGGGCCGTCCTCACCGGCCAGCATGCCGACGGCGAGGAAGATCACCAGGATGGGGATACCGAGACGGGAGGAGAGCGCGCTCAACAGGACACTGGCACCCACCAACAAGGCCGCGACGAGGAAGAAACTGTTGATGGTGACGGCATCCAATGGGGAACTCCTTCTGTCAAAATGCAAATCAGGCACATTATATGCAGTTTGACCGGCTCTGTGTGGCTTAATTGTGCATTTATTTGCAGTTTTTTACATTTTCAGTGCGATTGCTGCGAAGGGTTCTGGCCATCAAAAGGGGGTCAGCGGGGTGATCAGAGAGGTCGGCAACGTGAGGATGTTCACAAAATGGGCACAGGAGGGAAGATGAGCGCCGCAGCGGACTGCAAACGGCAGGGGCCCACGCCGGGCCCCTGCTGACGGAGGTCGTCAGTCGTCCTCGTCGTCCTTCACTTCCCGGATCTTGTCCTTGTAGCGGGGCAGCTCTTTCTCCAGTCGCTTCATGTCCTTGATGGCGTTGAGAAACAGGCCGAGCAGGAAGAGCAGGGGCAAGCCTATCCAGAGCCAGAGGTTCATGTGCTACTCCTTTCGTCGGTGGCCAGGGTGACATAGCGGGCCAGGATCTCGTCGAGGTTGGCCAGTATGGTCGCCTTGCCTTCAATATCCGCCTGTTGCAGGCAAAGTGCCAGCGCGGCCGGGTCGAGCCGCTGCTCGCGGGACTCAGGCGCAAAGCTGAGGTGCCAGGGCTCGTAGGCGACGCCGCTGCCGGCACCGGCCGGCTTGGCATAGGGCAGGAAGAAGCCGAAGTCGTTCATGCGATCCTCCAGCCACTCGCTCAAGTCGGCAAACCAGCCCCCCTCTTCATACTCCCAGGGCTCCAGCGCCAGTTTGGTGCCGGCGGGCAGGCAGTCCGGGTCGTAGATGTCGAGATCTGTGCCCCAGTGGTGACGGCTGGTGCCGGGCAGGGCGCTCCAGTGCAAGATGGCGTGCAGCCGCTCCTCGTCGCTCAGTTGCAGGGCGTCGATGGGCTGGCTATGGGCATCGAGCAGGGGGCGCTCGCCGCGCCACTTGCCGTTCCAGATGGCGAGCTGGCGCTCGAAGCCCCGCCAGCTGGAGGCGGGCTGCAGGTTGAAGCCGGCGTGGGCGGCGGCCACCTGCATGTCGTTGAAGGCCGCCGCGGTGGCGGCCGTCAGCCGGTGCGGGCCTTGCCCCACCAGGATGAGGTGACCCTCATCCTGGCCCAGCAGCTGATCCTGGGTCATGCCAGCAACCTCGCGAGCACCCCTTGGTACATGTCTGCCAGCAGATCCAGATCGTCCGCCTTCACGCACTCGTTCACCTTGTGGATGGTGGCGTTGACCGGGCCCAGCTCAATGACTTCCGCCCCGGTGGGGGCGATAAAGCGTCCATCGGATGTTCCCCCCGTGGTGAGCAGGGCCGGCTGCTGGCCGTTGACCGCCTCGATGGCAGAAACCGCCGCCGCCAGCAGCTTGCCGGTGTCGGTGAGGAAGGGTTGGCCGGAAAGGGTCCACTTGATCTGGTAATCCAGACCGTGCCGCTCGAGCAGGGCTTCGACCCGCTCGCGGATATCCAGGTCGGTCAGTTCGGTGCTGAAGCGGAAGTTGAACTGGACGTGCAGTTCGCCGGGAATGACGTTGGAGGCGCCGGTGCCCGCCTGGATGTTGGCGATCTGGAAGCTGGTGGGGGGGAAGTAGGCGTTGCCCTGATCCCATTCGATGGCGGCGAGCTCGGCCAGCGCCGGGGCCGCCTTGTGGATCGGGTTGTCCGCCAGATGGGGGTAGGCGACGTGGCCCTGCACCCCGCGCACCAGCAGATCGCCGGTGATGGAGCCGCGCCGGCCGTTCTTCACCACGTCCCCCACCAGGTTGGTGGAGGAGGGCTCGCCGACGATGCACCAGCGGATCTTCTCGTTACGGGCTTCCAGGGTGTCGATCACCCGGGTGGTACCGTTGATGAAGGGCCCCTCCTCGTCGGAGGTGATGAGGAAGGCAATCGACCCTGCGTGATCCGGATGCTCGGCCACGAAGCGCTCGACCGCCACCACCATGGCGGCCAGCGAGCCCTTCATGTCGGCGGCGCCGCGCCCGTACAGCACGCCATCCTGGATGGTCGGCTCGAACGGCGGGGTGTGCCATTTGTCCAGCGGGCCGGCGGGTACCACGTCGGTGTGGCCGGCGAAGCAGAACAGCGGCCCCTCGCTGCCGCGGCGGGCCCAGAGGTTGGTGGTGTCTTCGAACACCATGGGTTCGATGACGAAGCCGAGCTTGGCGAGGCGCTCCGCCATCAGGGTCTGACACCCTTCATCCAGCGGGGTAACGGAGGGGCGGCGGATCAGATCCTTGGCCAGTGCGATGACATCCGACATCGTTTTTCCTTAACGAGAGAAGAGGGATTGGTAGTGATCGGCCTTGAAGCCCAGGGTCAGCTCACCGTCCTTGTCCAGCAGCGGGCGCTTGATCATGGCCGGGTGCTCCAGCAAGAGGGCGCGCGCCTTGGCGGTGTCGAGCCCCTGCTTGGCCTCGTCCGGCAGGGCGCGAAAGGTGGTGCCGCGGCTGTTGAGCAGCGCCTCCCAGCCAAGCTGGTCCAGCCAGCGGTCGAGGTCGGCCGGGTTCAGACCGTCGGCCCTGTGGTCGTGAAAGCGGTAGTCGATGCCGGCCTGCTCCAGCCACTTGCGGGCTTTCTTGATGGTGTCGCAGTTCTTGATGCCATAGAGGGTGGTGGCCATGGGGAGTCCTTTGTCTGCGGGCATGGGCCCGGAAAGCCGAAACTTGAGTCCTGAAACGGGAAATCAAGAAGAGGCTCGATTCTGGCATTGTGGCGATCCCAAGGCAACGCCGATGCGCATGGGGGAGGTGGGGCGAGGCGCTGGTCGGGCCTGGGAAGAGGGGAAAAGTACCCGGCGCAGGACGCGCCGGCGGGTATCAGAGTTCGCTCTGGGTGCGACACCAGAGGTGCAGTTCGGATTCGAACCAGTTGAGCATGGCGTTGTTGTCGTCGCGACGATGGCGAATGAGGCTCACCTCGAAGGTGGGCAGGGCGAAGCGGGTTTCGTACTCCACCAGATCCAGCAGCGGCATCAGCGGACGCAGCACCCGGGCGGGGGAGGTGAGCAGCAGAGGCGCGCAGGGCAGGATGAAGGGGGCCGCCAGAAAGCTCTGCACGATCAAGGGGGTGTGTCGGGTCATGCCGTGGGCGGCCAGCAGATCATCGACGATGCCCCCTTCGCTGCCGCGCGGGGCGACCAGCAGGTGCTGAGCCTGGGCGAAGGATTCGATGCACAGCACCTGGCCCTGCAGCGGGTGGCTGCGGTGGGCGGCGCAGATCAGCTTGTCCTCGAACAGCGGGATGCGGCGAAAACGGCCGGGCACCTCGTCCTGCTTGCTGATCACCATGCTGATGACCCCTTCGTCGAGCTGGCTCTCGTAGTCCGCATTGAGCGGCACCATGTGGATGCGCAGGTTGGGCGCCTGCTGCTGCAGCCGGGCCAGCAGGCTCGGCATCATCACGTACTCCACATAGGTGTGGGCCCCGATGCGCAGCACCCCCTCGAACTGGGCGGGGTCGAGCTGCTCGGGCGGGCTGAAGGTCTGTTCGATGTCGCGCAGGATCTCCCGCAGCGGCAGCAGCAAGGCCTCCGCCCGAGCGGTGGGTTCCATGCCCTGGGGGGTGCGGATCAGCAGGGGATCATCATAGAGCAGACGCAAGCGGGCCAGTGCCCGGCTGACGGCCGGTTGGCTCATGGCGAGCCGTTCGGCGGCTTTGGTGGTGTTGCGCTCCTCCAGCAGTGCCTTGAGCACTACCAGCAGGTTGAGGTCGACGCCTCGTAAATTCATTCTGTGCATAATGGAATACTAATAAATCATTTCCTTAAGCAGGGCCTTCACTTTAGTCTCATTTCCCGTCGATGGTCAGCATGAAGCTTGGGTAAATCAGCGATTTATGCAAACCCATGTTGTCCTGTTACCTCTTTCGCGTGGTGCCGGAGGTGGCAAGATTCGACAGCCTGAACTCTTTACTCTGGTCATCCAGAGCGTTGCTTGCTTAGTACCCGCCGTCTCGGCGGGTTTTTTTTGCCTGCGGTTCAGGAAAAAGGGGGCCCGAAGAAGTACAAAACGCGCCGGTGGGCGCGTTATGGTGAGGGGCTGAGCACTCAGGGCGCAACCGGCCACTGGTAGTCAAACACCTTGGCCCGCTCCCAGGGGGCGTCCGGCAGACTGGAGGAGAGGCCGGTATATTTGCCCACATCGTCCACCACGATGGCGGAGAGGATCGGCAACTGGTGCTCGGTGCAGTACATGCGGATGCGTTGCAGCAGGGTGCGCAGCTCATCCTGGCAATTCTCCAGCCCGGCCTGCCTGGCCAGCTTGGAGTAACGAATGGTGGTGCGTTCCTTTGCAGACTCGACGAGGATGTCCCATAGCTTGTAGTCGCAGGTCGTCATGCCTGCGGTGGCTCGGTCTGTCATAACTCTCTCCGGCGCGAAACGGTCTCTGTGTGTCGTTGCGCATCTTGGCCAGTTCACTGGCCCCTGACGTTGATCCAAAGCAAAAAAGCCTGAGGTTATTCGCCAGAACGCGTGGCAAAGGGATTCTAAAGGTTTGCCTTTAGTTTAAAAGACCGTTTTTTGTTAAGTGTGTAGCATTTTATTTTATCGAAGTGCGGTCAAGCCATCTTTCTTGACAGGGATCAATGGGAAAGCGCGGTCAGACCACTAGATTTCGCTCCTCGATAACTTTATCAGGAGTGAATATTTGGAACTCGTCTTCGTCTTGCTCGTCCTGCTGGCCGTGGTCTACGGCATCGTCAAGGATTACAACCCGCAGGCGGTGCTGGCACTGGCCGGCATGGCCATCTTCACCGTTGCCTACTGGCTGGGATTGCACCCCATTCTGCCCGCCGACAAGAGCACCGGCTTCGCCCTGTTCGACCTGTTCGAGGTGTTCAAGGGGATCTTCTCCTACCGGGCGGCGGGGCTCGGCCTCACCATCATGGCGGTGGCCGGCTTTGCCACCTACATGTCCCATATCGGCGCCTCCCAGGCACTGGTGCGGGTGGCGGTCAAACCGGTGGCGGGCATCCAGTCCAGCTACCTGATGCTGGCCATCTGCTACCTGGTGGCGGTGTTCGTCTCCCTGTTCGTCACCTCCGCCACCGGCCTTGGCCTGCTGCTCATGGTCACCATGTACCCCGTGATGCGCAACCTCGGCATCAGCCCGGCCTCCGCCTGCGGCGTCATCGCCACCTCCCAGGCGTTCGAGATTGGCCCGACCCAGACCAATGCCATCTTCTCCGCCGGCCAGTCTGGCATGGATCCCACCAGCTATTTCGTCGACTACCAGATCTGGCTGGTGGCCCCCATGTTGCTGGTGACCATGGTGCTGCACTTCTTCTGGCAGCGGCACTGTGACCGCCAGGATGGCTGGGATCCGGCCCAGCATCGCGGCGAGCACGCCGAGCTGGACGAGAAAGGGGCAGACGAGGTGCCCGCACCGACCTGGTACTGCCTGCTGCCCATCATCCCCTTCGTGCTGATGATGACCTTCTCCAAGCTGCTGGTGAGCGACATCAAGATGAGCGTGGAGGTGGCCATGCTGCTGTCGGTCTTTATCGGCATGCTGTGCGAGCTGCTGCGTACCCGCTCGGTGCGCAGCGCCTTTGCCGGGCTCTCCAGCTTCCTCGACGGCATGGGCAAGGTATTCGGCCCCGTGGTGGCGCTCATCGTCTGTGCCGAGCTGTTTGCCGAATCCCTCAAGGCCATCGGCGCCATCGATACCCTGCTGCACTCGGCCAGCAATGCCGGCATCGGCAGTGGCCTGATGACCTTGGTGATGGTGGGGCTCATCATGGTGGCGGCGGTCATCATGGGCTCGGGCAACGCGGCTTTCTTGAGCTTCTCGACCCTGGCCCCCGCGGTGGCGGCCAAGTTCGGGGTGCCGGCGGTGACCATGCTGCTGCCGATGCAGCTCGCCTCCAGCATAGGCCGCACCGTCTCCCCCATCGCGGCTGTGCTGATCGCCTGCGCGGGCATCGCCAAGGTCTCCCCCTTCGTGGTGGTCAAGCGCACCTGCGTGCCCATGGCTGGTGCCCTGGTGACGGCGCTGACCCTCAACTATCTGCTGTTTATGTAAGCGGGTGGCGGACGACACGGGTCGTACGCCCCTTTCACTCGGCTGTCGGACGGGAGGCGTGCCCACCTGTCCCAGGAGATGACAATGACAGACTCTCGCAACGCTTTTTCTCTGGACGCCTACCTGGCGGATCTGGCCCCCCTCATCAACCTCGATTGCGGTACCCGCACCCCGGCCGGGGTGGCGACGGTGGCCGACATCATGACCGAGAAATATGAGGCCATCGGCTGGCAGGTGACTCGCCACCAGTTTGCCGCCGAGTGCGGCCCCTGCCTCGAGGCAACCAATGCCCCTGGCGCCAGCCATTACGACGTGATGCTGGTGGGCCACATGGACACCGTCTTCCCCGAGGGCACGGCGGCCAAGCGCCCGCTGAAAGTGGAAGGCAATCAGGCCTTTGGCCCCGGTGTGTCGGACATGAAGAGCGGCCTGCTCTCCACCTGGGATGCCCTCAAAGGGATGGACCCGGCCGTGCTGGCCAGGCTCAAGGTGCTGGTCTGCTGCAACTGTGACGAGGAGATAGGCTCCCCCTGGTCCAAGGAGTGGCTGGTGGAGAAGGCCAGACAGAGTGGCTGCGTGCTGGTGGCCGAGGCGGCCCGCCCCAATGGGGATCTCATCAGCGCCCGCAAGGGCAATGCCAAGTACCGCATCACCTTCCACGGCAAGGCCTCCCACGCCGGCTCGGCGCTGAGCGAGGGGATCTCCGCCATCACGGAGCTCGCTCATTGGGTGCTCGCCATCAACCAGCAGGTCAACCTCGATACCGGCACCACCATGAACGTGGGGGTGGTGCAGGGAGGGACCGGCGTCAACGTGGTGCCGGACTTTGCCGAGGCGATCGTTGACCTGCGCTTCTGGAGCAATGACGAAGCGGCCGCCGTGCACGAGCGGCTCACCTTCATGGCCAACAACCCCTTCCTCGCCGGTTGCCGGGTCGAGGTGGATCGTCAGAGCTTCAAGCCGGCGATGCGCCCGAGCGGCGACACCGAGGCGTTGATGGCGCTGGTGGAGGCGGCGGCGAAAGAGGAGGGGATCACCTTCAACTGGCTGGAGGCCGGTGGCGGCTCCGATGCCAACTTCACCGCTGCGGCCGGGGTACCGTCGCTGGATGGCTTCGGCCCCATGGGGGGCGGTTTCCACTCGGAGGTGGAGTTCCTGCTGCTGGAGAGCATCGAGCCGCGCATCCGCCTGTTGCAGCGGGTGCTGGGCAAGCTGGCAAGATAGGCAGCATGAAGAGCAAAACGGGAGGCCATCGCCTCCCGTTTTTTATCTGTTGTGCCGGTGCAGACCGATCGAATGGAACTGCGTGCTACCCTTCATCCTCCAGCAGATAGGCGAGATGCTCCTGACGGGCGACCTGCCAGCGGCCGAGCACCAGCGGAGCTGTAAAACCCGGGCCGTCGGTCACCATGGTGTGGTACTCCCCCTGTTCGCCGCAGGCATCGAAGCCCCGGGTGGCCGCCAGCTGCTGCAGCTCGGTGAGGGCTCCCTTGTCCAGCACCCGACCCACCCACTCGGGGGTCAGCACATCGGTATCGATACAGGAGAGGTGAGCGACGATACCGCGGGCCAGCAGATCCGCCAGCAAGGCTTGACGAGATTGCTGCCAGAGCGGGGTGTGGACGGTGAGGCCAAGCGGGCGGCAACGCTCGCGGATCCAGTTCGGCGCACCGGCCACGCTGTCGATATCGCCGGTGACGACCCCATCGAGTTGCCACTCCTCCTTGAGCTTTGCCAGTGCCCGCTCATAACCGAGATCGAACGGCGCCTCTATGGTGACCAGCAGGTGGGGCAGCCCGAGGGCAGCCGCCTGTCGACGCACTTGCGACAGGGGATGGGCGAGAAAGCGGGGCGAGGGAGGCGCGAAGGTGGCCAGCGCCACCACCTGATGGCCCGCTTCACGGGCATGGCAGAGGGCCTGCATGGCATCCTTGCCGCCGCTCCAGAGCACGATGACGCGAGACATGGGGGAGATTCCGCAAAGAAAAAGAGGGGCCATGCTACCCAGAGTGCGGGCGGTTGGCAAAGCGGGAAGGTGAGCGAAAAGCACAGGCCCCCGAGCGGGGGCCTGTGGAACGGATTGCGCGGTGCGGCCCCGTCAGAGCAGGATGCTGGTCAGGATAAAGCCCAGCGAGCAGGAGGTCACCACCCCGATCAGCCCCGGAATGATGAAGCTGTGGTTGATGATGAACTTGCCGATGCGGGTGGTGCCGGAGCGGTCGAAACCGATACAGGCCAGATCGCTCGGGTAGGTCGGCAGCACGAAGTAGCCGTAGCTGGCCGGCAGGAAGGCGATCAGCAGCTTGGGTTCGACCCCCAGCGCCAGCCCCATGGGGGCGATGGCGGTCAGCGCCGCGGCCTGGCTGTTTACCAGCTTGGAGATGAGGAACAGCACCAGGGCGTAGGTCCAGGGCTGGGCCTGTACCACGTGGGCCAGGGTCTCTTTGAGCAGCGGCATGTGTGCCTGGAAGAAGGTTTCGCTCATCCAGGCGACCCCGAACACGGAGAAGATGGCGACCATGCCCGCCTTGAAGACGGCGCCGTTGGCGATCTCGCCCGGCTTGACCTTGCAGCGCATCAGTATGATGGCGCCGGCGATCAGCATCATCATCTGGATCACCAGGTTCATGGAGAGCGGGCCGGTTTTGTCCTTGATGGTGAAGACCGGACGCAGACCTTCGTTGGCCCCCAGCAGTACCACGGCAGCGATGGCGGCGAAGAAGATCCAGGTAGACCAGTAGGCCTCTTTCGGGAACTTGGTGTTGAGCAGGGTTTCACCGCCGCCGTAGATAAAGGCGCGCTGCTCCGGATCCTGGATCTTGGCCTGGAACTCTTCGTCCTTGTCCAGATCCTTGCCACGGCGCAGGCTCCAGAGGGCCGCCACGATGACGCCGGTCAGGGAGGAGGGGATGGCGATCATCAGGATGTCGAGCAGACCGTAGGCCTGACCGATGCCGTGACCGGCCGCCAGGATGGAGACCATGGAGACCACGGCCACCGAGACCGGCGAGGCGCAGATGGCCATCTGGGAGGCGACGGAGGCCACCGCCATCGGGCGCTCGGGACGGATGTTCTTCTGCAGCGCGATGTCGGCGATGATGGGGAACATGGTGTAGACCACGTGGCCGGTACCGCACAGGAAGGTGAGGGTCCAGGTGGTGAGCGGGGCCAGTATGGTGATGTATTGGGGGTGACGGCGCAGCAGACGCTCGGCCACCTGCATCATCAGGTTGAGACCGCCGGCGGTCTGCAGGGTGGCGGCACAACCGATCACCGCCAGTATGGTCAGCATCACCTGCACCGGCGGTTCGCCTGGTACCAGACCGAACACGAAGGTCAGCAGGAACAGACCGATGCCGCTGATGAGACCCAGCCCCATGCCGCCAAACCGGGTACCCAGCAGCAAGCAGCCGAGTACCACCAAAAATTCCATCAAGATCATTCCATTACCTCGCGTTATTTAATCCATGTAAGTGCTGTGTTGGGCGCATGGACCGGGATTGTCTGTTTTTTATTTAGCCCTAAAGGGTTAGTGGTTATTCTGCCTGCCACAAGGGGGCAAAAATTTGAGGTACTTCAATAACTCATCGCTTTTTGATTTAACTCCATAAAAACCACGTATTAACCCTTTTGTTATTTTGGGGATAACAGGCGGCATCGTATGGAGCTTGAAGGCGGGCAGGGTAGCAGGATAAAAAGGCGAGGGGAGCGGTTTGTTGCAAAAAAAGTGATTAATTGTGGCCAAGGCAGGCCGGTGGCAGGGGGGCGGGCAACAAAAAGCCGACCCTGAGGTCGGCTTTGTCGGCAAAGTCCCGTAATCAGAACTCGGCGGTGCGTGGGGTACGCGGGAAGGGGATCACGTCGCGCACGTTGCCCATGCCGGTCACGTAGACCACCAGACGCTCGAAGCCCAGACCGAAACCGGAGTGCGGCACAGTGCCGTAGCGGCGCAGGTCGCGGTACCACCAGTAGTCTTCCTTGTTCAGGCCCATCTCGGCCAGACGGGCATCCAGCACCTCGAGACGCTCTTCACGCTGGGAGCCGCCGATGATCTCGCCGATGCCCGGGGCCAGTACGTCCATGGCGGCAACGGTCTTGCCGTCGTCGTTGAGGCGCATGTAGAAGGCCTTGATGTCTTTCGGGTAGTTCTTCACTACTACCGGTGACTTGAAGTGCTCTTCGGCCAGGTAGCGCTCGTGCTCGGAGGAGAGATCGATACCCCAGGAGACCGGGAACTCGAAGCTCTTGCCGCAGTTCTTCAGCACTTCGATGGCGTCTGTGTAGTCAATCTGGGCGAAGTCGGAGGCGACGAAGCGCTCCAGACGGCCGATGGCGTCCTTGTCCACGTGCTGGGCGAAGAACTCCAGATCGTCGCGGCGCTCGCTCAGCACGGCGTTGAAGACGTACTTCAGCATGGCTTCGGCCAGCGCGGCGTTGTCTTCCAGATCGGCGAAGGCCACTTCCGGCTCCACCATCCAGAACTCGGCCAGGTGGCGGCTGGTGTTGGAGTTTTCGGCGCGGAAGGTCGGCCCGAAGGTGTAGACCTTGGACAGGGCGCAGGCATAGGTCTCGACGTTCAGCTGGCCGGATACGGTCAGGAAGGTCTCCTTGCCGAAGAAGTCCTTGTCGTAGTCCACCTTGCCTTGCGGGGTGCGCGGCAGGTTTTCCAGATCCAGGGTGGAGACGCGGAACATCTCGCCGGCGCCTTCGGTGTCGGAGGCGGTGATGAGCGGGGCCGCGATCCAGAGGTAGCCCTGTTCGTGGAAGAAGCGGTGAATGGCCTGGGAGAGGCAGTTGCGCACCCGGGTCACGGCGCCGACGATGTTGGTGCGGGCACGCAGATGGCCCTGCTCGCGCAGGTACTCGATGCTGTGGCGCTTGGCGGACATGGGGTAGGTGTCCGGATCTTCGACCCAGCCCACGACCTTGACGTCGGTGGCCTGCAGTTCGAACGCCTGGCCGCTGCCCTGGGACTCGACCACGGTGCCGGTCACTTCGACGGAGCAAGCTGTGGTCAGACGCTGCACTTCATTCTCGTAATTGGCCAGGGTATTGGGGACGACGGCCTGTACCGGATGGAAACAGGAGCCATCGGAAACGGCCAAAAATGAGATCCCCGCCTTGGAATCACGGCGGGTCCGGATCCACCCTTTCACTGTCAGGGTGGTGCCGACCGAATACTTACCGGCCAGCACATCTACTACGGATGCGTGCGTCATCGAAATATTGTCTCCAGCTTGTTCTTGCAGCGCTATTTGCAACACTAGGGGTCTGGCCCGGGCACAGATGGCCCACCATGGCAGACTAAGCCGTTCATCTTACCCGCGCAGGTTTGATAAACAAGCAAAAATGTCGGACTCTGGGGGGGATTTCGGCGCCAATCACTTCATTGGCGGGTCTGCGGAACGGGGGATGGACGTGAAAGAGCGGCGACGGGGGCCGGACGGGCTGACACGGGTGTTGCGGGGGCTGGTGATCCTCTGCTGGGGCGGCTTTATCGTGCTGCTCTCCCTCTACCACTTCGCCCGGCCAGAGGTGGCCTACGGTTTTCTGGTCTATGGCGGGATCAAGGTGCGCCAGAGCTGGGATCCCCAGCTCACCCCCTGGCTGCTGCACGGGCTCTGGGGATGCTGCCTGCTGACCCTGGCGGTGCTGCTGGCAGAGCGTTGGCGCTGCCGGCGGCGGGAGGACACGGGGCGGGTGCACCTGGCTATCTTGCTGCTGATCCTCGTCGCCAGCCTGCTGTTCTACTACCTGGGCTAGTCTGCCGGCCCGGAGCGGTCGCGGCTGGAGGGCGCTTGCTCCGCCCGCGGCTGCTCGCCAGCGGAGCGCTTGCCGAGCTGGCGCTCCACGCTGTCGAGCATCTGGTTGTAGGCCAGCGCCACCCGGCCAATCTCGTCCCCCTCATCCCCTTCCAGCCGGTGGCCGAAGTCATGCAGATCGGTGGCCTCCTCCATGGAGCGGGTCAGCTGGTTGAGAGGGCGGACGATCCAGGTACGGATGACCCAGAGGGTGAGCAGCAGCCCCAGCCCGAAGATGACGGTGAGGCTCAGGGCCGAGGTGAGAATGTTCTGCTCGACCCGGGTAAACAGGGTGTCGAGGGAGTAATCAAAGCGCACCGCCCCCAGCACGGTATTCTCCGGCACCTGGTGGCAGCTGGTGCAGTCGGTGCCGCGAAAATCCTTCTTGGCCAGCAGCGGACGGGTTACCACCAGCTTGCTGTGCATGCCGTCGTGTACCACCTCCAGGCTGCCCTTGCCCGCCAGTGCCAGCTCGTCGAACCTGTCCTTGGACTGCTCGTGCTCGCGGCCGGCCCCGTACTGCTTGCTCACCGCTTCGCTGCGCACGATGCGGGCATCCTCCACGTGAGCGTGCTCGAGGAACTTGTCGCGCAGGGTATCGCGGGCTTCCATCTTGCCGGTCAGCATCAGCATGTTGAGGCCATCGAAATAGGCTTCGGTCTGCTCGCGGCTCTGCTCCTTGATGAGGGTCAGGATGAGGTCGCGCTCGCGCACCGCCTGATAGGCCGCGGAAAACACCAGCACCATGGAGAAGATGAAGAGCAGGAAGAAGTTGATTTTGGCAGCAATGGAGAGGCGCATGGGAACGGTACATCTGTTGGGTAAAACCCGCGCAGTCTACGCGTCTTGGCTGCCCGGGTCTGGTGTCTTGCTCACATTCTGATGAAAAAGATTCAAAAGACCCTGCCTGAGCGGCAGGGTCTGCCTGTCAGGCTCAAAACTCGCCGCTGTGGATGGCGGCGGCGATGGCGCCGGTCAGCACGGTCAACTGTGCCGGGCCGATGACGAAGGGGGGCATCAGGTAGATGAGCTTGCCAAAGGGGCGGATCCAGGCGCCCAGCTCCACGAATTTGCGCTGGATGCGCGCCACGTCCACCCGCTCCTTCATCTCCACCACCCCGATGGCGCCGAGCACCCGCACGTCGGCCACCGCCGGATGCAGGGTCAGCGCTACCAGCTCGGTGCGCAGCTGATGCTCGATGGCGCGCACCCGCTCAGCCCAAGGCGAGGCCAGCAGCAGTTCGATGGAGGCGTTGGCCACCGCGCAGGCCAGCGGATTGCCCATAAAGGTCGGCCCATGCATAAAGACGCCGGCCTTCCCATCACACACGGTGCGAGCCACATGCTCGGTAGTGAGCGTGGCCGACAGGGTGAGGTAGCCGCCGGTGAGCGCCTTGCCCAGACACATGATGTCGGGGCTGATGCCGGCCCAGTCGCAGGCAAACAGCTGGCCGGTGCGGCCAAAGCCGGTGGCTATCTCGTCGGCAATCAAGAGCACGCCGAACTCGTCGCACAGGGCGCGCACCCACTGCAGGTAGCGGGGGTGGTAGAAGCGCATGCCGCCGGCGCCCTGCACTATGGGTTCGAGCACGATGGCGGCGATCTCCTCGTGATGGTCCGCCATCAGGGTGGCCAGCTCCACCACGCAACGCTCGTCCCACTCGGCGTGGAAACGGCAGCTGGGGGCTTCCACGAAATGGTGCTCGGGCAGGAAGCCCTGGTAGAGCTCGTGCATGCCGCCATCCGGGTCGCACACGCTCATGGCGCCGAAGGTGTCGCCGTGATAGCCGCCGCGCAGGGCAACGAACTTGGCGCGAGGTGTCCCCTTGGCGTGCCAGTACTGCTGGGCCATCTTGAGCGCCACCTCCACCGCCACCGAGCCGGAATCCGCCAGAAATACCCGATCCAGCCCCTTTGGGGTGATCTCCACCAGCTTGCGACAGAGCTCCACCGCCGGGGCATGGGTCAGGCCGCCAAACATCACATGGGACATCTTGCCAAGCTGGGCGGTGGCGGCTGCATCGAGCTCGGGCACCTGATAGCCGTGCACGCAGGCCCACCAGGAGCTCATGCCATCCACCAGCTCGCGGCCGTCGCTGAGGGTGAGGGTCACTCCCCTGGCGCTGGCCACTTCATAGCAGGGCAGGGGATGGGTGAGGGAGGTATAGGGGTGCCACACATGGTGCAAATCGAATTCTTGGTTGGTCATTTGTTGTTCTGTTGTCAATTGATTTGATCTGGTCGGTGTTGACAGTCTACGCGCGCTCTCTACACTAGCCAACAATTTCAGCCACTTGGCCCTGCGCGCATCCCTGTTCGCCCAGGCCTGGTGGCGGGTTTTGCGCTTCTCTCTTGCAAGGACCTTTTGCAAAGAGGTCTTGCAAGCAAGGCGGCGCAGGATCCCACTTATAACAATTGGAAGCCATGTATGAATGCTCTCACCGCGGGCGGCCACGCCCTTCGTCACGACTGGACCCTCGCCGAGGTTCAAGCCCTGTTTGCCCTGCCATTCAACGACCTGCTGTTTCGGGCCCAGACCGTGCACCGCGCCCATTTCGACCCGAACGAGGTGCAGGTGAGCACCCTGCTCTCCATCAAGACTGGTGCCTGCCCGGAGGATTGCAAGTACTGCCCCCAGAGCGCCCGTTATCACACCGGCCTTGAGGCTCAGCGGCTGATGGAGGTGGAGAAAGTGCTGGAGCGGGCCCGCGAAGCCAAGGCCAACGGCTCGTCCCGCTTCTGCATGGGGGCGGCCTGGCGCAACCCCAAAGAGAAGGACATGCCCTATATCCTGCGGATGATCGAGGAGGTGCGCGGGCTCGGCATGGAGACCTGCATGACGCTAGGCATGCTCACCGCCGATCAGGCGGCGCGCCTCGGCGCCGCCGGCCTTGACTACTACAACCACAACCTCGACACCTCGCCGGAGTTTTACGGTGACATCATCACCACCCGTACCTATCAGGACCGGCTCGATACCCTGGAGCATGTGCGCGGCGCCGGCATGAAGGTCTGCTCCGGCGGCATCGTCGGCATGGGGGAGCAGGCAAAAGATCGGGCGGGCCTCTTGATGGCGCTGGCCAACCTGCCGCGCCACCCGGAGAGCGTCCCCATCAACATGCTGGTCAAGGTGAAGGGAACGCCGCTGGAGAACCAGGAGAATCTGGATCCGTTCGAATTTATCCGCACCATCGCCGTGGCCCGCATCATGATGCCGGCCTCCCACGTGCGCCTTTCCGCCGGGCGGGAGAAGATGAACGAGCAGATGCAGGCCATGTGCTTTATGGCGGGGGCCAACTCCATCTTCTACGGCTGCAAGCTGCTGACCACCCCCAACCCGGACGAAAACAGCGACATGCAGCTGTTCAAGCGGCTCGGCATTCGCCCCGCCCAGCGGGCCCAGAAGCCGGATCAGGTTCAAGAAGAGGAGCTGCTGGCCGAGGTGAGCCGCCAGAGCGAGCCCGCCGAGATGTTTTATGACGCAACCCGCCCCCGTGCAGGGGCCGCGCGGTCATGACGGGCCCCGCAGTAACGGGCCCCTTCGGGTTGAGCGCAGCGCTGGCCGAGCGCGAGCAGGCCGGCCTGCTGCGCAGTCGCGTTGCCACCGACGGCGCGAGTGGCGGACGGCTCAAGGTTGGGGGGAGCGAATACCTTAACTTTTCCGCCAACGACTATCTGGGGCTGGCCGATCACCCCGCCATCAAGGCCGCCTTCCAGGAGGGGATTGACCGCTATGGCGCGGGGGCCGGCGCCTCGCCGTTGGTGACCGGCTACAGCCGTGCTCACCAGCAGCTGGAAGAGACGCTGGCCGAGTGGCTCGGCGTGGAGGCGGTGCTGCTGTTCAACTGCGGTTTCTCGGCCAATCAGGCGGTGCTGAAAGCCTTGCTCGGCAAGGAGCATCTGCTGTGGCAGGACAAACTCAACCACGCCTCCCTGCAGGAGATGGGCAGTCAGCTGCCCTGCAAGGTGAAGCGCTTCGGTCACAACGACATGGCGGCCCTTGAGCGGCAGCTTGAGCCAAACCGGGGGCTTATCGTCTCGGAGGGGGTGTTCAGCATGGACGGGGATCAGGGCCCCTGGCGCGAGCTTAGCCAACTGGCCGCCAAAAGCGGCAACTGGCTGATGATCGACGATGCCCACGGCCTCGGCGTGCTGGGGCCACAAGGGCGCGGCACCCTGGCGGCCCAGGGGGTGAACCCGGCCGGCGTGCACATCCAGATGGGCACCTTTGGCAAGGCGCTCGGGGTGGCTGGCGCCTTTGTGGGCGGCAGTCGCGAGCTGGTGGCGTATCTGGTGAACTTCGCCCGCCACTATGTCTACAGCACCCATATGCCTGCGGCCCAGGCCTGCGCCGTGCGCCAGAGCATCGCTCTGGTGCGCGCCGCCGACGAGGCCCGCGCCCAGCTTGGTGAACTCATCACCCGTTTTCGGCAAGGGGCGCAGGCGCTGGGCTGGCGGCTGGGTGACAGCAATACCCCCATCCAGCCGCTGCTGGTGGGGGAGAGCGGTACTGCCCTGCAACTGGCCGAGCGGCTGCGCGAATGCGGCGTCTGGACCGGCGCTATCCGCCCGCCCACGGTACCGGTCGGCACGGCGCGCCTTCGCATCACCCTGAGCGCAGCTCACCGCGCTGAGGACGTGGATCGGCTGCTCGATGCCCTCGGTCCCTGCCAGGCCACCGACGAGAGAGGAGGCGCCCATGCTGCATGAGCGTTTTCAGGCGGTCGACAAGGCCCAGCTTGCCCGCCGTTTCGGCGCGGCCGCCCGTCACTACGACGCCCACGCCCGCTTCCAGCAGGAGGTGGGGCAGGCGCTGCTGGTGCGGATGAGTGCGGCGGGTATGCATGAGGGGCTGGAAGGTCGTGGGCTCGATCTGGGCTGCGGTACCGGTTTCTTTCTGCCGGCTCTGGCCGGGCGTTGCAGCGAGCTGACCGGGCTGGATCTCGCCCCCGGGATGCTGGCACAGGCGGCCCTGCGTGGCAGCGGCGCCCGCCTGCTGTGCGGCGATGCCGAGCAATTGCCCTTTGCCGACGAGACGTTTGACTGGGTCTTCTCAAGCCTGGCCTTGCAGTGGTGCGAACGGCCGGCCCAGGCCTTTGCCGAGCTGCACCGGGTGCTCAAACCCGGCGGCCGGCTGCTGTTCTCGACCCTGTTGGCCGAGTCGCTCTGGCAACTGCGTGAGGCCTGGCGCACGGTTGACGAGTGTGACCATGTCAATCGCTTCCTCAGCCTGCCACAATTGCAGCATGCCATCGCCGCCGGCGGGTTTGTCGCCCCCGTGCTGGAGAGCCTGACCTGGTCGCTCGGCTACCCCGAGCTCAACGGCTTGCTGCGCGACCTCAAGGGGATCGGTGCCAGCCAGGTCAATGACGAGCGCCATACCGGCCTTGGCAGCCGTCAGCGCTTGTTACGTCTGAACCAGGCCTATGAGGCCCATCGTCAGCCGGACGGTCTGCTGGCCGCCAGTTATCAGGTTTGCCTCGGCCAGCTGATCCGCCGTTAACCGGCGGCCTTGGCCGAGAGAATTGAGCTGCGGGTGCCCCGCCATATCGAGCCTGGGCACCTGCGCCGTATAGAGGAGTCATCATGGTTAAATCCTTCTTCGTCACCGGCACCGACACCGATGTGGGCAAGACGCTGGTCGCCCGCACCCTGCTGCTGGAGTTCGCCGCGCACGGCATCCGCTGCGCCGGTTACAAGCCTGTCTCCGCCGGCTGTGCCCGCACCCCGGACGGGCTGCGCAATCTGGACGCGGTGCTGCTGCAGGAGGCGGCGAGCCTGCCGCTGCCCTACGATCTGGTCAATCCCTACGCCTACGAGCCGCCCATCGCGCCCCATATCGCCGCCAGCGAAGCGCGCGATGCCATTACCCTGAAGGGGCTGTCGGACGGGCTGCGCCAGATTGAGCAGGCGGGGGCCGAGCTGGTGGTGGTGGAGGGGGCGGGGGGCTGGTTCCTGCCACTCGATCGCAAGCACCTGCTGTCGGACTGGGTCAAGCAGGAGAACATGCCGGTGATCATGGTGGTGGGGGCCAAACTGGGCTGTCTCAACCATGCCCTGCTCACCTTCGCCGCCATTCGCAACAACAACCTGCCGGTGGCGGGCTGGGTCATCAACCGGCTGCACGGCTCCATGAGCCACTATCAGGAAAATCTGGACACCCTGCGGGGCTTGCTGCCGGCCCCGTTTTTGGGTGAAATACCCTTTGTAAACAATCCGCTCGAGGCTGATCTGCGCGGGCGACTCGACATTTCGCCCCTGCTCTGAATCCGACATTCAGCGAACATTCATAGAAACTGTCTATTATGCGTGACAGGTGTGGCCCGACCGGCAGCGAACTGGTGACGGGCCACGCATCCATATCTCACAAGGAGTCAATATGAAGCGAATTATGCTATTCCTGGTGACCAACCTGGCCGTCATGCTGGTGCTGGGGGTGGTACTCAATATCCTGTTCTCGGTTCTGGGGATCAACAAGTCCAGCATTTCCGGTCTGTTGGTGTTCTGTGCCGTGTTCGGTTTTGGGGGTTCCTTTATCTCCTTGCTGATGTCCAAGTGGATGGCCAAGCGCAGCTATGGCGTCCAGGTCATCGAGCAACCCCGTAACGAGACCGAGCACTGGCTGGTCAGTACCGTGGCCCGTCAGGCCCGTGAAGCGGGCATCAAGATGCCGGAAGTGGGGATCTACGATTCCCCCGAGATGAACGCCTTCGCCACCGGCGCCCGCCGTGACGACTCGCTGGTCGCTGTGTCTTCCGGTCTGCTCTACAGCATGAGCCGTGACGAGGCGGAAGCCGTGCTGGCCCACGAGGTGAGCCACGTGGCCAACGGCGACATGGTGACCCTGACCCTGATCCAGGGGGTGGTGAACACCTTCGTGATGTTCTTCGCCCGCATCGTGGCCGGCGTCATCAGCAACTTCTTCAGCTCCAACAACGAGGAAGAGAGCAGCAGCACAGGCGGTTTTGCCTACATGATCACAGTGTTTGTGCTGGAGATGCTGTTTGGCGTGCTGGCCTCCATCATCGTCATGTGGTTCAGCCGTCAGCGTGAATTCCGCGCCGACGCCGGCGCCGCCAAGCTGGCCGGTCGCGACAAGATGATCGCCGCCCTCGAGCGCCTCTCCCGCGGTGCCGAGCCGCAGCTGGAAGGCTCCATGATGGCGTTCGGCATCAACGGCAAGCGCTCCATGAGCGAGCTGTTCATGAGCCACCCGCCCATCGAGCAGCGCATCGCCGCCCTGCGCGGTTAAGCGAAAGTGCCAATGAAAACGGCTGCCCTCGGGCAGCCGTTTTGCTTTGTGCGCTTTGCGCTACAGCTTGAAGTGGGCCATCTCCTGGCGCAGCAGCCGTGACAGCTGCTTGAGCTTGGCCGCCTCCTGCGAGACGTGGCGGGCGGCATCCCCCGACTGCTCGGAGAGGGAGGTGATGTTGCCGACGGTGGAGACCACCTCGTTGGCGGCGGTGGACTGCTCGCGCAGGGTGTGGCTGATCTCCCCCATCAGGCCGGTCAGGTTGGAGGCGTGATCCTGGATGCTGGCGATGGCTGCGCCGGTCTGGCTGGCCAGGCTCACCCCGCGGGAGACGTTGTTGACCGTGTTCTCCATGCTGCGGATGGAGGCGTCCGCCCCGCTCTGAATTTTGCCGATCATGCCGGTGATCTGCTGGGTGGAGGCGGCCGAGCGGCTGGCGAGATTGCGCACCTCGTCGGCCACCACCGCAAAGCCGCGCCCCTGCTCGCCGGCCCGGGCCGCCTCGATGGCGGCGTTGAGGGCCAGCAGGTTGGTCTGATCGGCGATGCCGCGGATCACCTCGATAATCTCCGAGATCTGCTGGGTGTGGCTGTTGAGATCCGCGATGCTGCTGGCGGCGTTGGAGACGGTGTCCGAGATGCTCTGGATGCTGTCGAGGGTCTGCTTGATGACCCCGGAGCCCTCTTCCAGGGTGTTGGCGGAGATCTTGCTCAGCTCGTCGGCGTGGGTGGCGTTGTCCGAGAGGTGGCTGATGCTCACCACCAGCTCCTCGATGGCGGCCGCCATGGTCTGGGTGCTGGTCTGCTGGGAGGTGGCGAACTGGGCGGTCTGCTCCGCTATCTGGGCGATGCTGTCGGCCGAGCCAGAGAGCTCTTCGCTGGAGTGGGAGACCTGGGCGATGATCCCCTTGAGGGTGCTTTGCATGGTGGCGAGCAGGCCGATCAGGCTCTCCTTGGCGCCGACCGGCACCTTGATGGGCTGGGAGAAGTCCCCCTCGGCCAGGTGGTTGAGATCGCTTCTGAGCTGATCGACCGAGGTGCCGACCAGGTCAATCAGCGCCTTGTAGGTGCGCCAGAGGAAGAACATCAACACCAGGCCGAGCGCGATGAACAGGTAGCGCAGCATGGCGGACTGGCTGGTGGCGTCATCCACCGCCTGCTGGGTGCGGGTCTCCATCATGACGTAGAAGTCGTCGATGGGGGACATGATGCGCCCCTTGTTCTGGTGATAGGCCTTGTCATGCATCATGGCGATGGCCTTCTGCTGGTTGGCGGCCAGATCGCCATCGGTCTGCTGCACCAGCTTGAAAGCGGCCACCTCGGTGTTGACCAGGGCATCCGAGTTGTTCTTGGCCTCGTTGAGCTTGGCCAGCTCGCCCTCGGTGAAGCCGGCATCCTTCATCAGATCGATGAGGCCGCGGCGCACCTGGCTGTCGGGCCGCGGGTTCTGGCCGTTGGCGGCGACGAAGTCCCAATAGATGCGGTTGTAGCCCTGCGGCCGGTTCTGCTCCCCGTTGCGAATGGCCAGGATCCGCATGTACTGCTGCTCGTAGGCGGGATCCTTGGTGATCACGTAAGTGCGGCCGAGGCGGGTCAGATCGTCGGAGGATTGCCGCAGTTCATCGGCCAGCAGATAGGATTGGTAACGTTGCTGATAGCTCTGTTCCATCTGTTTTCCCGACCAGCTGTAGGCGAAAAATACCAGCGACAGCAGGATCAGGGTGATGACTGAGAGCAGCAGATTGAGCTGAAAGGCGGGTCTGTTCTGTTCCATGGTTTGAGCGTCCTTATTCTCACCGATAACCCCCTTTGTCACGCGGCGAAGGCCGGTACTTCTGTGGGGTTTTATTGTTGTTGCAGTGAGTATAGGAGCGCTCTTCGCCAAGGCTGCAGCGGGTCGGCGAAAAGGTACGAGAAAGGAGGCGCGAAGGCAAAGGAGGGGAAAAGCGCGGCCGGGAGCATGCTCCCGGCCGGCGGTATTATTGTGCCTCGATCACCTTATTTGATGACGATGTCGGTGAGGGGGACGGCGCAACAGGTGAGGATCTTGCCAGCGGCTCGCTCGGCGGCGGTGATGGCCGGGGCATCGGGGTGATCCACTTCACCCGAGACCAGGGTCTGCTTGCAACTGCCGCAGATGCCGGCGCGGCAGCTCCAGGGCAGCTCCACCCCCTGTTTGTGGGCCTGATCCAGCACTGTGCCCTGATTGTTGCCGGCAAACGCCTGCTCGCCGATGCGCAGTTGCACCGCCTGATGGGGGCGGGAGAGGGAGAGGATGGCGCCGCCAAAGCTCTCCTGGCGGATCCGCCCGGCCGGCACGCCAAGGGCGGCCAGTCTGGTGGCCGCATCGGCCATAAAGCCGTGGGGGCCGCAGATAAACACTTCCCGCTCGGCGAGCTTCTTGACAAGCGCGAGATGCTCATCGCCGAGGCGCCCCCTGAGCCCCTGCCATTGCTCGCCGGGCTGGCTCAGGATCAGGGTGAGGGTCATCCCCTGCTGCGCCAGGGCGTGCAGCTCGCCGGCGGCGGGAATGTCCGCCTCGCTGCGGCACAGGTGCATGAAGTGCACGTCGCCGAGCTCACCGCGCAAGCCTAAGGTGCGGGCAATGGAGAGCATGGGAGTGACCCCCGAGCCCGCCGAAAGCAGCAAGAGATTGCGATCCCGGCCCAGATGAAATTCGCCGGCGGGGTTGGCGGCCAGCAGACGGTCACCCGGTTGCAGCTGCTGGTGCAGCCAGTGGGAGATGCGGCCGCCTCCTACCTTCTTGACGCTGATGCTGTAACGCTCCGGCCGCTCCGGGGTGGAGCTCAGGGTATAGCGGCGCTGCAGACGCTCGCGCCGCAGACCCAGGCCAATGTCCAGGCTGATGGGCAGATGCTGGCCTGGCAGATAGTCGGGCAGGGGCTCGCCATCGGCCGCCTCGAACCAGAAGGTCTCCAGATCCCGCGCCAGCGGCTCGCGAGCCACGCACACCAGCTCCCGTTTTTTCGGGGCCGCGTTGGGGTAGACAGGGGCGCGGGCGCGCTCCAGCACCTCGATCTCGCTGCCCGCCTCAATCCACCCCTCGTTGAGGGCCACCAGGTTCTGACCGAAGTAGACCTCGCCATCCTCGCCGCGCCGGTAGCGGGTGAGGGTGGCCAGCGGCTCTTTCAGGGCATTGAAGCGATCCGTGCCCGGCTCCACCGTGGTCATGATGCAGCGGCTGCAAGGCTTGGCGACCAAGAACTCCACCTCGCCGATGCGGATCCGCTTCCAGCCGTCCTCCTCGAAGGGGAGGGTGCCGCTCGCCACCAGGTTGGTGCGAAACTGGCTCATCTGGTGCAGCGCGTCGGATCTCAGGTTGAGATCTTCCAAAGAGGCCTGGCTTATCAGCAGCAGGGGGTAACCGTCGGCAAAGCTGACCCGGGTGCCGGTCTTCTCCCGAAAGCGGGCAGACTCTTCGCCAAGCCAGAGCAGCTGCACCGGCTCCCCCGCCACCTTGCTCAGCCACGCATCGGCCTGGGTGTGGGTGTGCAGGGCGTTGAAGCTGTCTTTCCAGACGCCGGTGGCCCGGGGCGCGCGGCTGAACTCGGTCTCTCGCAGGGTGAGCGGCTCGAAGCCCGGATAGCGCAGCTGCAGGCCGCCCTCGATGGGGGTGGCCACCACCTGCTGCAGCTGGGGATGGGTGCGGGCGGTGATGAAGCTGCCGTCCGGTTTGACCACCATGTAGCGGCGATCCCCTTGCAGCCCCTCTTCGGTGACCAGGGCGCGGGTCAGTGGCATGCCTGCCGTCGACTTGATGGGGTAGAGATGAATGCTGGCGAGTGTTGGCATGGCCGGGTCCTTGTGCGGTGGCGGTTCCAGTGCAGGAGAGAAGCGGGCGAGCCCCGTTCCGTGCAGCAATGGTTGCAGGGATGGCGTTCACTCGGGGTCGCCGACGGTGCGGTGTCGCTTGCGAGGCGTGAGCCCGAGCGGAGTTCCTGCAGACGGGCAAGATGTTACACGGGTCACGTTGTGCACTCCATACCTCATAAAGTGCAACATTTTTTGATCCTGATCCGTCATTCAGTACAAAAATCAGTCCATTATCGAGTCAGCTTCCAGTTTCTGACGCTTTCGCTTCTTCCCTCTCCGGCCACCGTCCGCTTCGGTTAAACGGTATCAAGTGCATTCGGATGGGGCCTGTCACCCAAAAAGAAGAAAGCAATGTATGAGCAAACAACTGGATATGACTCCACCGCCGGATCTCTCCCAGAAGACGGGAACAGGTCCGGTCCGTACTCGGCTACCCGTTTGGCGGCCGGCCCTGCCACCCTGCAATCATGCCTGCCCGGCTGGCGAGAACATCCAGGCCTGGCTTGCCCTGGCTGAAGCGGGCCGCTTCGAGGCGGCCTGGCAGACTCTCATCGAAGAAAATCCCCTGCCTGCGGTCCACGGGCGGGTCTGCTATCACCCCTGCGAAAGCGCCTGCAACCGGGCCCAGGTGGATGATGCCGTCTCCATTCATGCCATCGAACGCTTTCTCGGCGACGAGGCGCTGGCCCGGGGCTGGCAGCCTGCAGCCCCCGCGCCCGCCAGCGGCAAGAAGGTACTCATCATAGGCGCCGGCCCCTCCGGCCTCTCCTGCGCCTGGCACCTCAACCGACTCGGCCATCAGGTGGAGATCCGCGAGGCGGGGCCGCTTGCCGGCGGCATGCTGCGCTTCGGCATTCCCGCTTACCGTCTGCCCCGCGAGGTGCTGGATCGGGAGGTGGCCCGCATCGTCGCTGCTGGCGTCACCCTTACCCTCAACCACAAGGTGGAGGACGTGCTCAAGGAGCGCGACCAGGGGGGCTTTGACGCCGTCTTCATGGCCATCGGCGCCCATCTGGCCAAGCGGGTCGACATTCCGGCCCGGGAGGCGGGCAAGATCCTCGATGCGGTGAGCTTCCTCGAGCAGGCCAGTCTGGCCGAAGAGCAGGGCTTGCCGCCCCCCAAACTGGGGCGGCGGGTGGCCATCTACGGCGGCGGCAACACCGCCATGGACGCGGCCCGCACCGCTCGCCGCCTCGGTGTTGAAGAGGCGATGATCATCTACCGCCGCGACCGGGATCATATGCCGGCCCACGCCTTCGAAGCCGACGAGGCCGAGGAGGAGGGGATCAAGATCAACTGGTTGCGCACCATCCGCCAGCTCGACAACACCAATATCGAAGTGGAGGTGATGACCCTCGACGAACATGGCAAGCCGGTGCCCACCGGCCAGTTTGAAACCCTCGAAGCGGACTCCCTCATTCTGGCGCTGGGTCAGGAGGTGGACTTGAGCGTGCTGGAGAGCATCCCCGGCGTGCGGGTCAACCAGGAAGGGGTGGTGCAGGTTGGCGAGAACCTGATGACGGATGTACCGGGTCTGTTTGCCGGCGGTGACATGGTGCCTTCCGAGCGCACCGTCACCATCGCCACCGGTCACGGCAAGAAGGCGGCGCGCCACATGGATGCCTGGCTGCGCGGTCGCCTCTACCACAAGCCGCTCTCCTATTTGCAGGCAGGGAAGCCGCTGGTTGGGCCCGAGCAGCTGCAGCTCTGGTTCCAGACCCACGCCCCCGCCAGCAGCCAGCCGGTCAAACCGCCCTCGGCGCGGGACGACTTTGGCGAGATCATCGGCGGACTGGACGAGACGGCGGCCCGCTATGAGGCGGCTCGCTGCTACTCCTGCGGCAACTGCTTCGAGTGCGACGGCTGCTATGGCAGTTGCCCCGAGCAGGCCATTGCCAAGCTGGGGCCGGGTCTGGGGTATCAGGTGGATGCCGAGCGCTGTACCGGCTGCGGTGCCTGCCACGACCAGTGTCCCTGCCACGCCATCGAGCTGCGCCAACCGGAGGAGTCCCTATGAAACACGAACTGATCATGGTTGACGGCAACGAAGCCGCGGCCCGGGTGGCGTATCAGCTGAGCGAAGTGTGCGCCATCTATCCCATCACCCCGAGCTCGACCATGGCCGAGCTGGCCGATGCCTGGGCCGCCGAGGGGCAGACCAACCTGTGGGGCAACATCCCTACCGTGGTGGAGATGCAGAGCGAAGGGGGGGCAGCCGGTACCGTGCACGGCGCCCTGCAGGCGGGGGCGCTGGCCACCACCTTCACCGCCAGTCAGGGGCTGATGCTGATGCTGCCCAACATGTACAAGATCGCAGGCGAGCTGACTTCGGCGGTGTTCCATGTGGCGGCCCGATCCTTGGCAGCGCAGGGGCTGTCGATTTTTGGTGACCATCAGGACGTGATGGCGGCGCGCAGCACCGGCTTTGCCATGCTTGCCTCCAGCTCGGTACAGGAGGCGCAGGATTTGGCCTTGGTCGCCCATAGCGTCACCCTGCAGTGCCGGGTGCCTTTCGTCCACTTCTTCGACGGATTTCGTACCTCCCACGAGGTGAACAAGATCACCGCGCTGCACAAAGATGAAATTCGGGCGCTGATCGACAACGACTGGGTGCGTGCCCACCGCGCCCGGGCGCTCAACCCGGATCATCCGGTGATGCGCGGCACCGCCCAGAACCCGGATACCTATTTCCAGTCCCGCGAGAGCGTCAACCCCTTCTACGAGGCGGTGCCGGCGCGGGTGCAGCAGTGCATGGAGAGCCTTGGCGAGCTGACCGGCCGCCACTACCGGCTGGTGGAGTACCACGGCGTGCCCGATGCTACCGACGTCATCGTGCTGATGGGATCGGGGGCCGCCACCGCCCGCACTACCGTGGACTGGCTCAACCGGCAGGATCGCAAGACCGGGGTGCTGGTGGTGCGCCTCTATCGCCCCTTCCCGGTACAGGCGCTGCTCGACGCCCTGCCCGCCAGCGTGCGGCGCATGGCGGTGCTGGATCGCACCAAGGAGCCGGGCGCCGGTGGCGAGCCCCTGCTGCTGGATGTGCAGAGTGCCCTCATCGATGGCTTGCAGCGCGGCCTTATCAAGCGGCTGCCCTGGCTCAGTGGCGGTCGCTACGGCCTCTCTTCCAAGGAGTTCACCCCGGCCATGTGCGCGGCTGTGTTCGAGGAGCTGGCCTCCGAGGCGCCGCGCCCGCGCTTTACCGTAGGGATAGTGGACGATGTGTCGGGCCTCAGTCTGGCCTGGCACCCCATCGGCGATCTGGAGCCCGCGAGCCGGGTGCGGGCGCTCTTCTTCGGCCTCGGTGCTGACGGTACCGTGGGTGCCAACAAGAACAGCATCAAGATCATCGGCGAGCTGGAGGGCTTCCACGCCCAGGGCTACTTCGTCTACGACTCCAAGAAGTCGGGCTCGCGCACCGTCTCCCACCTGCGCTTTGGTCCTGAACCCATCGACGCCCCCTGGCTTATCGAACAGGCGAGTTTTATCGGCTGTCACCAGTGGGGCTTTGTCGAATCGGTAGACTTGCTGGAGCACGCCGCCGAGGGGGCGACCCTGCTGATCAACGCCCCCTATGAGCCCGACCGGGTTTGGGTCGAGCTGCCCGAGCGGCTGCGCGCCCGCATCCGGGCCCTCAATATCCGCCTCTATTGCATCGACGGCGATCGAGTGGCCGAGCAAAACGGCATGGGCAATCGCATCAACACCATCATGCAGACCTGCTTCTTCGCCCTGGCCGGCATCTTGCCGCGGGACGAGGCGATCGCGCTCATCAAGAAGAGCATCGAGAAGAGCTATGCCCGCAAGGGGCCCGAGGTAGTTGAGCGTAACTTCGCGGCGGTGGACGATACCCTGGCCCACCTCTACCAGGTGGCCATTCCAGTCGGTGAGGAGGTGGCGAGCGACTACCCCTTGCCGCTGGCGCCGGGGGGCAGCGAGTTTGTCCAGCGCGTCACCGGCGAGATGATGGCGGGGCGCGGCGATCTGATCCCCGTCTCCATGCTGCCGGTGGACGGCACTTACCCCACCGCCACCAGCCGCTTCGAGAAGCGGGATATCGCCCGTGAGATCCCGATTTGGCACTCCGATATCTGCATCCAGTGCGGCAACTGCGTCTTTGTCTGCCCCCACGCGGCGCTGCGGGCCAAGTTCTACCATCAGGACTGGCTGGCGAGTGCCCCCGAGGCCGCCCAGTCGGTGCCCGTCACCGCCAAGGGTTTCCCCGACAGCCGCTACACATTGCAGCTCTATCCGGAAGATTGCACCGGCTGCGGCCAGTGCGTGCAGGCCTGTCCGGTACGGGCTGGAGAAGATGAGAGCCATGAAGGCGAGCGTGCCATCGCCATGATGGACAAGGCGCCGCATCTGGCCGGCCAGAAACAGGCGCTGCGTTGGTTCGAGAGCCTGCCCTGGCCTGCTCGCGAGCGGGTGGATTTCTCCACGGTGCGCGGTGCCCAGTTCCTCGAGCCCCTGTTCGAGTTCTCCGGCGCCTGCGCCGGCTGTGGCGAGACCCCTTACCTCAAACTGCTGACCCAGCTGTTTGGTGACCGCATGCTGGTGGCCAACGCCACCGGTTGCTCCTCCATTTACGGCGGCAACCTGCCGACCACGCCGTGGGCCAAGAACGGTGAAGGGAAGGGGCCGGCCTGGTCCAACTCATTGTTTGAGGACAATGCAGAGTTTGGCTTTGGTTTTCGTCTCACCGCCGATCAGCATCACGGTCAGGCAGTGGCAGCCTTGCAGGCGATGAAGGGGGAGCTGGGCGCAGAGCTGGTCGATACCCTGATTAGCGCCCCGCAGCGGCTGGAGTCGGAGATCCGCGCCCAGCGCACCCGGGTGGCGCAAGTGCGCGAGCGGCTGGAAGAGGTGAAATCCGGCAAGGCTCGCGAGCTGCTCTCGCTTATCGATCAGCTGGTGCGCCGCTCGGTCTGGATCATCGGCGGCGATGGCTGGGCCTATGACATCGGCTCGGCGGGGCTCGATCACGTGCTCGCCTCCGGGCGGGATGTGAACGTGCTGGTGATGGATACCGAGGTCTACTCCAACACCGGCGGCCAGATGTCGAAATCGACCCCGCTCGGTGCCGTCGCCAAGTTCGCGGCGGGGGGCAAGACGCTGGCCAAGAAGGACGTGGCGTTGCAGGCCATCTCCTACGGCAACGTCTATGTTGCTCGCATCGCCTTCGGGGCCAACCCGCAGCAGGCGCTGCAGGCCTTGCGTGAAGCGGAGGCCTACCCGGGCCCCTCGCTCATCATCGCCTACAGCCACTGCATCGCTCACGGTATCGACATGGAGTTTGGCCTGACCCAGCAAAAACGCGCCGTGGCCTCCGGCCACTGGCCGCTGATGCGCTACAACCCGGTACTGCGCAGTGCGGGGCAGAACCCCTTCAGCCTCGACAGCCTGCGCCCCTCCATTCCGCTTGCCGAATACCGCCAGGAGGAGACCCGTTATCGGGTGCTGGCCCAGAGCCATCCGGAGGAGGCGCAGCGGCTGATGCAGGTGGCACAAAAAGTGGCGTGGCAGAAGTGGGCCACCTACGAGGAGATGGCCACCCGCGAGGCCAGCCATTTCCATCCGCCGGTGTGAGGATGGGGTGAAACAGGTATGACAAAGCGGGCCATTGGCCCGCTTTTTATGGCTGGATAGAGAGGGGTGGCTCAGGGGCTGTTGGTGCGCAGTACCTTGAGGTGCAGGGGGCGCTCCTGGTGGGCCGCTATCTCCTGCTCGGTAAAGCGCATGGGTTGCCACTGCTGACGGGCGAACAGCTCGGTCTGATCGGTGAAGTGCGGGCTCTCGGGGTCGTGGGACTGGCCGTAGCTCAGGAAGCGCTCCGCCTTGGGGCCGGCGTCATCGAACTGCAGGGCCAGCACGAAGCTGGAGCCGTAGTTGGCGCGATAACGCAGCTCGGGCTGGCCGTCACCGTCATCATCCAGGCTGCGCAGCGTGGTGCCTGCCACGGCCTTGCCGGTCACTATGTTGGCGAGATCCGAGCTGCTGCGCGAAGGCAGGTTGGTCTGCACCATATTGAACAGCCCCTCAAACGAGTTGCCTCCAGGCAGCGCGATGGGGGTCAGCCCGGCCGCTTTTTGCACGAATTGCAGTGCGCCGAGTTCGGTATCCGGCGCGATACCGGCCGCCTGCAGCCGTTGCTGGGCTTGGGCCAGCGCCAGCAGGGCCGGGTCTTCATCCGGTGCGCCGCTCCAGGGGGTCAGCCCGCTCGGGGTGGTAGCTGCCTGGGCAGGATTGAATAGGATGGCAAACAGGGCATCCTTGATGTCTCTGTGGCCGCTGGTGCGAAACGCCGTCAACCATTCGCGCATCAGGTGGGCGCCGCGGCTCTCCAGCTGATACTCGCCATCCCAGTTGGCGAGGGCGTTGCAGCTCGGCGTCAAGTCCAGCGGGCCGCTGGTCAGCAGGATCTGCGGATGGGCCTGGCAGCGTGCCACCAACGGGTCTCTGAGCTCGCGGGCAAACAGGGAGCCGTTGTGGGTCAGTACCTGCTGCAGTGTTTGCAGGGTGAAGCGGCGATCAGCCCCGGTCAGTCCCATGGTATCGGGGGTGCTGATGAGCTGGGCGTTGTAGCGGGTACGCGGGCTGCGCACCGTCTGCTCCGGCCCGTAGAGAATGGAGTATCCCTCCAGCGGCGCCGCCAGGTTGGTCAGCCAGTGGCTGCTGTTGGCGTTGTAGACGTAGTCGCTGCGAGTCTGGCGGGGGGCTTGGCTGAGGGGGACAAGGCCGGGAGCTCGGGTCTGGCCGCTATCGACCCACTCGAAATCGGGGTCGTTGCCAGGCAACAGCACGCTGCCCTCGCCATCCAGCCAGATGGGGGCCAGTTGCGGCGTCTGGGAAGCGGCTCGCCACCAGGCCTCTGCCTTGGCGCCGAGGCGGGGTACCTGGGTGGCATCCACATAGCTGGCCTGGCCCGTCTTGTCGATCAGCAGGGTATTGACCCAGGGCACCCCCTGATGCTCGGCCAGCGCCTCGAAGAAGGCCGGGGTGCTTTGGGCCCTGGCCATGGCCAGCCACTGTTCCAGCATCTTGTAGTTGCCGGCGTTGGCGTCGCGGAAGCTGACGGCGCTGCTGCTGGTCCAGCCCAGGCTGGGCGAGAGGGAGGCGAGGTTGACCATGGGGCCGAAATGGCTGGCATAGATGGTCTGGACATAAGGTTGCAGGCTGCCATCGGCCTGGCGGACCTGCACGGTGATCTCTTTCTGGCTCATCTCCCGCCACTGGTCGCCGTAGCGGTAACGCAGCGGATTGGCGGGATCCAGGGTGAGCTGATAGAGGGTGAAGCGCTTGGACTGGGAGACGGTGTGGGTCCAGCCCAGCTGCTCGTTGAAGCCGATCAGGATGGCGGGAAAGCCCATCATGGTGGCACCGGTCACATTGAGTTTGCCCGGGATCTGCAGGTGCTGTTCAAAGAATCTGAGCTCGCCATCCCAGGGAAAGTGGGGATTGCCGAGCAGCAGGCTGTTGGCGTTGCTGCTGCGATCCGCCCCCAGCGCCCAGCCGTTGCTGCCGATCCCCTCCGAGGTGAGCAGCGAGACGGGATCCAGCGCCGGGGCGGGCAGGGCAGCACGTCCCTGTGCACCGGCAGTGGCGGGGGGCTGGGCGCTGGCCATGGCGCTGATAAAGCTGCGGCCGCTGGCCAGCTGGGCAAGATCCAGGTGATAGGCCAGCAACTGGACCGGGGTGATGGGTTCGACCCACTCGGCCCCGCGGCAGGGGGAGGGGTAGTCCGCCGGACTGGTTCGCCCGGCAAGGGAGTGGTTGAACCCCGCCACATAGCCTTCGACAAGGTCACGGGCATCCGGCGCCAGCTTGCCATACAGGGCCGCGGCCTGGGCAGGCAGGTCGAGCGAGCGATAACCCACGTCGGAGAGCAGGTTGCGCTGCTGCTCCCCCGCGCCCAGCCAGCGGGATTTCTCTCCTCGCAGCTTCATGATCTGCTCGCTCAGGGTGCAGAGGTTCTCTTCGGCATGGGCATAGCCGGCCCCGAAGCCCAGGCTGGCGTAGTCGTTCGCCTTGATGTGGGGAACACCCTGCTCCGTGTAGGTGAGGGTGACGTCGTAGTGGCGAGCGGGATCCGGCTCGCTGTTGTTCTCCTGACAGCCGGCCAGTATGAGGCAGCCGAGCAGGGGGAGGGGGAAATGGGTTTTCATCCTGGTTCCTTCTGTGGTCCTGACTTGTTATTGTTCTGTTGCTTTTCAGCCGCAGGCGAAGGTATTTAAGCGCAGCCCTTCCGCCCCTGTCGCCTCGCTGGATGGAACCGGTCAATGGTTGGAAAACATAATAAAAACAAGGGTAAACAGGTACGTCTCGATGGAGGCGTACCTGCAGGAGGACGCATATGCAGTGGGAAGAAGTGGCCGCCGTGCTCAGTCTGAGCCTGACCGGCATGTTGCTGCTGGCCACGCTCGGCTGGCTGCGGCGCATGCGGCGGGATGCCGCCGCCGGTTATCTGCTGGCCCTGCTCAGCCTGAGCGGCTTGCAGGCGCTGGAGTATCTCTATCACCAACAGCAGTGGTTTCACCATTGGCCCCATCTGCTCAAGCTGGCTGACCCCCTGGTGGTGATGTTGCCGTTCTGCCTGTATGGCTACATCAGAGCCCTGCAGGGGGAGTCGGTACTCGGTTGCTGGCGTGAGCGGCTGGTGCACGGCTTGCCCATGCTGCTGGTTGCCGCTCTGGCGTTGCCCTACTGGTTGCTGCCGGGGGCCGACAAGGTGAGCTGGATCCTGCTTGGCAAGCAGGGGGATGCGCTGTGGCCCGGGGTGACCCTCTATGGCAACCGCTATCTGGCCTGCATCGCCCTGCTGGGGCTGGCCTACTGGTGGCAGCAGCGGCGCCTTGGGGTGGTCAGCCGCAAGCCGGCGCTGCGGGCCTGGGTCGCTCAGTTGCAAGGGTTGCAACTGCTGGTGGCCTTGCTGTTGCTGGTGCGTATCGCGTTGAGCTGGCTCGGCTGGCCGCTCTCTACCGTCTATCTGCAGGCTCCGGTCACCGCCTATCTGCTGCTGCAGGTGCTGGCCCATGCCAGGCTGCCCCAACAGGGAGGGGCGCCGGAGGGGGGCCTGCGCGAGCGCGTCAATGATGCCGCATCGGAACCGGTACGGGATGAGAGCCTGCGCCCCCTGTTCGAGGCGCTGGAGCGCCAGCTCGGGCGCGGTGCCTATCGGGATCCCGCCCTCTCCCTTGGCAAGCTGGCCGAGGAGTGCGGCCTGAGCCTTCATCAGGCGTCCAGCGCCATCAACGCCTGTTCGGGGGGCAACTTCTACGACTGGCTCAACCGATATCGGGTGGCGGAGGCCAAGCGACTGTTGCAGGAGAGCGACGAGACGGTGGCCTCTGTCTGTTATCGGGCCGGGTTCAACAGCAAGTCCACCTTCAACAGTGCTTTTCGCCGTCATACCGGCCAGACCCCCAGCGAGTATCGACGCCAGGGGGTGCAAGCGGCCGTCGCCTCCTGATGAGCGGGCAACAAAAAGCCCGGCGTCGGGCCGGGCTGGCAGGATAAGTTGCTTATCCAGGTATTCGTCGAGGCGTCTATTGTGGATGTTGTTTGAGGATGTCGTAGATCTCCTCTTTCAGTTTGAGTTTCTGTTTTTTCAGATCCTTCACCTCGGCGCTGTAGTCGCTGGCGTGATGTTTCTCCAACTTTCTAATCTCCACATCCAGGTCGTTATGCAAGTCAAACTTCTTTTGGAAATGGACATCACTGCTCTTCAGTTTCGAGATGAGCTCTCTGTACTCTGGGAACATGTAATGCGGCCTCCTTGGTTTCGTTTGATTGTGCCTGCAAGACCAAACTACCGCGTCCCCTGCGAGATAAATGTGATCCGGCTCCAATTCGGGACCAATGATTTGCTGCATGCGACGGGCGATTTTTAACTGTTTGAATCACAAGCTGATAAGGCTTTTATCGGTAAGCGGAGAGTCTGAAAAGTGCCGGATGGATCACAATTGTGACGGCCGGATGACAGCCTGGGGCCGCCGGGCGGGCAGCAAAAAGGGGCGCAGGGCCCCTTCTTGGTAACAAGTGTCGCGTTTACTCTTTTTTCTTTTTCTTCTCGGGCAGCGGCTTGCCATCGCGGGCGATCACCTTGCCCACCTCAAAGCCGATTTGCGCCGCCAGCTCTTCCAGATCCGGTGACTTGGCTTCGTTGCCGATGGCGTACTGATAGTTGGCGATGGAGATCTTCTCGGCCACCGGGGTGCCCGGGACGATGGGCTCGCGCCAGCCCTGACCCACATGGGCTACCAGGGTGCCGTTCATGATGAGCTCGCCGACGATCTCCTGGGTAGGAATGCCCTTGCCGTAGGTGAGGCCCTGCGGGTGCTTCTTGCCGACCAGGGGGTCGCTGCTTGCCGGCATCAGCTTGGTGCGGATCAGCCACTTGGGCGACTTGGTCTTGCCCACCGCCTTGCCGGTCTGGTACTCGTTGATCTTGATGGTCTTGATCATCTGGGCCATGAAGTCCTTGGTCAGTGCCTTCTGGGCCTCGCTGGTTTCATCGATGGCGATGGGGGCCACGTACCAGGTCTGGGCCGCCTGCGCCTTGGGGACGGCGGGGGCGGTTTGCGCCATGGCGAGCGGGCTGAGCAGGATGGCCGCCAACAAGAGTCCTATCTTCTTCATTGTGATTCCGCTTATGTTTCAACAAGAATTTTGTTTTGCCAGCGACGACTGCGCCAGCGCCAGAACATGGCCAGACCGCGCACCCACTCGTCGCAGGCGAGCGCCAACCAGATACCGACCAGTCCATAACCCTGCATGATACCAAGGAAATAGGCCAATGGAACGGCAATTCCCCACATGGAGAGCAGCGCCATGTAGAGCGGGAAACGGGCGTCACCGGTGGCGCGCAGGGCGTTGATCACCACCAGGTTGAAGGTGCGGCCGGGTTCCAGAATGAGGCTTATCAAGAACAGCTGCGCCACCTGGGTGATGATGTCGGCGTCATCGGTGAACAGGCTGATGATGGTGCGGCCGTTGAGGGCGGCGGCGAGGGCGATGAGCGCGGTGACGACGAGCCCCAGTTTCAGGCTCTTCATCAGCTGGGTGTAGGCCTGCTCAAAGCGGCGGGCCCCCGCCAGATGGCCGATGATGATTTCGTTGCCAAGGCCGATGGAGAGGCCGAACAGCAGGATGAACAGGCAGATCTGGAAGAAGTAGGACTGGGTCGCCAGTGCCTTGTCGCCGAGCAGGCCGACGAAGGCGGTCACCACCATGAACTGCAGCATCCAGGAGAGGTTCTCCCCGGCGGCCGGCAGACCGATGTGCAACACCTTGCCCAGCATCAGCCGGCTGGGTTTGACGATCTCCGGCAGTTTCAGGTGGATGCCGGTCTTGCGCGCCACCAGCCACACCAGCAGCACCACCCCGACGATGCGGCCCGCTACCGTGCTGATGGCGACCCCGGCCACCCCGAGCTGGGGCAGGCCGAACCAGCCGTAGAGCAGCAGCAGGTTGCCGACGAAGGTGATGAGGTTGACGGTCAGGGTCACGTACATGGCCTGACGGGTGTGGCCGTGGGCACGCAGGGTGGCGGCCAGGCAGAGGGCCGCCGCTTCCGGCAGCAGGCACAGGCCGATGATCTGCAGGTAGAGGGTGGCATCGTTCATCAGGTTGGCGGGCAGGTTCATCAGCGCCAGCATGGTACTGGCGCCGGCGATGACGCCGACGGCGGCCACCAGCCCCACCAGCAGGTTGAAACCGATGGCGGTGTGGATGACGACGCGCGCCTTCTCCTTGTCGCCGGCCCCCAGATACTGGGTGATCACCACGCTGGTGCCGATGCTGACAAAGCTGAACAGGGTGATGGCGAGATCGAACACCTGGTTGCCGACCGCGAGCGCCGCCACCCCCTGATAGGAGACGTGACCCACCATGAAGGTGTTGAGGGCCCCGGTCAGAAAGTGCAGGGCGAGATCGATAAACAGGGGCCAGGTCAGGGAGAAGAGGGAGCCCGGACCTGCGTGGGATTGAGTTTGCATGGGGTGTCCAAATACTGGGGATGGCCCTCGTCGGCGCCATCTGGACGGGCATTTAACACCAAGCGGGTGCGAGGCGCAATCGTGGCGGTGGCCAAGCAGGGGGAGAGAGAGCGGGCCCTGCCGCAGGGGCAGGGCCGAGCTTGGTCAGGCAGGGGTGGCGCCCGCCTCCTGTTCGCTGGGCAGGGTGAGGCGCGCCGAATCGGGCAGGGCCTCATCCTGGGGCCAGCGCGACAGGATGGCCTCGGTGGTGCTCTCCACCACCTCGTCGTCCTTGAACACCGGCTCGCGGTAGCAGCGGGTCATGCGCAGCGCCTGATACATGTCGGGGCAGAGGATGATCCCCTCGTCGCCGACCCGGATCCCGGCCTGCTTGAGCCACAGGCTCATCTGGCCGTGGCGGCCGGCCATCACCATGTGGATGCCGCGCCGTTTCAAGTCGCGGTGCAGCTCCCCCAGCATGCTCATCACGCTGATGTCCTGGTGGGTGAAGCAGGCCACCGCGTCCACCACCAGGCATTTGGGGCTGTGGGGATCCTGCACCAGCAGCGCCAGCACCCGCCGCTTGAAGTAGGGGGCGTTGAAGTAGGTGAGCGGCGAGTTGAAGCGATAGACCAGGATGCCGGGAATGGCTTTGGCCTGCTCGTTGTCCCCCAGGGTGCGCACCACCCCCTCGTCGTCCATGCCGAGCAGCTGGTCGGTGGGGCGCATCACGTTGCGCAGGAACTGGAACAGCCCCAGCAGCACCGCGAGGGTGATGCCCGGAATGACCCCCATGGCCAGCACGCTGACAAAGGTGATGAGCGCCAGCCAGAAGGCGGAGCGGTCGGAGTTGCGCAGGGCCCACAGGCCGCGAAAGTCGGTGAGGGACAAGGAGGCCATCACCAGCACCACGCCGAGGGCGGCGGTGGGGATGTATTGCAGCGGCGCCGTCAGATAGAAGGTGACCAGGGCGATGACGGCGGCAGCGATGATGGAGACCAGCTGGCTCTTGCCGCCGTTGGCGTCGTTGACCGCGGTGCGCGAATCCGCGCCGCTGATGGCAAAGCCCTGGGAGGCTGCCGCCGCCAGGTTGGCCATGCCCAGCGCCCGAAACTCCTTGTCCGCATCGATTTCGTAGCCGTTCTTGGCGGCGAAGCTGCGGGCGGTCAGCATCATGGAGACGAAGCTCACCATGGCGAGGTTGAGCGCCGGCAGCACCAGTTCCCGCATCAGGCCGGGGGGGAACTCCGGCATCTGGAAGGCGGGCAGGCCGGAGCCGATGGCGCCCAGGGTAGCGATGCCGAACTGGCCGAGATCGAGCGCCCACACCAGCCCTGCCGTCACCACCATGGCCACCATGGAGGAGGGCCAGGTCGGCTTGAAGCGCTTGGCCAGCAGCAGGGTGAGCAGGGCGGTCAGGCTCATGGCCAGGGTGGGCAGATGGGTCTGGGTGATGTAGCTGGCACCGCCGGCGATCCGCTCGATGAGGTAGCGCTCGCTGAAGGTGAAGCCGAAGATCTTGGAGAGCTGGCCCACCATGATGGTGATGGCCACCCCGTTGAGCAACCCCATCAGGATCGGGCGAGAGAGAAAGTCCGCCAGCACCCCCAGTTTGAAGCGGCTGGCGATGAGGCACCAGAAGCCGGTCATGGCTGTCATGGTCATCACCAGCTGCCAGTGGCGGGTGGCATCCCCGGCGGCGAGCGGGGTCACCACGGCGGCGATCACCGCGCAGGTGGCGGCGTCCGGCCCGACGATGAGCTGGCGGGAGGTACCGAACAGGGCGTACACCAGCATGGGCAGGATGCAGGAGTAGAGGCCGACCAGCGGCCCCACTCCGGCCAGCTCCGCATAGGCGATGGCCACGGGCAGGGCTACGGCGGCCACCGACAATCCAGCGCGCATATCCGGCATCAGCCAGGCCCGCTGGTATTGCAGCAGGGCGGCGAGGCCCGGTAGCCAGCGTTCGAGTGAGAAGAAGTCGCGCATTATTTAACCCATTGAGTTACAAACAGCTTTTCCTTAGTGTGCCCAAGGTTATCGAAACATTGCAATCAGGTTATGGCCAGTTCACCACCAGGTCAGGCCAGAGCCGTTGCCACTCCTTGGCCTTGACCCGCTCGGTAAAGACCCGGCTCTCCTGGCGGCAGCGCGGGTTGGGATCCACCTGCAGGGACCAGTTGGGGGCAAAGCCGTAGGGGGCCAGCCACTCGAATGAGTCGTCTGCCAGCAGCCGGACCCCGATGCAGGTGGGCACCTCCACCCAGTGACTGAGGGCCGAGAGCGAGCTGGTGAAGGGGGGCACCAGCTGGCGCAGATGCATGCGGGCCTGGTTGCGCACCTCCCACTGCTGGCCCGGCATCCTGACGGCAAGCCAGGCTTCGTGATCGGCCTCCTTTAATCCAGTCGGATCAGCACTGTCCAGATAGATAAGGTCGATGTCGTTGAGGGCCGTGGGCTCTACCTTGTGGTGCAGATGATCCCAGATGAGGTTGCGGATAAAACCGGCCCCCAGCGCCCAGTCGGGCAGTGCCAGTTCACGGGCTGCCCGCAGGCAATCCATGCGCTGGTCATCGGCCCGCAGCAGGGCTTCGGTCTGCGCCTGCAGGTCGGCTTCCCGGGCGCTCTGGCGAAGGTTGAACGCTTGCGTGTGGTGACGCGTCTGGGGGTCAGCCGGCATTGCGGCGCAACCAGACGTCGATGTAGCTGCAGCTCGGTACTATGGTGAGCCCTTCCGCCTGGGTCCAGTCGTAGAAGGTGCGCGCCAGCTGATCGGCGATCCCCTGTACCCTGAGCTCGGGCGGGACGAAGGTGCTGTAGGCGTCGATGGTCTTGGCATCGAGCCGCCGGTAACGCAGCCTGGACTCCTTGCCATCCACCACACAGATGAATTGCTGCTGGTTGGCCTGATGAATGATCTCGCTCATGCTTGCTCCTCGGTACGGGGGATGGGGTTATCTGACCATGTCGGCGCCCCTTTGCCAACTGTTCGGGGTCGCTTACACTGCGAGCCCGGCCGGGTACATACCCGCTAGCCAAGGTATAGAACAGTTCACGAAGGATGGATCCCATTATGGCTTTTGCCACGCTGGAAGAGTTGATCGGCAATACCCCCCTGCTGACGCTGCGTCGCATCAATCCCTACCCCGGTGTCACCCTGCTGGTCAAGCTGGAGGGCAACAACCCGGCCGGCTCGGTCAAGGACAGGCCGGCGCTGAACCTCATCAAGTGTGCGGAGGCGAGCGGTCACTTAGCGCCTGGGGCCCGCCTGATCGAGGCCACCTCCGGCAACACCGGCATCGCGCTGGCCATGGTGGCGGCGGCGCGGGGCTACCGGATGCGGCTCATCATGCCAAATACCATGAGCCAGGAGCGGCGCGATGCCATGCAGGCCTACGGCGCCGAGCTGGTGCTGGTGGAGGGGGGCATGGAGGCCGCGCGCGACCTCGCCATGGCCATGCAGGCGCGGGGCGAGGGGCTGGTGCTCGATCAGTTCAACAACCCGGCCAACCCGGATGCCCATTACCTCTCCACCGGCCCCGAGATCTGGCGCCAGAGCGAGGGGGCTGTCACTCACTTCGTCTCGGCCATGGGCACCACGGGCACCATCATGGGGGTCTCCCGCTACCTCAAGGAGCAGAACCCGGCGGTGCAGGTGATCGGCCTGCAACCGGCCGAGGGGAGCCAGATCCCCGGCATCCGGCGCTGGCCGGCGGCCTACCTGCCCGCCATTTTCGAGCCCGCCCGGGTCGACCGGGTGCTGGACGTCACGCTCGACGAGTCCCTCGCCATGATGCGCCGGCTGGCGCGGGAGGAGGGGATCTGCTGTGGAGTCAGCTCGGGCGGCGCCGTGGCTGGCGCCCTGCGGGTGGCGGCAGAGATCAGACAGGGGGTGGTGGTGGCCATCATCTGCGATCGGGGGGATCGCTACCTCTCTACCGGGGTGTTCAGCGACGATCAGGGGTGAGAGCCTAGGTCGGCGTGCTGATTAACATGATATGTATCAACAGCTTGCTGATACATTGCACTGTGTACCGCTTGTAACAATCAATCCTGCCGGCAGGCTTGATTCCATTTGCCTCCTGCTTGACACTCGGCCTCTTTTGTTGACCGCTGCAAACAGGAGCGTCCCATGACCTTGTCTTCCTCTCTTCGTGTTTCTCTGCTTGGCCTCTGTCTGGCCACGGCAGGCTGCACCGTCGAACCCTATGCCTATCAGTGTGGCGACAAGCAGTGCTCGGTGACCGATCACAAGGGGCAGAAACAGGATCGGCCGCTGGACGAGGTGAAACCCGTCTGGGAGCGCAAGCAGGAGCGGGAAGAGGCAGTGCGCCGCAACAAGGAGTCCATCTGGCGCGAGAAGGCGCCCGAAGATGGCGGCAACTACGGCGCCGGCGCCACCATCCGCTGGTAACAGGCGGCCCCGCGAGACGGGGCCGCCTGCCTGATCACTCCCAGGTCTGCTCCAGCAGGGCCAGCAGCTGAGCCCGGTCGGCATCCTTGCGGTTGTAGAGCAGGGCGCCGTCGTTGATGGCGAGATCGCGGATCTCGGGCAGCAGGCCCTTGTCGGTGAGACCCGCCTCCCGCAGGGTGCGCGGCAGCTTCACCGTCTCCCACAAGGTATTGCGCAGCGCCTGCAACGCCTCGATGGCGGCCTGGGGCCGCACGGCGGCCGGGGTCGCGGCAAAGCGTTCGGCCCCTACCAGCGGCAGCAGCAGGCGGGCCAGCTCGGGGTCTATGCCCGGCCGGTTGTAGTCGAGCACGGTGGGCAGGAAGAGGTTCATGCACAGGCCGTGGGGTAGGTGGCAGCGGGCTCCCAGGCTGTGACCGAGGGCGTGCACCAGTCCCACCATGGAGTTGGAGAAGGCCATGCCCGCCAGGGTGGATCCCTCTGCTAGCTGCAGCCGCAGCTGCTTGTCCTGCGGGTTGCTCAGCACCTGGGGCAGGGCGTTGGCGATCTTCTCCACCGCCATCAGGGCCAGGGCGTCGCTGACCGGGTTCTTGGCCGTGCCGATGAAGGCCTCGATGGCGTGGGTCATGGCATCCATGGCGGTGGCGGCGGTGATGTTGAGCGGCAGCCCCTGGGTGAGGCGCGGATCCAGCACCGCCAGCTGGGGCAGCAGGAAGGGGGAGGTAAAGGGCACCTTGCGCCCGCTCGCCTCGTCCTTGATCACCGCTACCAGGGTCACCTCCGAGCCGGTGCCCGCCGTGGTGGGCACCACCGCCAGCGGCTGCAGCGGCCGGGTCAGGCAGCCGGCGCCGGCGTAATCGAGCAGCCGCTCCCCTCCCATGGAGGCTAGGATGTTGACCGCCTTGGCAGTATCGATGACGGAGCCGCCCCCCAGCGCCACCAGGCTGTCACAGCCAAGCTCCCGGTGACGGGCCGCGATCCGCTCCACCACGGCGGTGGAGGAGTCGGCCGGGATCTCGTCCCAGATGGCGGCCACCGGCAGCTCTCCCTCGGCCAGCACCCCGGCCAGCAAGGTAGCCAGCCCGGTGCCACTGACCCCCTTGTCGGTGAGCAGTAGCGGCCGGCGCGCCCCCAATCCCACCAGCTCGCCGGCCAGTTGCTCCAGCGCCTGCTCACCCGCGATCAGTTTGACCGGACAGAAAAAATCGTAATAGCGACTCATAGGCTCATCCTCTCGTTCAGCCGGTCAACAGACCCAGGTAGATGTGGCAGGCCCGGCTCAGCTTGTGGCTCGGGTCCGGATAGTGGCGCAGCAAGGGGCGGGCGATGAAGGCGGGCAGGATCAGCGCCTGCAACTGCTCCAGCGCGCGCACCAGGTGCATGGCGACGGTGAGATCCCCCTCCACCAGCAGGCGGTTCTCGCTGAACGCCTGATTGACCCCGAGCCGAAAGCTGAGGGCGCGAAAGGCAATGGCGGGATGCTTGAAACGTACCCGCAGCGGGTGCAGAGCGCCGGCATCGGGGGCGGGGCCGCTCTGCCAGCGGCCGTCCGCTTTGTGGATGGTTAAGCCCTGGGCCATGCCGCCCACCTCCAGCCGGATGGTGAGCCCGTCCGGCAAGGGGGCCAGCTCCCGGCGCACCGCCTCGTCGACCCGGGCGGCGCGGCACAGGGTGCGGCCGATGATCCAGAGCAGGCTGGTTATCCAGAGCCGGCGGCCCAGCGCCGCCAGGGTATCAAGGTGTCGGTTGTGCATACGCGTGAACTCCCGAGATGGCGGACCAGAACAGGGCGAAGGCACTGGCTTGCCAGTGAGCGTCCCGTCCCAGTTCAGGTTGGTCGACAAACAGGGAGGCGCAGGCCAGGAACTGGCCCTGGCACACCTCCAGCATCAGGGCCGGTGGGGCTTGCATCAAGTCGCCGCTGGCCTGGCCCTGGGCCAGCAGGCGGGGTAAAAAGCGCAGGGTGTCGCTCAAGATCTGGCTGCGCAGCGGGCGAGCCAGCAGGGGGGAGTGGAAGAAACCCAGCACGAACTTGAGCTCGTGGGGGTGGGCCTGCATCCAGGTCATCGCCTGGCTCCAGTAGTGGTGCGCCTGCTCCTTGAGGGGCAGGGTGGCGTCTGCCTCTGTGATGGCGGCGCCGAGGCGCTGCTTGATGTCCTGATAGAGGCTCTGGATCAGCACCTCCTTGCTGGGAAAGTGGTGAAACAGGGTGCCATTGGCCACTCCCGCCGCCTTGGCGATGCGGGCGGTGGCGGCCCCCTGCAAACCATCTTCGGCACACAGGGCAAGGGCGGCATCCAGGATCTGGCGACGCTTGTCGGTCACGGGCGTATTCATATTCATCTCGTCAACGTAAGAACAGGGCCATCATCAGCCGCTGGTGCCAGCGCCGATAGGGAGGGTGCACCATGGTGCCGGTGCTGAAGCGCCCCCGGCTCAGCACGGTCTTGGCCTTGGAGAAGGTGAGAAACCCCTCGTGGCCGTGGTAGTGGCCCATGCCGGAGGCGCCGATGCCGCCGAAGGGCACGTCGTCGGCCGCCACCTGGAACAGGCTGTCGTTGATGGCCATGCCGCCGGAGTGGGTCTCCTGGATCACCTTTTGCTGCAGAGCGGGATCCAGGCTCATCAAGTAGAAGGCGAGCGGGCGCGGCCGCGCGGCTATGTAGGCGAGCGCCTCGTCCAGCGAGTCATAGGGCACGATCGGCAGCAGCGGGCCGAAGATCTCCTGCTGCATCAGCTGGCAGTGGTTCGGCACCTCGGTCAGCAGATGGGGTAGCAGGCGGTGGGCGCCATCGTCGCGAGCCGGGCTGCCACAGGGGTGGATCTGGGCGCCAGCTCGCTCCGCTTCGGCCAGCCAGCCGGTGAGCCGCTCATACTGGCGGCCGTTGATGATGGAGCCGTAATCCGCGCTGGCCAGCCCCTGGGGATAGAGACGGGCGAAGTGATCGCGATAGGCTTCGACAAAGGCCTGCTCCTGGCCGCGCGGCAGCAGCACATAGTCGGGGGCGACGCAGATCTGGCCGGCGTTGAGGCTCTTGCCGAAGATCATCCGCTCCACCGCCAGCGCCAGCGGCATGTCGGGGGCGATGAGGCAGGGGCTCTTGCCGCCTAGCTCCAGGGTGAGCGGGGTGAGCTGGGGGGCTGCCGCGGCCATCACCAGCCGGCCCACCGCGGTGGAGCCGGTAAACAGCAGGTGATCGAAGGGCAGGGCGCTGAAGGCAGCCGCCACCTGGGCATCGCCTTCAATCACCATTACCTCGCGCTCATCGAAGACGCCATCCAGCAGCTCGCGCAGCACCCGGTTGGTGTGGGGGGTAAATTCGGAGAGCTTCAGCATGGCGCGGTTGCCGGCGGCGATGGCGCTGATGAGGGGGCCGAGGCTCAGCATCACCGGGAAGTTCCAGGGCACTATGATGCCGACCACCCCGAGCGGCTGATAGAACACCTCCACCCGGGCCGGCGCCAGCAGCAGGCCGGTGTGGCGGCGGTGCGGGCGCATCCAGCGCTTGATCCGTTTCTGGGTGTAGTTGATCTGCATGACGCAGGGGAGGATGTCGGCAATCATGCTGTCGTAGTCGCTACGCTGGTCATAGTCTTTGGTCAGGGCGTCGCACAGCGGTTGCTTGTGGGCGATCAGGGCGCGCTTGAGCTGGCTGAGATGGGCTCTGCGCTCGCTCAGGCTCGGCATGGGATTTTGCTGACAGGCGTCTCTGAGTTTGGCCAGTCTGGCCGGGAGCGACAACTTGTCGGCGGCCTCCTGCAACTGCATCGCTTCCATGGCATACCCCGCTGATAAATGGACCGACTGATTGGTCGGTCTAAATCTAGCTGCGTGTTAATCAAATGTAAAGTTCGGTGTGCTGGTTGGGCATGGCGCACGGGTGACTCACCCGGCGACTGTGCTGGCTACCACATTTTCGTGGATCCAGGGTTGGTGAATTATCCAATAAGAGGTAGTTTTGGCTATCAATCGACAAGGAGAGAGCACGATGACCAGGGAACTGAACAGCTTGTTGGCCCGCCTCGAGGATGTGGTCGAGCGGATGCCGGATTGCTTCAACACCTATGAGTTTGCCCAGAAGCTGGCGCTGCAGCATCAGCGCGAATTTTTTGCCGCGGGTCACTCCCTGGCCGAACAGGAGGGGCGCCTGCTGCGGGTGCTGCACGAGAAGATTGCGGAAGCCCTGGCCGGCAGCGACAAGGTGATAGAAGGGGCGCTGCTGCCTTGTGTCACCCCCTGGGGGGAGCGGGCCACCTCGCCGCGCTGGCATCGCAAGCACTGAACCATCCGTTGAATCAACAACAGAACAGGGCCCGTCGTGGGCCCTGTTCTGTTGTTGCTGTCACTGGGTCAGGCGGCGCGCCTGCCAGTAGCGGCTGTTCCAGTAGACGTTGTCGAGGCGCGAGCGGATCACTCCCTTGCTGGTGGAGGCGTGGATGAACTCCCCGCCGCCGGTGTAGACACCGACGTGGTATTGCTGCCAGCCGGTCTTGAAGAAGACCAGGTCGCCGTGTTGCAGCCGGTAGCGATCGACCGGCCGGCCCAGGTTGGCCTGGGATTCGGTGGTCCTCGGCAGATTGAAACCCATCACCTGCTGGTAGGCGAGCTGGGTGAAGGCGGAGCAGTCGAGACCGGCCCGATCCGAGCCGCCCATGCGATAGGGGACGCCGCGCCACTGCTGATAAAAGCCTTCAAAGGCGCTGCTCTGCTGGCGCGGTGGGGCAGGCTCGGGCGTGCTGGAACAGGCAGCCAGCAACAGGGCCAGCAGGGGCAGCAGCAACTTGCAATCCATGGGGGCTCCTTCGAGACGACAACCTCTCCATCATAAACGGGGTTTGGGGCTCGAACATAGCCTTGCCTGCAAGAAACCACCTGTTGCTACCTCAAAAGAGGCGCGAATGGAGAGGGTTATAATATTGTTTGTATTCATTTGAATAATATTTCCTGATTATCTTGAATGAGTATTTCAATATTAAAGTAGTTATTCCAATCAGCCTGACAATGAAATGATAATTAACCTTGTTGACGTCACCCCGTGATCTGTGTCACGTTCTGTCTCAGGGCTAATTCGTTATGATGACGCCATGAAATAAATGGCAAGGGACCCCGCCATTTTCACCGCCAATATGACGGCAAAAAACAAGATATCTCTGGGTATATTCCCGCAACTGGTTCACATAATAATATTCAGTCAATGACTGGCGTTGGCTGACAATATCACCAGACAGAGGAGGGCCGCCCCATGATATCCGGTCCATAGCAGTGAGTGTTCCCTCGCACCAGGATGCCTGCGGCATCTGGCTGTTGTGCCATCGTTCAGGCCGATGAGCGCGACGTTAAAGCCAATGGGTACCATGCGAGGTTCAAGGCGCAGTCAGGCGGCCTTGAGGGAAGATCGCCATTAGGTCGCGACTCCCGTGTAATAGCATCGGCGCATGCCGAATCGTCCACCTTAGATCGCCTCGCGATCCTTGTTCTGTCAACCATAAATACCTTCGCCACCCGCTGTTAATTCACGGCGAAAATAATGAATGTCATGACAGACAAGCAGAATAACGCCCCGAAATATAACCGTGAATAATATGGTTATGCCATATTTGTTCGCTGTTTAAATAGCTTGGCGTGATTCGACAAGGAGATAACAATGAAAAACAAAAAACCACGCAAATTCATCACGCAAGCTCCCGCTCTCAGTCTGCTCGCGCTGGCCTTGTTGGCAGGCAGCGTGCAGGCCGAAGATATTGGCGAGCGCACCGACCAGGGCACCGCCATGCTGGCCAGTCTGCAATCCGAACAGGGGCTGATTTACCTCAATGCCGACGTCTGGCTGAAGGGGCAGGGGGCGACGTCGCTGATGACCCGGGAGCAGCTGCGCGAGCGGGTGCTGGAACGGGGCGAGCGCCTGTTCATCGATTTCAGCGCCGTCACCGACAAGGCCGAGCGGCAGCAGGCCAGAAAGGCCATGGAGCAGCTGGCTGGCATCTCTTTTGATGCCGACTGGGTACTGGTGTCCGGCTACAAGGGGGAGTTGCTGTTCACCCCGCTGGGGGGCGTCGATGACCCGGCCTTCTATCAGGTGATGGAGCGGGTCGACAGCCTGGAAGGGCAGGGCAAGCGCCACAAGCGCTCGCTGACCCAGCCGCCTGCCGCCGAGGCCGGTCTGCCCCACGTGGCCTTCTACCTCAACGTCAACCGCAAGATCAGCGATGCCGAGTGCACCTTCCCGCGTTCGCGCACCTGGAGCCGGGGTGATCGGCTGTTCTGCGATTCGCCGAACATCTCGCTGGTCTACCGGGTCAACCTGGAGCGCTCCCTGCAATTTGGCAACACCGGCTCCGCCACGCCGGATGCCAAGATAGTGCGGATCTCGCTGGACGAAGAGTCGGCCGGTGCCGGCATCCAGCTCAACGAGGATCTCAGCTGGAGCGAGAATATCGCGGACTACCTGCTGCTGGACGGCTGGGCTCGCGACTATGCCACCGATGCCATCGCTCAGGATTATCGCTTCAGCATAGAGGCGTCCAACACCAAGGCGGCGGTGCTCAAGAGCCTGCCGACCAACCTCAACAGCAAGTACGAGCATCGCGAGATCTCGGGCTTCGAGGTGGGGGTCACCGGCGGGGTCGAGGTGAACAAGGATGGGCCCAAGGCCAAGCTGGAGGCCTCGGCCAAGTTCAGCCAGCAGCGCCAGCTCGCCTACAACACCCAGGATTACCGGGTTGAACGCTCGGCGCCGAACGCCCAGAAGGTGAGTTTCAGCTGGGTGCGCGATCAATACGCGACCGCGGAGTCCCTGCTCTCCTCCAAGACGGCCACCGTCTGGGGCATGGGCTACGATGTGGATCACAACCGTATCCAGCCGCTCAGCTACAAGGGCTTCGTGCCGAATCTGGACGTCATCTACAAGGCAGCGCCGGACGAGACGGGCAGCACCGAGTTCAAGATCGACTCCTCGGTCAACATCCGCCCCATCTACACCGGCATCTACAAGCACTACTACGTGGTGGGGGCCCATGTCTCCTTCCAGGGCTTCGAAGATACCGACAAGCGCAGACGGGTGACGGCCTCCACCAGCTTCAAGGTGGACTGGAATCACCCGGTGTTTACCGGCGGTCGCCCGGTCAACCTGCAGCTGGGGGGCTTTGACAACCGCTGCCTGAGCGCGGATGCGAACCACGGTCTGAGCGCGGTGACCTGTGACGAGACCTCGGCCGCCCAGTCCTTCATCTATGACCAGTACGGCCGTTACGTCAGCGCGCAGGATACCCGCCGCTGCCTGGACGGCAACAACCTCGGCCAGCTGCAGAGCTGCAGCCTGAGCCTGGGTCAGCGCTGGGAGTGGAAAGCGGACAGCGATGCGCTCAGCAACCTGAGTGCCCATCAGCTGCTGGGTCACGACAAGCAGAGCGGAGCGCTGGGGCTCTACGACGAGAACGGCAATCCGCAGAATGTGAGCGTACGGACCCTGACCTCCTACACCCGCATCTTCGGGCCACCGGCTAGTCACTGACAGAGCAGGGCCTTACGCCCATGACAACAACGCCGGCACGTGCCGGCGTTGTTTATGGGAGTGAGCTTCAGCCCTTGTTGTCGATGAGCGGGGCGAGCAGCTCCGCCAGCTTGTAGAAGGTCTGCACCCGGGTGGTGCTGGGGCGCCACACCAGCCCGATCTCGCGGTAGGGGTGCTCCCCCGGCAGCGGAATGGCCACCAGATCCGTGTTGTCGAGGATGCCGGCATCGATGGCCATCTGCGGCAGGAAGGTGGTGCCGAGCCCGGCGCCGACCATCTGCACCAGGGTGTGCAGGCTGGTGGCGGCAAACGGGTTGATCTTGCTCTTGTCCCGCAGCCGGCAGGCGCTCACCGCGTGTTCGGTGAGGCAGTGTTCCCGCTCCAGCAGGAAGATGCTCTGGTTGGGCAGCTCCTTGTAGTCGAACGGGGTGTGCAGGCTGGCCGCCATGCTGGCGGGCATCACCATGTGGAAGGGGTCCTGGCCGACCGTCTTGCAGTGAAAACCGCCGATCTCCACCGGCAGCGCCAGGATCAGCAGGTCGAGCTGGCCCTGCTCCAGCTGCTTGAGCAGGTTGGTGGTGGTGTCTTCACGCAGCAACAATTCCAGCTCAGGATAGGTTTTGCCGCACTCTTGCAGCAGCTTGCTGAGCAGGAAGGGGGCTATGGTGGGAATGCAGCCGAGGCGCACCGTGCCGTGCATGACGCCCCCCTGATGCTGGCCGAGTTCCATCAGATCCCGCGCATCGGAGAGCAAATTGCGAGCCCGCTCGACGATTTCCATGCCGACCGGGGTCATAATGAAGCTCTTGTGGTCCCGCTCCACCAGTTGCAGGTTCATCATGTCCTCCAGGGTCTGGATCCCGGTACTCAGGGTCGACTGGCTGACATGACAGGCCTTGGCGGCGCGGTTGAAGTTCTTGTGCTCGTCGAGAGCGACCAGATATTGCAGCTGTTTCAGGCTGGGCCAACGTTGCATAGGAAAACCCGATTAATGCTATCTATTTAATTTGATTTAACTAATCTACCATCGGGGTTATAGTTTGTCGCTTTAATTAGACGGACTTGGCTCTAGGTAGCCCAATCCTGACAGGATTGTTCACTTCACATAAAGAGGAATTGAATATGGTATTGGTAGGCCGTCCCGCACCCGATTTCACCGCTGCTGCCGTTCTGGGCAATGGCCAGATCGTTGACTCCTTCAACCTGGCATCCCACATCAAGGGCAAGGCAGCCGTCCTGTTCTTCTATCCGCTCGATTTCACCTTCGTCTGCCCGTCCGAGCTGATTGCCTTCGATCACCGTCTGGAAGAGTTCAACAAGCGTGGCGTGGAAGTGATCGGTGTTTCCATCGATTCCGAGTTCTCCCACAACGCCTGGCGCAACACCAAGATCGAAGACGGCGGCATCGGCCCGGTCAAGTACCCGCTGGTTGCCGACATCAAGCACGAAATCTGCAAAGCCTATGACGTCGAACACCCGGAAGCCGGCGTGGCATTCCGTGGCTCCTTCCTGATCGACAAGAACGGTGTCGTTCGTCACCAGGTTGTCAACGATCTGCCGCTGGGCCGCAACATCGACGAGATGCTGCGCATGGTCGATGCCCTGCAGTTCCACGAAGAGCACGGCGAAGTGTGCCCGGCTCAGTGGGAAAAAGGCAAAAAGGGCATGACCGCCTCTCCGGACGGCGTTGCCAAGTACCTGTCCGAGAATGCCGCTTCCCTGTAATCGGGTCGGTACACCGGATAATGAAAAACCGATGCCCAGGCATCGGTTTTTTTATGGCCGTAATTCGGCACTCTCGTTTCACAATGTTGGCCAGCAACCCTTGTCCAGCAACGCTTGCTCAGCAGGATTGCCGTTGCCGGCTACGTGCCGATAAACGGCAGGCATAAAAAAGCGCGCCCTTTGGCGCGCTTTTGTCATCCAGCTCCGGACTACTCGTCAAAGATACCGAAGTGATCCTTGGCGAAGTTGACCCGTTGCTCCACGTTCATCTTCACCTGACCCAGCTTCTCGATGGTCTTGAGGTTGGGCACCAGGCCGCGGCCGTTGGCGATCTGGATGGCGAGGCCCGGACGGGCGTTGAGTTCCAGCAGCATGGGGCCGCGGAACTTGTCCAGCACCATGTCGGTCCCGATGTAGCCGAGGCCCGACATCTCGTAGCAGGAGGCCGCCAGGGTCAGCAGGGTGTCCCAGTGGGGCACCTTGAGATCGTACAGATCGAGGCCGGTATCCGGATGGTGGCGGATGGGTGAGCCAAACTGTACCGCCCGCAGAGCGCGGCCGGTGCGCAGGCACAGACCCACCCCCACGGCGCCCTGGTGCAGGTTCGCCTTGCCGTCGGAGGCGGCGGTGGAGAGGCGCATCATGGCCATCACCGGGAAGCCCTTGAAGATGATCACCCGCGAATCGGGTACCCCTTCAAACGAGTAGCCGTCGAATACGTCATCGAAGTTGATGAGCCCTTCCACCAGCGCCACGTCGGGTTTGCCGCCCAATGAGTAGAGCCCCGCCAGGATGTTGGAGACATGACGCTCCAGATCCTGGCCGTTGCTGGCGCTGCCGTTCGGCTTGTAGAAGAGGCCGTCCTCCTGGCGCAGGATCACCAGGATCCCCTTGCCGCCGGAGCCGCGCGCCGGCTTGATGCAGAAGCCCGGCCAATCCTTCACCAGCTCGGTGATGCGGCTCACGTCGTGCTGGGCACGGATGGTGCCGATCAGTTCCGGCACCGTCACCCCCGCATCCAGCGCGATGCGCTTGGTCTGCAGCTTGTCATCCACCAGCGGATAGAGGCTGCGCGGATTGTAGCGACTGATGTAGGAGTGGTTGCGCTTGTTCATGCCGAGGATGCCTGACTGAGACAGGCTCCACGGGGTGGTGTACTTTTCCCAGAACCACATCTGTTACTTGTCCTTATCCGGGGTGGCACCGGAGCGCATCTCGTCCACCAGCGGCTTGAAGCGCTTGAGCTCGCTCAGCTTGTAGCCGGTGTAGTTACCCATCAACAGCACGGTCGCCATCAGCACCAGCTGCAGACCGAGGAAGTTGAAGGTGAGGTGGCGGATCAGTTCGTTGTCCATGGCCAGGTAGGCGATGATGGCCACCAGCAGGGAGCCGCCGCCCTGGCGGAACACCTCTTTCGGACCCTCTTCTTCCCACAGGATGGACATCCGCTCGATGGTCCAGGAGAGGATGATCATCGGGAAGAAGGTGATCTTCATGCCGTCGGTCAGCCCCAGCTTGAAGGCGAACGCCGAGAAGATGCCGATCATCGAGATCACCATGATGATGATGGCCGATATCCGCGCCACCAGCAGCAGGTTGAGCCGCGACAGGTAGGAACGGATCACCAGACCCGTGCCGACGATGAGCAGGAAGCCCACCAGACCGGTGATCAGCTGGGTCTGGATGAAGGCGACCGCGATCAGCACCGGCATGAAGGTACCCGAGGTCTTGATACCGACGATGACCCGCAGGAACACCACCATCAGCACGCCGATGGGGATCAGCAGCAGGCCCTTGAACAGGGTCTGCTCTTCCAGCGGCAGGCTGTGGATGGAGAAGTTCATCATCTCTGATTTTTCAAACTTCTGGGCCAGCGCCACGCTTACCGGTTGCTCCTGCGCGATCATCGAGAAGCTCACCTTGGAGTTGTGGCCACCGGTCACGTCCAGCAGGGCACCGGAGTTGTACTCCCACAGCAGCAGGTTGGCCGGGCGGCCCTGTTCACCGGTTTGCGGGTTGAACAGCTTGTAGTCGGTCGGGCTGTTGAACACCTGCAGGTAATCCACCAGCTCCTGACGACGGCGGCCGTCTTCCAGGCTCAGGGCATGGACGACACGGGCCGGTACGTCGGCGTTGTTGAGCAGCTCGGCGATCAGGTTGGCGCGGCTCTTGTGCTTTTTCAGCAGCTCGGCGTTCTGCTCCTGCTTCTCGATCTCCTTGATGATCTCGCGAGTCAGGGTGTAGCCGTCGGCGGAACGCTCCTGGGCACGCTCCAGGATCTGCTGCATGGCGGTGGCGTAGGGCTCGCTCTCGATCTGCTTCTCGATGGCCGGCGGCTGCGGGTTGGCAGCCGGCTTGGCATGGGCATCGGCCATCATGTCGACGCGGTAGTAGAGCTCCTGACGGCCGGAGGCGGTGCGGATCGACCATTCGGCGCGGGCATCGCCATCCTTCTCGACGAAGGAGAGGCCGTAACCCGGGCTCGCGGCGTTCTCGTTCATCAGGGTGAAACCGGGCTGGGTGCCCGGAATGGCCAGGGAGGCGATCACCGGCTCGCCGGTGGCCTCGAACTCCAGCTTGGCTTCGATGGACCAGATCTGGCGTTTTTCACCCGGCGTGAGCGGTACGTCCAGCGCGATGTGGTGATAGAACGTCATCCCCAGGCCGACAATGTACAGCAGGGCAACCAGCAAATAGAACGGCTTACGGGAAACCATGGATTATTTCACATCCTTGAGCTTGGGTTTTGGTTGGATATATTCGCGGGCCACATCAACCACGGCGATGTCTTTCAGGAATTCACGACCCAGCAGCACGGGGAAGGCCATGTCGCTGCGATCTTTCAGGGTAAATTCGGCCTTCTCGGTCATGTCGCCGATACGTACGGCGAGGCGTACCACAGGGCGGCGGTCGAGATCGTCGGCGGAGGCCTGACGCACCCGCACGTGGCGCACCAGCGGCGCTTCAATCTGGATCTTGTCGTCCATCTCCTGATGGCTCAGGAAGAAGCGCACCCAGTTCTTGCCGTTGCGCTCGAAGATGGTGATGTCCTGGGCGCTGATGGAGGAGGTGGTGGCACCGGTATCGACCCGCGCCTGGAAGGCGTCGTTGGCCGCGTCAACCCAGATCCACTCCGCCTCGCCGACCAGCAGCTTGCCGTCGACGGTGTGACCCTGGCTCGGGGCCTGGCACTTCTCGGTCGGGATCGCCATGGGTTTGGGCGGCTCGGGCGGCAGGTGTTCCAGCTTGCTGCCGACTTTGTTCACGGACTCTTTCATGTTGTTGACATCAGTGTTGAGCTGAACCAGCAGGTGCTGTTGCTGCACATACTGCTTCTGTTGCTGTTCCATGGATGTTTGCAGGCGCTGCTCGCTCAGATTGATCTCGTTGCGAAGCTCGGCCAGCGTCAGGGTAGGTACCGGGGGCGCTTTTTCCATCGTGACACACCCGCCGAGACTGAGCAGGGAGAGCAGGGTCATTCCTTTTAATTTGCTTTTCATGTCATTCATTTAACTGTGCTTCCTGGAATTGGGTCAGTGTAACTTCCACCGCGGCCATCGGCTAGTCTTTGGCCTTTCTGGCAATCAGTACGGCACGTTTGGGTGCCGGGTGTCCTTCTACCGTGAGTGCCGGATTGGCTGGATCCAGATAATCACTCAGGGATTCATTAATCATCCAGTCGGTACGACGCTGTTCGTCCGTGCTGGTCATATTCTCGTCGACTATCCGCACATCGGTGAACCCGCAGCGCTCGACCCACAGCTTGAGCGCTGCGCTGGAAGGAATGAACCAGACGTTGCGCATCTTGCCGTAGCGATCGGTGGGCATCAGCACGTCGTTGACGCCGCCGTCGATCACCAGGGTCTCCAGCACCAGCTCGCCGTCGTCCTTGAGCTGGTTGCGCAGCTGCTCGATGTGCTCGATGGGGGACTTGCGGTGATAGAGCACCCCCATGGAGAAGACGGTGTCGAACGCCCGCAGCTCCGGCAGCTCCTGAATGCCGAGCGGCAGCAGGTGGGCGCGCTGGTCGTTGCCGGCGAAGTGGCGAATGGCCTCGAACTGGCACAAGAACAGCGGACTCGGATCGATGCCGACCGCCAGCTTGGCCCCTTCGCCCACCATGCGCCAGAGGTGATAGCCGCTGCCGCAGCCCACGTCCAGCACGTAACGGCCTTTGAGCGGGCTGATGTGGGGCAGCACCCGATCCCACTTCCAGTCGGAGCGCCACTCGGTGTCGATGTGGATACCGTGCACCGTGAACGGACCCTTGCGCCAGGGCATGAAGTGGCGCAGCAGGCTCTCCACCTTCTTGCGCTCCCCTTCGCCGAGGCTCTCGGCCGAGCCGATTTCGACCCGACTTGTCAGCTCGACGTGGCCGGGAGCGACCTGCGGCAGCTTGTTGAGGGCGCGGTTCCAGCGCGGCAGATCGCCGTGCTGGTTGTCATGTTGCCAGGCGTGCAGCTGGGCGGGCAGGGTGTGCAGCCAGTGGCTCAGCCGGTTCTTGGCGATCAGCTGATAGAAGTTGGCAAAGTCGATCATGGCTGGGCAGGCTCGCTCGATTTGATGGCGATCATGGAGCCGAAGTTGAAGCACTGGAACCAGAGATCCTGATGGACGAAGCCGGCCTCTCGCAGACGGGCCTGATGTACCGGCAGGCTGTCGGTGCGCATCACGTTCTCAAGGGCGGTGCGTTTCTGGCTGATCTCCAGCTCGCTGTAACCGTTGGCACGCTTGAAGTCGAGGTGCAGGTCGATGAGCAGCTCGTTGACCTGCTCGTCCTCGAAGCGGAACTTCTCGCTCAGGATCAGGATCCCGCCCGGGCGCAGGCCGTCAAAGATGCGCTGGATCAGGGCGGCCCGTTTCTCGGGCGCGACGAACTGCAGGGTGAAATTGAGCACCACCACGGAGGCGTTCTCAATCTCGATGTCGCAGATGTCCGCCTCGATGAGCTCCACCGGCACCTCGGACTTGAAGCCTGAAAGGTGGGCGCGGGCCCGCTCGATCATGGGGTGGGAGAGATCCACCGCCGTGATGCGGCAGCCGGGCTGGGCAACATGGCGACGCATCGCCTGGGTGGCGGCACCCAGGGAGCAGCCGAGATCGTAGAGCCGGCTCTCGGGCTGGGCGTAGCGGGCGGCCATCATGCCGATGGCGGAGATGATGTTGCTGTAACCCGGCACCGAGCGCTGGATCATGTCGGGAAAGACATCGACGACCTGTTCGTCAAAGCAAAAATCCCCCAATCGGGCGATGGGGGCGGCAAAAATCTGATCGTGCATGCTGGCGCAACCTGACAGCCGGTGCGCGAACCGACTGTTTTGTTCAATTGAATCGTTGGGTGACACCCGTCCGGGTCGTGTCGTCACCGGTTCACGAACGGGGTGGCGGGCCTTGAGATCCATCGGGCCGCTTCCGTTCGCAATGGACCATCATCCTGGTCCTTTTGATGGGCTGCGCCCTGGGCGACAAGCGGTTGTCGTCAAGGGGCGTCGGGGCCCTGTTACCGGAGCCGGATGCTCGCCTGCAATCAAGTGCGATGGGCGGGCAGACCGGGTCCTTGCATGGGGCGCTAGTGTAGAGGAAAGGCGGCCGTTTGTCTTGACGCCAAGCCCCGTCAGATCAGAAAAAAACGGCTTTTTTTCGCGCCGAAGCGGGGGCGGCGAAAGCGCCGCTCAAAAGGGCAGCACGCCCTGGCGCGCGCGATCGTTTTCCCCCGGCCAGGGGGCCATCTCCTGCCCCAGCAGGCGGGCCACCTGACGGGCCAGTTCGGGGGCCTGGGCGTTGTCGGCAGTATGTATAAAGAGGTAGAGATCTTTTCCCTCCGCCAACCACTGACGCCAGTGAGGGAGCCAGCCTGGCAGGAAGGGGTGGTTGTCCTCGGGATGTGGCAGGCCGATGAGCCGCACCACGGGGGCGTTGGCGGTAGCCAGCAGGTGCACCGGCAGCCTCGGCTTCTTGCCCTGGGCATCGATCATGGCCGCCGAGGTGGCGGGCACCGAGAAGAGCGGCCGGCTGTCGAGCATGATGCGGTTGATGCCTCTCTCCATCAGCAGCCGGTTCAACTGCCGCTCCGCCTCGCCCTTGGCGAAGAAATCGGGGTGGCGCACCTCGAGGGCATAGCGAAATGCCGGTGGCAGCCGTTCGAAGAAGGCCGCCAGGCGAGGAAGACCGTCGGGTCCAAAGCGGGCGGGCAGCTGCAGCTTGAGCTGCCCCAGTTTGTCATGCAGGGGGGCCAGCAGGCGGATAAAGTCGCTCACTTGCTTGTCGGCGCTCACCAGATCGCTCTGGTGACTGATGGTTTGCGGAAACTTGAAGCTGAAACGAAAGCTAGCTGGCACCGCATCGGCCCAGCGCCGGACCGTATCGGGGGTCGGCGAGGCGTAGAAGGTGGTATTGCCTTCCACCGTGTTGAAGACCCGGGCATAGTGGGCGAGGTGCTCGGCGGGCTTGGCGCCCACCCCCAGCAAGTGACCGGGCCAGGCCGGGTGCGACCATTGTGGCAGGCCCAAAAAGAGGCTCATGAGGGATCCTGTCTGCGGGTTTGTCTCGATTTTCCCCTTTTTTTGCCCCGGGATGTAAAAAACAGGGCAAAGGAGGCTGCTGGCCATTTTACCCAAATGGGGGTTTTCCTCTATAATGCCAGCCCTTTTGTTTGCCAATTTGTTGTGACTCACGCCGCTGTACGCATATTGTGACGACGGCAGCGGCCATGATGCGGCCAAACAACAATCGCTTGCCGATGCCCTCCGCCCGACAACCCGGCCGCTTGTCAGCCGCCTCTGGTCGAGCCGATATCGGCGGCAGGTGTCCGATCCCGGCGGTCGGACGGTACGAGACAGATTTCAAACCGGGCAAGAAGCAGGATCTGGCCAGCTGTGAGACAGACGGTGCTTGCCAGTCGTGCCCGGCGACCCAGGTTAACCGTCTCTCTACAATTTCGAAGGAAGAAGTCCATGCGCTCTATCTATTGCGGACAGGTCAATGAGGCCCATGCAGGGCAGACCATTACATTGTGCGGTTGGGTCCATCGTCGTCGCGATCTGGGCGGCCTCATCTTTATCGACATGCGCGACCGGGAAGGGATCGTGCAGGTGTTCTTCGATCCGGACAAACCGGACGCCTTTGCCCTGGCCTCCGAACTGCGCGGCGAGTTCTGCATTCAGGTCTCCGGCGTGGTGCGCACCCGTCCCGACTCCCAGCGCAACAGAGACATGGCCACCGGCGCCATCGAGGTGTTTGCCCACGAGCTCACCATCATCAACCGTGCCGAGCCGCTGCCGCTGGACTTCAACCAGGTCAACAGCGAAGAGGTGAGCCTCAAGTATCGCTACCTGGACCTGCGTCGTCCCGAGATGGCCAAGTACCTGAAGACCCGCGCCAAGGCCAGTGCCTTCGTGCGCCGCTTCATGGACGAGCACGGCTTCCTCGACATCGAGACCCCGATGCTGACCAAGGCCACCCCGGAAGGGGCCCGTGACTACCTGGTGCCGAGCCGCGTGCACAAGGGCAAGTTCTACGCCCTGCCGCAGTCCCCCCAGTTGTTCAAACAGCTGCTGATGATGTCCGGCTTCGACCGTTACTACCAGATCGTCAAGTGCTTCCGTGACGAAGACCTGCGTGCCGACCGCCAGCCGGAATTCACCCAGATCGACGTGGAGACCTCCTTCATGACCGCACCGCAGGTGCGTGAAATCATGGAAGAGATGATCCGCAAACTGTGGCTGCACATCCTGAACGTGGATCTGGGCGACTTCCCGATCATGACCTTCGACGAAGCCATGCGTCGCTACGGCTCCGACAAGCCGGACCTGCGTCTGCCGATGGAGCTGGTGGATGTGGCTGATCTGCTGACCGCGGTCGAATTCGCCGTGTTCGCCGGCCCCGCCAACGATCCGAAAGGCCGCGTGGCTGCCCTGAAAGTGCCGGGCGGCGCCGAGCTCTCTCGCAAGCAGATCGACGAGTACACCAAGTTTGTCGGCATCTACGGTGCCAAGGGCCTGGCCTGGATGAAGGTCAACGAGGCCGCCAACGGCATCGAGGGCGTGCAGTCCCCGGTGGCCAAGTTCCTCTCCGACGCCATCGTGCGCGAGATCCTGGCCCGCACCGGTGCGATGGATGGCGACATCATCTTCTTCGGCGCCGACTCCAAGAAAGTGGTGTGCGATGCCATGGGCGCCCTGCGTCTGAAAGTGGGCCGCGATCTGGGCCTGCTGGAGAACGTCTGGAAGCCGCTGTGGGTCATCGACTTCCCGATGTTCGAGGAAGATGGCGAAGGCGGTCTGGCTGCCATGCACCACCCGTTCACCGCGCCGAGCGGCCTGAGCCCGGAGCAGCTGAAAGCCAACCCGGTAGGCGCTTACGCCAACGCCTACGACATGGTGATCAACGGCTACGAAGTGGGTGGCGGTTCAGTGCGTATCCACAACAGCGAGATGCAGTCCACCGTGTTCGACATCCTGGGGATCACCCCGGCCGAGCAGCGCCTGAAGTTCGGCTTCCTGCTGGATGCCCTCAAATACGGTACCCCGCCGCACGCCGGCCTGGCCTTCGGTCTGGACCGTCTGAGCATGCTGCTGACCGGTACCGAGAACATTCGGGACGTGATTGCCTTCCCGAAAACCACGGCGGCCGCCTGTCTGATGACCGACGCCCCCAGTTTTGCCAACCCGACCCAGCTGGGCGAGCTGGCGATTGCGACCACCGTCAAGGGTGACGAATAAGCCTTTATCGGCAACCAGGGCCGCAGCAATGCGGCCTTTCCCGTTTCCCCGGGTAGTCGCAACCTGTGTTACTGAAATTTCAAACTATAACGGAGAGTCCCTATGGCAGGTCACAGTAAATGGGCCAACATCAAACACCGCAAGGCGGCGCAAGACGCCAAGCGCGGCAAGATCTTCACCAAGCTGATCCGCGAAATCACCACCTCCGCGCGTCTCGGTGATGCCGACCCGGCCAACAACCCGCGCCTGCGTGCGGCGGTGGCGGCGGCCCTGACCAGCAACATGACCCGTGACACCATCAACCGTGCCATCGCCCGTGGGGCCGGCGGTGGTGACGGCGAGCAGCTCGAAACCATCGTCTACGAAGGTTACGGCCCGGCCGGCTCCGCCGTCATGGTGGAGTGCCTGACCGACAACCGCAACCGCACCGTGGCCGAAGTGCGTCACGCCTTCAGCAAGTGCGGCGGCAACCTGGGTACCGATGGCTCCGTGGCCTACCTGTTCACCAAGAAGGGTGTACTGACCTTCGTGGGCGCCGATGAAGATGCCCTGATGGACGCCGCTCTGGAAGCCGGTGCCGACGACGTGGTGACCGAAGAAGATGGCACCATCGAGGTGTACACCACCCCGAACGACTTCGGCACCGTGCTGGATGGTCTGGAAGCCGCCGGCCTCAAGCCCGAGAGCGCCGAAGTGACCATGATCCCTTCCACCGAAGCGGAGCTGGATGCCGAGACCGCGCCCAAGCTGATGCGCCTCATCGACATGCTGGAAGATCTGGATGACGTGCAGGAGGTGTACCACAACGGTTCCATCTCCGACGAAGTTGCCGCCACCCTGTAATCAGGTCGGCAATATTCCTCGAAACGGCAGCCTCGGCTGCCGTTTTTTTTCATCCGTATAACCCGCATCGACCCGCCCTTCGGCCAGAACAGGCCCCGCCTTAATTCTCCCTTAAGTTTGGTTTTCTACCCTGCCTGCGTCCCGGGGCCCTCGCGCCCACGGCCGGTCTGCACCTCGGGAAGAGGGCGCCGGCGCGGAAGATCCAAAGAGGGGCTGTTGCCAAGCCCCCTGTCTTGTCTGGTTTGTCGGAGTATCGTTATGCGTATCACCTTGGGTGTGATGAAGGTGAATCTGTTGTTGGTGCTGCTGTTTGCACTGCTCTTCAACTGGCCCATTTTCCTCCACTTCTACACCATTCTTACCAAGCTGGAACACGTCAAGGCGGGCTTCGTCGTCTCGATCCCCTTCGTGCTGCTGGCCGCGCTCAATGCGGTGTTCCTGCCCTTTACCTTTCGCTATCTGCTCAAGCCCTTCTTCGTGCTGCTGATCCTGATGGGATCCGTGGTCAGCTACGCCATGCTGAAATACGGGGTCATCTTCGACGTGAGCATGGTGCAGAACATCGTCGAGACCAACAGCGGGGAGGCAGCCTCCTACCTCAATGGTTCCGTGTTGCTCTGGTTCGCGCTGACCGGCCTGCTGCCGGCCTTGGCCCTGCTGTGGGTGAAGATTGACTATCCCCGTCCCTGGTACAAGGGGCTGGGCCTGCGGCTCGGCTCCATCGCCCTCTCCTTGCTGCTTCTGGTGGGGGTGGCCGCCCTCTATTACCAGGATTACGCCTCGGTCGGGCGCAACAACAAGTCCCTCGGCAAGGAGATAGTGCCCGCCAACTATGTGCACGGCCTCTATCGTTACGCCACCGACATCCTGTTCGCCACCCCGATCCCGTATCAGCAGCTGGGCACGGACGCCAGGGTGGTGGGGCAGGGCAGCAAGCCGACCCTGATGTTCCTGGTGGTGGGGGAGACGGCGCGCAGCCAGAACTACTCCCTCAACGGTTACGGCAAGGCCACCAACAGCTTCACCGCGAGGGAATCGGGCATGGTCTCGTTTCGCAACGTGCGCTCCTGCGGCACCGCCACCGCGGTCTCGGTGCCCTGCATGTTCTCCAACCTGACGCGGCGCGGCTATGACGACACCCTGGCCCAGTCCCGCGACGGCATGCTGGATGTGCTGCAGCACGCTGGGGTCTCCGTGCTGTGGAAGGAGAACGACGGCGGCTGCAAGGGGGTGTGCAAGAACGTGCCCACCATCGAGATCGAGGCCAAGGATTTTCCCCAGTACTGCCAGAAGGGATCCTGCTACGACGAGGTGATGCTGGAGGGGCTGGATCGGCAGATCGCGCAGATGAAGGGCAACAAGCTGGTGGCCTTCCACCTGATGGGCAGCCACGGCCCGACCTACTATCGCCGCTATCCCGCCAGTGAACGGACCTTCGTGCCGGACTGCCCGCGCAGCGACATCGAAAACTGCACCAATGAAGAGCTGGTCAACACCTATGACAACACCATCCGCTACACCGACAAGGTGGTGGCCCGTCTCATCGACAAGCTCAAGACGCTGGAGAAGGATTACAACGTGGGGCTGGTCTATCTGTCGGATCACGGCGAATCCCTCGGGGCCATGGGGCTCTACCTGCACGGCACCCCCTACAAGTTCGCGCCGGACGATCAGACCAGGGTGCCGCTGATGACCTGGTTCTCCCCCCAGTTGCAAGCCGACCGTCAGCTGGATATGACCTGTCTGCAGCAGGAGGCGGCCAGCAAGCGCTTCTCCCACGACAATTTGTTCCACTCCATGCTGGGGATCATGGATGTGCAGACTCAGGTCTACAACGGCGCGCTGGATCTGTTCAAGCCGTGCCGGGCGGTGTGAACCGGCGAAAGCGACCAATAAAAAAACGGCAGCCACTGGCTGCCGTTGTTGTTTCGCAAGGCCTCGGCCCTACTTCTGCTCCATGATGATCTGCAGCAGGTCTCCCTCCAGCAGGGCCCGCTTCACCAGGGCGAAACCACCGACGGTGGGCTGATTCTGGAAGCGTGCCTTCACGATGGGCAGGCCACGGTGGAAGCTCGGCAGCGACTGGTGCTCCACGCAGCGGCGGATGGCCGGGAACAAGATCTCTTCGGCGGCGGTGATTTCGCCGGCGATCAGCACTTTCTGCGGGTTGAACAGGTTGACCGTGATGGCCACCGCCCGTCCCAGATGCTCACCCACGTTCTCGATCACGCTGCGGGCCAGCTCGTCACCGGCCATGGCCGCCTTGCACACCTCCTGGATGGTGATGTGCTTCTCCTGCAGCGAGCTCAGGTGGCCGCGGCTGATGAGCTCCTTCACCTTGTCGACGATGGCTTCGTTGGAGGCGATGGTCTCGAGGCAACCGAAGTTGCCGCAGTGGCAGCGCTTGCCGAGCGGCTCGACCTGGATGTGGCCGATCTCGCCGACGTTGCGGTTCTGACCGAGGAACACCTTGCCCTTGGTGATGATGCCAGAACCCGCCCCCTGGTGGACGCTCACCAGAATGGAGTCCATGCAGTCGCGGGACTCGCCGAAGAAGTGTTCGGCCAGTGCCAGCGAGCGGGTGTCGTTACCCACGTAGCAGGGCAGGTTGAAGTGGTTTTCCAGCAGCTTGGCCAGCGCCAGATTGCGGATCTGGTACTTGGGGGTATAGATGACCATGCCCGATTCCGGATTGACCAGGCCCGGCATGGTCAGCGCGATGCTGATGAGGTTTCGGCTGCGATCCTGCTGGGAGTCGATGAAGGCACCGATCTCCCGCAGCAGCATGTCGACCACCGGCTGTTGCTCGATCTCGGTCACCTGGGTGACATGCTGGTCGAGCTCCTTGCCGTCGAGATCATAGAGACTCAGCTGCAGGTAGCCGCGGCCCAGCTTGGCGGACACAAACTGGAAGCGATGCTTGATGGTGGTCAGGGAGATGGCGCGCCGTCCACCGGTGGAGGCTTGCGGCGAGGTCTCCTTGATCAGGCCATGCTCGATCAGTTGCCGGGTGATCTTGGTCACGCTGGCCGGGGCCAGCTGACTCAACTCGGCAATTTTGACCCGCGAGATGGGCCCCTGCAGGTCGATGAGCCGATACACGGCTGCACTGTTGACCTGCTTGATAAGATCTACGTTTGCTATTTGTCCGCCAGTCATAGTGTCACTGTGTTGTGTAGTGTCCGTTAACCACGGTCCCGCAGACCGTGAAGGCCTGATCAAAGACAGTCAGGTTGGCTATTTTTCCGACCTGGATACTACCGAGACGTGAGTCCCATCCAATGGCGCGTGCAGGGTAAAGGGTGGCCATTCTCAGTGCTTCATCGAGCGGTAATCCGACCTGTTTGACCAGATTTTCCACCCCCTCGATCATGGTGAGGGCAGAGCCGCCGAGTGTACCATTCTCGTCGACGCACTGACCATCGCGGAAATAGACGGTTGCGCCACAAAAATCAAACTTCTCAAAGCCTTCCGGTGCCCCTGCCGGTGCGGTTGCGTCGGTGACCAGCACCAGTCGTTCCCCCAGCATCTTGTGCGCGAGACGCACGTTGGCCCAGTGCACGTGATGGCCGTCGACGATGACGCCGGCGTAGACATCCTTGCGATCATAGATGGCACCCACCACGCCCGGCTCGCGGCCGTTCAGGGTCGGGGTCATGGCGTTGTAGAGGTGGGTGGCGAAGCGAATGCCGCTGTCAAAGCCCGCCATGGCCTGATCGTAATTGGCGGCGGTGTGGCCGGCGGAGACCAGAATGCCGGCCTCCACCAGACGACGGATGTGCTCGGGCTTGTTGCGCTCCGGCGCCAGAGTGATCTTGGCGATGGCATCCGCGTTGGCGCAGAAGAAGTCGATCATCTCGTCGGCGGGCTGGCGGATCTGCTCGGCCGGGTGGATCCCCTTGCGCTTGAGGTTGGTGTAGGGCCCTTCCAGGTGCACGCCAAGGACTTCGTTGGGGTGCGCCGCCATGTAGTCGCGGGTGACGGCGACGGCCTGCTTCATGTCCGCATCCGGACTGGTGATCAGGGTCGGCAGGAAGCTGGTGGTACCGGATTTGAGGTTGGCGGCCTGCATGGTCGCCAGGGTCTCGGTGGTGATGTGGCCGTTGAACATGACGCCGCCGCAGCCGTTGAGCTGCACGTCGATGAAGCCGGGGCAGAGGTTGGCACCCTTGAGGTCAATCTGTTCGATGCCGGCCGGCAGTTCGGCCTGGTGGGAGATGGCGACAATCTGGTCGCCTTCGATCACCACCCCGTAACCGGTCAGCACGCAGCTGCCGGTGTAGAGGGTGCAGTTGGTCAATGCGTACATGGTGACTCCTTACAGACGGCCGATGTTGGCGGCTTCGAGCTGCTGGAAGTAGCGTACCGTCTTGACCTTGAGCTCCATGGTGGAGGGCTCGTCACACACCATCATTCCCTTCGGATGCAGCTGCAGGGTGGAGATGGTCCACATGTGGTTGACGCTGCCTTCCACCGCGGCCTGCAGGGCCTGCGCCTTGCCGTGACCGGTCACCAGGATCATGATCTCCTCGGCATCCATCAAGGTGCCGACGCCCACGGTCAGCGCCAGCTTGGGCACCTGCTCCATGTCGCCGCCAAAGAAGCGGGAGTTGGCGATGCGGGTGTCTTCGGTCAGGGTCTTGACCCGGGTGCGGGAGGCCAGGGATGAGGCCGGCTCGTTGAATGCGATGTGACCGTCATTGCCGACGCCGCCCATGAACAGGTGGATCTTGCCGTAGGACTTGATTTTGTCTTCGTAGCGCTTGCACTCGGCCAACAGATCCGGCGCGTTGCCGTTGAGGATGTTGATGTTCTCGGGGCGAATATCGATGTGGCTGAAGAAGTTGTTGTGCATGAAGCTGTGGTAGCTCTCGGGGTGGTCTTCCGGCAGGCCGACGTACTCGTCCATGTTGAAGGTGACCACGTTCTGGAAGCTCACCTCACCGGCTTTATGCAGTTCAATCAGGCGCTTGTAGGTGTTGAGCGGAGTGCCGCCAGTGGGCAGGCCCAGTACGAAGGGGCGATCGGCAGTGGGTTTGAACGCATTGATACGGTCAACGATGTAACGGGCGGACCACAGCCCCACTTGGCTGGCAGATTTCAACGGGATCAGGCGCATTGTAGATACCTCTGTACGGGTTGCGGCCGGGATGTCGGCGGCAAGAAGAGCGGGACGGATTTAAGTTGTTTTATAGCGTAAATAAAGATTGCGAACTAAGCCACATCTATCCGCCACCTTTATCTCGTTTGGGTGATAATGATCACGATTACAGGTTTATTAATTTGCGCAGCGAAATAAAAGCCCTAGACTGCCAATCAAGCCTTGATGGCTTATGCGTCAAACGTGATAAGCACTTAATTTCTAGAAAAACATTAACTAAGGAGAGGAACCGTGAACATTCTCGGTTATTTGCAAAAGATCGGCCGGGCCTTGATGGTGCCGGTAGCGGTATTGCCTGCCGCCGCGATCCTGATGGGGGTTGGCTACTGGATTGACCCGAATGGTTGGGGTGGTGACAGCGCGCTGGCCGCCTTCCTGATCAAGGCGGGTGCGGCCATCATCGACAAGATGGCAATCCTGTTCGCCGTGGGTGTTGCCTATGGCATGTCCAAAGACAAAGATGGTTCTGCCGCGCTGGCCGGTCTGGTCGGTTTCCTGGTGGTGACCACCTTGCTGAGCCCGGGCGCGGTATCACAAATCCAGCAGATCCCGCTGGACCAGGTGCCTGCTGCATTTGGCAAGATTGAGAACCAGTTCATCGGTATCTTGACCGGTGTGATCGCGGCCGAGCTCTACAACCGTTTCAGTGGTGTGGAACTGCACAAGGCACTGGCCTTCTTCTCTGGTCGTCGTCTGGTGCCGATCGTGACCTCCGTGGTGATGATCGTGGTCTCCTTCGTCCTGATGGCTGTCTGGCCGGTCATTTACGGTGGTCTGGTGAGCTTTGGTGAATCCATCGTCAACCTGGGCTCCACCGGCGCCGGTATCTACGCCTTCTTCAACCGTCTGCTGATCCCGATTGGTCTGCACCACGCCCTGAACTCCGTGTTCTGGTTCGACGTGGCCGGCATCAACGACATCCCGAACTTCCTGGGCGGTCAATCCTCCATCGACGCCGGCAAGGCGGTCGTGGGTGTGACCGGCATGTATCAGGCCGGCTTCTTCCCCATCATGATGTTCGGTCTGCCGGGCGCCGCACTGGCCATCTACCACTCCGCCAAGAAAGAGAACAAGGACAAGGTTGCGTCCATCATGATCGCCGCCGCCTTTGCCTCCTTCTTCACCGGGGTGACCGAGCCGCTCGAGTTCTCCTTCATGTTCGTGGCGCCGGTACTGTACGTCATCCACGCGTTCCTGACCGGTATCTCCGTGTTCATCGCCGCCTCCATGCACTGGATTTCTGGCTTCGGCTTCAGTGCTGGTTTTGTCGACATGTTTATCCAGTCACGTAACCCGCTGGCGACCCACTGGTACATGCTGATCCCGCAGGGTCTGGTGTTCTTCGGCCTCTACTACGTGGTCTTCCGCGCAGTGATCGCCAAGTTCAACCTGAAAACCCCGGGTCGTGAAGATGACGAAGCGGTACCGGTACAGGCTCAAACCACTGACCGCACCGAGCTGGCCAAGCAATACCTGGAAGTGCTGGGCGGCCAGGAGAACCTGGTGACCATCGATGCCTGCATCACCCGTCTGCGTCTGACCCTGAAAGACCGCAGCATCGTTGACGAGCGCAAGCTCAAAGCCCTGGGCGCGGCCGGTGTGGTCAAGCTCGGTGAGCAGAACCTGCAGGTGATTCTGGGCCCATTGGCCGAAATCATCGCAGGTGAGATGAAGGCCCTGCGTTAATCGGGCGCCAAGCTCGCCTCAAGTCTAAGTCCATTGTTGACATAACTAAGGGCCCCGCCTCGGGGCCCCATATAAAAAAAGCCAAGAAAATCCAACCTTTACTTCAAATGAGAGCAGCAGTTATGAACTTGAAACATTCTCTGTTAGCCATTGCCATGTCTACCGTTTTCGCCGGTCCGGCACTTGCAGCCGATGCCGCCAAGCAAGCCGTGGTCGACGCCCTCGCCAGCAACCTGGTGGTCAAGTATGAAGTCGTCACCAACGACGGTGCCGGCGCCGGCCTCGACTGCCAGGCGCTGGGCTCCGAGTGGGCGAGCTGTGGCGTTGCCAAGCTGCACCTGACCAATACCGGTGCTGACGTTACCTCCAAGGACTGGAGCATCTATGTCTCCTCCATCCGTCGCATCCAGCGGGTGGACAACGACCAGTTCACCATCACCCACCTGACCGGCGACCTTTATCGTTTGACGCCGACCGAGAAGTTCCAGGGCTTTGCCAAGGATGCCACGGTTGAAGTGCCGCTGGTGGTGGAGTACTGGGTATTGTTCGAATCTGACATCATGCCGAACTGGTATGTCGCCAGCGAAGGGGCCGAGCCGAAAGTGCTGGCCAGCATGAGCAACATCGACGATGCCACCACCTACGAGAAGCCGATGCCGGCCGACGGCTGGAAGCGCACCAAGGATGACAACAACATCCTGATGAACAGCGAAACCCGTTTCGCCGCCAACCAGACCAGCACCTTGTTGCCGGCTGGCAAGGTCGACAACCAGATCCTGCCGACCCCGATGAAGCAGGTAGTGAAAGCCGGCCCGCAGGTCGACTTCTCCACCATCAAGCTCAATGCCCTGGACTTGCCGAGCGATCGTGCCGAAGCCCTGAAGGCTCAACTGACCAAGCTGGGTGTTACCCTCTCCGATACCGGCTACCCAGTGACCATCAAGCTCGGCAGCAAGCTCAAGCAGGCCGAAGGCTACGACATGACCATCGGCAAGAAGGGCACCGTCATTCAGGGGCACGACATCGAAGGTGCCTTCTGGGGTGCCCAGTCCCTGATCTCCCTCTTGGGAGTCAACGACAAGCTGGTGAGCCAGATGACCGTCGAGGATGCCCCGCGCTTTGAATACCGCGGCATGCAGACCGACGTGGCCCGTCACTTCAGAAGTCCCGAGACCCTGAAGAAGCTGGTGGATCAGATGTCTGCCATGAAGCTCAACGTGCTGCACCTGGGACTGACCAACGATGAAGGCTGGCGTCTGGAGATCCCGGGCCTGCCGGAGCTCACCGACGTCGGCAGCCAGCGTTGCCACGACGAGTCCGAAACCAAGTGTCTGATGCCGCAGCTGGGCTCCGGCCCGACCAGCGACAACCAGGGTTCCGGTTTCTACAGCAAGGCCGACTACATCGACCTGGTACGCTATGCCAAGGCCCGCGGTGTGACCGTGATCCCCGAGATCAACATGCCGGCCCACGCCCGTGCCGCTGTGGTTTCCATGGAAGCGCGTTACAAGCGTCTGATGGCTGAAGGTAAAGAGACCGAAGCCAACCAGTTCCGTCTGACCGACCCGGCCGATACCTCCAACGTCACCTCGGTGCAGTTCTACGACAAGATGTCTTTCATCAACCCCTGCCAGCCGGGCGCCGCCACCTTTGTGGCCAAGGTGATGGACGAAGTGGCCCAGATGCACCAGGCCGCCGGTCAACCGCTGACTGCATGGCACTACGGTGGTGACGAGGCGAAGAACATCATGCAGGGCGGTGGTTACCAGGACCCGGCCGTCACCAAGAAAGAAGATCTGGTGGCCTGGAAGGGCAACGTCGACTCCAGCAAGCAGGACAAGCCGTTCGGCAAGTCCCCCATGTGCCAGAAGATGGTGGATGAGGGCAAGATCAAGGACGTGGCCGAGCTGCCGGTCTACTTCGCCAAGGAAGTGAGCGAGATGGTCAAGGGCCACGGCTTCTCCACCCTGCAGGCGTGGGAAGATGGTCTGAAGTACGCCACGGATGCCAGCGTGTTTGCCACTGACAAGACCCGGGTCAACTTCTGGGAAACCCTCTACTGGGGTGGTTTCAACGAAGCGATGAAGTGGGCGCACAAGGGCTATGATGTGGTGCTCTCCAACCCGGATTACCTCTACTTCGACTTCCCGAACGAGGTACACCCGGCCGAGCGCGGCTACTACTGGGCCACCCGCTTCAACGACACCCGCAAGGTGTTCGCCTTCGCCCCGGAAAACCTGCCACAGAACGCCGAGACCTCGGTTGACCGCGACGGCAACGCCTTCGTGGCCAAGGGTGACCAGGATCCGGTCAAGTTCAAGGGGATCTCCGGTCAGCAGTGGAGTGAAACCGTGCGTACCGACGCGCAATACGAGTACATGGTCTACCCGCGTATCTTCTCCATGGCCGAGCGTGCCTGGCACAAGGGGGGCTTCGAGCTGGACTACGTGAAGAACCGCGAGTTCTCCGGTACCACCAAGTTTGTCAACAAGGCCACCCTGAACAAGGAGTGGAACCAGTTTGCCAACGTGCTGGGTCAGCGCGTGCTGCCGAAACTGGATCAGGCCGGGGTGGAATACCGCCTCTCCGTACCGGGCGCCAAGGTGGTGAACGGCGTGCTTGAAGCGAACGTGGATCTGCCGGGCCTGCCCATCCAGTACAGTCTGGATGGCAAGAGCTGGAGCGCCTACGACGCAGCCGCCAAGCCGAGCGTCAACGGCAAGGTCTACCTGCGCACCACCAGTTTCGATGGCAAACGCACCAGCCGCGTCACCGAGCTGAACTGATAGCCCTCAATCCATAACGCAAGGTGGGTCGCAAGACCCGCCTTTCCCAAGGACGATGGTCATCGGGCTTGGGAAAGGTTGACTGTGCGTGTGAGCCTTTGTTGTGTGTGTATTGTCTGTTTTTGTTTTTCATCACCTTGAACCCCGCCGCGTGCGGGGTCTTTTTTTCGCCAGTCAGTCAAACCGGCCACCAGGGCGGGGCGTTTTGCTGCGCCAGTACCCCGAAACGGGCAAATTCAGGTTGAGACAGGGCGCGTAATGAGGGATCATATCCGGCTTGACGGCGGGGGGTTGAGGGTGCCAGCCGGCACAACTTCCGCCAGTGACGCATTTTTGAGGTGAGCCATGAGTCAGGCGAACAGCCCAACTAACTTTATTCGTCAGATCATTGATGAAGATCTGGCCAGCGGTAAGCACTCCAGTGTGCATACCCGTTTTCCGCCCGAGCCGAACGGTTATCTCCATATCGGTCACGCCAAGTCCATCTGCCTGAACTTCGGCATCGCCCGCGACTACCAGGGCCAATGCAACCTGCGCTTCGACGACACCAACCCGGTGAAGGAAGATATCGAGTACGTTGAGTCCATCAAACAGGACGTGCAGTGGCTCGGCTTCCAGTGGAACGGCGAGATCTGCTACTCCTCCGACTATTTCGACAAGCTGCACGGCTATGCCATCGAGCTCATCGAGAAGGGGCTGGCCTACGTAGACGAGCTCTCTGCCGAGCAGATGCGTGAATACCGCGGTACCCTGACCGCGCCGGGCAAGAACAGTCCGTTCCGCGATCGCAGCGTGGAAGAGAACCTGGCCCTGTTCGAGAAGATGAAGAACGGCGAGTTTGCCGAAGGCACCGCCTGCCTGCGTGCCAAGATCGACATGGCTTCCCCTTTCATGGTGATGCGTGACCCCGTCATCTATCGCATCAAGTTTGCCCACCACCACCAGACCGGTGACAAGTGGTGCATCTACCCGATGTATGACTTCACTCACTGCATCTCGGACGCCCTGGAAGGGATCACCCACTCGATCTGTACGCTGGAGTTCCAGGACAACCGTCGCCTGTACGACTGGGTGCTGGACAACATCACCATCGACTGCCACCCGCGTCAGTACGAGTTCTCTCGTCTGAACCTCGAATACACCGTCATGTCCAAGCGCAAGCTGAACCTGCTGGTGACCGAGAAGCACGTGGACGGTTGGGACGATCCGCGCATGCTGACCGTCTCCGGCCTGCGCCGCCGCGGCTACACCCCGGCCTCCATCCGCGAGTTCTGCAAGCGCATCGGTGTCACCAAGCAGGACAACATCGTCGAGATGAGCATGCTGGAAGCCTGCATCCGCGAAGATCTCAACGAGAATGCCCCGCGTGCCATGGCCGTGCTGCATCCGGTGAAGGTGGTCATCGAGAACTTGGCCGCCGATGAAGTGCTGACTGCACCGGCGCACCCGAGCAATGCCGAGATGGGTACCCGCGAGTTGAACTTCACCCGCGAGATCCTCATCGATGAAGCGGACTTCAAAGAAGAAGCCAACAAGCAGTTCAAGCGTCTGGTACTGGGCAAGGAAGTGCGCCTGCGCAACGCCTATGTCATCAAGGCTGAGCGGGTCGAGAAGGATGCGGACGGCAAGGTCACCTGCATCTACTGCTCTTACGATCCCGAGACCCTGGGCAAGGATCCGGCCGATGGTCGCAAGGTGAAGGGGGTGATCCACTGGGTCAGCGCCACTCACTCCCTGCCGGCCGAAGTGCGCCTCTACGACCGCCTGTTCAAGGTGCCGAACCCGGGTGCCGAAGAGGACTTCGAAGCGGCCCTGAACCCGGAATCCCTGGTGATCATCGAGGGTGCCCGCGTGGAAGCTTCCCTCAAGGATGCCAAGCCGGAGCAGGCTTACCAGTTCGAGCGTGAAGGGTATTTCTGCGCCGACAACAAGCTCTCCAGCCCGGAGCACCTGGTGTTCAACCGCACCGTGGCCCTGCGCGACGTGTGGGGCAAGGCCGAGGCCTGATGAAGGAGGGCAGGGGAGACCCTGCCCTTTCTTGTCCGGAATATGGGCATAAAAAAGCCAGCATCATGCTGGCTTTTTTATTGCGCGGGTTCTGCCAATCAATCGTCGTGCTTGCAGTCGCCGGCGGCGCAGTGGCCATAGAGATAGAGGCTGTGATTGGTCAGACGGATGTTGTGCTTCTTGGCGATCTCGGTCTGGCGCTGCTCGATCACCTCGTCGGAGAACTCGATCACCTTGCCGCAGTCGAGGCAGACCAGGTGGTCGTGATGTTCCTGGGTGGCCAGCTCGAACACTGACTTGCCCCCTTCGAAGTGGTGACGGGTGACGATACCGGCATCATCAAACTGGTTGAGAACGCGGTAGACGGTAGCGAGACCAATCTCTTCACCCTGGTCGATCAGTCGTTTGTACAGATCTTCCGCACTGGTGTGCTGGCAGTCCGGCTGTTGCAGGATTTCCAGGATCTTGACACGGGGCAAGGTGATCTTGAGCCCGGCCTTTTTTAACGCTTGGTTGTTGTCTGCCATTTCTATTTATTCGCATTCTCGAAGGTGTGGTTATTCTGATTGACTGCCGCTGTAATGGCAACCACGAACTCGCTTGGCCTGTCATTATAGGTCGTAGCTCACCTAAAAATAAACCCAGTAATTCAAGGGCTTTAGCGCGATCGACCGCCTATCCACGAATTGTGCGGATTGTGACGGCGGCTTGCTCACCCGCCGAATGTTGATAAAATGTAACCTTCTTCACTCTGGTCGGATGAGATCCATGGATTGGCTTTTTGACAACGCGGCCTGGGTGCGCCGCGCCCTCAACGCCTGGCCCCCCTTCTGGGGCGCGGGCATCAAGATAGAGACATTGAGCGATGATTTTCGCTTCTGCCGGGTCACCCTCAAGTCCCGCTGGTGGAACAAGAATGCCAACCGCACCCAGTTTGGCGGCAGCATGTTTGCGATGACCGATCCCATCTATCCACTGATGTTGATGGGCTATTTCAGGAACCGTTATTACGTCTGGGATAAGGCGGGCAGCATCAACTACATCAAGCCGGGCAAGGGCAAGCTGGTGGCCGAATTCAACCTGACCGATGGCAAGCTGGCCGCCATAGTCGCGGCGACCGAAGGGGGAGACAAGCACTTTCCCGAGTTCGAGGTGACGGTACAGGATGGCCAGGGCGAGCTGGTGGCCCAGGTCAAGCGCACCCTCTATGTGCGGGCCAAGCCCGAGCACAGGGGTGGCGAGAGCGTATGAGCCAGAAAACAACAAGGGCCCCGCGGGGCCCTTGTTGTCAGAGGTGCTGGCAAGCGTGGATCACTCCAGCTCGGCCAGGCACATCTCTTCATGCAGCTGTTTGCACCAGCCCTTGACGCGCTCGGCAGTCATCTCGGGTTGGCGATCTTCGTCGATGCCCAGACCCACGAAGTGCTTGTCGTCCACCAGCGCCTTGGAGGCTTCGAACTCGTAACCGGCGGTCGGCCAGTGGCCGATGACGATGGCGCCTTTGGCTTCGACGATGTCACGCAGGGTGCCCATGGCGTCGAGGAAGTACTCGGCATAATCTTCCTGATCGCCGCATCCGAAGATGGCGACCAGCTTGTTGGTGAAGTCGATCTCTTCCAGCTCGGGGAAGAAGTCGTCCCAGTCGGCCTGGGCTTCGCCATAGTACCAAGTCGGGATACCGAACATCAGTAGATCGAAGCTGTCGATGTCGGCCTTGCTGCTCTTGGCAATGTCACGGACTTCAATCAGTTGTTTGCCCAGTTCTTTCTGGATCATCTTGGCGACAGCTTCGGTATTACCGGTATCGCTGCCGAAAAACAGACCTACACTAGCCATAGTGTTTAGTTACCCGTATCTGGTGTTAATGCTTAACGGTCAGATTGCGATGCCTGCTGCATGTGCAGACTCAATCTGTTGCTTCAGGATAGATTGGATCAGCTCGGCTCGGCTGACGTTCTGTTGTAACGCAAGTTGGTTCAGGCGCTCCAGCAATTCGGCCTCCACCTTTAACTCTACCCGCTTCAAGCCGTTCTCTCGATCGCGCTTGAGCTGGTTGCGCTTGTTGATCTTGAGCTGGGTCTCGCGGGGGAGTGGGTTGGTCTTTGGCCTGCCGGGGCGCTTTTCGTTTGCGAACAGATCCAGTGTTGTTCGATCAGTTTGCTGTTTGGCCATACATCACAGATGGAAATAAGTTAGCCGATGCCTGAGCCTTCCCAGCCCAGTTCGATCAGCCCCTTGGCGACAAAACCTGCACAACCCAGGAAGAGTACCAACCAGACGATGAATCGGCCGAAACGGGGCACATTGCCGCGTTTGAGCACGTCCTGAATGGCCAGGCCAATCAATACGAAAATGGCCACAAAGAATAACTTCAGGCCCAGACTCTCGATCAGGTCGATATGTTCACTTAGCATGGATTGCGCACACTCCTTATGACGGGCGCACTATATCACAAAGGATTTGAAACTGTTAACCGCCTGTCGACAGGAAATCCACAACCAGTTTGTTGAACAAAACCGGCTTTTCCGCGTGCAGCCAGTGACCGGTGCCGGCGATGACCCGGGCCTTGGCAGCGGGAAATTGCGCCATCACGGTCTCGGTATGCGCGGGCAGCATGTAGTCGGAATCGCCCCCCTTGATGAAGAGCGCAGGCCCCTCGAAACGGCTCTGTGGATCGGGCCAGCCCATGATGTTGGCGTAGTTGCGCTCAAGGGCCGGCACGTTGAAACGCCAACCCCAACCCGACTCCCCCTTGGCGAAGGACTTGAGCAGGAACTGGCGCACGCCGGCGATCTCGACATGCTCGGCCAGGATGGCTTCTGCCTCGCTGCGGCTTTGCGGAGCCTGTTCGAGCGTGGCATTGAGGCCGGCAAACACGTTCTGGTGGCGGGCGTGAGGGTAGGCGACCGGCGCTATGTCGGCCACTACCAGCCTGGCGACGCGGGTCGGCGCCTGCTTGGCAACTTGCATGGCCACCTTGCCCCCCATGGAGTGGCCCACGAGCGCCACCTGTTCAAGCCCCAGCTGATCGAGCAGGGCGAGCAGGTCGGCGGCCTGGGCCGGGTAGCTCATCTCGTCGGAGTGAAAGGAGGCGCCGTGGTTGCGCAGATCGACGCTGATGACCCGGTATTGTTCGCTCAGCGGGCGTGCCAGCAGGCCCAGGTTGTCTAGGCTGCCGAACAGCCCGTGGATCAGCACGACGGGTTGGCCCTGGCCCTGCTCCTTGAAGTTCAATAATGGGTTTTGTTGCAAAATGACACCTTGTCGGTCGTGAGTACGTTGCTCGCCATGATTTAACGCACTGGAAAGAAAAGGATTTCACTCATCACGGAGCAAAAAAGTGTGGTTTTTTTCCTAAAAAAAAGCCAGCCAGATCGGCTATCAGTGCGACGGATCACACACTTGGGCCGCTATTATGCCGTATTCTCGATGAGATTCATGCACATCTGTCCGCCCCTTGCTTGGGCTGCCGGGTTTGCCTATGTATAATCGCCGCATCCGAATTTCGACGAGTCCAGCGCATCCCTATGAAAACCATCGAGCTTGATGACGATCTCTACTTCTATATCGCCAGCCAGACCCGGCACATCGGTGAGAGTGCCTCCGATATCCTGCGCCGCCTGCTGGAACAGCCCGCCCGCCAGGCCTCGCCGGTCGCAGCAGAGGTGACGGCAGCTCCGTCGCCCACCGTGGCCGACGCCATGGGGCTGGAAACGCTGCTCGATTCCGGCGAGCTGCAAAAAGAAGAGAAGTCCATCAACCGCTTCATGCAGGTGCTCAGTACCCTCTACCGGGATGATCCGGTCGGGTTTACCCAGGCCACCGAAATCAAGGGGCGCAAGCGCGTCTATTTCTCGCGGGATCCCGATGCCCTGCGCGCCAGCGGCAGCACCACCAAGCCCAAGCAGGTGCCACAGACCCCGTTCTGGGTGATCACCAACACCAACACCAGTCGCAAACAGAACATGGTGGCCCAGCTGATGGCCAGCATGGGGTATGGCGACGAGGTGATTGCCCGGGTGTGCGGCGCAATCTAACGGTTCATCAGACTCAGGCCTTGCCGGGCAAGGCCGCCATCAAGCAAGGACAACGCCATGGCACAGCATTCCCACGCCGGTCAGCCGGCCCGTTTGAGCGACCTGACCAACATTCCCCGTCTGGTCAGCGCCTACTACCTCAACAAGCCGGACATGAGCCGCCCCGAGCAGCGGGTTGCCTTCGGCACCTCTGGCCACCGCGGCAGCGCCTTGCACAATGCCTTCACCGAATCCCACATCCTGGCGGTGACCCAGGCGCTGGTGGAGTATCGCCAGCAGGCCGGCATCACGGGCCCGCTGTTTGTCGGCATGGACACCCACGCCCTGTCTGAATCCGCCTTTGCCAGTGCGGTGGAAGTGCTGGCCGCCAACGGCGTCGAGACCCGCATTCAGGCCGGCCTCGGCTTTACCCCGACCCCGGTCATCTCTCACGCCATCCTGCGCCACAATGCGGGCAAGCCTGCCGCGCGCGCCGACGGCGTGGTGATCACCCCGTCCCACAACCCGCCGGAAGACGGTGGCTTCAAATACAACCCGCCCCACGGCGGCCCTGCGGAAGGGGAGATCACCAAGTGGGTGGAGGATCGCGCCAACGCGATTCTGGAAGCGGGTCTGGCCGGCGTGAAACGGATGCCGTTCGCCGAGGCCCTCAAGAGCCCGTTCGTGGCCCTGCACGACTATGTCACTCCCTATGTGGATGACCTGAAGAACGTGCTGGATATGGAGGCCATCAAGCAGGCCGGCATCAAGATCGGTGTCGATCCGCTGGGCGGCTCCGGCGTCGCCTACTGGGACGTCATCGCCAAGACCTATGGTCTGAACATCGAGGTGGTGAACTACAAGGTCGACCCGACCTTCTCCTTCATGACCCTGGATAAAGACGGCAAGATCCGGATGGACTGCTCCAGCCCGTTTGCCATGGCCAGCCTGATCGCCCTCAAGGACAAGTTCGACATCGCCCTTGGCAACGACCCTGACTACGACCGTCACGGCATCGTCACCAAGTCGGGCCTGATGAACCCGAACCACTATCTGGCGGTGGCGATCCAGTATCTGTTTACCCATCGCATTGGCTGGTCTGCCGATGCGGCCGTCGGCAAGACGCTGGTCTCTTCCTCCATGATCGATCGGGTGGCCGGCGAGATTGGCCGCACCCTCAAAGAGGTGCCGGTCGGCTTCAAGTGGTTCGTGGATGGCCTCTACAGCGGCGAGTTCGGCTTTGGCGGCGAGGAGAGCGCGGGCGCCTCCTTCCTGCGCAAAGACGGCACCGTCTGGACCACCGACAAGGATGGCTTCATCCTGGCGCTGCTGGCAGCGGAAATTCTGGCGGTCACCGGCAAGGATCCGCAGGCCCACTACGATGCGCTGGAAGCCAAGTTTGGTCGCTCCAGCTATCGTCGCATCGACGCCCCGGCCAACAGCGCCCAGAAAGCGGTGCTCTCCAAGCTGGATCCGGCGCTGGTGGAAGCCTCCACCCTGGCCGGTGAGCCCATCGTCGCCAAGCTGACCAAGGCGCCGGGCAACGATGCCGCCATCGGCGGCCTCAAGGTGGTGACCGAGAACGGCTGGTTCGCGGCGCGCCCCTCCGGTACCGAGTCCATCTACAAGATCTACATGGAGAGCTTCAAGGGCGAGGCGCACCTGGACCTCATCCAGCAGGAAGCCCAGCAGATCGTCTCCGCCGCACTGGCCAAGGCCGGGGTCTGAGTTCGACTCATCCCCCTGCGGAATGTGAAAGAGGAGCCTTGATGGCTCCTCTTTTTTATTGCGCTTGAGCTGGATGGGTCGTGCTCACGGCTTGCCGCACTGGTCGGTGCACGCCCGGCGGGCCTGCCAGCGCTTGAAGAAGGGGCGGGCAGGCAGCTTCATCAGAAACAGTGAGGCCAGGATCACCCCGATGCCGAGCCATTGGCGAGCATCCAGCGTCTCGCCCACCATCAGCACGCCGCAGGAGACCGCCACCATGGGGTTGGTGAGGGCCAGCATGCCCATCACCTCCGGGCCGTGGCGCTTGAGCCCCCACAGCCAGGCCCAGTAGGCCAGCGCCGTATTGAGCAGGATCAGCCAGAGCAGACCAGGAGCGCTTGCCGGCTGTGGTAGCGGCATGGGGCCGGCCAGCCACCAGGCGAGCGGGATCAGCATCAGGCCGCCCAGCAGCAGTTGCCAGGCGGTCAGCGCCAGCAGATCGCTGACCGGCCAGTGGCGCATCCAGCGGCTGGACTGACCGATGAGCAGTGTGGCCAGCAGGGCGCAGGTCACGCCGACAGGATCCAGATTGGCGGAAGGGTTGAGCAGCAACAAGACCCCGCCCAGCCCCATCAGGCCCAGCAGCAGCCATTTCAGGGACGGCCTGACGCCATCCTGCAGCCAAGCCAGCAACATCAAGACCAGTGGCAGGGTGGCACCGAGCGTACCCGCCACGGCCCCGGGCAGCCGGAAGGCGGCCACGAACAGCAGGGCGAAGAAGGCGGCGATGTTGCAAAACGCCAGCAGGCTCTGCTTGCCCCAGGACAGGGGGGGCAGGCGCGGGTGCACCAGCAACAGGAGCAGGCCGGCTGGCAACGCCCGCCATACCGCCACCCAGTAGGGGGAGTAGTCGGTCAGGTAGAGGCTGACGACGGCATAGGTGCTGCCCCAGAGCAGGGGGGCCAGCAGGGCGATCAGCATGGGCATGTATTTGTCTCTTTATGAAGTATCTTTAAGTAAAGATAAACTAGCCTCTAATTGGTTTACCATCAAGTATCTCGATAAAAAGATAAGTGGCCGAAGATGGAATCAGATCATGTAGACCTGCTGCTGGCCCAGTGGGCCCGGCAGCGACCGGATCTCGACTGCTCTCCCATGGGGGTGCTGGGACGGGTGGCGCGAATGGCGGCGATCGCCGGACGGGAGGTGAGCGAGGAGCTCAAGGAGTGCGGCCTGCTTGGCAGCGACTTCGACATTCTGGCGACCCTGCGCCGGGCCGGCGAACCGCTCACCCCGACCGTGCTCTATCAATCCGCCATGTTGAGCTCGGGGGCCATGACCGCCCGCCTCGACAAACTGGCAGAGCGGGGCTTGATCGAGCGTCAGGCCGCCCCGAGCGATCGGCGCAGCCTGCTGGTCTGCCTGACCGACGCGGGTCGGGAGTTGGTTGACCGGGCGGTGGAGCGGCACGTGGCCAACGAGCGGCGCCTGCTGGCGCCATTGACCCAGGCCGAGCAGGAGCAGCTGGCCGCCCTGCTCAAGCGCTGGCTGCTGGAAAACGAGTGACCCCCTGAGCGGTCGTCATGCCTCCGCAGACAAGATGGCCTGCATCTGGGCCAGCACGGCGTTCACCTTGGCTGCGGGCGGATGGGTGCGGCCCAGCACGCGCAATCCCCACACCATGGTCATCAGCAAGGCGGCGGTGGCGTCGACGTCGCGCCCGGCGGCCAGCTCCCCTGCCGCCTGCGCCTGGCACAAGGCTGCGCTGACCCGCAGCTCGACCTCGGCGAGGTGGCTGCTGGCGGTCTCCTGAATGAGCGGGTGGTGGCGGCCGATCTCCAGCAAGGTGTTGACCAGCAGGCAGCCACGGTGCGCCTCGCTGGCGATGGCATCCCGGGCCACTGCATCGAGCAGGGCCTGCACGCCCGCCAGCGGGGAGGCTGCCGAGCCCAGGATCTGCTCGATCTGCGCCAGGCTCTGCGCCGAATAGCGCTGCAGCACCTCCATGAACAACCCCTCCTTGGAGCTGAAGGCGCCGTACAGGCTGCTGGGCTTGAGTCCCATCCGTTCGACCAGCGCGGCAATGCCGGTGTTGCTGAAGCCGGTATCCCAGAAGGCGTTGAGGGCGATTTCCAGTACCTGTTCTCTGTCAAATGATGCGGGTCTTGCCATCTCGATTCCTGCCTTGTGAAACGTTATTTTGGAGTGATCGCTAAAAAACAACTTGACCATGGAGCTTGGTCCGCCTGATATTGTAGCGACCACTACAAAAAGGATGGTCATGATGCACACACTCGAGCAAAAAATCAAAGCGTACGATGAGCAGAAGCAGCGCCAGGTACCGGCCCCGGTGCTGGCCCTGATGGAGGAGGCGACCCGCAGCCTGCAGGCAAGCGGGCTGGAGCAGGCCGCGCTAGGGCGCGGAGGGCGGATGCCCGACTTCGCCCTACCGGATCAGCACGGGGTGGTGCGCCCGCTCTCCCACTATCTGGCGGAGGGGCCTGTGCTGCTCAACGTCTATCGCGGTGGCTGGTGTCCCTACTGCAACATGGAGATGCAGGCACTCAACGCCGTGTTGCCGGCGCTGCGCGAGCGCGGCGTGAACCTCATCGGCATGACGCCGGAAACTCCCAGTTCGGCGCAGGATACCCTCACCGCCAACGAGTTGGCGATCACCGTGCTGAGCGATGAGGGCAACCGGGTCTCGGCAGCGCTGGGACTGGTGTTCGAGCTGCCGGAGGCGCTCAGGCCCATCTATGCCGGCTTTGGCATCGACATTCCGGCGAGCAACGGCGACGAGAGCTTCACTCTGCCGGTGCCGGCCAGCTACATCATCGGCCAGGACCGCACCGTGCTCTACCACTTCATCAACGCCGATTACACCCGTCGGGTCGAGCCGGCCGCCCTGCTTGCCGAGCTGGATCGTCTGGCGAAGGCGGGAGCGCTGTAAACGCACACTGCGCCCGAAGGCGCAGTGTGGATGATTGGCGAGGCGGCCCTGAGGGCCGCCTTTTTTATCCGGCCGGATCAGTAGCCGCCGCGGGCATCCTTGACCGCCAGCCCCAGCTGCCACACCGCCATGGCGTAGTGGGTGCTGTGGTTGTAGCGGGTGATGGTGTAGAAGTTGGGTAAGCCGTACCAGTACTGATAGCCGGTGCCCACATCCAGGCGCAGCAGGCTCGCCTCGCTGTGGTTGCCGAGGGTGCTGGTGGGGGTCAGCCCGGCGCGGCGCAGGGAGGCAACCGGGTAGCGGGTCTGGAAGCCGTGTTCGTAGCCGGGCAGCTGGCCCTGACCGCGCACCGCCACCGGTTGTCCCTTCTCCCAGCCGTGGGCCTTGAAGTAGTTGGCCACGCTGCCGATGGCATCCACCGGATCCCACAGATTGGTGTGGCCGTTGCCGTTGAAGTCCACCGCGTAGCGCTGGAAGCTGGAGGGCATGAACTGGCCGTAGCCCATGGCGCCGGCGTAGGAGCCCTTGGGTTCGGTGGGATCCATCCCCTCGTCGCGGGTCATCACCAGGAAGGATTCCAGCTCGCTGGTGAAGAACTCGGCCCGGCGCGGGTAGTCGAACGCCAGGGTCGCCAACGCATCCAGGATGCGGGTCTTGCCCATCACCCGGCCCCAGCGGGTCTCCACGCCTATGATGCCGACGATGATCTCCGGCGGCACCCCATAGATCTGCTGGGCGCGGTTTAGCTCGTTCTCGTACTCACGCCAGAAGCTGACGCCGTTCTGTACGTTGTCCGGAGTGATGAACTTGGCACGGTAGCGATTCCAGGCGCCGGTCGGGCCGGTGGGCGGCGTGGTGGTGGGGGCCTGGGCATCCATCAGGCGGATGATCCAGTCATAGCGCTCGGCCTGGGCCAGCACCCGGTGCAGCTCGGCGCCATCGAACCCGTGCTTTTGCACCATCCGCTGCACGAAGTTGTTCACATTGGCGCGATTGGCGAAGTCCCCTTTGCTGACTCCCGGCTGGCTCACCTGCCCGTAGAAGGGTTTGCTCGGCGGCGTCTGGTTGATGAAGGCGCTGTTGGGCTGGGGCTTGACCACGGGCTTGGCAGCCGGCGTGCTGCTGCAGCCATAGAGCATGGGAAACAGGGAGAGGGTGAGCACGGAGACAAGGCGACGCATAAGGTTCTCATGAGCCTGAAAAAGAGTGTCGCCATGGTAAAACATTGTCGTCCATGCGCAAGTGTTCCGTAGCGGCCCCCTCCCGCCGTCCTGCCTCAACGCAGGGTGTGGTAGCCGCTCCAGAGCCGGGTCAGGGTGGTGATGGCGCAGAGCAGGGCAAAGCCGTAGGCGAGCGGGGCGAAGGCGGCGGGCCACAGGCACATCAGCACGAATAGGGTTATGGTCTCGCTCCCCTCGGTGAGGCCGCCCAGATAGTAGAGGGACTTGTGGTGGTAGACCGGATTGTCGATGCCCCGCTTGCCCGCCATGATGGCAAATGCCAGAAAGCTCGAGCCGGTGCCCATGAAGGCAAACAGCAGGGTGGCGGCGGGCAGCGCATTGGCGGGGACGGCGAGGGCAAAGCCCAGCACCACGGCGGCGTAGAAGATGAAGTCGAGCGTGATGTCGAGAAAACCGCCGCAGTCGGTGATGCCGGTCTCCCGCGCCACGGCGCCGTCGAGCCCGTCCAGCAGCCGGTTGAGCAAGATGGCCACCAGCGCCCACTGATAGCAGCCAAAGGCCAGCAGCGGCAGCGCCGGCATGCCGATGGCAAAGCCGGTGAGGCTGACCTGGTTGGCGCTGATCCCGGCGCGGCAGAGCGGTCTGGCGAGCCGGGTGAGGGGGCTGCGGATAACGGGGATCAGGTGGCGGTCAAACAAGGTGAACTCCTCGGTCAAAAACGGGCTTCGGTGAGCTGGAGTATGGTGCCCGGCGCGTCATCTGCGTCGTGGGTCACCAGAATGGCGGGGATGGCCAGTGCCTTCACTTGCGCGAATACCAGCGTGCGAAAGGCGGCCCGCAGCGGCTTGTCGAGGCGGGAGAAGGGCTCGTCCAACAACAATGCCTCGGGCTCGGCCAGCAGCGCCCGCAGCAGGCTGACGCGGGCCTTCTGGCCGCCGGAGAGCGCCCCCGGCAGCTTGTCCGCCTGGTTTGTCAGATCTACCTGCGCCAGCGCGGCCACCGCCTTTTCCCGCCGCGCTCCGTGCCCCTTCACGCTGGCCGGCATGCCGAACATCAGGTTCTCCGCCACCGTCAGATGGTCGAACAGCAGATCATCTTGAAACAGCATGCCGATGCGCCGCGCCTGAGGCGGCAGTTGGGTGAGCCGGCGCGCGCCCAGGGTCACGTCCCCCTCCAGCCGGAGCGGACCGCTTGCGGGCAATACCCCCGCCAGCGCCGCCAAGAGCGAGCTCTTGCCACAGCCACTGGGCCCCATCAGGGTCAACACCTCGTTCGGTGCCACCTGCAGGGCGGGCAGCGAGAGCAGCAGTTTCTCCTCCAGATAGAGGTGAAGAGGCGTGGTGCTCAGCATATGGCTATCTCCATCGTGAGAGTTCCTCGTCAGCGGGCGCCCTTGAGCGCCGGGTTGAGCCGGGCCGGCAGCCAGAGCGCCAGCAGATAGATAACGAGCGGCAACAAGAGTTGCAGCAGGCCGTAGAGGCCCGCCAGCCGCCGGTTGAGGCCGCTGCCGATGGCCACCGCCTCGGTGGTGATGGTGACCACCCGCCCTGCGCCAAACAGCAGGGTTGGCAGGTATTGGGCCAGGCTTACCGCCGCACCGACGCCGAAGGCAAACAGCAGCGGACGGGCCAGCAGCGGCCCTTTCACCTGCCACCAGGCTCGCCACGGGGTTGCCCCGAGCAGCAGGGCGCTCTGGGTGATCCGTGGGTCGAACTGGCGATAGGGGCCCTGCAGGCACAAGTAAACGTAGGGAAAGACAAACAGCAGCTGGCTCCAGAGCACCCAGCCCCAGCCGATGCCATCGCCCCCCCACCCGAGGCTGAACCAGTCCACCCCGAGCCGAATGCCGAACAGCAGGCTGGCCTGCGGCAGCAGCAGCGGCAGGCAGATGAGCCAGAGCGGCCAGGGGCGACGGCCGGCCTGCGCCTCCAGGCTCAGCACCGCCATCACCAGCGCTATCGCCCCGCTCGCCAGCGCCAGCAGCATGCTGGTGGTCAACAGCGGCGACAGGGTCGGCAGCAGTTCGAGCCAATGGCGGCCGCTCCACTGGCTCGGCCAGAGGGCGGGAAAGGGCCAGCGCCGGGTCAGCGACCAGAGCAGCAACGCCCCCAGCACCGCCAGATTGATGACGATCAGGGTCACCACGCTGCCGGTGGCAAGGGTGCGGCCAAGAGCGCTTGGGTTGGCTCGTCTGCCATCGAGCCAGCCGGGTTTGCCAAGGGTTCGATGGGCCCGCTCAAGCAGCCGCAACAGGGCCAGCAGCAGCGCCGTGATGGCGAGCAGCAGCAGGGCGCCGCTGGCGGTGGCGCCGCGCCAGACGAGATCCGGGTCCTGATACCAGAGCCACAGGCGAACGGCCAGCGGAGCGGGAGCATCGGGCCCGAGCAACTGGGCCAGATCCACTACGGCTACCCCGTAGGCGGCCACCGCATAGAGGGGCAGACGCAAGGCAGGCCACAGCGCCGGCAGCAGCAGGCGCCACCAGATCTGAGGGGCGCTGAAGCCAAGGCTCGCCCCCAGCCACTGCTGACGCGCCACCCTGGCGGGGTCTTGCGCACCGAGCGCCATCAGCAGCAGGAAGGGGGTCTCCTTGAGGGTCAAGGCGAGGATGAGCCCGAGCCCGGCGGGATCGCGCAGGGTCTGCCAGTCGGGGGGCAGCTCGAACCCGGTGAGGGTCGGCGAGAGCAGGCGTAGCAGCCAGCCGGAGGGGGCGAGCAGAAAGGCAAAGCCGATGGCAAAGGCGACGTGGGGCTGCGCCAGCAAGGGCGAAAGCAGCCGGCGCAGCCAGCCGACGGCCCGGCTGTCGCTGTGGGCCAGCAGCAGGGCGGTCAGCAGCAGGCTGGCCAGGGTCGAGGCGGCGCCAATCCACAGGCTCAGCAGCGCCGAGTGCCAGATGCCCGGCTGGGCCAGCAGCCGCTGCAGGTGGGCCTGACTCAGCCCCTCGGCCAGCAGCTGCCAGCCCCCCGCCAGCAGCGGGAGGCCAAAAACCAGGGCGCACCCCGCCGTGAACAGGGGGCGCCAAGCGGATGCAGAGCTGCCAAAGCGGCTCATCAGTGGCTGTAACGCTCGGCCCAGGCCGCTTCGAGCCTGAGTTGCCAGCTGGGATGGGGCTCAGCCACCGATTTGAAGCGCAGTGCCGGCGCCTGCTGCTGGGTGGCGGGCAGGGCATCGGCGCGCAGCACGCTGGGATCACCCCAGAAGGCGGGCTCGGCCTTGCGCTCCTGAGCGGCGGGGCTCAGCAGGAAGTTCGCTACCACCTTGGCACCAGCACGGGCGTTGGCGTTGAAGGGGATGGCGAGGAAGTGGCTGTTGGTCAGCGCCCCTTTCGCCATGGCCACCGCCACCACGTTGGGGGGCAGGGTGCCATTTTGCACCGCGCTCTGCGCCTCCTGCGGGTTGAAGCTGATGGCCATGGCGAGCTCGCCGTCATCGAGCAGCTGGCGGGTTTCGGCGGCGCTGGTGGGGAACAGCTTGCCCTTGCGCCAGAGCGTCGGGTGCAGCTCATCCAGCCAGGCCCAGAGCGGGGCGGTAACTTTGGCAAAATCGCTTTCGGTCGCCTCCCGATAGAGGGGGGCGGGATCCGGGGTCAGCTCCAGCAAGATCTGCTTGAGGAAGCTGGAGCCGTGAAACTGGGGCGGTTTGGGATAGGTGAAGCGGCCGGGGTGGGCCTTGCTCCAGGTGAGCAGGGCCGCCGCCGAGGTGGGCAGCGGGCTGACCTCTTCGCCGTTGACCATCAGGTTGAGCTGGCCTATGCCCCAGGGGGCCTCCTGCCCCTCCACCGGCACAGTGAAGTCCTCGCTCACCGGCAGGGTACCGTCGACCAGCGCCATGTTGGGCAGCTCACGGGTAAAGGGGGCGCCGAGCAGCCCCTGCTCCTTGAGCGCCTTGAAGTTTTCGCCGTTGACCCAGAGCAGGTCGATGGGGCCGCCACTGAGCTTGCCGGCCTGCTTGTTGGCCAGCAGCTGGCTGACGCTCTGGGCGATGTCATCCACCTTCACCTGCACCAGCTTGACCTGGTATTCGCGTGCCAGCTCCTGGCCGGCCCACACCAGATAGGCGTTGATCTCCGGGCTGCCGCCCCAGGCGTTGAAGTAGACGGTCTGCCCTTTGGCCTCGTCGAGGGTCTGCTGCCACTGCGGGTTGTCACCGGCGTTGGCCTGGGTGAAGAGGAGGCTGCCAGCCAGCAGGGGCAGGGTGCGCAGCAGCTGTTTGAACGAGGGCAATGGGTGTCGCATCTGGGTTACCTGGTTGGTCAGGCGCCGCGGCGCCAGCGGTGATAACGGGTCAGCAGCGCCAGCAGGGTGGCGGGCTGACGGGCTCGTCGCCACTCGCCCGCCAGGTACTTGTTCCCCTCCATCAGGGTGGGGTAGGCGTGGATGGTGGCGAGGATCTTGCCAAGGCCGAGGCGGTGGCGCATGGCGAGCACGAATTCGGCGATCCGCTCGCCGGCGTGAGTGCCCACTATGCTGGCACCCAGGATCTGATCCTTGCCGGGCACGGTGAGCACCTCGATAAAGCCCTGACGCTCGCCGTCGGCGATGGCCCTGTCCAGCTCGGCCAGCTCGAAGCGGGTCAGCTCGAAGGGAATGCCCTGCGCCCTGGCCTCTTTCTGGTTGAGGCCGACCCGGGCAATTTCGGGGGTGGTGTAGATGGCGGCCGGCATGACCCGATAGTCGGCCCGAAAGCGCTTGAACGGGCTGAACAGGGCATTGATTGCGGCGTACCAGCCTTGATGGGCAGCGGCATGGGTAAGCTGGTAAGGGCCCGCTACGTCCCCCACCGCCAGAATGCTGGGGTAGTTGGTGGCGAGGAAGCCATCGACCGCCACCGTGCCGCGCGGGGTCAGCTCCACCCCCAGCGCTTCGAGCCCGAAGCCGCCGACGTTGGCCACCCGGCCCAGCGCCAACAGCAGCTGATCCCCTTCAATTATTTGCGTCTCGTCGCCCCGGCGCAGTTGCAGCCGGATAGGGAGATCCCCCTCGGCTGCGGGCAGATAGTCGGCTCGCTCGGCGCGCCAGCCGGTGAGCACCCTCACGCCATCGCGGGCCAGCTGTTCCGCCAGCAGTTCGGTCACTTCCCGTTCTTCGCGGGGCAGCAGCTGATCCGAGAGCTCCACCAGGGTAACGGGCACCCCAAGCAGGGCTAAGCTCTGGGCCAGCTCGCAGCCGATGGGGCCGCCGCCCAGCACCAGCAGCTGACGCGGTGCAGTGCGCAGCTGCCAGAGGGTGTCGGAGGTGAGCCAAGGCACCTGATCCAGCCCCGGCAGCTCGGGCACCAGCGGCCGGGCGCCGGTGGCGAGCACGATATGGCGGCTGGCAAGGCGCTGACCGTTCACCTCCACCTCCCAGGGTGAGACCAGCCTTGCCTCCCCTTCGATGCACTCCACTCCCAGCCCCTGATAGCGCTCGATGGAGTCGTGGGGTTCGACCTCTTTGATGACGCGGACGACCCGCTCCATCACGGCGGCGAAATCGGCGCTGGTCTGGCTTGGGCCAAAGCCCAGCTCACCGGCCCGGCGCTGCTCGGCGGCAAAGCGGGCGCTTCGGATCAGCGCCTTGGAGGGGACGCAGCCGCTGTTGAGGCAATCGCCCCCCATCTTGTGCTTCTCGATGAGCGCCACCCTGGCCTTCACCGCCGCGGCGATATAGCTGGTCACAAGGCCGCCGGCCCCGGCGCCAATCACCAGCAGGTTGTAGTCATAGTGCTTCGGCTTGCGGTAGGGGGCGTGCAGTCGATGCAGGGCGAGGCGCCGCTGCAGCCCCTTGAGCAGCATCGGCATCAGCCCGAGCAGGGTCAGCGCCACCATCAGGCCTGGGGAGAGGATATTGCCGGTGCTGGTGAGGTTGGCGAGCTCGCTGCCCGCCAGCACGTAGACGAAGGTGCCGGGCAGCATGCCAAGCTGGCTCACCCAGTAGTAGGTGCTGACTCTGATGGGGGTGAGCCCCATCAGCAGGTTGACCAAAAAGAAGGGGAAGATGGGGATGAGGCGCAGGCTCAGCAGATAAAGCGCCCCTTCCTTCTTCATGCCGGCCTGCAAGCTGGCCAGCTTGTCGCCAAAGCGCCGCTCGACCCAGTCGCGCAGCAAAAAGCGGGCGCTGAGAAAGGCCAGGGTCGCGCCAATGCTGCTGGCAAAGGAGACCAGCAAGAGCCCCCAGGCAACGCCAAACACGGCGCTGCCAGCCAGGGTGAGCAGGCTGGCGCCAGGCAGGGAGAGGGCGGTGCTCACCACATAGACGGCGACGAACAGCAGGGCGGCGGCGCCGAAATGACGCTCGACCAGGGCGGCCAGCTCGGCCTGACGGGCCTGCAGCTGGGGCAGGCTCAGGTAGTGGCCAAGGTCGAAGGCGAAGAAGGCGCCGATGAGGCAGCCCATCACCAGCACCAGCAGCAGGCGGGAGCCTCTCATCAGGCGTCCTTGCTGTTCGGCTGGGCCGGGCGCTCGGGCTGGACCGGCAGCTGGCAGAAGCCCTGCGGGGCGATATCGAGGGCGGCGTTGAATTTGGCAGACATGTTCTGGAAGGCGATGAGGCCGGTCAGCTCCACCATGGCATCGTCGTCGAACCAGGGCTTGAGACGGGCGGCCTGCTCGTCGCTGACCCCATCGAGGCCCGTCATCGCTTCTGTGTAGTCGAGTACGGCTTTTTCTCGCTCATCGAACAGCGGGCTTTCGCGCCAGTTGGCGAGCGCCTCCACCTTCTCGCTGGAGCCGGCTCTTTTTATCAGGGTCATGGCGTTGATGTCGACGCAAAAGCGGCACCAGTTGAGCTGGGAGACCCGCACCGTCACCAGGGAGCGCAGCACGGGGTCGATGGGGGAGCGCTTGCGGTTGATGACGCCATAGAGGGTGGCGACGGCGGCAAACAGGCGCGGCGAGCGGCCCCAGCACTTGCCCGGAATGAGCACCTGGCCGTAGTTGCGTTTTTGCAACCAGAAAAAGGGGCGGATGAACCAGGCATATTCCCGGTCGGCTTTCACCTCGACGCGCATGGATGACCTTCTTATTGCTTCAAATTGGGTTTGTAGGCCTGACCCAGCCGCTCGTTGAGGCGGATCAGAAACTCCTCTATACGGGCCCGGTTGGTGCCCAGGTCGCTGCGTCCCTGGCGGGAGGCGGAGCGCATGTCGATGCGGGTTTCGCTGGGCCCGGCAAAGACCCGCAGCGCCACGTCATCCTGAAAACCGAACCAGCCGGTGGTGACTACAGCCTCGAGCCCTTGTGGGCTTGGTCGCACCCGCCAGCCGAGCTGCTCCATCAGGGCGTGGGCCTCGGTGATCACCTCGGCCGGGGGGGCGCTGGTAAAGAGAGGACCGGGTTTCCCCTCAAATGCTTTCAAGGGGGCCGGATTAATGGGCAGATCCTGCACCGTTCTGAGTTCGGCTGCCCAGCGCAGCTGGGGCGGGTTGCTGGGATCCGTGCTCACGTCGTTGACCAGCGGCGTGCGCAGCGCCTGCACCACAAAGGCTAGGGGCAACAGCAGTGGGACGGTGCCCCAGCCGTTGGCGCAGCGGCTGCGACACCAGGGCAGACGAACCAGCAAGACGAGGGAGACGAGCGCCCCGAGCAGGCAGAGGGCGAATCCCAGCCACCAAGGCCAGAGGTGAACACGGCTGCCGAGGGCGCCGGCGAGCGGCAGCAACCAGGCCAGCAGTGGCCACCACAAATAACTGGGCATAACGGGGATCCCCTGGTTATGATGAACAAGTGCCCAGAAGGATAAACTTAATTGACTGATAACGTTAGTAAATTTATCTCAATCCTGCTGCTTTTCCCAAGCGTTCCGCTGTGGGCGGACAGCGCCGTGCTGGCGGCGGGGGACATGTGGCGCGCCGAGGCCGTCTACGAGACCCTGCCCGGGATCAGCCGGGTGGAGCCGGGCTATGTCAGCCAGCGGGTGGCGACGGGGTCGAGCTGGCGGGAAGTGCCACCGCGGCGCCAGGCGGTGCGCATCGATTATGACCCGGTCAAGGTGGGGTATGGGGATCTGCTCAACGTCTTCTGGCAGCTGGTGGATGGGAGTGATGGCGACGGCCAGTATTGCAACCGGGGGCTGGCATTTGCGCCGGCCCTGCTGCCGAAGGATGACTATCAGTGGCGTTTGGCCCAGGTGAGCCTGACACGCTGGCAGGCCCTGCACGGGCGGCCGAGCCGGGTTGCACTCTGGCCGCAGAGCCGGTTCACCCCGGCGCCGGAGATGGAGGACTGGGCGGCGCGCCACCCCTGGCGTTTCGGCTTCTATGCCCGCCGCTGCGGCGGCTGGCCGGTGGAGCTGAATCCAGAACCCTGAACCGGGTCCTGAACTCAGTTGCGGTAGAGCACCTTGATGAGGTGAAAGCCGAACTTGGTGCGCACCGGGCCGAGCACGGTCAGCAGCTCGCCCTTGAACACGGCATCGTCAAACGACTTGACCATGTCCCCTTTCGAAAACTCCCCCAGATCGCCGAAGCGCTTGCCGGAAGGGCAGGTAGAGAAGCGCTTGGCCATCTGGCCGAAGTCGGCTCCCTTGGCAATCTTCTCCTTGATCTCCAGACACTCTTTCTCGGTCTTGACCAGGATGTGCTGGGCACAGGCTTTTTTCATCGGGGTGCTCCTCGGTAGCGGGCAAATCGGGGGCGCAAAGAGTACTCCAATTCCTGCCGCGCGTCAGCCGTCATCAGCATGTCAGCCGCGGGCACGGGCTCCGAGCCGGGTTCTGGGGCGCGCCTGCCAGAGGATCTCCAGCCCGAGCAGGGCATGCAGGCTCCAGATGGCCAGCGGATTGAGCCAGTTGCCCCCCAGTTGCAGGGTCGCCAGGGCGCAGCCTGCCAGCAACAGGGTGATGCCCGGCAGGCGCCAGTGGGTCGGCAGCGGTGCCAGCATGGCCATGCCCAGCAGGATGGCGAGCCCGAACGGCAGGTTCAGCGCGGTGAAGGCCAGCGCCTGCTGGCCGTTCATGCCGGTCAGCAGGGCCAGCAGGGCGCTGCAACAGGCGAGAAAGGTGATGAATTCGAGTCGGTCGGCGATGTAGTCCGCCATCTGTTCGCTGCGTGCGTGCATGCTGTGTCTCCTCTGGTGGGGCAGGGGTCTGATCCAATGGCTCCAGTGTGGGCGAGAAGTGAGCAGGGGGGGCAGCGGGATAAATCGATTGAGTTGAACGAGGCTTTGATTGCGTGACGGCAACTGTTTGATCCGGCAAGATAAAATCGACGGTCCCGCGGAGGCGCGAGTGAGATGGCCCAGTGCCTGCCAGGATCCGGGCTGTGCCGCTTGGGGAGAGAGCATTGCTGCGATCTTGACCCGTTGCCGACAGTTGGTGTCGCGCCCATCGGGAAATCGGGGAGATTGCGCCGTCGGGCCGGAGTGGCCGACAGGGGCCATCTGGCCAGGCCCTGAGGGTCATGGATTGCCCTTTTGGGCCCATAGTGGCATAAGTCTGCGGGGGAATGCCTGAAAAATGGGCGGCCCGCGCGGGCAAAGGCTTCAATAATATGGCGAAATTCGCGGTCAACCCGCTCTGATGTCGAGCCGGGGATATGCTAGGATGAGGCGCGCTTGCGATCGAGTGAGCCTCATATTCGTTCTGAATATCGCATTATTTTAATCATGTTCTTCGGGGAAATTGACGTTTGACAGGATGCAATCCGCCCCTGCCTGCAGGGATCTCACCGCCCGCACGGGCTTTTCGTCGTGGGCTTCGCGCGCTGGGACTGAGCCTCTGTCTGCTGCTGTTCGTCACGCCCGCCATGGCGGCCAAACTCACCTATCAAATCAAGGGGTTGAAAGGGGAGAACAAGGACAACGTCGAAGCCTACCTCAATGCCCTGCCGGTCTATCAGGAGCGCCAGTACCGCCCGGCCCGCCCCAAGATCACCGAGAGCGTGCAAAAGGCGCTGCAGGTCTATGGCTACTACCAGCCCAAGATCACCCTGAGCCGGGACAAGAAAACCCCCGCTAAGGTGATCATCGAGGTGGATCCCGGCAAGCCGGTCATCATCTCCCGCCTCGATATCCTGCTGGAAGGGGATGCCGGCAGCGACGAGCTCTACAGCGAGCTGTTGGACAAGCTGCCCCTGAAAGAGGGGGATCCCCTCAACCACGGCAAATACGAATCCATCAAGGCGGATCTGGGCAGCCTGGGGCTGGCCCGCGGCTACTTCGACGCCAAGATCAGCAAGAGCCAGGTCAAGGTGTTCCCGGATCAGGGCACTGCCGAGATCTACATCCTGTTTCGCTCCGGCCCGCGCTACCACTTCGGCGAGATCCGCTACGACGCCACCCCGGAGGCGCTGCGTCTCATCCGCCCCCTCATCAACATCAAGAGCGGCGACCCCTATCTGGCGATCCGGCTGGCGGAGATGTCGCAGGATGTCTCCTCCACCAAGCTGTTCAAGCAGGTGGACATCAAGCCCCTCATCAGCCAGGCCGAGCATAACCGGGTGCCGGTGCAGGTGACTCTCTCCAACCGGGTCGATCACGAGATTGAAACGGGTATCGGCTATGCCACCGACGTGGGGCCGCGCATGAGTGCCACCTGGGAGAAGCCCTGGGTCAACCGCTACGGCCACCGGCTCAACGCCACCGCCAAGGTCTCCCAGCCCGAGGCGGAGCTCAGCTTCGACTACCAGATCCCGGTGGGCAACCCGCTGCGGGACTACTACTCGCTGCAGGCCGGCTATCAGTACAAGGACAACAACGATACCCGCTCCGATCTGACCACCTTCAGCGTGCACCGCTGGAAGCGTCGGCCGGAGAGCTGGGACCGGGACGTGTTCATCCGGCTGGAAAACGAGGTCTATACCCAGGGCGCTGACGAGGGCAATAGCTTGCTGTTGATCCCCGGCGTCTCCTGGTCGCGGCTGCGGGTGCGCGGTGGTCTGGTGCCCGACTGGGGCGATCGCCAGCAGCTCACCCTGGAGTTCTCCGACCCCTACTGGGGCTCCGACATCAGCTTCGTGCGGGTGTGGGGGCGCAGCAAGTGGCTGCGCACCCTGGGGGAGGATCACCGCTTCCTGCTGCGGGCCGAACAGGGGGCCATCATAGGGGACAGCTTCTCGCTGGTGCCGCCCTCCCTGCGCTTCTTTACCGGTGGCGATCAGACGGTGCGCGGCTACGGCTACGAGACCATCTCGCCGCGCGGCAGCGACGGCAAGTTGCTGGGGGGCCGCTACGTGAGCGTCGCCAGTGCCGAGTACAACTACCGTTTCAGCGACAAGTGGCTGGGGGCCCTGTTCGTCGACAGCGGTACCGCCACGGTCGACTACAGTGAGGCCTGGAAGATAGGCACCGGGGTCGGTGTGCGCTGGGTGACCCCCATCGGTCAGGTCAGGCTCGATCTGGCGGTGGGCATTTCCGAAGATGAGAAGCCGCTGCGGCTCCACTTCGCGCTGGGGCCTGAACTATGATCCGGTCTTGCTCAACCTCTCTTCTCTTATGTTCTTCTGACCGGCCGCTGCGGCTGCATCTTTCGCGGGGGTCTGCACTGTGATCTGGGTAAAACGCATCTTTCTCTGGCTGATGGGGCTGATCTTCCTGCTGCTTATCGGCGTCAGCCTGCTGGGCTTCACCCATCAGGGCAATAAGTGGCTGTGGCAGCAGGCCAGGGCCGCTCTTCCCTTCCTCAAGGGGGAGCTGGTGGCGGGCCAGCTCGGCTACGGCTGGACCCTGGAAGGGGTCGGCTGGCAGGACGAGCTGGTGGACGTCACTGTGGATCGCGCCGTGCTGGACTGGGATCTGGGCAAGTTGCTGCAGGGCAAGCTCTGGATCAAATCCCTTAACGTCACCCACCCTGTGGTCAAGGTGGCCGACTCGGAGCCGACCCCGGAAGAGCCGTCAGAGCCCTTCGTCTGGCATCCGCTGCCGCTGAAAATTCAGGTCGACAGCCTGACGGTGGCGGATCTCGATGTGACGGTGCCCGGGGTCGGGGTGAGCCTCAAGTCCCTCGACATCGGCGCCACCCTCAGCCGCAAGGGGCTCATTGTGCAGGGGCCCGTGCTGGACGGCCTCAAGGTGACCCTGGCCGAGACGCAAGCCACCGAGGCAGCCAAACCGGCCAACCCCAAGGCGACCCCCAACCCGCAGACAGCAGCCAAGGCTGCCGGCAACGGGAACAAAGCGGCAAATGCGGGCAAGGCGCAACCGTCCAAGCCGGCGGAGCCCATTGCGCTGCCCGCCATCCGGCTGCCGTTCCCCATCCAGCTGGAAGGCTTGCAGGTCACGGCGTTTCGCTATCAGCAAGGTGAATTGATCGAAGGGCTCGACAAGCTGCTGCTGTCGGCCAGCGCCGAGGGGAGCGACATCGTGCTGCGCGAGCTCTCCTTGCGCCACGCCATGGCGGATCTGGCGCTCAAGGGCAAGATCCAGCTCAAAGAGGATTATCCGCTCGCCCTGACCCTGGACGCCAAGGCCCGCAAGGGGCTGCTGGATGGCGAGCTACAGGGGCAGCAGGCCAGCCTGACCCTGGGTGGCTCGGTGGGCAAGCTGGCACTGGCGTTGCAAGCCAAGGGGCCGGTGGCCGCCAGCCTCAAGGGCTCGCTGGCTGCGCTCGACCCCGACTTGCCCTTTGATGCTGGGTTGGAGTGGAAGAGCCTGGGTTGGCCGCTGCACAAGCCTGCCAAAGACGAGCCCAGCTACCGGCTGGAGAAGGGTACGCTGAGCGCCAAGGGCAAGCTCTCCGGCTACCAGTTTGCCTTGAATACTGCCGGCAAGGGCACGGACGTGCCTCCGTTCAAGCTGGCGCTGACCGGCAAGGGGGATCTGACGCAGCTGAACCAGATAGACCTGCTGCTCAACGCCCTCAAGGGGGAGCTCAAGCTGGACGGCAAGCTCGCCTGGGACAAGGGGGTACGCTGGCAGGGCACCACGGAGTTCAAGGGGATCAACCCGGCCGAGCTGGTGCCCGATCTCAAGGGGGCGCTGGCGGGCAAGATTGTCAGCCGCTTCGAGCTCGATGAGGCAGGTCACTGGCAACTGCAACTGCCCGAGCTGAAGGTGGACGGCAAGCTCAACCAGTATCCGCTGGCCATCAAGGGCAGCGCGAGCGGCAACGACAAGATGGAGTGGACCATCCCGGCGCTGGCGCTGCAAAGCGGCCCCAACCAGCTGCAGGCCAAGGGCAGCCTGAGCCAGCAGGCGTGGAAGCTGGATGCGGATCTCGACGCCCCCAACCTGGCCGGGCTCTACCCCGGGCTCAAGGGGGACATCAAGGGGCAGGTGCGGCTGACCGGCAATCAGCAGGCGCCGCGGGTCACCACAGATCTGGCTGCCAGCCGCCTCTATTATGCCGGCACCGATCTGAAGGGGATCGCCATCAAGGGCAATGCCCTGGTCGGCGACAAGCCGGCAGGGGAGGTGGCCCTGACGGTGGCCAGCCTGGTACAGGGGACGACCAGCCTCAGCCAGCTGGCGCTCAACCTGAACGGCGATCTCAACCAGCACGCCCTGTCGCTCACCATGAAGGGTGACCCGGTGGCGGCCAACCTCAAGCTGAGCGGTGGCCTGCGCGGGGATCGCTGGCGCGGCGCCCTCGGCGAGCTCAAGTTGAAGACGCCGCTGCGGCGCTGGGAGCTGAGTGCACCCTGGGATCTGGATGTGGATCTGCCGCGTCAGCGGCTGACCATGGGCGATCTCTGTCTCGGCTCCCAGGGGGCCAGCCTCTGCGTCAAGGGCAGTCAGGTATCGGCCCAGCAGGGCAGCCTGGAGTTTGCCCTCAACCAGTTCGACCTCAAGCGCCTGCGGCCCTGGCTGCCGGACAACTTCCGCTGGCAGGCGGTGCTCTCCGCCGACGGGCGGGCCAGCTGGCGCGGCAATCAGCCGACCCTGCACGCCACCGTGCGCACCACGCCGGGCACCTTCGTGGCGGACGAGCTCAAGACCGACTATCAGCGCCTCGAGCTCGGAGTGGACTTCGAGCGCCAGCAGGCGGCCATCCGGCTCGACTTTGCCTCCGGGCAGATCGGCAACATCGATACCAAGCTCTATATCCGGGATCCGTCCGGTCGCGGCAATCTCTCCGGTCAGCTCAAGTTTGACGACCTCAAGCTGACCACCTTTGCGCCGCTCATCCCCGAGGTGCGCTCCCTGCAGGGGGTCATCTCGGCCGATGCCCGCTTCGACGGCACTCTGGCCTCGCCGCTGCTGTTTGGTCAGCTCAATCTGCTGGATGGGGAAGTGCAGACCCACTCCGACATGGTGACCCTCTCCAAGCTGGTGACCCGCCTCAAGATTGAAGGCAACCGGGCCGAGCTGGATGGCACCATGCTGGTGGGCAAGGGCCCGCTGGCGCTGGGAGGCTGGCTGAGCTGGGCGCAGCTGCCGGTCACCGGCAGCCTCACCATCGAGGGCAAGGAGCTGGAGGCCCAGTATCCTGGCATGGGCCGGGTGCGAGTCTCCCCGGACATCGCCATCTCGCTGGGGGAGGAGACCCGGATCACCGGCCAGGTGGATATCCCCTGGGCGCGGATCCTGGTCAAGAGCCTGCCCGAGAGCGCGGTGGCGGTGTCGGATGACGTGACCGTGGTCTATGACGATCTGCCGCCGGTGCCCAAGGCCGCGCCGCTGCCGATGGAGATCAAGCTGGCCATCCGGCTGGGTGATGACGTGCGGCTGGAGGCGATGGGACTCAAGACCAAGGTGGGGGGCGGCATCAACATTCGCCAGGATCCCTCGCGGCCGCTGGCGGGCAACGGTCAGCTGGTGCTCAACGACGGGCGCTTCAAGGCCTATGGCCAGAACCTCATCATCAAGGATGGCCGCATCCTTTTCTCCGGCCCCCTCGATCAGCCCTACCTCAACATAGAGGCGTATCGGGATCCCGATACCATAGAGGACAAGGTGACGGTGGGGGTGCGGGTGACCGGGCCGGCCAGCAAGCCCAAGATCACCGTCTACTCGGAGCCGCAGATGGCCCAGTCCGAGCAGCTCTCCTACTTGCTGCGCGGCAAGGGGCTGCAGACCAGCGGCGAGGATGGCGGTTTCAACGGCCTGCTGGTGGCGGGCGCAGTCAGCCAGGCCAACGGCGTGGTCTCCAGTCTGGGGGAATCCCTCGGCATGAGCGATGTGGCCCTCGACACCGCCGGCAGTGGTGAGAGCACCCAGGTGACACTGTCGGCCTACCTGCTGCCGGGGCTGCAGTTCCAGTACGGGGTAGGGGTGTTCAGCCCCATCGCCGAGTTCAAGCTGCGCTACGAGCTGATGCCAAGGCTCTACCTGCAGGCCATGAGCGGGGTGGCCCAGGCGGTGGATATCTTCTATCGCTTCACCCTGTAACGGGCGGCAAGAGACAAAAACGGGAGGCGCAAGCCTCCCGTTTTTATGGGGGCGTTGAAGGTGCCGATGAATGTGGTGGGACGCTGAAAAGCGAAAACCCGGCGCGAGGCCGGGTTTTCTTGAATAGATGGTGGAGGGAGAAGGATTCGAACCTTCGAAGGCAGAGCCGTCAGATTTACAGTCTGATCCCTTTGGCCGCTCGGGAACCCCTCCACGGGGCATTGCTGATGTTGCATCACAACCTGGGTCGTGACGGCACTTGAAATGGTGGAGGGAGAAGGATTCGAACCTTCGAAGGCAGAGCCGTCAGATTTACAGTCTGATCCCTTTGGCCACTCGGGAACCCCTCCACAAGTGCGAGGCGCATACTAACAGATCTTCTGCGGTTGTGAACCCCTCGGCGGGATTTTTCCTGCTCAAAGGATCGGATTTGCGGCCGATAAAGGATGAAACCACCGTTTCCAAGAGTTATCCCATGCTACCCAGCGCCGTTCGTGAGCAATGGCTGGTGGACGAAGCCCAGCTCGGGCAACGTCTCAACCAGGATCTCCAGCACGGAGACAGGGCGGACTTTCGTCTGCATCTGGCCCTGCTGACCGATGCGGTGGAAGAGCAGCCCTGGTTTGATCCCAGGCTGCCAGCAAAGGCAGAGAGTCGGGTCTGGCGCAGCCGCTTTGAGCTGCCCCCAGCTACCCCCTTGCAGGGGAGCGAGGATGATGCAGAGGCAAGCGTGCTCAACGAACGGCTGCAGCAGGGGGGCTCCATGGTGGATGTGCGGCTCTGGCTGGCGCTGCGCTCACCGCCGCTGCTCGGCGCCCCGCCGGCGTTGGAGCCCGCCGTTTATGACAACCTCTCGCCGCTTGGACGGGAGCGCTGGCAGGGCAAGCTGGCGGATCAGCCCAGACGCGAGGATCCGCTGCTGATGCTGCCCGTACTCGATGCGCTCAAGGAGGGGGTGGATGCCGGCCTGCACTGGCTCAGCTGAGGGTATGCCCAAGGCGTCAGGCAGCAAAAAGGCGGGGAGACCCCGCCTTTTGTGTGATGGATGTGTCGTGCCCTGGATCAGGCGTCGGCTTCGTCCGGCAGCGGGACTTCCTTGCCAGCCGCAGCGGCGCGACGGGCGATGGGTTTCTCGGTGTGACGGTTGATCTGACGCTCCAGTTTTTGCCCCAGTTCGGTGATGGCGGCGTACAAGTCCTCATGTTCTGCCTGGGCAAACAGTTTGCCGTTGGGGATGCCAGCAGTGGCTTCAACGATAAACATCAGACGCTCTTTGGAGACAATCACATGGGGTGTGATAAGAGGCACCTGAAGACGTTCGAGCTTGTCAAAGCGGGATTCAATGCGCTCGCGGATAGCCGGGGTGATCTCGATGATTTTGCTGGTAATTTCGATTTTCATATTGGCCCCCTTCGGGTCGTATTGCTTGTGTCTTCACCTTCAGATTACTCATGGCTGAACATTAAAATGTGATCTGTGTCACTAAATGGTGCCTTGCTGCGAAGGGGAGAGGGAAATTGTGATCTTTTCCCGTTCTGCACCAAAAAGCACTTGAGCTCGACGAAACAGGCAGGCAGTATGGGGAAACTTGGATCGTTTCTGTCCCTTCGTGGCAGCGCCGCATGTCGACCTCATGTCCGGTTTTCACCGCTTAGTCTCGCATCTTTCGCACTTCCCCCCGCACCGCCCTTGCCGACGTGCGCGCTGAGAATGTGGGCGCTATCGAGTCGTCAGGGACTTGAACGTGGTTGTTGTGGTGTTGGAGTAGTACATGAAACAGCAAGCCACTCAGATGATGTGGTTTTATGATCGGCAACATGCCCAGTGGAGCCTGTCCGATCATGCCTCCTACCAGCTCTGGCAAGGGGAGGGGCCTCACCCCTGGTTCGGGCAACTGGCGGCAGATGACGAGGCCGGCTTTGCCGACTTTCTCGCCAGACTCTACCACTCCCAGCAACCGGCCCAGTTCATCGGCCACCTCGGCGACGAGAACGGCGAGGTGCGTCACGTGCTCTGGAGCGGCCAGTACGTACCGGCCCAGCAGATGTGCTGTGGCTGGATTGCGCCGCTCGACACTACCCGCAGCACCCAGCTGCCTGCCGATCTCTCCCAGCAACTGCCACTGCTGCAAGACCCTCTGCTGACCCAGCTGGCCCAGGCGCTCTCCGCCCGGACCGGGCTCGATTTCTTCAATACCCTGGTCAGCCAGCTTGCCCACATTCTGGTGGCGGATGCGGTCTGGCTGGCGGAGCGCACCGGCAGCGAGCGGCTCAAGGTGCTGGCCTATCACGGCATCGACCTCAAGGAGTACGAGCTAGCTGGCATGCCGTGCCAGCAGGTCTACCAGCGCGGCGAGACCTGCATCCTGCCGCTCACCGCCGAGCATCTGCACTGCGCCGGCTTCAAGGCTGGGCAGGGCTACTACGGCCTGCCCCTGTGCGATCGCAACGGCCAGTTGCTGGGGCACCTGGCGCTGCTCTTCTCCGATCAGAGCGCCATCCCCAATCTGGGCTCGGTGCTGACCACCTTCTCCATGCGCATGGTGGCGGAGTTGGAGCGGCTGCAGAGCGACGCCCAGCTGCGCCTCTCGGCGGTGGCCTTCGAAACCCACGAAGGGATCATCATCACCGACCCCGACTTCAAGATCCTGCGGGTCAACCACGCCTTCAGCCAGATCACCGGCTTTGACAGCCAGCGAGTCATCGGCCTGCATCTGGGCAACGATCTCTGGTGCGGGCTGGGGGGGCTTGGCTACGAGCTCGGCAGCCTGAGCCGCTGGCAGGGGGAGACCCAGCGCCTGCACGCGGATGGCTATCCCTATCCGCAGTGGGAAATCGTCACCCCGGTGCAAGATGACAGGGGGGCGATCAGCCACTTCGTCATCTGCTTCGAGGATATCTCCGAGCGCAAGGAGGCGGAGCGCCGCATCCAGGATCTCGCCTACTACGACGAGCTGACCGGCCTGCCCAATCGCCGCCAACTGCACGAGACCCTGGCCCACGCCTTTGGTGAGGCGAGCCGCGACTATCTGATCGGCGCCCTGCTGTTCATCGACCTCGACCACTTCAAGACCATCAACGACTCCCTCGGTCACGCCACCGGCGACTGGCTGCTCAAGGAGGTGGCCAGCCGGCTCAAGCGGCTGGTACGCCAGGGGGATTGTCTGGCGCGCCTTGGCGGCGACGAGTTCGTGCTGCTGCTGCCCTCGCTCTCGGCCAGTCCCCCCCAGGCGGAGATGCAGGCCGACCTTATCGCCGAGCGGCTCATCAGCGAGATTGCGGCCCCCTACAACCACGCCGGTCAGGTGCTGCACATCGGCGCCAGCGTCGGCATCACCCTGTTCCCCGGTCGGGAGCAGGGGGTGGACGATCTGCTCAAGCAGGCGGACACCGCCATGTATCAGGCCAAGTCGGCCGGTCGCAAGACCCGGCGTTTCTTCGACGCCTCCATGCAGTTGCAGGCGGATCGCCGGCTGCTCATTCACAACGAGCTGCGCAGCGCCCTCAACCAGCAGGAGCTGACCCTCTACTACCAGCCCCAGCACATGGTGGAGGGGGGCGACATCATTGGCGTCGAGGCGCTGATCCGCTGGCAGCCGCCAGGCCGGGCGCTGGTGTCGCCTGCCGAGTTCATCCCCATCGCCGAGGAGACGGACCTTATCGTCGACATCGGCAACTGGGTACTGTACGAGGCCTGCGCCCAGTACGTACGCTGGGAGGAGAACGGCATTCACATCCCGCAGCTGTCGGTCAACGTCAGCGCCAAGCAGTTTCACGCCGCCGATTTTGTTGACCGGATCCACGACGTGCTGGCCTCCACCGGCATGGATCCCGCCAGCCTGAATCTGGAGATCACCGAATCCGTGGTGCTGGGGCATGCAGAAGACACCATCAGCAAGATGAGCGAGCTCAAGGCGCTCGGCATCAGCTTCGCCATCGACGACTTCGGCGCAGGTTACTCCTCCCTGAGCTACCTCAAGCGGCTGCCGGCGGACGAGCTCAAGATCGACCGCTCCTTCATCCAGGACATACCGCGCGATGGCGACAACATGGCCATCGTCGAGGCGGTGATCGCCATGGCGCGTCACATGGGATTCAACGTGACGGCGGAGGGGGTGGAGTCGCGCCAGCAACTGGAGTTTCTGCAGGCCCAGGGCTGCCACTTCTACCAGGGCTATCTAGCCTCCAAGCCACTGCCGGTGACCTACCTGGAGCGCTATGTGCGGCGCCTCGCCCGCAGTGAAAGCCTCGCCAGCGGCGAGTAAAAATAGTCTCGCCAGCGAGCTGTAGCCCCCGGGGTTAACGGGTAGAATGAGGGAATATGACACCACCGCCAGCGGGCGGTGGCATTGCCTCTCAATGGAGACGTCTCTCGTGAAAGCCGTGCAGGGAATCATTTTATCGGCGCTGTGCGTGCCGGGGCTGCTGACGCAGGTGGCGGCGCAGACCCTGGAACAATCTCTCTATCGCCAGGCTTATGACGCGGTGCGGGCCGACGATCAGGCCCGTTTTCAGCAAATTCGTGCCCGTTTGACCCATTATCCGCTGCTGCCCTATCTCGATTACTACCAGCTGGCCTTCCGGCCCGGGGCGGCGGACTATGACGACGTGACCCGCTTCATCCGCGAGCACGGCGATACCCCCCAATCCAATCGGCTGGAGCGCAGCTACCTCACCTATCTGGCCCAGAGCCAGCAGTGGTTCCAGTTCCTGCGCTTCTACCCGGCTAAGCCGAACTCCACCGATTTGCTCTGCATGCACTATCAGGCGCGCTACTACACCGGTCAGCAGAGCCAGGCACTGCAGGAGGCGGGCAAGCTCTGGCTGAGCGGCCAGTCCCGTCCCGATGCCTGTGATCCCCTGTTCCAGCTCTGGCAGCAGGCGGGTTTGCGCACCCAGGAGAAGATCTGGACCCGCATGACCTTGGCCTTCGAGGCGGAGAACCCGAATCTCATCCGCCACCTCGGCGCCCAGCTCGGTAGCGGCATGAAGGCCTATGGGGATCAGATGATCACCCTGTTCGAGCAGCCTGCCAAGGCGATGAACACGGCCTATTTCACTAACGCAGCCCCTTCCCGGAAGTTGCTGCTGCTGGGACTGGCCCGCTATGCGAACCAGCAGCCGGAGGCGGTGCTGGGGCAGCTCGGCTATCTGCGCTCGCGTTTTGCGCTGAGCGCGGCCGAACTCAAGCCGGTGGAGCGGGCGGTGGCCAGACGGCTGCTGCTGGATCGCTCCACTGCCCAGCGCAGCTGGCTGGATGCCACCGTAGTGCGCCAGGCCGACCCGGATCTGCTGGAGCTGCGGGCCCGGCTCGCCATCTGGGAGCAGGACTGGAAAGGGCTCTCCGGCTGGGTCAAGCGGATGCCCATGGGCCTGCAGAAGGAAGATCGCTGGCGCTACTGGCTGGCGCGCTCGCTGGAGGTACAGGGCCAGCAGAAACCGGCGCGGGATCTCTATCTGGAGACCGCCAATCTGCGCGGCTTCTACGGCTTCATGGCGGCGCAGCGCACCGGCGTGCCCTATCGGATGAAGAACCAGATCGTGGCGCACAAGGTGCCGGACTGGCGCACCGCCAGCCGCCGCTGGCCCTTCCTGCTGCGGGTGCGCGAGTTGCTCGACATGAACGAGATCACGGCGGCGCGGGCGGAGTGGATCCACAACATGGATCGCAACCCGGTGGCCCAGCGCCTCGAGTTCGGCCACATCGCCCTCAACCAGGGCTGGCATGAACTGGCCATCCTGGCCAGCATCCGGGCCGAGGCCTGGGATGCGCTCGATTTACGCTTCCCGCTGCCGCTCAAGCACACCTTCTCCCAGATGGCGCGGGAGCGAACCATGAACACCAGCCTGCTCTACGCCATCTCCCGTCAGGAGAGCGCCCTCTACCCGCTGGCGCAGTCGCCGGTGGGGGCGAGGGGACTGATGCAGCTGATGCCGACCACCGCCAAGGAGACGGCCAGCAAGCTGGGGGTGCCCTATCGCAACGAGCAGCAGCTGTTTGATCCCGCCATGAACATCCGCCTTGGCAGCGCCTATCTCAAGCGGTTGCTGGATGTGTATGACGGCAACCGGATCCTGGCGGCGGCGGCCTACAACGCCGGCCCCGGTCGGGTCAAACGCTGGCGCGATCAGAGTGCGGACAAGCCGATGGATGTCTGGGTCGAGAGCATTCCTTACAAGGAAACGCGCAACTATGTGCAGAACGTGCTGTCGTTCGACCTCATCTATCAGCACAAGCTGCAGCAGCCGCTGCGCTTCATGTCCGAGCGCGAGCTGAGTCACGCTTATTGAGACGGCTGCCGCCTGGGCGGCAGCCGGATTCCCATTCCTTCCCCAAAATGGTTATTATCCCATAAGGTTTTGTTACAAAAGGAAACCTGCCAGGTGATCGGGCGCCCTCTCTTGGTCTGGCAGGTTCGTTATAATCGCCCGTTCAACACAGACAGGCTTCCCCAACAAAGGAATTGATAGTGGCAACGATTAAAGACGTTTCCCGGTTGGCTAATGTGTCCATTTCAACTGTGTCGCGAGTCATCAACAACACGGCGCAGGTGGCACCAGAAAAGCGTGAGGCCGTATTGGCGGCCATGAAGGAACTCAATTTTCGTCCCAACAGTTTTGCCCAGGCGCTGGTCAGCAAGCGCTCCAACTGCATCGGCGTGCTGGTGGGGGATCTGTGTGGTGGCCCCTTCTTCGCCCAGATGATGCGCGGTATCGAGAGCGTGGTGGACAAGGCGGACAAGTTCACCATCGTCATGTCCGGCAATCACGACGAGGTGCGCGAGCGCCATGCCATCCAGGCGCTGCTGCAGCGCCAGTGCGATGCGCTGATCCTGCACAGCAAGGCGTTGCCCGACCAGGAGCTGAGCGAGCTGGTGGCGGGCAGCACCCCGGTGGTCTTCATCAACCGCCAGGTGCCGGGCGCCGAAGATCGCTGCGTCTGGCTGGACAACCAGGCCGGCATCACCACCGCCTGCCAGCACTTGCTGGATGCAGGTCATCGCAAGATTGCCTTCGTCACCTCGGACGATGAAGAGTTCGTCGATGGTCAGCAACGGATGGCCGGGTATCACCACGCCCTGCAGCGGGCCGGCATCGCTCTTGATCCTGCTCTCATCGGTCGCGCCTTTGCCGACGAGAACGGTGGCTACGTGGCGATGGGTGAGCTGCTGGATCGGGGCGTCGAGTTTACTGCCGTGCTCGGCTTCAACGACGCCATGGTGGCGGGGGCCATCTCCTGCTTGCTGGAGCGGGGATACAAGATCCCGCAGCAGATTTCGGTGGTGGGTTTTGATGACATTCCCTATGCCCGCTACATCTATCCCAAGCTCACCACGGTGCGCTACCCCATCGAGGAGATGGGCGGTCGGGCCGCCGAGCTGGCGCTGAGCCTGCTGGATCACAAGCCGGCCGAGGGGCTGGAGCTCAAGTTCGAGGCAGAGTTGGTGAGACGGGAATCCGTCGCCTGAGTGGCCGACATTGGCCCTGAACGGGCCAATGTCGCTCCCGAATTTTGCAGAAAAATTGAAAGCGTTTTCAGAAATCCTTTTCAACTGTGATCCGCTTCAAAGCTTTTTGGACTGCCTGCCACTAGCATAGGCCCCACGAATTAGGAGCCTGCGCTCCCGATTTTCCCGCTGTGGGAGGTAACTGGTTAATCCAGCTATTTCCTTCGTTACTTTCGACGGTCATCATGGATGGCCGTTTTTTTTTTGCCAGGATTTTGTCATGACAACAGAGCGTGAATACCAGACCGGGATCGTGGGGGCAGGCTGGCTGGGACTGCCGCTGGCCCGGGCGCTGCAGGCCGAGGGCCGCCAGGTGGCGGTGACGGTCAGCTCGGCCGAAAAAGCCGCGCAGCTGACAGCAGAGGGGGTGAAGGCCTGGCCGCTGCAACTAGGTACCGGGCTGGCGGCCCTGCCGTTTCGCTGCCGCGAGCTGGTGATCTGCGTGCCACCGAGCAAGGTCGAGGATTACCCGGCCGCCATCGCTCGGGTGGCCGAGTTGGCGCAGGGCTCCGGTGTGCTGCGGTTGCTGTTCGTGAGCGCCACCTCGGTCTGGGCGCCGGGGCAAGGGGAGGATGAACACCCCATGCCTACCCACGAGCGCGGGAGGCGGATGCTGGCCGCCGAGCAGGTGGTGATGGGAGCCGGCATTGCATGCTCCATGGTGCTGCGCCCGGCCGGGCTCTACGGACCAGAGCGCCATCCCGGCCGTTTCCTGGCGGGCAAGACCCTTGAGGGGGGCGGCCAGGCGGTGAACCTGGTGCATCTGGATGATGTGGTGGCCGCCTGCCAGCTGCTGCTGAAACAGGGCAAGGATGGGGATGCCTACAACCTGAGTGCGCCAGTGCACCCGCGCCGGGAGCAGTTCTACCCCTTTGCCGCGCGCCAGCTGGGCCTGCCGGCCCCGATCTTCATCGAGCCGGCCGGCCGGTTTGCCCCCGTCGAGGGGCAGCGCATCTGCGAGCAGCGCGGGTTTGTCTACCGCTGGCCCGATCCGGCGCACTGGTTTGCCGAGCTGTCAGCCCGGGGGCACTGAGCATACTGCCCGGTGCTATGCGTGGGTATGGCGGTGAGGCACAGGCGGCTCCGCTCCTTGGTCGGGCCTGCCGTTTGACGGGCAATTGAGGTTTGCCAAGGGGGAGCTCGCCCCCTATCATGCCGCCATCCATATAGAGAGAGCGGTAATGATGGTAGATACAAGACGTCACCCCGATGGGGAACTGTTGCTGAGAACCCTGGCAATGCCAGCCGATACCAACCCCAATGGCGATATCTTCGGGGGCTGGATCATGTCCCAGATGGATATAGGTGGGGGTATCATGGCCAAGGAGCTGGCAAAAGGACGTATTTGTACCGTATCCGTCGAGGGCATGACCTTTCACAGCCCGGTCAAGGTGGGCGACGTGGTGTGCTGCTACGGACGCTGTCTGAAGATTGGCCGCAGTTCCATGCGACTGAAGCTGGAGGTGTGGGTCAAGCCGGTGCTGCGTGAAAACGAAGCCCAGCGCTACTGCGTTACCGAGGGGATCTTCACCTATGTCGCCATCGACGAACAGGGAAAATCCCGCCCGGTACCGGTCTGATCCGGGTCAGATCAGCCGGGCATTGATGATGGATATTTCCTGCTCAAACCCGGTTTTTTGCCGTATCATGCGTTCCAGCATCTCTTCCGAGCCGACGCACTGCTGGGTATCGAACAGGCAGAGATCGCACTGGGGATCCCGTCTGATCTGATAGACGGTGGAAAGCTCCACTTGATGACAATTTCCTTGTTGATCATAAAACGTCACGCGGTACTGGTGCTGTCTCGCCATCGTTGAATTCCTTCTGGATGAGCCGGGCCGGACACGAGTTATGAGCCTAGTCGGCAGCGATGACGTTTGGGATGGTCATGACACAATGCAGAGGCAGGTGGTTGTTAGCCAATGAAAAATAGTTATCGCATTCTGGGTACGTCGCTGCTGACGTTGGGACTGGTCGGCTGTTTCGAGGTGCCGGATCAGGATCACCTGGTCACGGCGCAGGGCATCATCCCTGGCGCCAGCTGCCAGAAGCCGCCGCTGGTGGCACTGGCCTCCACCGCCTTGCCCCGCGAGTTTGGCATTACCGTCTGGAATCTCTACAAGGGTCAGCGCAAAAACTGGCGCGAGGGACTGGACGAGTATGCCAAGGCCCAGGATCTGGTGCTGTTGCAGGAGTCGGCGACCCGCCCCGAGATGCTGGAGTGGCTCAAGGCCGGTGATTTCCAGTGGCAGCAATTGCAAGCCTTTACTCAGGGCGGCGTCTCCTTCGGTGTCATGACGGTCGCCAAGACGCCGCAGGCGTTCGTGTGCGGCGTGCGCTCCCCCGAGCCGCTGCTGCGCATCCCCAAATCCGGTCTGGTCAGCCTCTACCCGTTGCAGGGGGATCCTGACGGTGTGCTGGTGGTCAACCTGCATGCGGTCAATTTCGAGCTGGGGATGGCCACCTTTCGCGAGCAGATCAACGATCTGACCGCCCTCATTCATCGTCACCAGGGGCCCGTCATTCTGGCCGGGGATTTCAATACCTGGAGCGACAAGCGGGAGTTCTGGCTGACGCGGCTGGTAAGCGATCTGGGACTGCAGGAGGCGATCCCGATGCCGGATCTACGCCGGACTGCGTTTGGCCGGCCGCTGGATCACCTCTACTACCGCAATCTGGATCTGGTGGAAGTGAGCAGCCCGGCGACCGATGCCTCGGATCACAATCCCATCGTGGCCCGTTTCGCGGCCCAGGCCATCACCCCCTAAGCCTGTTGATTGGCCGCTACGGCGGCCTGCTCCAGATAAAAAAATACCCCGTATCAGGCGGGGTATTTTTTTATGAAGTGATGAACGATCAGCTGTTGTTCTTCACGAACAGGGTCAGCTCCTGACCCGGCTTGAGGTAATCGCTCTTGCCCAGCTGATTCCAGCGCATCACGTCCATCACGGCGACCTGAAAGCGGGCTGCGATGGAGGAGAGGGAATCGCCGCGGCGCACCTGATAGACCATGGACTTGTTGCCACCCTTGCCCTGCTTGGGCCAGACCACCAGCTTCATGCCCGGTTTCAGGGCCGATTTGGCGTTGAGACCGTTCCACTTGGCCAGCTCGTCATGGGTCACCCCGTGTGCCTGGCTGATGCTCCACAGATTGTCGCCGGCCCGTACCTTGTACTGGATCTTGCCGCTGCCACGGCTGGCGAGCTGCTGTGGCTTGCTCTGGACGCTCTGGCTGACTACCTGTTTGCTGCCGCTGGTCGGGATCATCAGGGTCTGACCACGGCGCAGGTTGTTGCTGCGCAGGTTGTTGGCCAGCTTGATCTGCTGCACGCTCACCCCGTGATTCTGGGCGATGCGGGAGAGGGTGTCGCCACTGGTAACCTGATAGGAGCGGGTGCGGATGCGCTCGCTCTGCGGCAGGTCGGCCAGGGCCAGCTCCAGGGTATCGGCATATTCAACCGGTACCAGCAGGCGATAGGGGCCCTTGGGCGAGGTCGACCAGCGGGTCAGCGCCGGATTGACCTCTTTCAGCTGGGCCGGGCGCAGGCCCGCCAGCTGGGCTGCCACGTTCAGGTCGATCTGACCTCCTGTGTTGACCACCCGCAGTTGCGGTTTGTTGGCCAGCACCGGCAGGGTGACATTGTACTTGTCCGCATTGCGGATCATGTCAGCCATGGCCAGGATCTTGGGCACGTACATCCGGGTCTCGCGAGGCAGATCGAGCGACCAGTAGTCGGTCGGTCGGCCAGCCTTCTGATTGCGGATGATGGCGTTGCGCACCCGTCCTTCACCGGCATTGTAGGCGGCCAGCGTCTGCAACCAGTCGCCGTCGAAGAAACGGTTCAGGTACTCCAGATAATCCAGCGCGGCATTGGTGGAGGCCAGTACATCGCGGCGGCCGTCGTACCAGTTGTCGTGGCGCAGGCCGAAGTTCTTGCCGGTCGCAGGAACGAACTGCCACAGACCCACCGCATTGCTGCGGGAACGGGCGTGGGGATCGAACATGCTCTCGATCATGGGAATGGTAATAAGCTCCATTGGCAGCTCACGCCGTTCGATTTCCTCTACCATCAGATACAGGTAGGGCTCAGCCCGGCTGGCAATGGTCGCCAGATGCTTATCATTGCGCAACAACCAATCACGCTGCTGGCGGACACGGTCGTTCTCCTGCGGATCAAACTGCATATCATCGCTGATACGCACCCACAGGTTATCGGTGTCATCCAGTTCGTCGATCTGTTCGTCACCGAACAGGAAGCGCGCAGAATGTTTTTTATACGCTTTTTTGTTGACTTGGGGGGACTTGATCGGCTCGATTGCCGTTAGCGCCCGGTCATCCTGATGGCTCAGGTTTTGGCAGCCGCTGAGAAACAGCGCCGCCAATAAGGCCGTTCGTACCTTCATCTCGCTCAGGTCATCTTTGGGAAAAACAGCTCGCATCATAAGGGGCAATGGCCCCCTGATCAAGGTTTGTTCAAAAAACATCCTTCCATTGGCGCAGGATCGTGAAGGTATCTACCGGATTTTCCACGCATTTCAGAGCATGTTTCTCAGCAGAAAATTTCACGGAATCCTGTTCGCAACGCAGAAAAACATTGAAGCGCTTCTCATCCCCCAGCCGTGAGGGGAGACTCGGCAGGCCCTGCTGGCGCAGCTTGCTGATCAGCCCGATCTGTTGCTGGATCGCCTGGTTGTCGGGCTCGACAGCGTGGGCGAAGCGCAGGTTGGAGAGGGTGTACTCGTGGGCACAATAAATGAGGGTGTCATCAGGCAGGGCGGCGAGGCGCTGCAACGATCCGAACATCTGGGCCGGGGTCCCTTCGAACAGGCGGCCGCAGCCGGCACTGAAGAGGGTGTCGCCACAAAACAGCATGCCGTGACCGTGGTAGGCGATGTGACCGTGGGTGTGACCGGGCACGTGGATCACCTCGAGGCTCAGGCCGTGCCAGTTGATCTGATCCCCGTCATCGAGCCACTGGCCGTGGTACGCCGGCATGGGGTCAAGCTTGGGGCCATAGAGGCGGGCATGGGGAAAATGTTCCAGCAACTCACCCACGCCGCCCACATGGTCGTGATGGTGGTGGGTGAGCAGGATGGCATCCAGTTGCAGCTCCAGCACGGCCAGCCGTTCCAGCACGGGAGCGGCCTCGCCCGGATCGACGACCAGGCAGTGATTTTCGTGTCGGATCAACCAGATGTAGTTGTCGTTCAAGGCTGGAACTGTGATCACTGGATACATGAGTCTGCTTCTCTTTATGGAGGGTATCTTATATAACTGGATGGAGTTCGAACCCCAAGTTGAGCCCTATTATGCAGGTGGCACGTACCGAACAACAAATCGAGATCCCGACCAGCTGGTCGGCACTGCCCATGGGGGACTGGGTAGCGGCCGAGATCCAGGAGCGACTCGACAGCTGGTGTCCGCATCTGTTTGGTTATCATCTGCTGAAGGTTGGCGCGCTGAGCGCCGAGCTCTCCTGCGGTTGCTCCTCCATTCGCCACCAGATAGGGGTCGCCCCTGGCGGCCGCCTGCTGGATCTCAAGGGGGATCCGCTGGCCTTGCCGGTACGCACCGGCAGCGTGGATGCCTGCCTGCTGGCCCACTGTCTCGATTTTTCACCCGACCCGCACCAAGTGCTGCGGGAGGCGGAGCGGGTACTGACCGACGATGGCTGGCTTATCGTCAGCGGCTACAATCCGCTCAGTCTGGTCGGCATCGGCCACTGCCTGCCTTTCCTGCGTCAACATCTGCCCTGGTCCGCCCGCATGTTCACCCCGGCACGGGTCACCGACTGGTTGCAGCTGCTTGGCTGCGAGGTGATGTTTGACGAGCGCTTCGGTTATTCGTTCATGGGCAGGCAGAGCCGGATCGGCTGGTGGCGGGAGAGTGTGGGGCGGGATTACTGTCGGCCGTTTGCGTCTGTCTACGTGATAGCGGCGCGCAAACGGCGCTTCCCCTTGACACCGGTGCGCCGTCGTTGGCGTCTGCCGGGTTCCATCGCCACGCCGGGGATGGCGCGCCAGGGCGGCTAGTCGTCAGCCGCCGGTCAGACTCATGCGTCAGAGGGGAAGGCGGTCAGGGTTGATAGCCGGTATCTTCGGCCAGCTGTTTGCCGCTGGCGGCCTCGCGGGCCAGCTCATCGCAGCGCTCGTTCTCTGGGTGTCCGGAGTGCCCCTTGACCCAGAGCCACTCGATCTGGTGGCGACTGACTTCCGCATCCAGCGCTTTCCAGAGATCGACGTTCTTGACCGGTTGACGGTTGGCGGTCATCCATCCCTTCTTCTTCCAGCCGATGATCCACTGGGTGATCCCCTGGCGCACATACTGGCTGTCGGTGGTGAGGCGCACCTGGCAGGGCTCGTTCAGGGTGCGCAGCCCCATGATGGCGGCCATCAGCTCCATCCGGTTATTGGTGGTGAGGCGAAAGCCGGCGGCGATCTCCTTGCGATGCTTGCCATAGACCATGACGGCACCATAACCACCCGGGCCCGGGTTGCCGAGGCAGGAACCATCCGTATACAAATCAATCTGTTTTAACATGAGGCTTGGGGTAAACTAGCGGGTAAAGCCGAAGTTTGACATAGATTGGATCATGAGCACACCCCAACTGAATCGCCAGATCATTCTGGATACTGAAACCACTGGTATGAACACGGCCGGTGGCCCCGTCTATCTGGGACACCGGATCATCGAGATCGGCTGTGTGGAGGTGATCAACCGCAAGCTGACCGGGAACCACTTCCACGTCTACATCAAGCCGGACCGGCTGGTGGACCCGGAAGCCATCCAGGTGCACGGCATCACCGACGAGTTCTTGCGTGACAAGCCGTCGTTCAGCCAGATTGCCGACGAGTTCATCGAGTTTATCCGCGGCGCCGAGCTGATTGCCCACAACGCGCCGTTTGACGTGAGCTTCATGGACTATGAGTTCAGCAAGCTCGGCCTCAACTTCAAGACCGCCGACATCTGCGGCATCACGGATACCCTGGCGATGGCGCGGGATCTGTTCCCGGGCAAGCGCAACAACCTGGACGTGCTGTGCGATCGCTACGGTATCGACAACTCGCACCGTACCCTGCACGGGGCCTTGCTCGATGCGGAGATCCTGGCAGACGTCTACCTGTTGATGACGGGTGGCCAGACCAAACTGAACCTGGCCACCGAGAGCAACGAGAATGAAAGCAACCAGGACACCAGTATCCGGCGACTGGAGAGCAACCGTCCACCGCTCAAGGTTATCCGGGCCAGTGCCGAGGTTGAGTCGGTGCACGAGGCGCGGCTGGATCTGGTGCAGAAGAAGGGAGGGGCCTGCCTGTGGCGGCAATGAGCAAGCTATGGAGCGGCCTGCTGTTATTGGCCTCGCTGACGGCCTCGGCCAACGAGGTGTTTGCCCCCTCCGACATTCCCCTGCTCGATAATCGCTTTCGCATCGATTATGGGGTGAAAGAGATCACCTTCATCGTGACGCGCAAGCCGGGCACCCCGTCGGTGATCCTGGTGCGTCCGGACGGCAGCAAGCTCTATGTGGGCAAGGTGACGCCCCCCGATGTGGGCTGGCTGGCGCTCAAGGATCAGGATCTCATCACCATCCGCGATCCCATGCCGGGTCCCTGGCAGGCCATCGGCGAGGTGGATCCGGACAACCGGGTGCGCCTGCTGTCGAACATCAGGCTGGAAACCGATCAACTGCCGACCCAGCTCTATCAGGGGGAAAGGGTCAAGCTCAAATCCTGGCTGCTGATCGACGACGCGCCACCCAAGGATGGTTATTACCTGTCCGATCTCGGCATGACGGTACGGCTGCAGCGTTTCAATGACGCCAAGCCGGAAGGGGGGCCGGTGGTCGATGAGGTGCTCGGTCACTATCGTGACGATGGCAAGGGGCTCGACGAGGTACCAGGCGACGGCATCATGACCGCCGAGGCGGTGCTGGATGTGCCTGCCGGGAAATACCGGGCCATGTACAGCACGGGCAATCAGGTCTTCTCCCGTGCCCGCTATCAGGATGTGCTGATCTATCCGCTACCTGTCAGTTACTCCCTGGCGCCTCCCTCTCAGGAGTTCGGGGCCAAGCTCTCCTTCCTGATCGACGTGGATGAACTGGATCCCGCTTCCGTGGTGATCCAGGGCAAGGCGACCAGCACAGTCGGGACCAGCATGCCGTTCAATGCGGTGGCCACCGAACCCAAGGTGGAGGTGGATCTCTCCGCCATCAAGGAAGTCGGCCAATATGAGGTGACGGCCACCCTGTTTGGCACGACCCGCTTGGGCCGCGAAATTCAGGTGAGCCTGCCGGTCAAATCCTTCAATATCTTCCCGGTGCTGGCAACGCCCCCATCGGCCGCCTCTGCCGCGTCAGAAGCCTCGGCGGCAATTCCGAGCCAGGTTAAGTTCGAGGAAAAGGAGAGCGGCGGCTGGCTGGTCTGGCTGCTGGGGGGCGCTGGCACATTATTGCTGCTCCTGCTCGGCGGCGTGGGCTTCATCGTGCTGCAAAAGCGGCGGGCGCTGAAAAAAGCCATGGCATCGCAAAAAGCCATGGCATCGCAAAAAGCCGAGAGCGAGAGCGCCAAGCCGGAGGCCAAGCTGGATCTCAACCTGCCCGAACAATAGGTGAGGGGAATGCTGCAAGCAGCAAAAAGCCGCCTGTCAGGGCGGCTCTTTCTATATGGGCAGATTATTGGGGTGGTTGAACAACCCATCCAGCTCAATGTTCCCCGACGTAGATATCCTTGTGCTGTTCGCGGATCTCGAGGAATTTATCGAGGTTGGCCAGCATCAGCTCCACCAGCTGGGGGTCGAAGTGCTGGCCTTTCTCCTCCTGGATCAGCGCCAGTACCTTGTCCAGCGGCCAGGCCTTCTTGTAGCAGCGATCCGAGCCGAGTGCATCGAACACGTCAGCCAGCGCCACCACCCGCCCTTCCAGCGGAATGGCATCGCCCTTGAGGCCACGGGGATAACCGCTGCCGTTCCACTTTTCGTGGTGGTTGCCGGCGATGGTGGCACCGATCTGGAACAGCGCCAGATCGCTGCCGGAGAGCATGTCCTGCCCCAGCTGGGCGTGGGTCTTCATGATCTCCCACTCCTCCGGGGTCAACTTGCCCGGTTTGTGCAGGATGGCATCCGGAATGCCCACCTTGCCGATGTCGTGCAGCGGAGAGGCGCGCTTGATGAGCTCGCTCTGCTCCTCGCTCATGCCCAGCAACTGGCAGAACAGCTCGGTATAGAGGGCAACCCGCTTGACGTGCAGGCCGGACTCCTTGGAGCGGGTCTCCACCAGCTCGCCGATGCGGTAGATGATCTCGCGCTGGTTGTCGGCGATGACCTCGTTGAGCCGGATGTTCTCCAGCGCCACTATGATGTTTTCGGTGAACAGGCTGAGCAGGCCCGTATCCATCTGGCTAAGCTGGCGAGTGGTCTCGATGTGAAACAGCAGATGATGGCGTGGATTCTGGCAGTAGAGCACCATCTGGTTGCCGTCATAGACGTTGGCGCGATTGTTCATGGCTTGACGCAGGATGACAGGAGCATCGGCCAGACGCAGCGACGGATGGCCCGGCAGCAGAGGTTCCAGGATCTGATCCCGTACCTCGTAGGCATACTGCTTCACATCATAGATATGTGAATCTTCCAGATTGAGCAGGGCACTGAGCTGCTCCTGGGCCCCTTCGACAAACTGCCGCAGTGCCCGCTTCTCGAAGATCCCCTTGGAGGCCTCGATGACCTTTTCCAGCCCCTGACGGTTGCTCTCGAGGGTACGGATGTCGCGATAGGAGCGCAGGCTGGCCCGCAGCAGGGTGCGCAGCTTCTGGGAGGTGAGCTCGGTCTTGTCCTTGTAGTCGTTGATGTCGTAGTTGCTGACCACGTCATCTTCCGGGGCCTGGCCCGGCTGACCGGTACGCAGCACGATGCGCACCATCTTGTTTTGCAGATCCTCGCGCACGAATTTGACCACATCGAGACCGGCGTGATCGACCTCCATGACCACGTCCAGCAGCAACAAGGCCACGTCCGGGGTCTTGGCGAGCAGCTCCTTGGCTTGAGCGGCTGAATAAGCATGCAAAAATTCAATGGGTCTATTATCGAATTCAAACTTGCTCAGGGTGATCTTGGTGATGCGATGCACTTCGGGCTCATCGTCCACAATCATCACCTTCCATCCAGCCTGCTGGTCGTCGAGAAGGGGCAGATCGTCATCGTCAATAATCAGGATTTGGTCATCCATCATGCAATCCTGTTTGGGATCCTGTGCTTACATTAACTGCTTCACTAAGGATAGGAAACTTATTGGGAAATAAAATTTGATCTGTGAAATCTCTTTGTCGTCATCCTGATCCTGCCCCATAAAAAACGCCTCCACTTGGGAGGCGTTTGACTATCTATCAGGCGTTCAGGCGGCTCTGTGATAGGCCGATGGCTCGAACAGGGCCTTGTTGGCGACCAGCTCGATGGGATCAAAATCATCGACGTTGATGGTGCGCAAACGGCTCTCTTCGGCGCGACGCAACAGGTCCGCTTCGGTCTGGTTGAGTACCCCCAGCGTCAGGCCGGATTCTGCCACCTTGTCCAGCTGCATAAACGGACGCTTGATGCCGTCAGCCTTGCATACTTTCTCAAACAGCGGCTCGGCAGAGAGCACGTCGTCCAGCGCTTGCTCCAGCAGACCAAAGGGGTTGCCCTCTTCGCGGGTGAGATACTGACCCTGGGCCAGTCGACTGCGGGTTTCGCTCGGGGTTTGTAGCAGGCGGGCTACCTGGTTGTCCAGCTTGTCGCTCGGGCGTTTCAGGTCGCGGCCCAGTGGCAGCACGATGACGCGCAGGGCCAGCCCAATCCAGCGGTTCGGGAAGTTGCGCAACAGCTCGTCGATCGCTTCCTGTGCCTTGAACAGGGCATCCTGCAGTGCCCAGTGCAAGAGCGGCAGATCGGCGTGCTGGCGGCCTTCGTCCTGATAGCGCTTGAGGGCGCTGGAGGCCAGATAGAGCTGACTCAGCACGTCGCCGAGGCGGGCGGAGACCCGCTCCTTGCGTTTGAGCTCGCCGCCCAGAGTACCCATTGCCATGTCCGACAGGAACGCCAGGTTGGCGGAGAGGCGGGAGAGCTGCTGGTAGTAGCCCTTGGTCTGATCCTTGAACGGCGCGGCGGCGAAGCGGGCACCGGTCAGACCCAGCCAGAAGCTGCGCACCAGGTTGCTGATGGCAAAGCCGACGTGGCTGAACACCGCCTTGTCGAAGTCCTTGAGGGCCTGCTCCTGATCCGGGTGGCTGGCCGCCAGCATTTCGGGCAGCACGTAGGGGTGGCAGCGGATGGCGCCCTGACCGTAGATGATCATGCTGCGGGTCAGGATATTGGCCCCTTCCACCGTGACGGCGATGGGCGCGCCCTGATAGCCACGGGCCAGGTAGTTGTTGGGGCCCATGCAGATGGCCTTGCCGCCGTGGATGTCCATGGCATCGATGATGCACTTCTGGGCACGATCGGTGAGGTGGTACTTGACGATGGCGGAGATGACCGAGGGTTTCTCGCCCAAATCGATACCGGTCACGGTCAGTTTGGCGGCGGCGCCCATGATGTAGGCGTTGCCGCCGATACGGGCCAGCGGCTCTTCAATGCCTTCCATCTTGCCGATGGGCAGCTTGAACTGACGTCGGATGCGGCTGTAGGCGCCGCTCGCCAGGGCCAGCATCTTGACGCCGCCGGTGCTGTTGGAGGGCAGGGTGATGCCGCGTCCGACCGATAGGCATTCGACCAGCATGCGCCAGCCCTGACCGGCCATGGCCGGGCCGCCGATGATGAAATCGAGGGGGACGAACACGTCCTTGCCGCGGGTCGGGCCGTTCTGGAATGGTACGTTGAGCGGGAAGTGGCGACGGCCGATCTCGACACCCTTGATGTGGGTCGGAATGAGGGCGCAGGTGATGCCGAGCTCCTCTTCGTCACCCAGCAGGTGCTCGGGATCACGCAGCTTGAAGGCGAGGCCCAGTACGGTGGCGATGGGGGCAAGCGTGATGTAGCGCTTGTTCCAGGTCAGGCGCATGCCGAGTACTTCTTTTCCTTCCCACTCGCCCTTGCAGACGATCCCGAAGTCGGGGATGGAGCCTGCGTCAGAGCCCGCTTCCGGGCTGGTGAGGGCGAAGCAGGGGATCTCCTTGCCGACCGCCAGACGCGGCAGGTAGTAATCCTTCTGCTCATCGGTGCCATAGTGTTGCAGCAGTTCGCCCGGGCCCAGCGAGTTGGGCACGCCGACGGTGGAGGCGAGCACGGCGCTGGCGCCGCACAGCTTTTGCAGCACGCAGGACTGGGCGTAGGCGGAGAACTCCAGGCCACCGTATTTCTTCTTGATGATCATGGCGAAGAACTTGTTGTCCTTCAGGTATTGCCACACCTCGGGGGAGAGGTCGGCCCGCTCGTGGGTCACCTCCCAGTCGTTGACCATGCGGCACACCTCTTCCACCGGGCCGTCAAGGAAGGCCTGCTCTTCGGCAGAGAGAGTGCTGACCGGGATGGCGTGCAGCTTTTTCCAGTCTGGGTTGCCGGCAAACAGGTCGGCTTCCCACCAGGTGGTGCCCGCCTCAATGGCCTCTTTCTCGGTGCGGGACATCTCCGGCATGATGGACTTGTAGAGTTTGAACAGCGGCTTGGTCAGTTGATTGCGACGAAAATCCACCAGATTGAGGGGAATGGCGATCACCGCAAACAGTACCCAGACCAGCAGGGGAACGTGGCCATAGAGGGTGCCGGCAATCAGGGCTGCCGCCGTGGCCAGCGTGGAGGTGAACAGAGACGCCCGGCGATAAGCCATGGCGCCGATCACCAGGATCACTCCGAGCAGAGTGAGGGTCGTCGTCATTTTTCGCTCCTTGCATGAGTTGCCGAAATTGGGTGAACTGGGGGTTAACTGATCCAGAGGTCTGACCTGTTGGATATGGCCTCTGTTGTAATTCATACGCACAAACTTATCAAGCTGTTTACAAGCTTGTTACCTTGGCTCTGTGATCGGCATAACGTAGTGCCGGCGCCATCTTGACGGGCGGGGGGCGACTCCGGGATTGGCTTGTGCGACAATGGCGCCGCCCATATTTTGGAAGAGACATCATGTACCAAGAACTGATCCGCAATGAATTGACCGAAGCTGCCGGCGTGCTCCAGGCGTTCCTGGCAGATGAGCAAAATCTGAAGAACATCGAGGCGGCCGCCAAGCTGCTCGCTGACTCCTTCAAGCAGGAAGGCAAGGTACTCTCCTGTGGCAACGGTGGCTCCCACTGTGACGCCATGCATTTTGCCGAAGAGCTGACTGGCCGTTATCGCGAGAACCGTCCCGGCTATGCCGGCATCGCCATCTCCGATCCCAGCCACCTCTCCTGCGTTTCCAACGACTTTGGCTACGACTACGTCTTCTCTCGCTATGTGGAAGCGGTCGGCCGTCGTGGCGACGTGCTGCTCGGCATCTCCACCAGCGGCAACTCCGGCAATATCCTGAAGGCCATCGAGGCGGCGCGTGCCAAGGGCATGAAGGTGATCGCGCTGACCGGCAAGGATGGCGGCAAGATGGCCGGTCTGGCCGATGTGGAGATCCGGGTGCCGCACTTCGGCTATGCCGACCGCATTCAGGAAGTGCACATCAAGGTGATCCACATCCTGATCCAGCTGGTCGAAAAAGAGATGGCCAAGTAAGGATGTGATCCCGCGCCGGAACCGCTGAATCCTGCGGGTTTATGTTCCGGCCGGCGTGATCCGGTGCAAGAGGTCGGCCGGCAAAGTTCTGGATCCCCGCCGGGCGACCCCTTGAACGAGCAACGATCAAGTAAGCAAGGAGCCCGCAGCCTATGTGCGAACTGCTCGGCATGAGTGCCAATGTGCCGACCGATATCTGCTTCAGTTTCACCGGCCTGATGCTGCGCGGCGGCAAGACGGGACCTCACAAGGATGGCTGGGGCATCACCTTCTACGAAGGGAAGGGCTTTCGAACCTTCAAGGATCCCGAACCCAGCGCCCAGTCCCCCATCGCCAGGCTGGTACAGGCACTGCCCATCAAGAGCCGCGCCGTGGTCAGCCATATCCGCCAGGCCAACCGTGGCTGTGTGTCGCTGGAAAATACCCACCCCTTTACCCGTGAACTGTGGGGCCGTTACTGGACCTTTGCCCACAACGGTCAGTTGACCGGCTACAAGAAGCTGGCCACCGGGCGACACCGACCGGTGGGGGATACCGACAGCGAGCACGCTTTCTGCTGGTTGCTCGAGCGGCTGGAGCAGAAATACCCCAGGCGCCCTGCCAATTTCCCCGCCATGTTCCGCTATCTGGCGACCCTGTGTGACGAGCTGCGTAGCCTCGGGGTATTCAACATGTTGCTGTCGGATGGGGAGTTCGTGATGACCTATTGCAGCAACAACCTCTACTGGTTGACCCGGCGAGCTCCATTCGGGGAGGCACGTCTGCTGGATGAGGATGTCGCCATCGATTTTCAGAGCGAGACAACCCCGAACGATGTGGTGACCCTGATTGCCACGCGGCCGCTGACCGGTAATGAAGACTGGGTCAGGATGGCGCCTGGCGAGTTCAACCTGTTTCGGCTGGGTGAGCGGGTGTCTGCCGATCAGAAGTGATAACATCCTGATTTCAATGTAAAAAAATACCAGGGTAGAATCCTACCCTGGTTCTTCGCAGCAGCCATACAGGCAAAAGGGATGAGAGAGGTGTTGCTGAGTCGCATCATTCTCACGGCTGTCATTGTTATTTAATTGTTAATTTATTGGCAACCATTATGTTGCAATTCGGCCATCTATTGTCTGGTTAGGCGAGCTCGATCACGTTTTTTATCCTATGCCCCGTGCGGGTCTAATTGTTGGTAGGGAAGCAGACGTGACGGTACCATGCCGGGCATCTATAGTATGGTCTGTTTGAATACCACGGGAGGATGATGAAATGGAGTGGCTGGATCAGAAGGTATTGCGACAATTGGCGGAAGATATCGGCCAGGAGATGATGCCGGTGGTGATCTCGGTGTTTATCGAGGAGGTGGGCGAGCAGCTCACTCAACTGCGCCCGCTCTATGAGCGTCAGGACTGGACGGCTCTGGCCCGGCTTGCCCACAGCATGAAGTCTTCTTGCGGCAGTTACGGTGCTCAAGTCAGCTATCAGCAGGTGATGGCACTGGAGCTCGCCTGCAAGCAAGCGGATGGGGCCGAGGTCGCCCGTCTGCTCAACGAGCTGGAACAATCCCTGCCTCAGGTGCTCTCCCACCTTGCCAACTACCATTGAGCCCGGGCAGCCGGCGCATGGGCGCCGGACTCAACCTGCCCGCTAGCGTTGATTGACCAGTTGCTGGATCACCCTGTCCAGGGCCAGTTTCAGTTTCAGGCGATCATGGCGATGGGGCAGCGCGGCTTCACCCAGATCGGCCTGGATCAACCTGCCAGCCAGTTCAGGTTGGTACTCTCCTGCAGGAGCCAGGATGGCATCGAGCCGTCCCGTACCGACCCGTGATTCCAGCCAGCGCCACTGATCGAGCAGGCTGAGCTGGCCAGCCGGGCCATTCTCCGCCACCAGATTGCAAATGAACACCAGCATGGCGTTGCTCTCGTTGATGGCCTGCGCCACTTCCGCCAGCAGCAGCGGGGGCATGATGGAGGTGAGAAAACTGCCGGGCCCCAGAATGATCATGTCGGCCTGCTCCAGCGCCTGTACCGCCTCGCGGGTGGCTGGTACCTCGGGGCTCAGGCTGAGTGAGAGCGGCGGGGTATCGAGCTGATCGATGGATACTTCCCCCAGGATCTGGTTGCCACAGACGGTGTGGGCACACAGGTCGGTGGGAAATTCAGACATGGGTAACAATTGTGACTCTATTTTCAGCATGTCGCTGATGAGCTTGATAGCATCAAGAGGGCGCACGCAGAGGTTGTCGAGTGCCAGCAGCATCAGGTTGCCGAGGTTGTGGCCGGCCAGTTCACCACGACCGGCGAAGCGATACTCGAACAGCAGGCTGCCGATGCTGGGATCGGTGACCAGTTGATTCAAACAGTTGCGCAGATCACCCCAGGCGATACACTCCTGGCTCTTGCGCAATCGTCCGGTGGAGCCGCCATCATCCGTGGTGGTGACGATGCCGGTCAGGCGCGATCCCAGGAACGAGAGGGACGAGAGCACGCGGCCCATGCCATGGCCGCCACCGATGGCGACGACCCGGTCAAAATCATTGATGTTCTTTTGCCACATGCGGCTGTCCTGTGGTTGGTCTCGATTGAGAGCATTCTAGTCGATGAAACGGGATAATTGTTTGATTAAGGTATGATTTTTGCTTACCCCCAGCATCATGCACAACTAGGAGATGGTGTTGAACTTTCTGACGGCTCACTCTCTTGAAGAGACCTCCCTGCTGGCTGCTCGACAGATCAGTGAGCGGCTGCTCGCTCAATCACCCGATTCCCCTTCGCTGTTGTTGGTCTATTTTACTCAGGCTCATGATGCCGAGGAACTGCGTCATCACTTCAAACAGCAGTTCCCGTCGTCCCGGCTGATCGGTTGCAGCTCCTGCGGCGGGGTCATGACCCAGACCGGCCACCATGCCCGCCAGGGGCGGGGGGTGGCTGTTGCGGCCATCTACGATGACAAGGGCGCCTACGGTGTGGCGGGTCAGGCGGGGGCTGCCGTCGATGTGCGCCAGCTGCTGCGCAGCGCCATCGCTGACGGGGGTCGCCCCGGCGAGTTACCGCAGCTCATCTTGTTGCATGCAAGCCCGGGCCAGGAGGAGGCTATGCTGGAGAGCATCGAAGCCGAGCTGGGCACGACGGTCCCGGTGGTCGGCGGCTCC